>NZ_JBFAAB010000037.1:0-42571 GCF_040639505.1 Nocardia sp. NPDC023852
GGGCGACCGTTGAACTCGTCATCGAGAACCTTCTTGGCCGCGGGCAGCTCGCTGTAGTCGACGGTCCCGACGACCTCCGCGCCGGCGAGCGGGTCCGCGTGTTCGATGTCGAATTCGCGGTCGTCGAACAGCCACGGGTGCCGGAATGCGACGATCTCGCGGGCGGTGGTGGCGATGTGGGAGACCACCATCGGAGCGAGCCCGGCCTGCACGACCGCATACCAGGTCTCCGGGCTGGTGATGCTGTCGAGCCGGATCGCCTCCTGTGGCGCCATCTCGATGCGCTGCATGACCACTCTGGTCTTCTCGAACACCGCACCCAGATCCACCGCGACCTTGTCACCGTCCTGGATCCGGTCGACATCGTCGTAGGGGTCGATGAACCGCGCCACATCCTCGTCCAACTGGATGTCGTTGTCCTTGCGTCCCAACCAGTCTCGGAAACTCACACCAACCCCCTCGCGCTCGTAGTAGCCCTGCCGGTCCGAGTATGTCCGGCCGGTCCGACAGATCAGAGCGCTTCAGGTGGTTCCGGTGTTTGTGTCAGAGCAGAACCGCATACTGCCTTGAGGTGTCGTCGTCAAAGGGGTGGCGGCGCAACAACTTCCAAGACAGGGGGAACATACTCATGTTCCAGGACACCGCGACGTTCCCGTTCCGGGTCAACAAGGACATCAAAGACCGCATCGGCACAGACAGTCTGCACCGCATCGGCGAGCACCTATGGCCGGTGGACTGCCAGAGCTGCGGGCACCCCTTCGGTCCGGAGGTCCCGGCCCTGGTGGTCAACGACCTGACGGTGATGGCGGCAGCGTCGCTGCACCACGCTGGTTGCCGGGCACCCTCGTGGAACGAAGGCCTGCTGAACGTGACGCGGCAAGACCACCTGTCCTACCGCACCCTGGCATTTATGCTGCCGACAGAAGTCGACGGTAGGCCGGATCCGCTGCCCACGATGCTGGTGAACCCGTCGCTGGAACAGGTGCTGCTCAAACCTGAGGCTTCGGGGTGGACCGTGGCCACCATGGGCCACTACCGCGATTACTGCGGCCTCACCGGCGTATCGGTGCCTAAGCCAGTTCCCGACGCCTACGCACAGCTACACCCGAACGGGCTGCTGACGGTGACCCTGGAACGCACCGTGCAGACCTGGGAATTCGAGACCACACCTGACGGGCTGCGCGAGTCGATCCTCGCCCGCCGCGGCGTAGCGCTCGGTGTCACCAGCGCCTACATCCCGGGCGAACACTTCGTGGTCGTAGCGGACTTCCTCACCGCGATGCAGTCCGGACAGATCGCCCTCGGATGGGTCACCCTGCGCAAATAGAACCCCGCCGACAGCGAACGGCCCCGGAACCCGCCTAGCGAGTTCCGGGGCCGTTTTCTATCCCAAATCAGTCGAGGTACCGCCACCGAATCCGGGTGACGAACGTGTCCGGGGTGCAGCCCTTGTGGCTGCGGCAGAAGAACTCGACGAACTCCTCCGGTGTCATGCCCGGAAACCCTTCGGCCTCCACGTCCTCCGGACCGATGAGGGCTAGGCGCTCACGCCGCACGTCGAGGACTTCGACGTCGACGATGCGCACCAGCGGCTCCCCAGGCTTGCGGCCCATGACCTTGCGGCACAGAGTCAACCGGGTTCCCGGCGTCAGTGCGAGCCAGCCCATGCGGCGGGTGACGGTCTTACGGCGGTCGCGGACCGCGTCCTCGGTCAGGGAGACCGACATCAGCCTCGGCATGATGTGCTCCTGTTCTGCGGGAATTGGTTCCAGATCTGGCCGTCGAGTTCGCGGCCGGCTGATTTCGGGGTGCGCCCGCCCCACTGTTTGAAGAAGAACGCGGTCCCGGCCTCGACGCACTGGTCGCGCAGGTCGCGCACCCAGTCGGTGTGCATAGGTCGCGCTTTTGGTCCGGATTCCCCGCCGACGATGACCCAGTCGATCGCCGGTTCGGGACGCCATTGGGAGCATTCGCCGCCGCATCCGCACTCGAACCGGTCTGCGTCGTCAGGCCAGCGGCACCTGCAGCCGTCGGTGCAGGTGCCGGTGAACAGGAACCGGTCGAGGTCGATCGGGCCCAGCAGCGGCTCGCACGACAGGAACCGCACTGCGGCAGGTGTGGCGAGCAGGTCGGTGATGCGGTGGGTGACCGCGCCGTTCTCGACGCTGGTGCCCAGCCACAGGTTCGGCGGGAACACCAAACCCCGCTCGGAGGCCAGGCGCCGCGCCCGCGAGGGCCGCTTGGTCAGCACCTGGTAGGTGTGCTGCGGGGTGGCGGCGATGACGTCGATGACGGCCCGGACGAATTCCTCATCGACTCTGGCGTGGAACAGGTCGGACATGGAGTTCACGAACACCATGCGTGGGTCGCGCCAGCGCAGCGGGATGGCGAGGGCGTCTGGGTGCTGGGTGACGGCGAACCCGGGCCCGGAGGTGCGGGGGTCGCCGTCGCGCTGGTACTTCGCCGATCCCATCGCTTTCAACCGCTTGGCCATGGTCAGGGCGTAGCAGTTGTCGCAGCCGGTGCTGATGCGGTCGCAGCCGGTGACGGGATTCCATGTGGTGTCGGTCCATTCGATGCCGGTCATGCGAGGGTCCTTTCGATCTGCTCGCCGGTGATGGCTTCGACGAGGGCGCAGCCGATGACTTCGGCTGCTGCGGGGGTGACGGCGTTGCCGTAGCCGCGGGCCTGGGTCCGCTTGTCGCCCAACGCCTTGAACGTCGCCGGGAAGGCCATCCCGTCACGGATCTCAGACGGTTCGAGCATCCGGAACGTGCACTGTCCGAGCAGCTGCTCGCGGTCGATGCCGAGCAGCCCGAACCGGTCGCGGGTGGTCAAGGTGCCCATCGGCTCGGCGACCGGGTGCGCGCGCCCGGTGCGGTAGTAGGGCACCAGCAGATGCTCGGCCCCGGGTGGCTGGACCAGGCCGTGGTGGAACCCGGACGCAGCGAAGGTGGCCAACGGCTGGTCGATACCGCGGGCCGATTTCTTGCTCCCGCCGCCGCGCAGCTCGGCGATGAATGGCGGGATCGCCACACCGAGTTCGCGGCGGCAGGTCTGTGTCGGCAACGGCTGACCGGCACTGTTGGCGGTGAGTGCGGCGCGTCCGCTGGTCTGCACCACCAGCGGCGGCACCACCAGGGCGTCGGTCTCGCGGGTGGTGCGGGTAGGCATCGGCTCGGTAAGGCTGGTCGCGGCGGTGCGCCATGTCCCGCCGGCGGGGGTGAGCATCGGTGTGCCCGCGAACTTTTCCAGGCCGATCCGGATCCGTTCGAGGGTGTTGTCTGCGAGGGGTTCGTCGCGGTCGGCGATCCGGGCGCCGGGCGGCAGGTTCCAGTCGATCGCGACCGAGGCCGGTGTGGTGATCGGTTCGACGATCGCGAACTTGCAGGCCTTCGACGGGCACCGGTACACGTATTGGCCGTGGCGTATGCCGTAGCGGCCCATCTCGACGCCGGGTTTCTTCCACGCCTGCAGCGCATCGACGATCCGATCGCAGCCCGCGCACCACGCTTTCGGGCGCAGCCACTTGTCCCAATCGGGTTGGCGACCCAACGCTTTCATCCAGTACGCCACATACAGCCGGTCACGCGACTGCGGGACGGGCAGGCAGGTACGGGGCAGCACATGCCCGGAGTTCAGTGCGATCAGCCGCGTCTCGTAGCCGAGTTCCCGGATCTCACCGATCCAACGGCCCCAGTCATCCCAGCGTCGGCACTGAACAACGTTCTCCATCACCCCGGCCAGCACCGGGCGTCCGCGCGCAGCCATCGACCGCAGGTACCGAGGGATCTGTTCGACCAGGGCCCGCGACCGGGACGCGTCCGGATCCTCGATGACACCGAGTTCCGTATCGAACATCGTGTACTGATTCGACTGGTCGAAGTAGCGCTTCTCGCCCTTGGCGTCGGTCCAGGCCGGGCACGCCGGAGACGCCCAGAACAGCTCGGTCGGCGGCAGATCCTGCAGCACAATCTTCTCCACATCACCGGGCGGAAGATGCTCCGCGCCAGGGAAGTTCAGCTCGTGCACCGCCACCGCGACCGGGTTGTGGTTCGCCGCGATCCGCAGCTCGATCCCGGGCACCTGCTCCCAGCCCAGCGAGTCCCCGCCCCATCCGGCGAAGTACACCGTCGATTGCAGGCTCATCGCACACCCGCCGGAATGCGCTCGATCCAACGGTCGATCAGCCGGGTCAGCGTAGCCAGCCACGCACCCGCGAAAACCTCGACATCGGTGGCGCGGGCCGCAAACAGGACACGGGATCCGCGCCAGCTCAACGGGATATCGGCACCAACCAGCTCAGTCAGCGGTGTGGTCATATCGGGCCACATGTAGACACCCGGACCCATCAACGCACCGAAGTACACCAGATACCCCTCAGCATCCAGGTGTGGTGTGCCCTTCCCGTCGCGTCGCCGCTGCTCGATCGCGGCGACCGTCTCGGTGTCGGTGGGGTCGATGCCGTAGGAGACCAGGTGCTGGCGCAGTATCCGCCGCGCCCGCTTGCGCCCTACAGACTCCCCGACGTCGCGCAGCAGCCACTCCAGCACCATCGGGTGCGGCTCGTCGAGCTGTCGTGTCAGCGCCTGTGCCCGGACTTCGGCGCGGGCGCAGGAGTCCTCGTAGGTACTGCCCCAGGCGATCTGGGTCGGGTCTGGTTGTTCACCGGTCAGCACCGCACGCAGCGCGGCCAGCTCAGCCCGGTAGGTCTGCGCGTTCTGCCCGACCGCGGTGGGCAGAACGGCCTGCGCATCGCTCAGCAGCGTCCGCGCCCGGCGGCGCTGCCCGAACGTGCTGGCGCGGATGGCCTCGACCGCGAACGCGAGGACCACCGAGATATCAGCGTGTTCCTCGCGCAGGGTGCGGTCACCCACCTCGGGGGCATGCGGACCGGCGGCGAAGTAGTCGGGCTCGGTAGCGGGATAGGAAGGATCGAAAGTCAACGTCATGACCGACTCCGAGATAGGAGGGACGGAAACAAACCGTCGCGTGACCACTGTTAGCGAACAGCGATTGCGACCACTGTTCACGTTAGGTACCGTCTCGCAGTATGTCAACACTGGTCGCGACCACAGGTAACATCAGGGGCTATAGTGCGGATATGAGCGAAGACGACCGCGCCCGCCGGATCGAGCAGGCCCGAACGGCCTACGACAAGGCCGCCGACGCCTACGAATCCGCGCGAGAGGCGCTGTTCAACGAGATCCTGGCCGGACTCGACGAGGGCATGGGACCTAGCGCCGTCGGCCGACACTCGAAGTTCACCCGCGAATACGTCGCCCGCATTCGCGACGGGAAGGTCAAAGGCCCCAGAGACGCCTGAACCTACCGAGATTGTGGCGCGCTACACCTCCGGCGCGGGCACCAGCGAATCAGCCCGAACGCTGAACGGATACCTACCCGCGGCCTCGAGAAGCACGGACTCGACGATCGCGTAGCCCTCGTCGTCTAGTTCCAGGACCTGAAAGACGGAGGCTCCGCCCGCGACCAGCAGCACCTTGTCACCGACCTGAACCATGACGGTGAGCCTATCTCGCCAGACCGTCCAGTACGTGGCAGTATCGAATGCGTGTTCGATGCCGGGGATCGGGTGGCGTGGTGGGCTGACCGCGATGGTCGCTCGCTCGAGCCCGGCCACCCCGACGCGATCCGGCGAACAGGAATCATCGCCAGTGTGCAGCGTCATCCCGCCGACAACAGCCAGATCGTTGCCTACCTGGTCGAGTGCCGCGGCGGTGTCAGCGGCTCGTACATCACTACCGTCCGCCCAGACCACGGCCACCAGCTCACCCTCGCCGAATGAGAGCACCCCTGAAACGGAGAACTCCCCTGCCGGCGCCAGGACCAGCGGGGGGAGTTCTCCGTTCGGGCGGTTGCGGGGTCAGTCTTCGGCCTGTTTCGAGGTACCGCTTGGACCCGAGCACGCACCGCTACCCTCTGTTTGACCAGCTGGGATGTTCGGATTCGGTGGCGTGGCGGTGGTCCGGCTCGTTGTATGGGGGTGAAGTCTCACCCCCAGTACTCGCCGCGTTTTTTCCGCTCCTCCACGTCGGCCCGATACTGAGCTTCCTGGTCGGTCCCTATTTTGTCTTCGTCGCCGAAACGGTCCCGCAAATGTATTTGCTCTTCGGGTGGCACGGCATCGCGCCGCGCGTTGAATTCTGCGAATCCCGCTTTGATTCGGGCAAGTTCTTCTTGGGAGATGTCCACGGGCACCTCACCAGGCGCGTAGAACGTCTTCCCGTTTTTTCTTTCCGGCATTGTCTTCTCTCATTCCGTTTTGTGTCAGTGGGGTAGGTCTCGGGGAAGTTCGCGCATTTGAATGATTTCGCGGCCGCCCGGTCCCGGAAATCGGTCGACTACCTGGAATGGAGTATCGGTTTTGAAAGCGACCTCCAATTCTTCCGGAACGCTCGAATGGTGGCCGATGTACCGGCCGTCATTCGACCATATCTGAAATTCGATCGGCCGGTCCTTCGCTGCGGCCGGGGTAGCGGACGACGACGTAACGGCGTGCTCGGTGATGACGGCGTCGGGCTGGTATTTCGCCAGGTCTTCCGGCGACATGTCGGTGCGCCGGGTCACCGGCCCTTGATAAACCGGTGCCTTGTCGAGCGCGGAATTGATCGCGTCTCGCTCGGCGGCCTGCGCGGCGGTCAGCGGTTCGCCACTGCGCAATGCGCCGTTGATTTCACCGCTGGAACCGGTGTAGCGCGCGATTGCGTCCAGGTCTTCGCGCGGTAGGTCCGGCTTCGGAATGCCTTCGGGATGCTCGATTTTCGGCAGCTCGATAGGCTCCTTTTTCGGCGGCCCGGACGGTGTGTCCGGTTTGGGTTTGAGTCGCCCGCCTGGAGCCAGGTCTTCGAGCCTTTCCATTTCCCGCACGTGCCGCGACAGATCGGCATCCAGCTTCACCCCGGCGGCGATCCGGCGCTCGGTCTGCCATCGTTCGATGAGCAGCCGCATCGGGCGGGCGTAGCGGGCGCAGATGGCCGCGGCACCAGCTACTCCGATAGCGGCGCTGGCGCCAAGGGTGATCCAGCTCGACGCGATCGAGATCGCGGCGTTGATAGCCAGTTCGGTCAGCAGCGCATCACGGATGGACTCGAGCTGGACTTTGAGGTTGGCGCGCAGCTCGTCCAGCGCAACGCGGTGATCGCGGCAGGATGCGGCCAAATCGGCCATGGCCGTAACGACAGCAGCGGCCGCGCCCTTCAAGGCGCGCAGATCCTCATCGATGAACGCAGATTCCAACGCGGTGATGCGGTCGAACGCGACAGCAGCGGCCTCGAGCGCGGCGGGGAATCCGGCGACGGCGGACGCTGAGCGGACGCGGTCCCAGGTATCGGCCGCATTGCTGATGGTGGTGGCGTTGCCGTCGGGCACGATGATGCCGATCATCTCGGCCAAGCCGATGCCCTCATCGACCAGGCCGTTGCCGGGGCCACCCGCCGACGGTAGCGGGATGTGACACACGATCACCGGGGGTAGTGGCGCGGTCGGCCGGACGGGCAAAGCTCCGGCGCCGATGGTGGCGCCGTGTTCGGCACATTCGTGGTTGTAGCCGATCTGCTGCAGGATCAGGGCGTATCCGTGGGCGGCGGTGGCGACTTTGGAGACCATGCGCAGGATCTCCGCGGCCCGGTTGTCGTAGGAGACGCCCCACTTCTTCGCATCCGAGTAGCTTCCGGCCATGTCGGTGGCCTTGGCCATGTTCGGCCATTCGGCATCGACGGCAGCCCAGAACCCGGCGGCGGCGTCGGCGAGCTTGGTCGCGGTGTCGTAGTAGACCGGCACCGCCACATCGAGAACGGTCACCCAGCGGCCCCGGTGCCACGACCGAGCATGGCCGCATTCGCTGCCGCTGCCGCCTCGTACTGCGCGCGTGCCGCGGTGGCCGCGGCACGCATCTTCTGCAGGCCGTCGCGGATTTCGGCGGCGGAAGCGGTCCATTCGGCGTGTGCGGTGGCGTGCGCGGCCGCGGACACACCGCTCCAGTTCCCTTGGACGGCGGCGATACGCTGCTCCACTTCGCGTAGGGAATCGGCGACGAAACCGTTCAGCCCTTCCATGCGGGTGGTGACGTCGTCCAAGTGGGCGAGGTCTACGCGATATTCAGTCATTGTGGTGTCCCCCCAACAGGTTCGGTTCGGATGTCGATCAGATCGGAGGCAGGCTCAGCGAGCCGTAGTCGCCGGCGTTCGTGGTGTCGGTGGCGACGCTGCGCTCGACCACCACACCCAACAGCTCAGCCATGTCCGCCAGCGCCTCGAACACCCCCAGGGCGGCGGTGTGCGTCTCATCCCATGCCCCGGCGTAGGCAGTGGCCGCCGTGCCGCGCCAGCTGGTCATCAGGCCATCGACTTCAGCCGACGCCGCACGCAACCCGCTGATCAGATTCTGGGCGGTCTGCTGTATGTAGCGCCCGGCATCGCAGACATGCTCGGGCACCACGACGAACGCGGTAGGCGACGCCGCGGGGGCGGCGGTAGCAGTCACGGGATGGCTCCTCGGTTCGGTGATTCTGGGGTGACTCTTTCGGAACGTAGGACGCACCCGACCGCCGCCCGGTTCCATCTCGGCCCGAACTCACCGGTCCACGAGAGCTGGTGGGCGAGTTTTCATTCGAGTGGAACCGAACAACTCATCGGATCGTCCTATCCACTCGAGAGCAATCACCAGGCGATGAGAGAACTTCGAGGGGACCCACACGTGCAGTCAGAAACACAATCGAACCGGCTGGGCCTGGACCCGACCGCTGTAGCGATCTACACCGCCGCCATGGATCGGGTAGCCGCAGAACTGGATTCAGCCGCGCAGCTGGTCGACGCCATACCAGCCACCGACCAGCTCACGGCAGATCTCGGACTCCTCGGCCGCGGGTTCGCGACAGAGTTCGCCGCGGCGGTCACCTCGCATGCTGGTGCGCTCTCGATGGGTGCGCGGCTGGTCAGTGAGTACGGGCGGGTGCTGCGCGACTACAGCGGCGTCGCCGAGACGATCGACCGAGATACCGCTGAGGCGATCACGCGGAAAGCCGCGACGCTGTGAAGCCCGGCCATCGGCAGGATCCGCCGATCGTGGCCGCACTGGTGCAGCCCCTGCTCGAGCTGCGGGCCGCGTTGGGCACCGGGACCACGGTACCGGACCAGACACTGGTCTCAGCCCTGCAGGCGGCCGTCGAGCGGGTCGCCGACACCGACCCTGAGCATGCCCGCGGCCTGCACGCGCTCGAATCCTCGTGGGACACCGGCGCCGATGCGGTACCGGTTCTGCGACGCACCCGCCACGAAATAGGCACGGTCGCCGACCACGGCCCGCGATACCTCACGCTGCTGGCCGATGCGCACGCGACCAACGCCGCCGCCGCCCGCGGCGTGGACCGGATCATCACCGAATTCCGGCGTGACGCACGAGAAGTCGTGGACACCGCGACAACCGCGCCGGACGCCGACCGGGTGATAGACCTCGCCTCCCGTGCCCTGCGGGATGCGATCACCACCGTCAACGCCGCGCAATCGGAGATGGACGACCACACTAGACGACTACGCGGGCTGGACCCGGGTCCGCTGTCGACCCCGCGTAGCTGGTCGACATCCCCCGGCACGATCCACATCCCCCCGAGCCCGACACCAGCCCAGACACCCGGTGCGGGCCCTGGCCAACCGGTAGACCCAGCCGTCGCGCAAGCCGCGATCCAGGCACAAATCCAGCAAGCAGCGCTCGCCGCGGGCGTCCAACTCGGCACCAGCGTGATCGACGCCGGCGTCGAGTTCGGGCTGCACGTGGTCGACAAAGTCGCCGAAGTCGGCAACAAGCTCGTCGATACCGTCGCCGCCAGCGCCCAGACCGCGATACAGGAAGGCCTCAACCCCGGCGCACATCCGCCCGCACCCAACACAGGCACACCGACAGCACCGGTCGGCCCGGGCACACCGACAGCACCGGGCACATCGCGAATCGACTTCGGTCCGACCACACCCGGCCTGGCCGGTGCGGTTTCACCGGTACCGAACACAGCACCAGCGAAACCGGATCCGCTCGCTTCATCACCGCAGCAGCCGGTGAAACCCATCCCGGATCCAGGGCCAGCTTCCAGCACTGCGGGTCCACTGGTAACTCCACCAGCGGCTCCTCCTACGCCGCCGACCGCGCCAGACCACAAGCCCCGGCCCGGGCAGCTCGGCGTCACGATGCCCACAGCAGTGTCCTCACTGCTGCTCGATGAGCCCGCTGGTGTCGTCGGACCGGCGGCTACGTGAGCGACACCAACGGCGATAAGAGCACCGACGCGGGACCGTGGGATCTGGGATTGCCGATGATCGGTGATCCTGCGACGGAAGAACAAGAGCACTCCACACAGGCAGACCGCGGGCCAGGCGACGACGACTGGCAGCAGTGGCTCGCAACCCCCAACGACAACGCGGACCTCGTGCCCGACCACTACGAGGACCGGCGACCGGTTTCGGTCGACCAGGCGGGCGACCGAAACCGACGACTTCGAGGACGATTACGACGACGACGCGGGTGCTCCGTCGATCATCGACCGATCGGGTGGCCACCGTCGCGTGGGGACGCCGCGGTCGCTGCCGTCCGCCCCTCGCCGCGAACCGCGCGGGTCCAGACCTGCGGCAGCACTCGGCATCGTCGCCCTAGTCGTGCTCGTCGTCGTGGTCGTGCTCGCGGTAGCCGTCAACACCGATAAAGCCAAAGCCGCCCAACGCGCGTCGGCGACCGTGGCGACCACGGTTACGGCGACCTCGACCACGGTGGCTGTCTCGACCACGCTAGCCGCACCACCACACGCCCACACCCTGCCCGGATGCGCCCAAACCCGGGCAGGGAACCGGGTTTCCGGCACCGGACCGGGCAGCACCAGCAGCGGGCCCGACGCCATTCTGGCCTTCGAGCACGCGTACTACGTGCTGCGCTCCGGCATCGCGGTGCGTGCCGTGGTCGAGGGAACCGCCATCCCGGATGCCGAGCAAATCCAGCACGGAATCGACCAGGTGCCCGCCGATACCCGCTACTGCGTGGAGATCAGCCCGATGCAGGCTGGACGGTTCCTCGTCGACCTGACCGAGCAGTGGCCCGGCGAACCCTCCGAATCCTTCACCCAAGTAGTCACCACCACCAGCACCAGCGGCCGAACCCTGATCACAGCCATAGCCCCGACCTGATCAACCGCCAAGCGGCCATCGCCCGAGCACCGGGTCCAGCCATCAAAATCACTGCCTTCCGAAACCTGCCGAAAGGACCAGCGTGGATTCCGTACCCGTCACCTCGCCCCGTCGACCGAAAGGCTCGCTCGCACAGTGGCTCACCGCACTCACGGCAGTCGTGGCCCTGGTCGTACTCGTCGCCGCGACCGTGCTGACGCTGGACTACCTACACCGCATCGTGCAGTGGTACGACGTGCGGCACCCGGGCGGGCCACCGACCGTGGCGACCTTCCAAGAGCACTGCATCGACTACACCCGATACGTTCTCGACCAGCACCGCGCAGGGCTCACCCTCGAACAGATCCAGGCCACGCTCGACAAGGCCGCTCACGTCTCCGATCAGTTCAACGCGCAGGGACGCCGCCTCGACCACCCACAAGCGTGCGGGACACCCGAGGAGATACTGCACACCGCAGGCCTGAAGTAAGAGACAACCCTGCGGTGTGGTGATCGGAGGCAAGCGAGCGAAGCTCGTGCGGCAGCACCTTCCCAAGACGCCCGGCACGCCAACGGCAGCGAACGTACGGGCCTGACGGCCGTCGCCGTTCCTCCCCCGAATCCTGTGCCATCCTGACCGTTTTTCCGTCCCACCCCGTCCCTGGTTTGTTGACCACCCTCGGTCCAGGTACGCAGATCGAGGGTGGTCAACAAATCGGACACCGGAGGAAGGGGACGGGGTGGGGCAGGACCGTCCGCAGCTCAGCGGCGGTCCACTGGCGCGACCAGCTTCACGACCAAGGTAGCGACCAGCCTCGCGACACTTGCGCGTCCCTAATCGCGAGGCTGATCGCGATTAGGGACGCGAGTCTGATCTACCGGAACCCCGGCTAGCGGTCAGCGACCCCGACCCTGGTCTCGGATCTGGCTGGTGTCGGACGCGGTGTAAGGCCGGGCGGTCTCCGAGGCCGACGGCGGCCGCTGCGTGGTGGCTGTGCGCGGATCGGTGCCGAAGGCGAGTTGGGAAATTCGCCAGGACTGGATGGCTTCCTCGTCGATTCCGGCCGCCCGCATCTGCTCCACCCGCTGCTCGATCGACTCCCGCCCAGATCCCCGCGCCGGCCCCTGCTCACGTTCCGCGAGCTGATGCTGCCGCTCGCGCAGGACCTGCAACGGTTCCAACGCCCGATCACGCAACTGCTGGGCACGAAGCAGTTCCTGGCGGGCGGTGTGCGCGTCAGCGATCGCCCACAGCGTGCGGATCAGCTCCTCGACCAGCCGCACCGTCTCCGCGGCCGGGTCGGGCCGCCCGCTGTGTTTAGCGAGCTGGATGAGGATCACCGCCACCGCACCCAGCCCGGGCGGGCGCTGCTGGCCTTCGGCCGGCGGGCGCCACCGCAGATGCGCGGGCCGCTGCGCCGAACGAGTCAGCTCCGCGGCCGCGTCGGCGAACACTCCCGGTTTCGTTTCCACGCGCCGCGACCACGCCGCGAACACTCCCGCCGCGCGCCCGGCCGCGCGCGCCCACTCCCCGTGGCTGTCGGCAGGGATCGTCGCCAAGTATTCGTTCCACCTCTGCAGATCGCGGTGCGCCCGCGCCCACATCTGCGGATCATCGAGAGTCTGCGCCTCCCGCCCCCGCTGCCCCCCACTGCGGCGGCCGGCCTTCCACGTCGCCAACGCCTCCGCCCGCGCTTCCAGGGAGTCGTCCCACTGATCACGCAGCGCGGGCAACGCCAGATCCGTCGACAGCGTCCCCCCGGCGTACCAGGGCCCAGTGTGGCTCAGCTCCTCGATCGTCAGGGGCTTCCCACCACCAGCCAACTGCTGCGCTTCGGATTTGCGGTCCGCGGCGATGTCCGCTGCGCTGCGCCAGCGCACCGCATACCCGGTCACCTCGCCGCCACCTTTGCTGTAGCGGGGGCGGATCGAGATCCCGGCATCCCGGATGCGGCGCACGAACTCCGCCTCACTCGCCGACGCCGACGCCAACGCCCGCACCTCCAAACGCAGCTTGTCCCGCTCGGTCAACTCCTCACCGCTGCGGGCACGACGTTCGGTCTCCGCCCGCGAGTTGCCCTTCAACGCGCCGCCGTCCTCGCGGGAGGCCAGCACCTCCAGCCCGTAGCGGTGCTCGAGCAGGTTGCACACCTTCTGCGAGCGCGCGTAGTCACCCATCGGGCGGCCCGTGACCGGGTCAGGGAAAAAGGTGTCGATCTTGCTGCCGTCCTCACGGACGAGGGACGCGGCGATGTGGATGTGATCGCCACCGGAGCGGTCCGCACTCGCGCGGCCGTGACGCACCGCCACCCACCGCACCCCCGCTTGGGACGGGTCGACGAACCCCATCTCGCGCATGAAGTCTTCCGCGATCGCTTTCCACGTCTCGTCCGACAGATCGCCCTCTTCGGCCCGCAACGCCAACGAGCAATGCCACACCGGCGCATCCCGCAGCACACCCTTCTCCCCCGCCACCGGCCGCTCGATTACCTCCACCGCGCCAGTGTTCGCGCTCGCAGCGCGGGCCCGCATCCGGGCACGGGTGCCGTGCAACTTGCGCGGCAGATCTATCTCCCGCGCAATCTCCAACGCCACATTCCTCGCCGACCGATCCGCCTCCGAGCCGTCGAACCGGGCCAGCCACGCCGCCCGCATCACCGACGCCGAGCCCGCGACCACATGCCGGTCGGTGTGCTCATTCGCCTTACCCGGACCCAACAGATACACCATCAGCCCACCGAGCTTGGCGCCACGATTGATATTCGGATTCACGACCCCGCCCTCACCGTCGTGTCACTTCGCGCGCCAGCTCATCCAGCCGCGCCGCGCGCGCCGCGAGATCCTCCAACACCACCCGCAGCTGGGCGAGAGTGTCGTCGATGTCCTCAGCCAGCGTGCCGGTCACATGCGCGGCGTGCGCGATCTGATTCAGATTGCCGCCGATCTTCGCCAGGTGCTCCACCCGCACCTCATCCATCGCTCCCGCTGCCGACAGCAGGATCCCAGCAAGGGTCTTGCGCTTGGGCCAGGGCAGCCACGGCCCCGCCTCATCCGCTTCCCCTGCCACGCGGCCGCCAGTGGGGTTCAACGCCGACTCCGCCAGATACCGCGGCACCGTCATACTCGCCTCCGCCGCAGCCTCCGCGAGCGCGGCGGCCTCGGCCTCCGACACCGTCACCCGGAACCGCTTCACGCTCGCGCCGATGTTCTCCCGCCGCTTGCGCGAACGGGCCCGTGTCACGTCCTGCATCCGCCGCTTCGACGCCACGCCCTCCCCGGTCGTCGGCGACGTCGCGGCGGCCGAATCCGGCCGCTCCGGCACCTGGGTGACCACCTCGCACCCACCTCCCTCTCTGGCTCAGCGCAGCGACACCCGGCAACCCGGGTGGACCTCGCCCCAGCGAGGTGACCACACTTATGGCACATAAGTGTTAGCTTGCTCCGCCGGGGCTGGCCTCTGAGCATACCGGAGCGCGATCGCCGCGACCAGCACGAGACGAGACCGAACAGAGCCCTGTAGTCACTCCGGCAGCGACAGCCGCCGACCCTTCGAAGGCGTGGCGCGACCCGCGCCACGCCTTCCCTTACACCCCGCCTCTGGGGCGCTGGACGGATGAGCCGGTAGGGTCCAGACACGACGAGACCCCGGCGGCTAAGCCCCGCCGGGGTCTCGTCTCTGTATTCGGAGGATCTCAGGTCACTTCTCGCCCTTCCGGTCACCGCGTTTGCGCAGTTCGATCAGTCGGCCACCGCCGGACTCCTCGGTGGTGCGGCCGGCCTCCGCACGGATCCGCTCAGCGGTCGCCTTGATGGAGTTGATCGTCTTGTGGTGCACCCCGGTGGCTTCGTGGATCGCGTTCGTCGACGCGTTCACGGCCGCCATCTCCAGCACCTGCACTACGACCTCGGGGCTCAGCCGACGCCCCACCCCGGCAGCCCGCACTTCCTCGGCCAGTGCCACAGCCGTGCCCGGTACGGCCTGCACTTGGGGCTGCACTTGGGGCTGCACTTGGGGCTGCACTTGGGGCTGCACTTGCTGCGGCGAGTCCGCACTTTCGGGCAGGGAGACAGCAAGTGCGGACTGCGGCCGGACGCCTGCACCAGAAAGTGCAGGGGCGGTCTTCGGGTGCGAGCGGGTCGCAAGTGCAGGCTGCGACGACCGGGAAGTGCGGAGAGAAGTGCGGGGTTCCGCAGCGGTCCGAGTGCCCTCGTTACCGGAGGTAGAGGCGATTTCGTCTGCGTCTGCGACCAGTTCGCGCGGCTCGGTCTCGGCTGCCTCGGGCTGCCCTGCACTTTCGTCCGCACCGTCGCTGGCGGCCGTAAGTGCAGGCTCGACAGACGGTGCGGGCTCCAAGTGCGGGGCAGACTCGACATCTACCCTTTCCGCACTTTCGTCCGCACTTCGGTCCGCACCGGAGTGAAGTGCGGGGGCCTGCACTTCGACTTCGGGCCGGTGATCGGTGTCCGCACTTTCCGCACCAGCGAAGTGCGGATCGCTCTGCAAGTGCGAAGCGGCAGCGGAAAGTGCGGGCTCCTCGAGGTGGGCGAATTCGTCAGTCGGCGCCTCGTGCGGGAGCGCCACCGTGTCGTCGGCAGTCCTGGGAGCGCTGGGCTCGGCCGCCGGCAGGGCAGACACCGCCTCGTCCCGCCCGGTCTCGGGGCGCTCGGTGAGGATGCCCGGCAGGATCTGGTTCCCGGCGCCACCGACCTGTGTCAGGGCCACCAGCCGGGCGTGCAGGTCCTCGTGGTCGGGGACCGCTGCGGTCGCTCGTTCGATCGCGCTGCCGTAGCGTTCGGCGACCAGGCGGTGGGTGACCAGGGCGACGCCGATCATGATCGGTGCGATCCCGTGCACACCGAAACCGGTCACATCCCCCTCCCGGACGTACGGGAAGGTGTTGAGCGCGATGCTCGCCGTCAGCAGAATGCCCTCAACGGTGTAGACCTGCCACAGCTTGTCGATGACACCCCACTCGGCGGTGTCGGCGGTCGAGAGCATCAACGCGACCAGCACGACACTGATCAGGGCTTCCAGGCCGTAGGACAGCCACCACATCGGATTGCCCATACCGCCGGTGGGCGCGATGTTCTGCTGCACCGTGACCGCGGAGAACAGCATCGAGAACGCCACCACCCCGGCGAGCAGCCCCAGCACGCGCGGTTTGCGCTGATGCAGCCGCGCGACTTTGGCGTGCGGGCTGCTGCTGTGGCGCTGCTCCCCGATCGCTTGCGCGGCCCGCAGTAGGTCCGCGGCCTCACGCTCGGCCAGCTGTGAGGCTGTGCGCCGCACCCGTTCGGCGGCGTCGGCGGCGGCCTGGATACGAGCTCGCTGCTCGTTGCGTTCGTGGTCGCGCATGAGCTCGGCGAGCTCGCGGGCGTCGGTGAGCTCGCGCTCCGACAGCGCCGCCAGCAGGGCAGGGTCGTCCTGATGCGCCAGCCGCTCACGCGCGGTCTGCACCCGGTCGGGCAGCGCACCGACGATCAGGCCGTCCCCATCGGGCGGCGGCGCGATTCTGGATTTCGGTCGGGGAAGCATCAGCGGGAACCCTTCTCGGTTGTGGTGTCGGCGTCGAGGGCGCGTTGCAGGGCCTGGAGCTGGGTGTCGTGCGCGGACTGGATGCGGGCGATCTCGCCGCTGTGGTCGCTGCGCAGCTGCTCGCGGTCGGCGCGGGCCTCGGCGCGGGCGGCGACCAGCTCGTCCCGCAACTGCCGGATCTCGGCCCGGTCGGCCTCGACCTGGGACTTCGCTTCGGCACGGACCGCGTCGACCTGGCCGCGCAGCTGCTCACGCTCGCTGCGGGCTTCCTCGCGGGCCTTGGCCAGCTCGCTGCGGAGCCGACTGGCCTCGGCGCGGGCGTCGGCAGCGGCCTGCTCGGCGCCAGCGCGTTCGGATACGGCCTGGTTGCGTTCCTCGGCCGCACGACGGGCCAGCTCGTCATAGCGCTCGATCCGCTCCTGAGCGTCGGACTCGATCCGCGCGATGCGGTCCTCGGCTTCGGCGCGCACAGTGGCGATCTCCTCGCGGGCCTCCGCAGCATCGCGTTCGACCTCGTCGATCCGGGTTTGCGCTGCGCGCTTGGCATCGGCTTGGGCCTGCGTCGCGACCTGGATTCGGGCCTCGGCGTGCTCGCGGGTCGCCTGGATCTCGTTCTCGGCGTGCTGCCGAGCCTCAGCGGTTAGCCATTCGGCGTGAAGCTGTGCCTCGGAGGCCAGCCAGCGAGCGCACTCCGCCGCGTAGTCGGCCTGATCGGCCGCGATCCGCGCCGCGTCGTTGGCTTCCTCGAGATCGTCACGGGCCCGACGGGCCTGCGCTTCGGCGACCTCGGCCCGGCCTCGGGCTTCCGCGACAGCCCTTTCCGACTCGGTCCGGACATGCTGCAGCTCAGCCGCCTGTGCCTCGTCGTCACGCGAGGTGTCCAGGTTCTGCGCGATGGCGGTCAGCTTGCCCGCAAGGTCGGACATCGCTTTCCGCGCTTCGGTGAGCTGGTACTCCAGGCTCATCCGCGCCATCGACACCGGTGCGTCGGTCTGGGCGATATCGACCACCGCGCCGCCGGCGGCGACTTTCTTGCGGCGCCGGTCCTTCTCCTTCCAGCTGTTCGCGGGGTTGTGCAGCGCTGACCCCGGCGTGTCCCGCTGATAGCAGTACTTCGACGGGGCCCCCGTCTCCGGGTCCGGCCTGGTCGGACGTGCGCAATCCGGATAGGCGCAGATCCGTTGCGCCTGCGACGACGCATCATCCTCGGAATTCGACATGACTCAAGTCTACCACTTACATATCTTTAATTTCCTATCTTTCAATTCCTATCCGATAGGAAATTAAAGATAGGAAATTCTGCCTGCAACGTCGGGATCGACACCAGTACCTGGTGTTGCACCCTTGTATTCGCGGTGCGACGACGACGGCCCCGGCAGGGAGCCGGGGCCGTGGTGGATTGCGCGTATGCGGGTGGTATGGGGTTGTCGTTGGGGGTTATTCGGTGATGTTGCCGTTCTCATCGGCGTGGGGCACGCCCGCAGCATCGAGGTAGGCGTTGATCGCGGCGTCGACGGTGTCGGTGAGGACCGCACCTTGTCGCCGGACCCATTCCAGGCGTCCGAGGGTGCTCGCCTGGACCTGGGTCGCGAGAGGCCGTTTGTTGTGCCTGGCCTTCATCGGCAGCTGGACGGTCGGCGGGGGCGGTGTGGGTATGGTCTTATCCTTCCCTGCCGGGCCGGGTGACTCGGCTGTGACGGCCGCAGGATCCGGGGCCGGCGTGGACTTGGCGGTTTCAGGGACCGCGGGCGAGGCCTGCTCGTGCCGAATTCGTTCGGCCTCGGCGCGACGCTCGGCCCGTGAGGGCGCCTTGGTCGAAGGCACGCTGATCCCGGGTGTGGAGGCGTTCACGCGCGGATCCGCTCCGCGAGGCGGACCGCGGCGTCGCGATAGGCCACCGCCGCGCTGCACGTTGGAGCGTGGACCGCGACCGGAACCTGCTTGTCTTTGGCTTCGCGGACGCGCACGGTATGCGGGATCTCGCCGAGGTAGGCGCCGCCATCTGTCCAGGCTCCCCAGTCCCGCAGCAGGCCCTCACGCACGTTCTGCGCGGCCTTGGTGTTGCCCTCGTAGTCAGCGAGTAGCACGTATCGGATCTCGAGTTCTTCGTTGAGGCTGTCTTGCACGTCCGCGACCGCCGAGCCGAGGCGGACCAGGGCGTCGACCTCGTCGGGACCAGCTTCCAGAACGGCCAGGACATCGTCAGCGGCAGCCATCGCGGCCTCGGTAAGCGCGCCGAGAGCAGGCGGGCAGTCGATGAGGATCACGTCATACCCGGTGAGGTCATCGAGCTGCTTTGCCAGCCGCAACTGTCCCCCGGGACCGAGACCCCCCTTCTCCAGACGCCGCAGTGCCAGCGCCGCGGGCACCACGTCGACACCGAACTCGGACTTCTGAATCGCGTCGGCCAGCGGTACTCGGTCGGCTCGCTCGTCGGTGAGGACCTCGAAGGCAGTCGCGTCGTTCGGGCCGACGGTGATACCGAGCCCGCTGGTGCTGTGCGCCTGCTGATCGACGTCGATTACCAGCACCCGCAGATCCAGCCGAGCCAGCTCAGCTCCGAGGTTGATCGTTGTGGTCGTCTTTCCGACACCGCCCTTCTGCAAGGCGATGGCGATGACGCGACCGATCGCGTCATCTGACTGTGCCGCCATGAATCCTCCGCTCATCAGCACATGTAAGGCTGCATACAGACATGCAAGGCGCATGCTAGGCGCAGGCATGCCCCTCAGCAGGACTACCCGCCACATCACCAGCGTGTCCGAACACATCTCTGCCGGTAGCCCTGCATGCACGTTTACATGTATGTCTTCATGTAGGTACGTCATTTCGCGAAACCAAGAGTGGTCAGTCCTCACGGGCCAGCCGCGCGATTTCGCGGCGAGCGGCCTCGGCGGCGGCGCGGGCCTCGGCGGCAGAGCTGATCGCGCGGCGGCCGGCCTTTGCAGCGACGGCCACCGCGACAGCTCGCGCCGGGGAGTCGGGTGCGGCGACGACCTGGGCCATGGCTTCGGTGCGGCGCTGCTCGTTCTCTTCTCGCTGGCGGGTCTGTCGCTCCAGTTCGAGGCACGCTTCGCGGGCCCGGTCCAGCAGCATGGGTGGTTCGTCGACCGGTGTCGAGCTGAGCAGCCACGCTAGGTATGCGTGGGGGTCGCGGGGCCGGTCGAAGATCTTGCGGCCGGACAGGTAGACCTCGTCAAGCGCGGCGTGCACGTCGTCGACCCGCCAGCCTGCCAGCGCGCGGCGGGTCAGGACGGCCGCGAGTCCTTGTACCCCTAGTCTGCGTATCCAGAGCGGGAAACGAGCGTCAGAACGGACGTGAGCGGCCAGCAACAGGGCTCGGGAGTCGTACGCGCGGGGCCGCTTCGACCTCCCCTTCTTGTCCTGGCCGCGCGGAGCGCGTCCCTTTGTCCCGTTGTGTAGTGAAACAACTGAGCTGGGGCGTGAGAGAGAAAGAGAACCACCGCTACGCGGTAGTGGGGTGACAAAGTCCTGTTCAAGTAGTGATTTGATGATCGACTTATCCACAAGGTGGGCATAAGCGGGGGATTCGATCAGCGCGGCGACGGCTGTCCAGCCGCGGTTGGGGTCATCGCGCCGCCAGGAGTCCAGCCGCTCGTTCTTGGTGCGGTGGCGTCCGCGGAACACGACCTGGCGCTGATCGAGCAGTCGGGCAAGCTCGCGGCAGCGTTTCACGGTGCGGGGGTGGCGTTCGATGCGCTCGCTCAGGTGCTTCACCGAGGGGCGGCAGTCGCGGCCGGTGCCGAGGTCGGCGCAGCCTGACTCGGCAATGGCCCACGCCAGGAACGTGTCTCGACGCACCGATGGCGCCCGCAGCGTGGCGCGCAACTCCTTGTAGAGCAGGTCGTATAGCGCCAGGGAGTAGGCGACCCACCGACGCTGAGACCACCAGCAAGACGGAACGTCCGCGTAGAGGTCTTCGGGCTGCTCGAGCTTGAGTGCCGGGGGCTTGAACAGGCTCCAGGAGCGTGGTGCTCCGGAGCCCTTTTTCGCGCCGATAGTCCGGTGGGCGGATACCGCCGTCCGGACATGAACGTGCTGGTTGTCACGGTTTTGTCGCGCGTGCTGTGTCGCAGTTGTACCGCTATATGGGCGTGCGCTACCGTGAGACTTGCTTTCCAGAGCAAAGTCCCTTCTAAGGGCGAGACCAGACCCTCGGCGTGCAAGGCCGGGGGTTTCTCGCGTTTATGAAGTTCTTCCATCTGCGGGACTTCGCAGTGACCCCGCTTAACTATCAGCCTGCCGCGGCAAGTTCCTCCTGGTCATGGACTATCTCGGGAGCTGTCGCACAAGCTACCGAGGTACTTTCCGGACATTGGGTTACGCGCTGAGCTGCAACTGGTCCGACGGGCGAACCCACACGAGGTCGGGACGGTCGACATGCCGCGCCATCGTGTCCGCGATGTACTGCGAGATGCTGACGCCTTGTGCAGCAGCGCGTTTCCTGACCTCGTTGTAGACATCTCGTGCGAGGCGAGATTGCGTGAGTTCGCGATCGCCCTTGTTCGGCTGAGCCATGAGGGGCAGCCTTGCATCTCGAATCTGATACGCCCCGCCGACACGCCGGATCCGAGTTCCCACAATCCATGGGACATCCGTCTCGCTCATGCTGAGGTGGCACTTCTGATGAAAAGTTGTCGGGCTCGTAGCAAAAAGTACAGGGCCAGCTCAATCCACCTAGGTGGGAGGAACTCTCGCGCTCACTGCTGTGTGAGACGCGGCAGCGGCCGGTCCAGACAGGGGAACTCGATGACCAGCATTGCGCAGTCTGCCTCAGCGAGGGTGCGCAGATCAGCGTTGTACACAGCGGTTTCAATCCGGTGTCGCCTCATGGCCTGCAAGACCACGCGTGCGGCGGCGTTCTCTCATTTCTGCCTCGAAGACGTGGCGGCGGCCGGCGAGCAGCCCTTCGCGGACTTCACGTTCGAGGCGGCGGAAGCTCTCGTAGTAGCCGTCGTCGTATTCCTCGACGATCTGGAATGTCCATCGGCCGGGTAGGACGTTGCGGCCGATCAGCTGCTGCTCGATCAGGTCGGCGTAGCGGGCGTGACCCGCCTCCCGGAGCAACGCGACCGCCCCATCGAGGGTGCGGTCACCACCTCCGGTCAGTTGGTGGAATGCGTATAGATGCCCGCGAGCACGCTCGATCGCCTCCAGCGCCTCCGAGAGCTTCCCGACCGCTGCGACAGTCGTATCGTCGACGTCGGCAGGACGCCGATGCCGTTCCGCCGGACCATCGGCGCGCTGCCCGGAGATCGACTGTGGCGGGGGATTCGTCATCTAAGTTCCTTTCGAGACGGCTGCAGCTGGTCTGAAGTCGCTGAGGGATTCCGGTTTTCCGTCCGGCCGGGGGAAAGCAGGGATTCGAGTGCCCGGAGACGCTGATCGATCATTGCCATACGCTCGGCCCGGTCGGACGCGTCTGGGTCGGCCTTGGTGATCTGTCCGGGGTGCTGGCGGTAGAACAGCCCGATGTCGGCGATGAACCAGCCGGTTGCGAAGGTGTTGGCGGTCAACATCATTCCGGTGTCCTCAGAGATCGGTAGGGCCATCCATCCGCCGAGTGCGAGCAGCAGCTCGCGGCGGATCGTGATCGTCGTGGGATGGACGTATAGCCGCCAGTCGTGTTCTCGCCAGTACTGTGCGACTGCCCCGACCGGGATCGGGCCTTCGGCCGGGTCACCCGGGAACGCGGTGAGGCTGCCATCAGGCATGAGGTCGAGGACTCGGCAGGTGGTCCACCCGACTTCAGGATGCTGTTCCAGGACCTCGATGCTGCGCGTGAGCGCGGTGGGTGGCAGCACATCATCGGAATCGAGATTGCGCACGTACACGCCGCGGGCACGCTGTAGCGCCACGGTGCGAGCGACGCCTGGGCCGCCATGCCGGGCCGCACCGGGGCGAACTCGAGGGTCGGCTTGTGCAGCCTGGGGGAGTTCGAGTGGGCTCGGACTGTCGTGTTGCACAAGCCATTCCCAGTCCCAGCCATCCGGCATCACCTGAGCAACCAGAGATTCGTATGCGGCGGTCAGATAGTCCAGTCTGCCCTGATGGACGGGTGTCACCACGGAGATCAGCACCGCTCGCCTCCTGATGTCTCGTCGTCGCTGCTTGAGTGCACGCGATCGGCTGTGTAGATAATGCGGTCTGCGACGACCAAAATCCGTCGAGCGTCGAGCGGAGCGTCAGCTTCGTCGTAGGTCGTGAGGGTCTTCTCGTAGACCGGGACACCAACCGGAACTGCCAACGCCTCACGCTCGTCCGCAGTGGGGTTGCGTGTAAGCAGGACCAGGTGTTCGCGGTGCAGCCGGACACCAGCGCGCTCCAACCACGCGCCGGTGTGGCGGCCCGGAACCTCAACATCAGGGCTGGTCAAGCCACACGCGCGTGCCAGGTCGGCGCGCATGTGCTCACGCGCGATCTGGTGCGGTGTCCCATCGAGTGAGTACCGGTAGGTGCGAACCAGAATGTCGGTGCCCTCTGGAATCTGGAGCAGCTCGGCGATGTCCAGGGGCGCGTCAACCCAGTCGTAGGTGACGTCGACTTCGACGCCATCCGCGCCGGTCTCCTCCTCGAAGCTCACCGGCAGGCCCGAGTTGCCGAACAGATCGCGGGTCAACACCTGGGTGCTGCGGACCCGGACACCGCGCCGTGGGGCGGTCGGGTCGGTTGTGAGAACCCCCTCGCTGACCAGCGACATCACCGCGCGATTGACGGGCATATGACTGCCTGCACCGTATTCGTCAGCGAGTTGTCGCATCGGTGGTAGCCGCTCCCCAGGTCGCCACTCGCCAGCAGCTACGCGACTGCGCAGACCTGCCGCTATGTCTGCCCAGAGCGGGGTGGTGGGGGATGGCACAAAGACCTCCTGGTTTGTTACTGCCAAAGCATTGACCTTGAGCATGTTTGGCAGTAACAATACATCCAATCGTTTTGTTACTGCCAAACATTGGAGGACTTGATGGCGATCAGGCGTGAGGGGCAATGGCTGACAGCGGAGGGGTCCGCGCACTGCGCGTATGAGGTTGGGCCAGGCCGTTTTCGGCTGTCGCTGTGGCCGGGCGTGCGGGTGTCGGCGCGGGCGGCGTTGGCCGGTCTGACGATTGCGGAGATGTCCGCGCGGTGGGGGAGGGGCCTGTGGGTCGATACCCCGAATACCCGCATGGTGTGGGGGCTGATCCGCGTCCAGGCGCAGACGCTGGGCATGGATGCGCTGGATGCGGTGATGCGCTGCCAGGCCGGTGAGGTCCCTTCGGACGCTGCGGTGCTGGGGGTGAGTGCGTGATGCAGATTCCAGCTGTTTGGACGCGTGAGGTTTGGCGTCGTGCTGCTGCGCCTGCGATTCCGGTGGTCCAGGAGATCAACGGGCGCATGGTCAGTGACGCGACCGCTCATCATGCCGATTACGTCGGTCAGGACCGGTGGGTGGTGGATTACCTGCCTGGTCGTCAGCTGACCAGGGAGCAGGCGCGTGCGGCGATGCGGATCGCGGTGGCGCCGGACCGGTTTGAGGTCGATGCGTGGGCGGCCACGTTGGGCATGACCGCTGCTGAGGTCGCGCGGTGTGAGCAGTCCGTGTTGCCTGTGAACGGGTCGGCGGTGGCGAGGTGAGCGTCGCGACGGAGTTGCTTGCGCGGACGGTGTCGACGCGGCCCGCGTCGACGGTGCATGTGGGCCGCCACGTCATGTCCAGTGAGCAGACCGGGCACATGGCCCGTTACGTGGGCGATGGCCGCTGGGCGGTGGATTACCTGCCCGGTCGCCAGCTCACCAAGGAGCAGGCCGTGAACGCGATGAAGGTCGCGGTCGCGTCCAGCCATCAGCGTGAGGTCGGCCGTTGGGCGGCGTCGTTGGGGCTGACGGCGGCGGAGGCGGTCGGTTTGGCCGCGATGCGGATGGGTGCGGCGGCGGAGCAGGCGTTGGGGGTGGACCGGTGAGCCGCCAGGCCCGTGAGGGCGTGCTGCGCTCGGGTATCGGGCACATGGTCGGTGCGTTCCTTGCGGTGCTCGCGGTCGGTGTGTTGGTGATGCTGCTGGTCACGGTCGCGTTCCCGTCGCATGAGGAGGGGTCGACGCGGGTGACGCCGCGCCCGCTGGGCCCGTGCGAGCCGTTCTGCAGCCTGCGCACCACCACGGCCACGCCGGGAGGTGCCCGGTGACCCGCATCGAGCTTTCAGACCCTGTCGTGTTCGCCGACCGCGCGTGCCGTGGCGTGGACCAGGAGCTGTTTTTCGCGACCGGGCGGCAGACCAAGCGGATCGAGCAGGCCAAGGCACTGTGCGGTCGCTGCCCGCGGTTGGAGCACTGCGCGCAGTGGGCGCTGCCGCTGGCTGCATCGGCGCAGCTGGCCGAGTGCGTGGTCGCAGCGGTGTATCTGCCCGCCAACCACTCGAACAAGAGGTCGACGGCTGCCCGCGCGGCGGCCGTCGACGAGCTGGCCGGGATCGCCGCCAGTGCGCCCGCTGAGGGGGCCGCGTGATGCCGATCCGTCCCGAGAACCGTTCGCCGACTTGTCATGCCGCGTTCGCGGCCCGAATTCACCCGTTGTTCGACATGGAAAGGCAGGGCTGATCATGGATCGCCGTGTGAAGGACCCGGCCCAGCATGCGGGCACGGGGGAATGGAAAGAACTGATTGCGGTCAGCGCGATCGGCTCCGTGTCGTTGGGAGCCTCAGCGTCGCTGCGGATGGCCCCGTTCTTCGGTGGCCCGCAGCAGGATGTGCCGTGGAACCCGATCTCGCTCGCCGCGCACGTGGCTGTCATGCAGGACGTGGTGTGGTCAGGTGCGGCGACCGCGTCGGCCGGCGTGCTGCTCGGCGGATCGTTTGCCGCAGTGGGCGTCTCGACGTGGGGCTGGCGCTGGGTGTGCTCCAAGTGGCAACACCGCGGGACGGGTCGCCGCCCGAAGCTGAAGCGGCTGCCGGTCGACGACCGCGCGAAGTTCATGGGCCAGGGCAAAGCCCTCGCTCCTTTGGCTGACAGCGCGGTCGCCGAAGCGTCCCGTCGGTTGAAGGTGGCGTTCCCGAACGCGGAAGTCGCTGCCAAGCAGCGGATTCCGGCCCGGTCCGGGGTGGCGATCGGTGTCTCGGTCGCTGATGGCAATTGGCTGTTCGGCAGTTTCGAAGATCTCCACGTCGACATCTGGGGCCCGCGTCAGGGCAAGTCCACGTCTCGCGTGATCCCGGCGGTGCTGGAAGCAGCGGGCACGGTGGTGACTACCAGTAACAAGAGCGATGTGGTCGCGGCGACGATCCGGATGCGCCGTGAGGTCGGCGCCTGTTTCGTGTTCGATCCGCAGCGCATCGCGGGCCAAACGGAGCCGTGGAGCTGGGACCCGCTGTCGTATGTGATCGCCCCGGAGCAGCGGCCGGCGTTGCCGTCGTCGTCGGCATCATTGCGCGTGGTCGACGGCCCGGTGTTCGTTGACGAGCCCGCCGACATCGGCGACCGGGACGCCGAGCCGGAGCTGGTGTGGGGTGCCGAGCTGCGCGCCGCTCAGCTGGCCGGGCATTTCGCCGACGGCGACGACGGCCAGGACGCCAAAAGGGACGCCTTTTTCGACCCGGCTGGCGAGGACCTTCTCGCGCAGCTGCTGTTGGCTGCGGCGTTGGCGGATCGCCCGATCTCGCAGGTGTGGGAGTGGCTGACCGCCGAAACCAACACCGAACCGGCACGCATCCTCGACGTCGCGGGCCATCACCTGGCCGCCAAGGGGTTGTTCGCGATGTACAACGAGGACCCCAAACAGCGCTCTGGTGTGTTCGGCACCGCGCGGAAGATGGGCCGGATCCTCAAGTCCCCGGAGTTGCGGCCGTGGATCGAGCACGGAGGCGACCGCCGGCGTTTCGATCACCGCGAGTTCGCCGGGGCGGACTCGAACACCCTGTATCTGCTGAGCATGGAGGGCGCTGGGTCTGCCGGGCCGATCCTCAACGCGTTGACCGCCGCGGTGCTGGAGTCGGCTGTGCAGCGTGGCATCGCTCATGGTGGGCGGTTGCCGACGCCGTTGATGGCGGTGCTGGATGAGGCCGCCAACGTGGTGCGCTGGCGTGACCTGCCGAAGCTGTACTCGCATTTCGGTTCTCGCGGCATCGTCGTGATGACCGTGCTGCAGTCCTGGGCCCAGGGCGAGCGCTGCTGGGGTGCGGGCGGGATGAAGGCGCTGTGGGGCGCGGCGAACGTCCGCGTGCTGGGTTCCGGTTTGGACGATGTCCCGTTCTTGCGGGAGCGCGCCGAGGCGGTCGGGTTGCACAACGAGCTGACCGGGTCGGTGTCCACCTCCAGCTCGGGGCGCAGTGTTTCGCGCAGCCTCACCGAACGTCAGACCCTCACCGTGTCCGAGCTGCAGTCCCTGCCGCGCGGCCGGATGGTCGTGTTCGGCAGCGGTTTCCCCGCCACTCTGTGCGCGGCGGTGCCGTTCTGGGACCGCGCCTACGGCGCCCGCGTCCAAGCCGACATCAACGCGGCTGCCGCACAGGCCGCGAAGCTCGCGGCCGCGCTCTTCCCCGCCGGGCAGCCGATCAGCAGCGATGGCGAGCAGCGTGAGGAGGGAGCAGCGTGAGCCAGTTCCCTGACGACGGCGAAGACCTGTTCAAGGAGCAGGTCCTCGCGAAGGTCGAGCAGATGGAAGCCGCTGACCCGGCCCCAGCTGGGCAGGGCGAGAAGGGCAGCGATGAGCCGCCTCCGCCGTGCTTTCCCAACCACATCGAGTGGGTCACGCACTGGCTGTCCCCGATGTATGCGCGCGAGGTGAGCGACGACGTCACCAGCAACGCCTGGTGCCCGTGGTGGCTCAAGCATCCGGAGGCGTGTTCGACGTTCGAGTCGATGTGGCGGGCGTGGGAGCACTACCGCCTCGACGGCAAGACCGGCATGAGCGTGTGGTGGCGCGACCACTGCCACTCGCACATGGCCCGGCTGATGGACCCGGCGGGGACCTTCAAGTTCTGCTCCGTGCGCGGCCATTTCATCAACGGCCAACTCCAACCGCTGCCGCTGGCCTCGCCCGGCGCGGCCCTGTCGTCCCCGGCCATCGCAGAGGCCGGGGCCATCTCCACAACCACCACTTCGGGGAGGAAATCTCATGTCGCACGCCTTTTCGCCCGCCTCGCAGGCCACTGACGCCACGGTCGTGCCGTCGACCAGGGCCGGACTGATCGACGCCGTGCACGACCTCACGTGGCAGACCCGCGACGCGCTCGACGACGACGCGCTCGGTCTGGGCGAACAGATCCTGGCGGTCGTGCGCAGCGGGCAGGTCCTGGACGCTGACGAAGCCGCCCGCGCCGAGGTCGTGCTTACCGAGCTGCTCGACGGCGCCGATTCCGCCTACGCGTGGGAGCGGGTCGCCGACGCCGAGCTGTACGAGGCGTGGATGGCCGCGCAAACCGAACAGCCTACCGGCGACCCGCGCGCCTGGCTGCAAAAAGTCGCTCCGGCAGGGCAGTTCGCCGACGCGATCCACCTGTTCCCGGTTCGGGTGGACCCCCACCGCCGCATCCAGCTCAGCCGCGACGAGCTGCGCTCGTGCCTGTCCGAGCTGTATGAGCACATGGACACCGACCCGATGGAGCACCCCAAAGGCGCGACCACGTGGGAGCTCGAGACCGAGGAGATGACCACCGCGATCGTCTCGACGATCCGCGACAGCGAGCACCAGGCGGTCACTCGTGGGGAGGCCGCCCGCCTGGAACGGCTGGTAGCGGCGATTGCCAGCTTCGAAGAGGTCCGCGGCGTATTCAAAGAAGACGCCTGGCAGCTGGCGTGCGATCCGGACGCGTACTCGGTGTGGCTGAACGTGCGAGCGATGAACATCATCAACGCCTTGACCGCAGATCCTCGCGAGTGGACCAACTCCCGAGGCGAGTTCGTCGACGCGATCGGACTGCGCCCGTTCCGTACCGACAGCCTGCAGCCAGCCGACTACCAGCTGCTCGACCGCACCCAGATCGAGCAAGCATTCGCTGAGCTGGCCACGGCCGCGGACCCGTTCATGGAGCAGACCCTGCTCACCCGGGACCGTGACCTGCTCGACGGCGCCGAGCGCCGCTTCGCCGCCGCGGCGGAGTCCATCCTGGTCACCGCGCGGGCCACCAACGTGCTGACCGTCTCGGAAGCCGGCCGTGCTGAGCGAGTGGTCGCCGCCCTGGCCGCCGGGGAGTGGAGCCCCGACATCGTGCGCGACGGGCAGGCCTGGCAGCTGGTCACCAACCCGGACGCCTACTCGACGTGGATGACCGCCCGCAACAGCGCCATCCACACCGCTACCGAGCAGGACCACACTGTGTCCCTCGAGCCCCATGCGCGGGTCGCGGACTCGGTTGAGCCGGACTGGAATTCGAGTCAGTGGCGGCAGACGGACGCGGCGATCGCCGCCGAGCGGATCATCGAGGACCCGGCCCTGGCAGAGCAGTTGCTGACGGTGGCCGACCACGCCGAGGTCGTCACGGCGATCGTCGAGACCGCGCACGGGCAGCTGCGGGAGTGGCAGAGCCTGCGCGAGGACTACAACCACCTCCGAGGCGAACTCAAGCAGTTGCGCGCGGACAACGAGCGGTTGCAGAGCGCGGCACAGGATTTCGCCGCTGATCTGGGCGTCACGTCCGCGCGGATGACGGTGGCGCCGCAGGCCTACTCGCTGCCCGTGGCGCCGGAGTTCCCGGTTCCGGTGAACACGCAGTCGGTGGAGCCCTCGCAGCCGTGGTGGCGGCCGATCTCGCAGGGTTTGGGCCTGGGCGCCCGCTCTGAGCGTGGGGCCAGCAGGTGAGTGGGCAGCCCCCATCGAGGACGACGGCCGCGACTACGCGGCCGTCGTTCGACCGCATCACCGCAGCCCTGGACGCTCACGCTGCCGCGAACCGCCGCCAGCCTGGTCCCTCGTCGTCGTATGGGGAGTGGACCAAGTACCGGTGCCCGTCGCACGATGACCACAACCCCAGCCTGGGCCTGATCTACGACGCGGAGAAGGCCCGCACCGTCGTGCGGTGCTTCACCGGGGAGTGCACCGACACCGACGTCCTGCACGCGATCGGGCTGGATGTGCGGGATCTGTTCGACGCACCGCGCCGTGGCTTCCGTCCCCGCACACCGCAGGCCGGGCAGACCCGCCAGAGTGGGCAGTCCCGCCAACCCGGCCAGGGGTCGGACCGGGAGCAGGGTCGGGGGCGGGAGCACAGCAATGTCATCCCGTTCCAGGCGCGTCGTGACCGTCTCGGGAAGGTGACCGGGCCTCGCCGGGAGGCCGCGATCTACAGCTACACCGACGAGCGGGGCAACCCGCTGGGTGAGGTTGTGCGCGTGCACATCCCGCATGAGCACGGCGTCGAGAAGCAGTTCCGGCAGCGCAAGTGCGACGCGGGCGGGCGTTGGTCCGGTGGCGGGTTCGCGCCCGTGCTGTACCGGCTGCCCGACGTGCGCGAGGCCGTCGCCGACGGCGAAACCATCTGGCTCGTCGAGGGCGAGAAGGACGCCGACCGGGCCCACGGCGCGGGCCTGACCGCCACCTGCAATGCGATGGGAGCCGGGAGTTTCCGGCCCGAGCACGCCCAGCAGTTGCGCGGCGCCGCGCGGGTGGTGATCGTGGCCGACAAGGACGCACCTGGTTACCGGCACGCTGCCCGGGTCGCGCAGATGCTGACCGGCCGCGTCGGGGAGCTGCTGGTCGTAGAGGCCGCGACCGGCAAGGACCTGTCCGACCACATCGATGCCGGGCATGGCGTAGAGCTCGACGAGTTCGTATGTGTCGACTCCTCGGTCCTGGCGGGCGCGCTCAATGCCCCGCCCGCCGGCTATCCCCACCCGCCCCAGCCACAGCGCTCCCACGCACCGCAGCAGCACACCGCTGCCCCGGCACCGGAGCCCAACTACGAGCACGAACCGCCGCCGGACCCTTCCGACGACGACATCACCCCTTTGGAGGAACCGACTGTGAGTGAGCACGCCGCAGACATCGACCACGCCGCCCGCGATATGGCCGCATTCACCCAGATGTTGTTGAGGCTGATGACCCAGTGGGCGCAAGCTGCCGCGATGCGGCGTCAGCGCAGCTTGGAGCTGGCCGCGCAGCAGGCTGTCGCCGCCGCGGAGTTGGCGGAGAAGCGGTTCGAGGCCGAACGCAAAGCGATGCACGCCAGCTTGGATGGGGCCGGGTCGGACAACTGGTGGAAAACCGCCTCCGCCGACGACGTCGTCGAAGCCTGGTACGAGGCCGCCTCGTGGAGCGTGCACGACCCGAAGGCCGAACAGACCCGCCAGGTGTTGGCCGCCGGGTTGCGTGACCGCTGGAACATCGACGTCGACGAACTTTCTCGTGGCGCTGACCCGGACGCGATTGAGCGGCTGGTGCACAACGCCTACTCCGATGGCGCTTCGCTGGATCGGGCCAGGTTGGCGCAGAAGTACGCGATCAACGCCACCGCCGAGATCGGCAGCCTGAACGAGGATCAGCGCAAAGCTGTCTACGCCGCGATCGAGGAGTACACGCACGCGGCGGCGAAATCCCTGGGCATGCAGCGCAGCTCGACACCACCAGCACCCGGGGTGGAGGCCACGCAGGAGGCGGCGCGGGCCCGGGTGCGGTTCCTGCTCGCCGAGACTGATGAGGCCGCCCAGGACAAGGTGTTGTTCGCCTTGGACTACCTGACTACCGACCCGCGGGCAGCGATCGGGCAAGCCAACTGGGGTGCCGACGCCGACACCCGCGCGAAGATGGACGTCGCGCTGCGCGACTACCAGGCCCGCCTGGCGCGTGGCGCCGACACCAGCCAGATCGTCTCCGAGCTGACCCGTCTGGTCGCTGATCTGCCCGAAGCCGACAGGGACACCGCGCGGGCTCGCGGGAAGGCGATCAAAGCCGCGCCCGCTCAGGAGTTTCAGCCGTTGTGGCCGGGTGCGGTCGATAAGGACGCGCTGGGGCAGAAGATCACCGACTACGTGCGCGCGGCGCGCTCCCAGGTCGAAGCCGATCAGGCCAAGGCCACCAAGCTGCGCGAGGAGATCGAGGCCGCTGCCAAGGCGAAGGGCTCCGGTTTGGCCCCGATCGAACGCGACGCCATCAAACTCGCCCTCGCCGACGCGGCCGCACCCGGCGTCGGCCCGGAACCGAAAACGGTATGGGCAGACAAAGAGTCGGCCTACCGCGCCCGCCGCGGCGAGGCACTCAAGGACGCGCAGCGTCGCGCTGAGGCGACTCGTACGGCGGTCGTGACCGTGCTCGCGGCGGCCGGGCACCAGGTCGAGGACGGCCAAGCGGCCAAGTACGACCCGGTGTGGAACGCGGTCACCCGCCTGACCCGAGACACCACCGAGGCGTTCGTCAACGGCGACGTCCAACCCGACGCCCTGGCCGGGCATCGACGCGCCCTGTCGGATGCTCTGGACCAGGCCGGCGTCACCGATCGGGAAGCGCGCCAGCAGATCACAGCGGCCACCACCCGGCTCGAGACCGAGGCTGTCGCCGCGGCCGCGACCGTGCGGCGGCAGAAGACCGAGAAGGTCAAAGCGAGGGCGGATGTCCCGGGGTGGGACAGCCAGTCCCGGCGCGAGCAGCTGGTGGAGGAGCTGACCGCGCTCGGTGTCGACCGTGAGCAGGTCACCGCGCTGCTGCTGACCGACCTTGCCCAAGCCCGCCCCGGCGGCGCGGCCACCGCCCCCGGTGACGCGCCGAAAGCACGGCGCACCTCTCAAGGGGCGGGTGTGAACCTCGGACGCAAACACGGCCGGGAAGGACGGGCGTGACCGGTCATGACGCAGGGGGACAGCACCACTGAGAGCACTGAGGGCGGCGACATCCAGGAATACCCCTGGATGCTCGCCCCCGCCCATCTGCAGACCCGCCGCCAGCTCCGGGCGGCGGGCCTGGGCCCCAACCGGCAGGGCATCGCCGCGGTGATGGTCGGCAAACGGCGCGGGCGCCGCTTGGTCGCGCACCTGTTCGACGTCCGCAAAGCCGCACCGAAGCGTGTGCCCACACCGGCACAGCTGCAGGCCATCACCAAAGCCACGCAAGAACACCAGATCAAAGCAGCAGCGCGGCGGGGGATCTCACGCGCCGAGCTGTCCGCGGTCGGCGACCCCGGACAGGCCTGGGCCCCCGAACCCGACACCACCATGCAAGGAGGGAACCCCATGCCCGACAACACTTTCTCCGGCGAGTCCGCCGAGCTGACGGCGATCCGCGACGAGGTCGCCCCCCTGCGCGAGTCCGGCCGGATCGATGCCGGACTCGCCGACTACGTCAACGCAGTGTCGGCAGGAACCACCGACGAGCCACCGCAGTTGGGTGCACCCGCCGGCCACGGCCAGAAGATGGCCTACCTGCTGGCATCAGTGGCGCTGCGCCAGGCCGACCAGCAAGCAACCGACCTCAACGCCGCCGCCGCGCGGGGTGACCAGGACGCCCAAGCCGACATCGACAGCACGCGGGCCGCGGCCCAGCGGCGTCTGACCGGGTTCAACTGGGCCTCGAGCCGGGAATCCCACATGGAGGTCCTGGCCGATGCGATCGTGTGGTCGCAGGATCCGGAGCTGGCAGAGCTGGCCGCGACGCGGCTGGACGAGCTGACCGCGGACTACCGACAGTCCTGGGGTGTGGTCATCGACGTCGACGAGCGCAGTGTCGGCATCGACCCGGACTTCGATGCGCAGACCTGGCAGCGCTTCACCGACGCCGGCATCGTGTTCGCCCGCCAGTCCGCCGCCGTGGACGTGCTCTCGGCGCGGCCGCTGCCCGGGCGCGTGTTGGAGGCGGTGATGGCCTGGCACGGCGAGCCACCTACCCCGGAAACCGCCGGAATGTATGTCGCGACCGAGAAGACCCGCCGCGCACAGCTTTCGGCCGCCCTCGCCGACGCGGGGGCATCGAACTCGGTCCGGGCCGGGGTGGAGTTCGTCGTGGACTATCTGCGCGGCGACACCAGCCACACCGATCTGACGAACACGCCGATCCTGGTCGACCCAGCCCTCGAGGTGCGTGGCCGTGTCGCCGAGCTGCTGGAACGCTTCGCCGAACGCGGCGACACCTTCGGGGCGATCATCTCCCGTGAGGTCGACGTGATGACCCCGGACGACCAGCGGCGCGTGCGGGAGATCGGGTTCGACATCCGTGACGGCCGCGACACGGACTGGGACCCGTGGCCGGACTGGATCGACCGTGACGAGCTGACCGCCCATATCCGTGACTTCGCCCACGACGCCCACGTTGTCACCGCCTACGCCAACACTGTCGCGGCCGGGTCCGGTCTCGACGACAACATCCAGGACCTGCTCGCCGACATGGGCCGCGACCGCGCTGTCATCCAGACGATGCTCACCCGTCAGGGCTTGCACCCGGCCGAAAAGGCCGCCCTCACCGCGGTTGTCGAGGACATCGACAACGGGCGCGTCGACGACCGCAACCTGCCCGAGCTGCTGCTGCTCGACGAACGCAGCAAACGCCGCGTCGACCTGGCCCGCCACGCCCACACCGCGCACGAGATCAGCGCGCGGACCGCCGATTCGGTCAAGGAGATCCTCGGACCGGGCGTGGACATGTCGCTGCGCTCCAACCCCGGCTCGGCGCTGGACGCGGTCCGCAACGACATCGACGCCCTGGCCAGCGGCGGACTCACCCCCGCCCAGCTCACCGAAAGCCGCCGAAACTTCGACGAGAACATGAACCTTCTCGGCCGCGCACTGCGCGGCGGCGGAGTCGATACACCGACCCGGATGAAGATCCGCGCCGCCGTCGACCAGGGCGTGCACGCCGCGGGGAAGCACGGCAAAACCCGTGGCGGTCGTGAGCAGCGCTGGCGCGACCGGCTGTACTCGGCCACGCCCGACACACGGCCACTGCCCTCGACGTCCCGACCGCCGGTCGACCGCGAACAAGCCACCGCGCTGCGCCTCACCGCCCTCGCCCAAGCCCACCCCTGCGGGACAACCACACCCGCCCAGGCGCCGAACCCCCGCCGAACCCCCGCCGGCGCGGGCGTGGAGCTCGGTCGCAAACGCGAGAAGGAAGGACGGTCGTGACCCGCCGCCAGCTACTCCCGTTGAGTCTCGTCACCACCGCTACCGCGCTGGTACCCACCGGCGGCGGGCACCACATCTGCGAGCAGCGCGTCCCCGGCACCGACAAGTATTACGCCTGAACCGACAACCCCACAGACAAGACTGAGGCCCCGCCATGGCGGGGCCTCAGTCTTGTTGTGCAGCGTTCCGACCGGAGTATCAGCACAGGTAGTGGGTGCGTGGACGCGGCCAATGGGCCGGGCAGTACTGCCGATTACCCAGGAACCAGCCCCGGCCCTTCGCGATCGTGTGCAGGGCATGCTCGGTCGCGAGATCCCCGACTTCCTCGATCATCTCCCGGCACTCCGACTGGTCACACACCAGCCACAGCGAATTACCGATCATGACCTGAGTATCGACCTCCCGACCGACACATCGCATCCCCTCGACAGCCACGCCCAGACACCGGCTCTCGATTTCGTGTTCAAAACCGGAAGCTGTCCACCTCAAATGGGGTGGGATTTCGAGAAGGCCTACTTGCGGCGCGGGTAGTGGCAATGCGGCGACCGAGGTTGGCGGGAAGCTGATCGCGACCAGGCTGTCGTGGTCATCCGAATCGGCGAACTGAACTCCAGTACGCATGTCGGCTGGACTCGTGCTCACCGACGGGCGTGACGGGCAGTGACCGCCATCCGGCGCAGCCTGCCGCGCATCCGACCGTCGGTGTTGGGTGCCAGTGTCAAGCCGACCATGTCGGCGATACGGCCGGCTACTGACGTCACCACGGTTGTGTCGGTCCATATATGTTCGGCGAACTCGGGTCTGCTCAACTGCGCGAGGCAGTAGTCGAGCTTGTCCACAGCGAACTGTTCTCTGCGCAGCAGTAGATCGCCCTGACCGACCAAGCGGAAGAGGGGCGCAACCCCGAGTCCACGATCACGAAGACGATTCAGAACCGTTTCCCGCTCGGCCAGCAACGCGAAATGACGCACGTCGTGTCCCGCCGACCGCAACCGTCCCACCGTCTCGGCAAAATACCGAGGATCCACGACAGTCATCGGTGCGATCACCACGCCTTCGTGCTTGTGAAGCACGCGGTCAAGGACCTCGAACACACCCTGCCGCCAGCCGGAAAAGTCCTGGAAGTCGCCACGCAACGACGACGGCATCATTCGGTGCAGCCCGAAACCCACCTCTTCCGGATCGCATACGACACTGCCGGGAAGACGCCGGTGCAGCTCGAACGCAGTCTGGGTCTTACCCCCACCAAAGGGCCCATTGATCCACAGCAGCATGGCCACAACACTATCGACGCACAGCCCAGTGCCCCTCGTTTCCGGTCCACAGTTCGCCGGAACCGGACGCCCTTCGCGCTGCCACAGCACGAATCCGGATCGGTTCCCATTGAAGAAGCTTCACTCACGCTGAGTACGCACGGATTGCGCGAGCAAGTTATGGACTTGGCATGACTAAGTGAGGGACACCCCACCGGTACGGCGGGGTTCGGGAGGCAAGCTCTCCCCGCTGAGGGAGAGTGCGGCAGCACCTCGAGACCTCGACCGCCAGCACCACGCATGACCCCGGTGGGTTTATACGCCTTTGTGGTTTACAGCTGGGCCCGCCGGCGGTCGGCGGCTGGATCGAGTGTGCGGCCGCCTCCGGGCCGGTCCAGGCGTGACAGATCCGGCGCGTAGCGGGCAGCGAGAGGGTGACGCGCTCCATCGTCGACTGTGACGCTTGTTCCGTTCGAATCATTCTGGAGCAGTTCTGTGTGTATCATCAGCTGTGCGAGATGCAGTAGCGTCTTTGAAGTGGACCCGGCAGCCATCCGGACGGTTGGTGAGCCGGGTTTCGCGTATCTAGGTGAGTTTGCGGACATTGGTGATGATCGGGTTCACCCGATTGCGCCAGTCGCCGCCCTTCGCCACGCACCAAGCCACCGCGTCTGAGACCCACAGCAGCGGTTCCTCGTTCGGTCGCATGTGCTCGTACGCGAGGGTCTCCGCGACACCGAACTTCCGGACTGCCGTATAGAGAACCTTGCGGTCACTGGCCACCAGTGAGTCGTCTTGCTCGATGGTCAACCGGCGGGCACCCAGTTCGGCCAGATCCTCTACGACGGCGGTCAGGCAGGTAGCGCGGGCGTCAACCGCGCTTCTTGTCCGAGTCGCGTCGTACACCACAACATTGATCTCCAGCTCGCAGAGGGCCGAGCAGATCGACCGACGCCGGGAGTTGCTCTCCTTCTTGAAGTGGATGCGGTTCTGGCCCTTCACCCGCCGATCTCGCAGCTGCTTGCGTGCCTCCTTGAGGTGACGCACTTCGACGACAGTCGAAACAACCAACAGGCCATTCTGCTTGGTCTCATCAACGAACGCGTGCATGCTGTGCCGACCCCGTAGCCTTTCGCTCGCGCCGACTGCCGGCGCACCCTCCGATGAACAAAGCCAGTTCTTCCTTCTGTGGGGAGAAGCATCGCGCGGTGGGCAGCTACCTCTCGGCCTGTACGAGACGCTCCGAGATGCCTTGCCTGCGCTTACTTAAAGTCGAACACGGCGGCCAGCAGGGTGGATGCTTTTAGCATTGGACAGATGTCGAGAGGGCTGGGGCGGTTGCAGATCTACCTTCTTCGGAGCCTGTATCACTGTCGCCTCGAGGAGGACGACGCTCATCGGTGGGTCGACGTCCGGTTCATCCGCGTCCACGAGCGACGCGACGGTGTCAGTGCAACAGCACGGCACCGCGCGAACAGGGCGAGTGTTCGTCGTGGCGTGCGACGACTAGAAGATGCAGGACTGGTCGAATCACAGCTACGCGACACGGGCGTGCGGCAGATAGACCGACACGGCGAGCTCCATCCGCCGCGCCGACGCCTCGTCATGTTCGCGCGACTAACTCCTCAAGGGGTCAGCTACGTCCGATCTCACGACATCGACCCTGAGTACACGAAACTCCGTCGTCTTCTCGCGGTCATCGCCAGCTACGGCCGCGGTGGTCCCGCAATGCCGGAACAGGTGCGCAGTCGGTTCCGTGAAGGAACGAGACTTTTATTGACTGAGCGCTTGTTCACCCCGACACAGGCCAGCCACCATCTCCTACGAGAAGGTTTCGAACTTTCCGTCATCGAACATGAGATCGAGAGGTGGCAGCTGCAGATGTGGGATTTGAGCACTCCCACCGACCGGGCATACGAATTGCTCTTCACCTATGAACACATCGAGATCCTCTCGATGTGGCTTCAGGCCCGCCTTGATGCGCAGCGCCGCTGAGGGCCTGAAGATAGGTCATCTTCCGGCTGTGGCCAGCGGGCACAACCTGGCCTCTGATGTCGTAACGATCGGTTATTGGGCAACTGGGGTGCTGGCAAGTGAACCAACTCAGGCGTCAGGTTGTGTTCCCGCCCGATGGCGTCCATGACGGCATGGCTGAATTATGTGCCCGGCCTACGACCAGCCGAGCTATTCCGCCTCGGGTCTCGGGGGTTCGGCCCCGCCGGTCAGTCGACGGATCCGGCCTGCTGCACGGCGGGTTCTCGGCGGGTTTCGCCGATCAGCAGGTGCAGTCGATCGGCTAGGTACCCTGCCTCGGCGGCAGTGATAGCCACCAGAACTTCGTCCTCGCTACGCAATTCGATGCAGTAGGACTCCGGTGCACCAGCAAGGGTGTCCACCCGGGTCAGCGAGGTCGTCAGTGGCATGTTGCCCCAGATACTGAGCATCCGGGTCGATTCCAACCCTTCGTGCATGTGGCCGAGATCGGGATCGTCGGTCTCGGTCGGCGCGTAGTGGGTGGAACACCATGTGGGGCAGCACCGTACCGCCGCGGGCCGGTCATCGCTCATGCCGCGAGCATAAACGCGCGGCCGGTGACCGGAGCGCGGAATCGAGCCGGTAGACGGGGGCCTCCGACATGAACCACACCATGTCTTGATACCAAGGTTTCGAGACACCTCGGCGAGACCTCCTGCGCCGGAAGGTAATCCCACGTCAACGAGTCTCATATTCTTATCTCGAAATTACGTCGCAAAACATCGTAACAGGTTAGAATTATGAGACTCGATCATGTTGGGAGACTATTTTGACCACCACCCGCGCCACTGACACCGCCGGTCGCATCATGGAACATCTCGCCGCGCACCCCCTGCCCGATGTCGCCGTCACCGGCTGGTACGACGCCACCCCGCACCCCGCCGACGCCAGCCTTGGATTCGCGGTCGGTGACACTGCGACCGAAGCATCCGAGCCCGAGTACCGCGACTACGCGGTCGTCGAGCTGAATGTCGGCAGGCTCCTTCTCAACGCTGAGGACGGCCCGCTGCGGTGGTGGCTCGAAGTCCGGCGCGAGAACGAGTATGGATTCGATGTCCCTGTGCCCGCCGGGGAGGGCGTGCTGAACGGCGATATCGCTCCCGTCATCGACGCGATCCGCGTGGCCACCTCACCCACCAGCGGGTAGGCGCCTCGGTCATGGCCTGGTACACCATCGAACACAGTTGTGGTCACCTCGGCGAGCGCCAGATCTACGGCACCAACGTGCACGGCGAGCGCGAGCGCAAGGCGGCGACGCTGGGTCGGTCCAAGTGCCCGGACTGCGCCGAGATCGACCGTGTTGCAGCCTCCGCCGCGGCTGCTGCGGTGGCCGGTGATTTGGGCTGGCCGGAACTGCTCGGCTCGCAACGCCAGAAGGCGTGGGCACAGCGGCTGCGCCTGGAAACCGTGGACCAGCTCGACCAACTCTGCCGCGACGCCGGCATGCCCTCGGACCGCCACGATTGGGCCCGCGGAGTGCTGCTGGCCCAGGTATCGGCCACGCAGTGGACCAGTTACCGCGGTGGTAACCCGCGCCGCTCACGTACCGAGAACTGCCTCAACCTCACGGACCTGATGCCGGTTCCCGAACTGGTGCGAGCGTGGGCCACCGATCCCGCCCGCGACATCGCCGACGCATTCTGCGCCAGGCTGAAACAGAAAGGCGCTTGATGGACCTGGGCTACGCCCGCGTCTCGACTACCCACCAGGACCTGGAGCGCCAACTCGTCGCGCTCGGCGAGTACGGGATCGAGGCCGACCGGATCTACGCCGACAAGAAAACCGGTGCCACTGTCGACCGGCCCGAGTTCAAGAAGATGCTGAAGTACGCCCGGCCCGGCGACACGATCGTGGCGACCAACCTGGACCGGCTCGGCCGCAACCTGCGGGAGTGTCTCAACCTCGTGCACGAGCTGAGGGAACGGGGCATCGGGGTGAAGACGCTGCGGGATCCGCTGCCGATCGACACCACCGATACCTCCGGCATGGCCGAGATCGCCGTGGCCATGCTGGCGCTGTTCGCCCACATGGAACGAGTTTTCATGCAGGAAAGGGCAGCTCACGCGCGTGAAGTCGCTGCCGCTCAGGGCAAACAGCCCGGCCGGCCCCGCAAACTCAGCCCCACCCAGCTCGCCATGGCACGTGCCGCACTACGCGAAGACCAACCCATCGACCAAGTCGCCGAAGCATTCGGGGTATCGCGGGCCACCCTGTACCGCTACCTCGCCGAAACCCAACCAGACACCGAGAAAGCCCCTCCAGCAAATGCGTAACCGCACCACCCTCGAAGGAGTGTCATGACGACGCCGAGGTTCGATCTCCCGGAACCCGCACGGCGGACAGGCCGTCGTCCGCGGCTATTGGATCTGTTCTGCTGCGCGGGCGGCGCCGCGACCGGGTATCAACGAGCCGGGTTCGACGTGGTCGGAGTCGACATCGCGCCACAACCGAACTACCCGTTCGAATTCCATCTCGCCGACGCGCTGGAGTTCGTTGCCGAGCACGGCTCGAGGTTCGACGCCATCCATGCATCGCCGCCCTGCCAGGGATACCTGAATCTCGGAGCCGTCAACCGCGCGCTCAAGCGTGAATACAACCACCCCGACCTCATCGCAGCCACGCGAGAGCTGCTGATCCGGACCGGGCTGCCGTACGTCATCGAAAACGTGCAGGACGCCCGGAAACAACTCATCGCGCCGGTTCGGATCTGCGGCACCGGCCTGGGCCGACCGCTACGTCGGCACCGGCTGTTCGAATCGAATGTCCCGCTGGGCGGCGTTGCGTGCGCGCACGACAGATTCACCGAGCCGAAGTACTGGACCGGTTGGCGCCCAGGTGGTGAGCGCAGACTGTCCACGGTGGTGCAGGTCTACGGCAACGCGGGCGGACGTGAGCACTGGGCAGAGGCGATGGGCATGGATTGGGCGACAGACAAAGAAATGGCCGAAGCGGTGCCTCCGTCCTACACCGAACATCTCGGCCGCCAGCTCCTCGCCACCATCCACCCCAAGGCATGTAACGAAACTCGCTGCCAAGCACCCGGCTGCCGCACCTCGATCACCCAACCCGGCACCGGCAGACCGCGCCGGTTCTGCTGCGGTGCCTGCCGGGTCCGCCATCACCGCACCGCCCGGCACGGCGGGACACCATCACCCCTGGCGAGGTCCACGCCGAAGGGTACCCGGAGATGAGTCCGGACCAGTTCGTGCGGTTCTTCCGCGCCACCCTGTACCGCTACCTCGCCGAAGTCACCAACGCTCAACCGGGCGCTGGTGACACCGAATGAAAGGAAGAGAAGAAATGAACTGGGAGAACGAAATGGCCCAGGTGACCGACGCGGATGTGCGGGCGCTGGCGCTGCACGATCCGGATGCCGAGTGGGAGCTGCGCGACGATTTCACCCCGGCCGCCACCGAGCTGGCCGACGCACTGCGCAGCACCGCACTGGGGACTGTCGAAGGAGGCGCCTACGGGTGTGGTCACGGCGCGACCTGGCTGCTGCCGCCGCATCTGCTGCAGGTACCGAGCCCGCTCGCACGGGTGATCGCCGGAGCGGAACTCGAGCCGCCGGAAGGGCCTTGGCCGGAGTTCGGGCGCACCCAGCATCCGATCGACTGGCCCGAGCTGATCGACACCCACCAAGACCAGCTGACCTGGAATCACGCGATGCTGGAGAACAACCTCGGTGCCAGCGCGGAGGCCATCAGCACCGCGTACCGGATCCTTGCCGCTGGTGGCTGCCGTCCGTACATGGATGTGTGCCTGTGGGTCGACCCCGACGCCCGGATCGCCGTCGAGCCCCTGGCCCTGTTCGCTGAGGGCGAGACCGTCGACGCCGAGTTGAGGGGCCAAGTGGACGAGATCCTGGTGGCCAGCGGACGACCCCGGGACCTGCTGCGCCACAGCGAACCCGGCGGGTACTGGTGCCTGGAAGCAGCCTGAAAACCCCTGCACAGAACGAGAACCGGCCGGCCACTATCCGGCCGGTTCTCGCGTTCACAGGGTCGCATACGCAGCGGCTACAGGGTCAACTCGTTCATCCCTGTGACGGCCCGTGACCGGATGGCCCCTGTGAGCCTGGCGGACTTGCGTCAAGAAATTCGGTGAAAGACGTTGCCTTGACGGCGTTCCGGCTAATTGGGGTCCCGGTAGAAACGAATGCGTTTACGTTTGGCCGCCCTTCGCTCTGACCTGCCGATCTAGAGATTCTGTGGCCGGGAAACGATTACCCTGCATGATGATGTCCTCCTGGATACACCTACCGTGGTCGGGTCCGCTGTGGTTTGTTCTCATCTCCGTCGTGGGGACTGCCGGGTTAGGCCTAATCGGTTGTATTCGAGCCGGGCTGCAGCATCGTGATACGCGAATGATCTTGCGTGCTGCCCCGGCCGGTAGCCGAGTGATCAGCATCAACAAGTGCAGATCATCGATCGCAGCGCATGTGATCGAAGTAGCAACCGTCCCAGCGGTGGACGCGAGCGCGCCAGCCGAGTTGCTGCCACAGGGGAGTCTGTGGACATGACAGAAGCTTCCGATGACGAGGATCTGTCGCCGCT
>NZ_JBFAAB010000038.1:0-40370 GCF_040639505.1 Nocardia sp. NPDC023852
CACAACAGCTAGCCGGGGATGATCGACTTACGGGGGCTCTATGTACCTCTGCTACGGACGCGAGCCACAAGGGGGCCGCGAACCCGCCGCGCCCGCGCGGCAAAAATTACGGCACGTAGCGGCGGAGCCTGCGGGCGGCGAACTCGCGGAAGTACGACAGCTTCTCCGCGGGGACGAGCGACGGCAGCAGGAAGAACCAGGCGCGTTCCATCCTGATCGCCATCTGGTCGATGGTCTCGGTGCCGACTGCGGTGATGTGCACGCCCGCGGTCACCTCTTGCAGCAGTAGGCCGATGACCTCAGGGTCGAGGTGGGACTCCAGATCGCCCTGGGCGATGGCCCGCTCGGAGAGCAGCCGGTAGGTGTCGCCCCACGTTTTGGCGATGTTGTCGCCCTGCGCGCCGCGATAGTCGCCGATCTGGTGGGTCAGCTTCAGCATGGCGCCGACCATCGGGTCGTTCATCGATAGGTCCGCGACGACGTAGGTGATGCCGATGCACGCTTCCAGTGCGGGCACTCTGGGATCGAAGAATCCCTGACACGAGCTGATCAGTCGCTCGTTGCCCTGGTCGACCACGGCGCGCGCCAGCTCTTCCTTCGAGCCGAAGTGAAAGTACAAGGCGCCCTTGGTTACGTTGGACTGCGCGATGATCTCGCTCAGGCTCGCATTCGCATATCCCAAGCGCAGAAAGACATCGGCAGCGCCAGCAAGGACGGAATCGCGGGTGATCTCCGCGCGCGCTTGCCTAGCCATCAGATCCGCCTGTCATCCCAAAACCAGCCATCCTGAAGTAGACCGACATCCCGAAGTAGACCGACTTACCGCTCGAACAGCACCCAGAGGATGGGTGAACCGTACCATCAGGCGCCCGCCCGGCAGCGAATTCGAGCATTCAATCAGACCTACCGAGCAATTTGCTGGTTAACATTCGAGTCGCTCCCCGGCGACGCGCGCCATTCCGAGCTGAGTCGCGGATGGGCTTCCAGATGGCTGAGTCCGTTCCAGCAGAGGTTCACCAGATGTGCCGCGACAACCTCTTTCGACGGTGTGCGCTCGTCGAGCCACCAGGTGGCGGCGGTGGCGACCTGACCGACCAGTGCCTGCGCATAGAGCGTGGACAGGCTGGTGTCGAAACCGCGGCGTTCGAAATCGCCCGCCAGTATGTGCGCCACCTGGTTGGTCGCCTCGTTCAGGAGACTGGAATACCGGCCTTCGGCAGCGGCGGCGGGTTGATCACGCACCAGAATTCGAAACCCATCGGTCCGTTCTTCGATATAGGTCAGCAGCGCGAGCGCGACCTGTTCCAGCCGAATCCGGGACCGATTCTGCGTCAGCGAGGACGTGATCATGTCGAGCAGCATCGACATCTCGCGATCGACGACGACCGCGTACAGCCCCTCTTTGCCGCCGAAGTGTTCGTACACCACAGGCTTCGAGACCTGGGCACGCTGGGCGATCTCCTCGATCGAGGTCGCGTCGTATCCACGCTCGGCGAACAGCGCGCGGCCGATCTCGATCAACTGCTGGCGCCGCTGGGTACCCGTCATCCGCGGTCGGGACACACTGTTCCGCCTCTCCGAGTTTTTCGCCGGTCGTGGGTGCCTCGACGGTTTCGCGCCGGACCCACTGTCACGTGCCCGGCTGGATGTTGGGTGTCCCCGGCGAGTTGCCCATGTTCGTGCGAAATCAGCCGTCGCGTTCGGGAGGCTCGCGGTGTACCTGGCCGCCCTCCCGCACGGACGACATTACCGTCCGGCAACAACTGCTCCACAGCCGCTGCCACCCGCTTGGCAACGTGGCGGATCCCGAGCCCACCGCGGATCCCGGTGACCGCAGGGACGGCAGGGGCACCTCTACACGCGTCTGGTCCGAACGACGAGACCCGAGATCACCAACCCCGAAGGTGTGCGCAGATGATCCCGACGCGACACCCGATCTCGCACGTACATGGGTAACTCGCCGGGTACGCCCAGAACCCGAGCACCACCCAACGCAGGACCTGAACGCAAATCTCGCGCCACCCGACTGGTACGGCCTGAAGACCCGGAGAGGCGGGCCGCACCCAACGCAGGACCTGAACGCAAATCTCACGCCACCCGACTGGTACGGCCTGAAGACCCGGAGAGGCGGGGGAGCGGGGGAGCATTCGCGGGGAAGCGGGCGAGTATGCGAGGATCTTTCCCGTGCCGTGGCACAGCGGCGGGGGTTTCCCGAACCGCCGATGTGGCAATCCGCCGTGGTGTAATGGCAGCACCTCTGATTTTGGTTCAGATAGTTCAGGTTCGAGTCCTGGCGGCGGAGCTCGAGAGCACGATGATTTGCGTTGGCCCGCACATCGCTGACCATGCACGACGATAGCCCCGCACGAGGACAGGCAGCCGAGGGAGATCCATGCCACAGCAGACCGCCGTCGTCGTTCTCGCAGCCGGTGCCGGGACACGAATGCGGTCGAAGACCCCCAAGGTGCTGCATTCGCTGGCCGGTCGGAGCATGCTCGCGCACGCGTTGCATGCGGCGAACGAGATCGCCCCCGGTTACCTCATCACCGTGGTGGGGCACGACCGTGAACAGGTCGGTGCGGCGGTGTCCGCGATAGCCGACGACCTGGGCCGGGGTATCACGACTGCCATTCAGGAGGAGCAGCTCGGCACGGGGCACGCGGTGCAGTGCGCACTGGCCGCGCTGCCCGTCGGTTTCACCGGCGACGTCCTGGTCACCTCCGCCGACGTGCCGCTGCTGGACGGGCACACGCTCGCGGCTCTGCTCGACGAGCACCGTAGCTACGCCGAACGCTCGGCGGTCACCGTGCTGACCTTCGTGCCCGACGACCCGAACGGGTACGGCCGCATTGTGCGCGACGCGAACGGACAGCTGGTCGAGATCGTCGAGCATGCCGACGCCTCTCCGAAGCAGGCCGCGATCCCCGAGGTGAATTCCGGCGTCTACGCGTTCGACGCCGCGATCCTGCGGACCATGATCAGCAGGCTCTCCACCGCCAACGCCCAGCACGAGCTGTATCTGACGGACGTGCTGCGACTGGCACATGAGGCAGGCCACCCCGTGCACGGGGCCCGCCTGCTCGACGCGGCCAAGGTCACCGGCGTCAACGACCGGGTGCAGCTGGCCTCGGCGGCGAGCAGGCTCAACCGCTACATCCTGGAACGGCACATGCGCGCCGGCGTCACCATCATGGACCCGGCCTCCACCTGGGTGGATGCCAGCGTGCGGATCGGGAGGGACGCGGTGCTGCGCCCCGGCGTACAGCTGCTCGGCACCACCGTGATCGGCGAGGACGCCGAGGTGGGCCCGGACAGCACACTCACAGACGTCATCGTGGGCAACGGCGCCACAGTGGTCCGCACCCACGGTGAGGGCGCGACCGTCGGGCCGCACGCCAGTATCGGCCCGTTCAGCTATCTGCGTCCCGGCACCGTGGTCGGCGATTCGGGCAAGCTGGGCGCCTTCGTGGAGACGAAGAACGCCTCGATCGGCGCGCATTCCAAGGTGCCGCACCTGACCTACGTCGGCGATGCCACCATCGGTGAGCACAGCAACATCGGCGCTTCCAGCGTTTTCGTCAATTACGACGGTGTGGCCAAGCACCACACGACAGTTGGCTCGCACGTGCGCACCGGCAGCGACACTATGTTCGTCGCGCCGGTGACGGTGGGTGACGGCGCGTATACGGCGGCGGGTACTGTACTGCGCAGAAGTGTTCCGCCCGGGGCTCTCGCGGTGTCCGGTGGACCGCAGAAGAACATCGAGGGCTGGGTGCAGCAACACCGTCCAGGGACGGACGCGGCGCTCGCGGCGGCGGAAGCCATCGCTGCCAAGGAGATGTCGGGTCAGGCAATCGAGCAAAAGGATGGCAAACAGCAGTGACCGCGTCATGGATCGACAACCAGAAGAACCTCATGCTCTTCTCGGGACGCGCCCATCCTGAGCTGGCCGAGCAGGTCGCCAAGGAACTCGACGTGCACGTCACGCCGCAGACCGCCCGCGACTTCGCTAATGGCGAGATCTTCGTCCGGTTCGAGGAGTCGGTGCGCGGATCCGACGCCTTCCTCCTGCAGAGCTTCCCCGCGCCGCTGAACCAGTGGCTGATGGAGCAGCTCATCATGATCGACGCGCTCAAGCGCGGCTCGGCCAAGCGGATCACCGCGGTACTGCCCTTCTACCCGTACGCCCGCCAGGACAAGAAGCACCGCGGCCGCGAACCGATCTCGGCCCGCCTGGTCGCCGACCTGCTGAAGACCGCGGGCGTGGATCGGATCATCACCGTCGACCTGCACACCGATCAGATCCAGGGCTTCTTCGACGGCCCGGTGGATCACATGCACGCTCAGCTGCAGCTGGCGGAGTACGTTCGCAGCAACTACAGCCTGGAGCACATCACCGTCGTGTCCCCCGACTCGGGACGCGTGCGCGTCGCCGAGAAGTGGGCCGACTCGCTGGGTGGCTCGCCGCTGGCGTTCATCCACAAGACGCGCGACCCGCTGGTGCCGAACCAGGTGAAGTCCAACCGCGTGGTGGGTGAAGTCGAGGGACGCACCTGTATTTTGATCGACGACATGATCGACACCGGTGGCACCATCGCAGGCGCGGTCAACGTGCTGAAGGAGGCAGGCGCCGGTGACGTGGTGATCGCCGCGACTCACGGCGTGCTGAGCCCGCCCGCCGCCGAGCGCCTCACCGCCTGCGGCGCCAAAGAGGTCGTGGTGACCAACACCCTGCCGATCAGCGAGGAGAAGAAGTTCCCGCAGCTGACCGTGCTCTCCATCGCGCCCCTGCTGGCCCGCACCATCCGTGAGGTCTTCGAGAACGGCTCGGTTACCGGCCTTTTCAACGGCAACGCGTGACCGCCTCTCCGAGTATTCAGGCCGTACTGGTCGGGTGAGACGGGGTTTGCGTTCAGGTTCTGCGTTGGATACCGCGCAGGTTCTGGGCGTACCCGGTGAGTTACCCATGTCCGCACCAGATCAGCTGTGGCGTTGGAAGTGTTGCGGTTGTTTGCGATCTGCACCCGTTAGTCCCTGCGATAGGTGGGGATACTGACGGTATGGACCGTGACCCGTTGGATACCAACATGGGGGACGACGACCAGGAGGACGAGATCCGCGCGTACGAGCGCAACGTCGAGGATCCGCCCGACGACCTGCTCATCCCCTATCGCGAGAACGACGACGACGGCAGGCTCGGCATCGGAGACGAGCTCGATCAAGAGTGGACGCGGCGCGGGCAACGCGCCGAAGCCGCCGAGCAGGACGACCGGCCCGCCGAGGTGGCCGCTATCGAGATCGTAAACGACGAGGATCTCTGAGACCCGACGCGCGCCACGCTGCCGCAATCGGCGATGGCGAAGATTCGCCGTGGTACGCATAGGTGGCGTGACCGGGACGATACGAGGAGGGTGCGATGAGCACGCCGAAGGATCCGGAACCCAAGGACAACGCGCCGGGGCAGGAGGCCGCGTCATCATCGCTGTCGAAGAACGCCCGGGACGCACCCGGCGAGGAGTCCGCGCCGCCTACCTCCGAGGACGCGTCGGCCGCTCCCGGCGACGAATCCGACGCGCCGCCACCCGCTGAGCAAGCACCCGATTCCGCGTCGGGCCAGCCAGTCGAGCAATGGTGGCAACCCACCGACACTCCACCAGCGGGACCGCTGGGTGGGCAGTGGGGCGCGGAGCCGAGCGGGCAGCCGGCCGAACCTCGAGCATGGGGAGCCGACAGCCCCGGCGGTCAGCAGTCGTGGGGCGCGGAACCCGCCGCACCCGGTCAGCCGTGGGGCGCCGCCGCGTCGGGCGGCTCGGCACCGCAGATGCCGCCTGGCGAATCGACCCGGCCATTCGCACCCGACGACCACGCGCAGTACGGGTCTGGTGGTGAGCCGCAGTACCCTTCGGGCGGACAGCCCCCTTCGGAGGCCCAGCAGCAGTACCCGCCCAGCGGTCAACCGCCGTACCCCGAGGGCGGCGTATACAACTATCCGCCGACCGCCGGACCGCAAAATCCGCAGTACGGCGGCGGCTATCCGTCCTATCCTCAGCAGGAGTATCAGCCGTACGGCGAGCCGCCGCGGCAGCCAGGCAGCCAGGTGTACTCGATCATCGGATTCGCCTGCGCGGCGATCGCGGTGCTGTTCTGCCCGATCCTGTTCGGGCCTGCCGGGATCGTCCTCGGCGTGGTCGGGCACAACAAGGGCGAATCGCTCGGCAAATGGGCGGCCATCGCGGCGGCCATCGGCACGGTGATCGGCTTCATCGTCGGCTTCGTGGTGTTCTCCGGAGATTTGACAACGTAGATTCTCGGTATGCGTCGATTCGGTGGATTCCCACTGACTGCCACCAGCGCGGTAAGGGTCCGGTCATGACCGGATTCGCGGGCTTTCCACTGGCGAGCCTGGACTTCTACGAGGACCTCGAGGCCGACAACTCGAAGGCATTCTGGATCGCGCACAAGGACACCTACGCGCGAGCGGTGAAGGAGCCGATGACCGCGCTGATCGCCGAGCTGGAGTCGGATTTCGGGGCGGGGAAGATCTTCCGCCCGTACCGCGACGTCAGATTTTCCAAGGACAAGTCGCCCTACAAGACCGCCCAAGGCGCGGTGGTCGGCGCCGCGCAGAACGTCGGCTGGTACGTCCAGATCGGCGCCGCCGGGCTGTCCGTCGGCGGCGGTTTCTACCAGGGCTCCCCCGCCCAGATCGCGCTGTTGCGGGCAACCATCGACGACGATGTCCGGGGGCCCGAGCTCGCGGCGATTCTCGCGAAACTCACCAAGGCGGGCTTCACCGTCGGCGGCGAGAAGCTGAAGACCACACCGAAGGGCTACGGCGCCGACCATCCGCGCATCGACCTGCTGCGGCACAAATCCCTCACGTGCGGCAAGGAATTCGGCGCACCGGCCTGGCTGGACACGCCGCGCGCCGCCGAGGAGGTTCGCGCCGCGTGGGAGACGACGCGACCGCTGATCGAATGGCTGGCGGCGGTGGTCGGCGGCGGCTCACCGTCGTGGTAACGCGCGACGCCAGCCCGGACCCGGTGGAGAACGTGCCCCGTCAGCGCCGTCTGGCGAGCACCAGCGCGAAGCGATCGTCCGGGTCGGTCCACACGTGTTCGGTGCCGAAACCGGCAATCGTCAGTTCGGCGCTCAGGCCCTCGATCAGGAACTTCGCCGAGATCTCGGTGCGCATCTGCTCGCCGCGGGCAAACCGCACGGTGAGATCGAGGGCGCGGACCGTGACCGTCATATCCTCGGTGGCCTCGAGGCGCATCTCGATCCACTCGTGCGCCGAGTCCCAGATCGCGATGTGCCGAAACTTCTCCGGGGCGAAGTCGGCGTCGAGCCGGGAGTTCAGCACATGCAGCACGTTGCGGTTGAACTCGGCGGTGATTCCCGCCGCGTCGTCGTAGGCGGGGACGAGCACTGCTGGGTCGATGACCAGGCCCGCGCCGAGCAGCAACTGCTCGCCCGGCTCCAGCACGTCGCGGATGCTAGTCAGGAATTCGGCCCGCTCGTCGGGGACCAGATTGCCGATGGTGCCGCCGAGGAAAGCGATCATCCTGCGGCCTCCGCGTGGCAGGTTGTGCAGGGTGTCGGTGAAATCGCTGACCACACCGTGCACGGCCAACCCGGGGAACTCGGCCGCGACGGCATCCGCCGCCGCGCGCAGTGCAGCCGCCGAAACATCCTGCGGAACATAGGTTTTCAGTGGGGCATGGGTGGTCAGCGCAGTGAGCAGCAGCCTGGTCTTGGCCGCCGAACCGGCGCCGAGCTCGACCAGCACTTCGGCCTGCGCAGCACGCGCGATCTCGCCGACCACTCGCTCCAGCAGCGCGCGCTCGGTGCGTGTCGGGTAGTACTCGGGCAGTTCGGTGATCCGCTCGAACAGCTCACTGCCCCTGGCGTCGTAGAACCATTTGGGCGGCAGCCACTTCGGGTTCGCGGTGAGGCCCAGTCGGGCGTCCGAGCGCAACGCCGCGGTCAGGTCGTCGTCGGATAGATGGATATCCAGCGTCGGTGCGGTCATGGCACGGGCCTTTCGGTGTCAGAGGAGAGCGTCGACGGATAGCGCGCCGGGCCTGGCGGTGACCAGGCTGCGGTCCGGGACCGACTGCCATCGGGGGTCGTCGTCGAACGGTTCGGAGGACAGAATCGCGAAAGTGTCGGTGACCAGCGCGGACAACGAGTGGTCGCAGGTGGTCGCCCACAGCTGCGCACCGTCGGACAGCAGGAAATTCAGACGCGCGTCCGGTACTCGGTCAAGCACCGCACCGACGAGCAGCTTCAGTGCCGCCGGGGCGGCCGCCCACGCACCGTCCGGCGATCCGGTCGCCAGCAGGTCGCACAGGATCACCCAGAGCGTGGCGGTGTCGGTGGCGGATTCTGCCTCCAGCAGCCGATTCGGGGCGAACAGTGCCTCCGCGCCGAGTTCGACGGCGGTGTGCGCGAACTCCGCGGCCACCGCGGTCAGCGTGCCGCGCCAGTCCGGCACCACGCCGTTGTGGCTGAATGCCCAGCGCCCGAGGGTGAGCGGTGCGCACGCGGACCGCTCGACCGGCATCCCGACGGTCGCCGAACGCACCGCGCCGAGTACCGCCCAGGATTCCAGTTGTGGTAGCACCTCGTCCACGGCTGGATCTGTCCAGATCGGCGCGGCATTGCGGTAGCGGCTGACGGTGACCGAGTCGTCCTCGGTCTCGCGCCACCACGCGACACCGAAACCGTCGGCGTTGATGGTGCCGCCGCGGCGCATGTCTCGGGGAGCCCATGCCTGGTTGCGTAAGGAATGCGATCCGAGGGTCAGCATGTCGCCGACCCGGACCGGCGGGCCGATGTAGCCCAGATGTCTACACATCGGCACCCGCCCTCGTCCCCGGACGGATTGCCACGGCGCACGGTCCCCAGTTCCGCACCTCACTTGGACGGGCGTCGCTCACTCGGCTTCCCCCGGTCGCAGATCCCGCGCCAAGCGAAAACCGGCGAAGATCTGGCGGCGGATCGGGTGGTCCCAGTTGCGGAAAGTGCCGCGGCAGGCGACCGGGTCGGTGCCGAAAGAACCGCCCCGCAGGACGCGATAGTCACCGCCGAAGAAGACCTCGGAGTACTCCTTGTACGGGAAGGCGCGGAAACCCGGGTAGGGCTCGAAGCTCGAAGCGGTCCACTCCCAGACGTCGCCGATCAACTGGTGCACTCCTGCCGGTGACGCACCCGCCGGATAGGCGCCGACCTCAGCGGGTTCCAGATGGCGTTGACCGAGATTAGCGGTACGGACCTCGGGATCGGTATCTCCCCAGGGGAATCGACGGGACGCGCCCGTCGCCGGGTCGAACCTGGCTGCCTTTTCCCATTCGGCTTCCGTGGGTAGTCGCTTGCCCGCCCAGTTCGCGTACGCCTCGGCCTCGAACCAGCACACATGCACCACCGGCTGGTGCGGGCGCAGCGGGGCCATCACCCCGAAGACCCGGCGCCACCAATGCCCAGCCGGGTCGCGTTCCCAGAACTGTGGCGCGACCAGACCCGCTTCCGTGCGGTGCGCCCAGCCACGCACGGACCACAATTCGGGACGGTCGTAGCCACCGTCGTCTACAAAGGCCAGGTACTGCTCGTTGGTCACGGGCGCTGCATCGATCGCGAAGCCGGGCACCGACACCCGGTGGGCGGGGCGCTCATTGTCGAGCGCCCACGCGTCGGTCGAGGTACCCATGGTGAATTCGCCTGCAGGAATCACGATTTCGCCGGCGGCCGGAACCGATGCGGTCGGCACGGCCGCTCCGGAGAGCACGGCGGCACCGGTGCGCAGCTGATGGGTGGCCAGCATGGTCTCGTCGTGCTGCTGCTCGTGCTGGGCGATCATTCCGAACGCGAAACCGCCGTCGATCAGCGGTCGGCCCTGTAACTCGCTGCACTCCAGCACATCCCATACCTTCTCACGTACCACGGCGGCGTAGTCGCGGGCCTGGGTGGGATCGAGCAGGGGCAGCTGGGGACGGTTCGCACGGGCGTGTTTGAAGGCGTCGTAGAGTTCGTCGAGGTCGGCGCGCACGGGTTCGCGGCTGCCGACGTCGCGGACGAGCCACAGTTCTTCCTGGTTGCCGATGTGCGCGAGATCCCAGACCAGCGGGCTCATCAGGCGCGAATGCTGGGCCACCAGCTCGGCTTCGTCGATGCAGCCGGTGAGAGTCAGGGTGCGCTGTCGCGCGCGGGTGAGTACGTCGGCGATCCGGTCCCGTAGCTGTTCGGAGCCGGAACTGTCGGTCGGCGCAGGGTACTGAGTGGTCACGAGAAATATCTCCGGGATCGGTTCTGATCGGCGTCGTCACGGTCGGGAACGAGTCGGCCGGGCGCGACGATTCGGCCCTCGCCGGCCGAGTCGACCGACCCGCGGTCGTCGATGCGCGACAGGTACGCCGTCACGTGCCGGCCCCCGGTCGGTCCGGCCCTGCGCCGTTCCCGGTGCGGTCGTCGGTCGGGGTGCGGCCGCTGCGACATCGTTCGGCGGCGGATTCGATCTCCGTGGCGCCCGCCGCGGTGGCCGCGTGGGCCGCGGCGAGCCGCAGGAGGTCGACCGCGGCGGACCGGATGTCCTGGTCGGCCAGGCCATAGCGGGCGGCGTCGAGCCAGTGGCCCGCGAGCGGCGCGGCGACCGATGTCGCCTCGGCGACCACGGACGGGCTCGACATGAGCGCTTCGATCACCTGGACCGGCGTAGTCCAGGTGTCGCCCGGCTGGGCATCGACGTAGCGAACCTCCAGATGCCCCGATGCGCGCACCGGCGGGAACATCGTGGTCAGGTGGTAGTCCAGGTCGCTGACGTCGGGGCGGCGCCCCACCTCGTCGTCCAGAGCGCCCGATAGCCAGTCGCCGAACGTCGCGCCCGGCGGAGCAGACCACCCGGTATCGCGACCGTCCCCCTCTCCGCCAGGACTTCGCACGCACAGCAGCGGGACGTCCAGCGCCCATTTGCTGTACCCGGCCACCGGATCGGTCCAGTCCATCACGGGCGGGCGGGTGCGCGCGTTATCCAGCCGCAGCCATGCTCGCATGCGCTGCGAAGCCCAGGCGCCGGCCGGGGCTCCGCGCAGGTCAGGCGAGCAGGCGAAGGCGGCCAGCAAAGCCGGACCGAAGGCATACAGTGCGGTCCACCGCGCGGTCACCTCCGCGTGGTCGGCGCCCGCGTCGACGCTGACCTGTACGGCGGCGGTATTGCACATCATCAACTTGCCGAACGGGCCGACGCCACCGAAGGCATGCTCCATGGCGCGGTAGCGCGGCAGCCGCAGGATTCGTTTGGGCCGGCGGTCCGCGTCGGCGGCAAGGGAAACGGTACGGATGGACCGGGTTTCGAGGAGTTTCCGCAACAGGCGGGCATCGTCGCGCAGTCGGTCGCACAGCCGCGCGGCATCAGTGTAAGGAGCGCTGGAGAGTTCTATCTGACCACCGGGTTCCAGGCTGACCCGGCTGCCCCCCGGTAGTGCGAGCGCCGGAGAATCGGGGGCGATGGACCGCGGTGCGTACGGTCCAAGGGCATCCGCCAGGGCGGTCAGCGGCGGACGCGGGGCGGACGCGGGGCCTGACGCCGAACACTCACCCTGCACGGTGAGCCACTCGAGTTCGGCACCGATCAGACTCGGTGGTCCGAGCTTGAAGCAGACGCCGCCGACGTAGGCCTCCGCCGCCGCGCGAGAAGACAGTTCTCCCTGCTCTGGCGCACAATGAGCCGACTCAGGTGTATCGAGCGTGACCGCCATGCCAACCTCCACTGCGTTCCGAGTTGCAAGGGATTCGAGTCCGCTGCTATTCGGTTATCCCCATACCGCTCGGTCCTATTCCACTCGGTCCTATTCCACTCCGATGCCGGATTCCGAGCGCGGCGATCCATCCAGGGTAGCCACGGCAACTGACAAGAAATCGACGAGAAGCCGAACTTCACACCGGATAGGGTCGGCGGCATGCTGGATGACGATCGTGTACGAGCCGACACTCCCGGATGCGCGTCCGGATCCGACCTCGGTCCGGTGTTTCTCGACAGCGCCGGATCCTCGCTGCCGCCGCAGGTCGTCACCGATACCGTCATCGGTCACCTGCTGCGTGAGGCGGAGATCGGTGGCTACCGCGCCGCTAACGAGAGGCTCGAGGATCTCGCCGCGGTGAAGACCTCGATCGGCACGCTGATCAACGCCGCGCCGACGAGCATCGCGCTCAGCGACAGCGCCACCCGCTCCTGGGCGGATTTCTTCTACTCGGTTCCGCTGGCGGCCGGCGATCGCATCCTGGTCTCCGAGGCCGATTACGCGAGCAATGCCATCGCCGCCCTACAGCGCGCCCGCGCCACCGGTGCGACGGTGCAGAAGATTCCGAGTGACGGAAGCGGGCAGATCGACCTCGACGCGCTTGCCGCGCTGGTCGACGAACGGGTCAAACTGGTCTCGGTACTGCACGTGCCGACCAACGGCGGCCTGGTGAACCCGGCGGCCGAGGCGACGAGAATCGCGCACTCGGTCGGCGCACTCGTGCTGCTGGACGCCTGCCAGTCCGCTGGGCAGCTGCCATTGGATGTGGCCGAGCTCGGCGTCGACGCGCTGTCTGCCACCGGTCGCAAGTGGCTGCGCGGCCCCCGCGGAACCGGATTCCTGTACCTGCGGCCGGAGTTGGCACAGTCCATGGAGCCCGAGCGACTCGACCTACACGGCGCGGAGTGGACCGGCCCGGACGACTACCGTCTGGCGCCGGATGCCAGCCGTTTCGAATTCTGGGAGTGCGACGTCGCAGGGCGGCTCGGTTTGGGCGCCGCGGTGCGATATCTGCTCGACCTGGGGCCGGACAACGTGTACGCCGCGATCGCGGCACGCGCCGAGCACCTGCGCAAGGCACTGCCGGAGATCCCCGGCGTGACGGTGCACGACATCGGCATCCGGCACAGCGGCATCGTGTCGTTCACCGTCGAGGGCATCGAACCCACCCAGGTGCGCGACCAGCTGCTGACGCAGGACATCACGGTCACGGTCAGCCACGCCCGTTCGACGCTGCTCGACATGACGAGCCGGGGCCTGGCATCGGTGGTCCGCGCCTCTCCGCACTGTTTCGTCAGTTTCGACGAACTGGACCGGTTCGTCGCCGCGGTCGCGGCGCTCCAGGGCCCTCCGGTACGCCCGGAAAGCGCCGGCGAGTAGCCCTTTTCAGGCCAGATGCGCGTCCAGTGCCCTGGCCACCAGTGCCGCGACGTCGGCACCCGGGCCGACCAGGCGCAGGCTGCGGTTGGCCTGCAAGGCGGCGATACCGTGCAGGTTGGTCCACAGGGCCATCGCGCGCTCGCGCGGATCGATCGTCCCCGGCGTCGCTGCCGCACCCACCAAGTCGGCGAACAACGCGAACAGCGGCAGGGTGAGCGACCGAAGATTCTCGCCGGAGCCTTCGAGCAGATCGTGCCGGAACATCAGAGTGAACATCTCCGGCCGCCGCGCGGCGAACTCGATGTACTCGGCGCTCATGCGCGCGAGACGTTCGCGCGCCGAATCGGCGTCCACGTCCGCGAACCGGTCCACGAGGTCGGCGAGCCCACGCGCCGCGATCGCGGCCAACAGTGCACGATGGGTCGGAAAGTACCTTCGTGGTGCCCCGTGGGACACTCCCGCGGCTCGGGTGATGGCGCGAAGCCCCAGCTGCGCCGCGCCGACCTCCTCGAGGAGGTCGACCCCCGCGCCGACCAGGCGATCTCGCAACGGCTCGTTCTCGACCATGCAGGCATTGTCTCCGGCAGTCGTTGGGCGGCCTACACGTGGTGTGTAGACACTGTCTACTATTCGCGGTAGACAGTGTCTACAACTCGGCTTCTGGAGGTCCTCGTGTGGTATCGACTGTTCAAGTACGTGTTGCTCGGCCCGCTGCTGCGGCTACTCGGGAGACCCGACGTCAAAGGGCTGGACAACGTTCCGCGGACCGGACCAGTGATCATCGCAGCGAATCACTTGGCGGTGATCGACTCGCTCTACCTCGCGCTGGTTCTGCCACGACGCGTGACGTTCCTGGCCAAACAGGAGTACTTCACGGGGCGCGGCGTGCGTGGCAGATTCAACCGGTGGTTCTACTCGGTCTCCGGACAGGTTCCGGTCGACCGCACCGGCGGTAGCGCGGCCGCGGACGCCCTGGCCGCGGCCACCCGCATCCTGGAGGCGGACGGCGTTTGGGCCATCCATCCCGAGGGCACCCGCTCACCGGATGGGCGGATCTATCGCGGTCGCACCGGCGCCCTGCGGGTGGCGATGACGACCGGGGCGCCCGTCGTTCCGGCGACCCTCTCGGGCACCGACCTGGTGAATCCGCGCCACACCCGCCTGCTGCGCTTCGGCAAGGTGCGCATCGACTTCGGCGCGCCGCGCCACTACCCGCCCGTCGCACAGCGCGATGCGGTGCGCACCGCCACCGACGAGCTGATGCGCGAACTGGCCACACAGTCCGGCCGGTGCTATGTCGACCGCTACGCGGCCACCTTCGCGCGCCCGGCGATACGGTCCTGACCTGGGGTCTTCAGAAGAGGGGTTAACGCAGCGCGGCGATCGCGGGATAGTTGGTGGAGGCCGGGTCTCGGCCGACGGCGGGTGATGAGGAGTTGAGGTTTTGAGCAGGTTCACCGACGAGATGTACGCCACGGCGCAGACCTCCGAGCGCGGCCTGGTGACCGGCGAGCCGGCCGCCCCGCTGCGCCGCACCTGGGCGGAGATTCACCGGATCGCCCGCCGTATGGCGGGCGGCTTGGCCGCGGCGGGAATCGGCCACGGCGACGCGGTCGGCGTGCTGGCCGGGATGCCGGTCGATATCGCCCCGGCCTGCCAGGCCATCTGGATGCGCGGCGCGTCGATCACCATGCTGCATCAACCGACCCCGCGCACCGATCTCGCACTCTGGGCTCGTGACACCGAGACGGTGCTGACCATGATCAAGGCGCGCGCTGTCGTCCTCGGCGCGCCGTTCGAGGCGGCCGAGCCGCTGTTGCGCGAACGCGGCATCACCGTGGTGCTCATCGACCAGTTGCCCGACGGTCCCGACATCGACCCGGTGCCCACCGGCGAGGACGATATCGCGTTGCAGCAGTTGACCTCCGGCTCGACCGGCTCGCCTAAGGCAGTGCGGATCACGCACGAAAACTTCTTCGTCAACGCCTATGCCATGTTCGACCGGGTGAAGTTCCAGCTCGACGACGACGTAATGATCAGCTGGCTTCCGCTGTTCCACGACATGGGCATGGTCGGATTCCTCACCGTCCCCATGCAATTCGGCGCGGAAGTGGTCTGCGTGACGCCGCTGGACTTCCTGACCCGCCCGCTGCTGTGGGCCGAGCTGATCGACAAATACCGCGGCACCGTCACCGCGGCACCGAATTTCGCGTACTCATTATTGGCCCGACGGCTACGACAGGCCGACGACGACGCATTGGACCTCAGCAGCGTGCGTTACATGTGGAACGGCGCGGAACCGGTCGACCCGGACACCATGGACGCGCTGGCCACGGCCGGAAGACGGTTCGGGCTCAACCCGACGGCGCTCACCCCGGTCTACGGCATGGCGGAGACCACTCTCGCCGTCTCGGTCCCCGACCCCGGCCTCGGCCAAGTGGTGGACGTGATCGACGCCGATCTACTCGAAGCGATCGGCAAGGCGGTGCCGGTCCCGGACCAGCACGGGCACGGGCACACCGGCAACGTCCGCAGGCTGGCGACCCTGGGCTACCTGGTCGACAATCTGGAAGGCCGGATCGTCGACAGCGAGCGTCAGCCGCTGCCGATCCGCTCGGTGGGTGTCATCGAATTGCGCGGCCCGGCGGTCACATCCGGCTACGTGACGATGGACGGATTCCGTCCCGCCCAGGATGCCGACGGCTGGTTGGACACCGGCGACATCGGCTACTTCACCGAGGAGGGCTTGATTGTGGTGTGCGGCCGGATCAAGGACGTCATCATCATGGGCGGCCGCAACATCTATCCCACCGACATCGAACGCGCCGCGACCAGGGTGACCGGTGTTCGCCCCGGCAACGCGGTCGCGGTACGCCTCAACGCGGGCCAGAAGCGGGAGAGCTTTGCCGTGGTGGTGGAGAGCAACAGCCATCAGAACCCCGACGAGGTCAAACGAATCGAGCACGAGATCGTGCACGAGGTGTTCTCCGAGGTGGGCGTTCGGCCGCGCACCGTGGCGGTGCTGGGTCCTGGCGCGCTGCCGAAGACCTCGTCGGGCAAACTGCGCCGCGCAGCCACCGCCATCCACGTGGAATGAACGATCCGCGAACTGCGCGCTGAGCGTTGCGGCGCGGGCTCAGTGGAGCTGGTTCTGCGCGGTCTCCAGACCGACCCGAAGCAGCAGCTCCACCGCGTCGGCGGCCTGCTCGACGATCACCGGGACCTCTTTGCGTTCCGGCGCCGAAAATGGCTTCAGCACGTAGTCGGCCGGATCCTGCCGCCCCGGCGGACGGCCGATGCCGATGCGGGTGCGCAGGTAATCCTTGGTGGTCAAGGCGCTGGAGACGGAGCGGAGCCCGTTGTGGCCGCCCTCGCCGCCGCCGCGCTTGAGCCGGATCGCGCCGAACGGAAGGTCGAGTTCGTCGTGCACGACGAGCACCTCGGTCGGCGACACGGAGAAGAACCTGGCCAGCGCCGCCACCGCCCGCCCGGACAGGTTCATGAACGACCGCGGCTTGGCGATCAATACCTGGCGGCCGTCCAGCCGGGCCTGGAGTAGGTCCGCGCCGGATTTCTTGTGCACACCAAAACGGCCGCCGACGCGCTCAGCGAGCACGTCGGCGACCAGAAAACCGACATTGTGCCGGGTGCGCTCGTATTCGGGACCTGGGTTACCCAGTCCGACAACGAGCGCGGGCCCGGTCGACGATTCGCTGTTATTCAGCGCTCTCGGCCTCGCCGGCCGCACCCTCGGTTTCGGCCGCGGCGGCCGGGGCAGCGATAACGTTGACGATCAGTGTCTCCGGATCGGCGGCCAGGCCGACACCGGCGGGCAGCTCCAGTGCGCCCGCGGTGATCTGGGTACCCGGCGCGACGCCCTCGACGGAGACCTCGATGGTCTCCGGAAGCTTCATCGCGTCGGCCTCGATGGACACGGTGGTGGCCTCCTGGGTGACCAGGGTGCCCGGGGCGGCATCGCCGACGACGGCGATGATCACGTCGGCGGTGACCTTCTCGCCGCGCTTGATAATCAGCAGGTCGGCATGCTCGATATAGCGGCGGATCGGGTGCACCACAACGGATTTGGTCAGCGCGAGTTGCTTCTTACCGTCGATGACGAGGTTCAGCACCGCGTTGGTGCCGTGCTCGCGCAGGATGGCGGCGAAAGCCTGGGCGTTGACCGACAGGTGCTGCGGGTCGGCCTGATGGCCGTAGAGCACCGCCGGGACGTTGCCCGCGCGGCGGGTGCGGCGGGCGGCACCCTTGCCGAACTCGGTGCGTACGGCGGCTTCGAGAAGGTTGGCGTCGGACATGACTGGATCTACTCCTACGGCTCTTCCGGACTGTCAACGGTTACACGTCAGGGGCTGCTCACACCTGACCGGGTTGGTCTACTCGTCGGGCGAAGACCGAACGAGGACGGCCGGAAGCCGAGCCGCGTCGATCACGGTGCGCAAACAGGTCTGCGGTCACCCTCGCCGAGACAACCCGAACACCATACCGCAGCGCACAGCCGTGACTGGAATCGGGTGGTCACCAGCGCGTCGGGTCGCCCTCATGTCTGTCACGTACGCTGGCGTGGTTGCCGATCGGTTGTCTGTGAAAGGTTGTTTCCGTTGAGCGCCTCCCCTGAGGGTGTCGTCGCGCCCGCCCCCCGCGGATTGACTGCCGAGGTCGCCCGGCGGCGCACGTTCGCGGTCATCTCCCATCCTGACGCGGGCAAATCGACCCTCACCGAGGCACTCGCCCTACACGCCAGGATGATCTCCGAGGCGGGCGCGATCCACGGCAAGGCCGGACGCAAGTCCACGGTCTCGGACTGGATGGAGATGGAGAAGGCGCGCGGCATCTCGGTCAGCTCGACGGCGCTCCAGTTCAACTATCGTGCCGCGGGCTCCGACGTCGACAGCGTGATCAACCTGGTCGACACCCCCGGCCACTCCGATTTCTCCGAGGACACCTACCGGGTGCTCACCGCCGTCGACGCCGCGGTGATGCTGATCGACGCCGCCAAGGGCCTGGAACCGCAGACCCTGAAGCTGTTCCAGGTCTGCCGCCACCGCGGCATCCCGGTGATCACGGTGATCAACAAGTGGGACCGTCCCGGACAGGCGCCGCTGGAACTGCTCGACGAGATCAACGAGCGAATCGGCCTCACCCCGACCCCGCTGTTCCTTCCGGTCGGCATCGCGGGCGATTTCCGCGGCCTGCTGCGCCGCGGTCCCGGCGGGGCACCTCTCGAATACATCCACTTCACCCGCACCGCCGGCGGCGCGACCATCGCGCCGGAGGAGTCGCTGACCCCGGAGTCCGCGCAGGCGCGGGAGGGCGAGCCATGGACCACCGCCGTCGAGGAGAGTGAGCTGCTTTCGGCTATCGGGCAGGACCATGACCAGGAGCTGTTTCTCGCCGGACAGACCTCGCCGGTGGTCTACGCCTCCGCGATGCTGAACTTCGGCGTGCGGCAACTGCTGGAGACCCTGGTCGCGCTGGCGCCCGCGCCGGGCCCGCGCCGGGATGTCGGCGGAACCCCGCGCGATACCTCCGACCCGTTCAGCGCGGTCGTGTTCAAGGTGCAGGCGGGTATGGACGCGGCGCACCGCGACCGACTCGCCTTCATGCGGATCGTGTCCGGCGAGTTCGAACGCGGCATGGTGGTCACACACGCACAGACCGGACGGCCGTTCGCGACCAAGTACGCGCTTACCGTGTTCGGCCGCGAGCGCGCCACCGTCGACACCGCCTACCCCGGCGACGTGGTCGGCCTGGTGAACGCGACGGCGCTGGCACCGGGCCATACCCTGTTCGTGGACAAGAAGGTGGAGTTCCCGCCGATTCCGTCCTTCGCGCCGGAGCATTTCGCGGTGTTGCGCGCGCAGAGCGCGGGCAAGTACAAGCAGTTCCGCAAGGCCATCGATCAACTCGACTCCGAGGGTGTCGTCCAGGTGCTACGCAACGAACTGCGCGGTGACGCCTCGCCGGTTCTCGCGGCCGTCGGCCCGATGCAGTTCGAGGTGGTCACCGCGCGCATGCTCGCGGAGTTCACTGTCGAGACCACGATGGAGCATCTCGGCTACTCGCTCGCTCGGCGTACCGACGCCGCCTCGGCGGAGGAACTCGGGCGTCAGCGCGGGGTCGAGGTGTTCACCCGCAGCGACGGCGCGCTGCTCGCGCTGTTCAGCGACAAGTGGCGGCTGCAATACATCGAGAAGGAACACCCGACGCTGACGTTGGAACCGCTGGTCGCCACCGCGGACTGAGTCACTCGGCTTCGGGCTCGGGCGGCCGCGGCGCGGCACCCGGCTCGCGCTGGACCGAGGCGATGCCGTCATCCCGCGCGATCAGACCCCATCTGCTGGAGGTCAGCCGCAGACTCGGCAGGTCGCTCAGCGAGAGCACCACCTCATAGGTGCGCTCGTAACCGGTATGCGAAATCCGCCAGCAGCCGTCGTCGCAGCGAACATAGCGGTCGGAATAGAAGGCCGCGCCGCGCAGCAGCATGTTGTGGCTGGGGATCAGGACGGTGTCGGCGAGGTACCAGGTGCCGGTCGCCGAGTCGCCGTCGACATCGATCTCGGGATGGTCGCATCGGTGCTCGGTGATCACGTGCGGACCGAGGGTGTTGCGCATGAACGCGAGAAACGCGTCGCGCGATTCGAACTGGAGATACTCGCTGTAGGTGGCGGTGGCCTCGGGAACCATAGTGTCCACGAACTCGTCCCACGATTTGGTGTCCAGGCTGCGCAGATAACGATACTTCAGCCGGCTGATGGCGGCGACGTCACCCATTTCTCGCTCGTCGCGGCCACGTTTGGCTCTCGGATCGTCGCGTACTTGCCCGTAATCGATCGGCCCCGCGTCGAAACGCAGCTGCCCACCGGCGTCGAGGTTTCCGCTTTCGGACGAGCTGGCGCGCATCGCCTGGTCACCGCGTTCGGACGCACCGGCGCGCAGTGCTTGGTCACCGCGTTCCGACGCGCCGGCGCGCATTCGCTGGTCGCCGCGCTCCTGTTCACCGGCGCCTGCGCCCCGGTCCCTACGCACCTGCGCGCCGATCCCTACACCTGGGTCGCCGCGCTCCTGCCCGCCGGTTCCCTGATCCATACCTCCACAATCCCATCCGAAGCCACGCCACTTCACGAATTGGGAGATTTGTATCAGATTGCTATCACAGTTCGGGGAATACTCTGAAGATCAACTAGACGGTCAACCTCCGATAGTGAAGCACGTGCGGCAGAAGTCCTCGCCGAACTCGGTGAGCCGCAGACTCTTGCGCACTATTTTGGGCGCCCGGCCCGCCTTCTTCAGCGCTGCCTCCACCACGGGCTGCACCTCGAGCACCATGTACCGGCTCAATACCACCGGATCGTCCGAGGTCAGCGTCAGGCCGAGGCGGTTGAGGTTGATCAGATACGACCGCGCTCGATCTGGGTAGCGCACACCCGCCTGCTCGGGCACGGAGGTGAGGTCGCCCTGCACCAGCTCAGCGCCGATGCCGAGCGGGCGGTTGGTGCGCACATCTACCGACGGTTGCGGACCGTTGAGCGCCATGAAGCGCAGCATGCGGGCCTCGTCCGGAGCGAGCTGGTCGAGGATGCGGTCATAGGCCGGGTGCACGTCCTCGGTGAAGTACACATCCGCGGATCTGGCCAGCAGTGCGTCGCCGCGGCGACGCAGTTCCTCCGTGCTCGCCGAGCGGAGCTGGGACCCGACGGCCAGCGCCTGCTGGGAGCCTGGACCGTTGGACGTCGGCACATAGCTGACGACCTCGCGCACGGATCCCTCGGTGACACCGAGCGCACTGCGGGCTATGGAGCGCAACGCGTTTCCGGTGCGCTCGGCGATCTCTGCCGACGACTCGCCGTCCAACGCCGCCTGGGTGATCTCCTTGGTCACATCGACGGTGGTGCCGACGGCCCACTGACCACCGCGCACGACCGTGCCCGCAGCCAGTCCTGCCGCACGGAACACGCCGCGGATCAGTCGCGCCTCGTTGCTGATCTGCCGCTGTTCGACATCCGAGCTGCGCTCGACGGCGCGGGAACCGGCCCGGGCCACGTCCTGTCCGGTCCTGTCGTCTGCCACATTTTCTCCGATATCGCCAGGTGAACGAATCCGACCCACAGATTACTTCCCTCTGTGTCGCCGGTCATTGTCGCCTGACTCGGACAGCGCGGCATTACGGACGATCACGGTGACCGATAGCTCGACAACCGTCCCTACGGGGCGTACTCGCGGTGTAAGCAGGTCCTCCGCTCGCAATCGCGTTGCTTTGCCGAGAGAGTGCTAGTTTATGGTGCCGGTGAGGCGGCGGTCACCGGTGTATCGGCAGGAGGTGTCGTGTTAGAGAGCGTTTTCGGAATCCACCCCACGTTCCTCCTCGAGCTTGTGACAATCCCCCTTTTCACGGGGGTCATCGGCTACATCACCAACTGGACCGGCGTGCTCATGCTCTTCAAGCCCGTCGCCTTCCACGGCATTCACGTCCCTGGCCTGCGCGCGCTATATCCGTTCCTCCCCAAACGAATTCAAGTACTGCCGTTGCTGAGCTACGACGGCAGATTCGGTTGGCAGGGCATCGTCCCGTCGCGTGCCGACAAGATGGCCAGCATCGCGGTGGACAAGGGCCTTGCCAAACTCGGCAGCGTCGCCGACTTCTACCGCGAGCTGGAGCCGGACAAGCTGGCCGAGCATCTGGCCGGCATCGCCGATGCGCAGATCAAGGACATCGTCGAGGAAATCCTGCGGCGCGAACATCCCCAGCTCTGGTACAACCTGCCGAATCAGGTCCGTGACATGGTGCACGCCAGGGTGCGCCAGCAACTGCCGGAGATCCTGCGCGAGCTCACCGAAGAATTGGGCGCGAATATCGATCAGCTGCTCGATGTGAAGCAGATGGTGATCCGGTACTTCCAGGCCCGCCCGCACCTGCTCAACACGCTGTTCCAGGTGCTCGGCGCCAAGGAATTGCGATTCATGCAGAACTTCGGTTTCTACTTCGGCGCGCCCATGGGCGCGGTGTTGGTCGCCGTCCTGCATACGACCGGATGGTCCAGCCTCGTCGTGCTGCCGATCGGTGGGGTGATCATCGGCTGGGTAGTCAACTGGATCGGGATCAACATGATCTTCGCGCCCGCCTATCCGAAGTGGTGGTGCCCGTGGCGGCAGGGTCTACTGATCAAACGCAAATCCGAAATCACCGATGGCTACGCGGAATTGGTGTCCAGTCAGGTGATCACCGTGGCGAATATCGGCGACGAGTTGCTCAACGGCCCGCGCTCCGATCGCACCATGCAGATGCTCGAGGACACTTTGCGACCCGCCGCCGATCGCGCGCTCGGACCGGCCCGCTCCGCGGTCAAGTTCGTGCTCGGCAGTCGCGAATACGACTCGTTGCAATCGACGCTCACCACCGAGGCCATGGCTATCGCGCCGATCGCGTTCGCCGACCCCGAGTTCAACATCCGTCAGGGCAGGCAGATCAACGAGTACATCGCCAAACAGATGTCGGCGTTGTCGCCCCCGGATTTCGTAGACATGCTGAGAGCCGCCATCAAACAGGATGAATGGTTGCTTTTCGTGCATGGCGGCGTGCTCGGGCTGTTTGCCGGATACGCTCATATCCTGATCTTCGGAACAGGAGTGGCGACATCATGGCTGTAGCGGGTCCGGACGGCGGCGACATCGAAGCCGTCGAGCACCCCGACGCGACGGAGGCGAACGCCGGGCCATCCCGGGAGATCGCACGGCGGCCCACCTCGGACGTCGTTCGTACCAGCGAACTACCTCCACGGATATCGGTACCCGTCGCCACCGTGCGTGCGGCGACCGGTGTCGCCCTGGTCGCCTGGGCCGCTGTCGCCGAGGTTACCGCCTGGAGTGTCGGCACCGCGGTCGGCGTCGCCTCCACCGTCGTGCGGCGCAGCATCGAGGGCGCGCCGCCCCGAGAAGTGTTCGCTGAGGCCGAGTCCGAGGTGCGCGACGCGATGCGCAAGGTGCTCGGACTGCCCACAACCCCGGAAACGCCTGCGCAGGACGGTGTGCCGACGCTGCGTGAGCAGGGCGCCGCGCTTCTGCGTTTGTCGGCGAGCACGCACGACGAGGACACGAACCACCCGGCCTTCGCGGGCATGCTCGCCGAACTGACCCCGGACGAGGCGCGCATTCTGCGTTTCCTGCGTCTGGACGGACCACAGCCCTCGATCGATGTCCGCACCGGGCGTCCGCGTGCGCTCGGCGCGGAACGAATCGGCTCGATGCTCACGCTGGTCGGCGAGCAGGCGGGCCTGCGCTTCCCGAATCGGATCCAGCAGTACCTGACCAACTTGCGCAGGCTCGGCCTGGTCGAGCACACGCGCGAGCCGATCGGCAATCCGAACCGCTATCAGCTGCTGGAGGCGCAGTCGCCGGTGCGGGAGATGCTGAAGCGCTCCGGGTTCGGCACCAAGGTGATCTATCGCAGCGTGGTGCTCACGGATTTCGGCCAGGACTTCGTGCGGACCTGCCTGCCGGTTGTCGTGCAGGACGGACGCGCCTCCGGGCATTAGGCGCGTGGGCTACACGCCGTCGGCAAGTTCCAACCAGCGCTCCTCGGCCGTCTCCTTCTCCACGAGTACCTGTTTGAGCTCCGCACCCAAGGTGACCAGTTTGTCCGGATCGGTGGAGGCGTCGGCCAGCGCGGCGTGCAGACGCTGTTCCCGGTCGGACAGCTTGTCGATCGCGCGTTCGAGGCGGGTCAGCTCCTTGCGGGCCGCACGATAGGTCGCGGAATCGGTGGCCGAGGCGTCGACAGGCTTGGTCTCCGGCGCGGTGGCGCGGACTCGGCCCGCACTGAGGGCCGCGCGCTTGTTCAGATACTCCTCGATGCCGCCGGGCAGATTGGTGAGCTTTCCATCGCCGAACAGCGCCCAGGTCGAGTCGCAGATGCGCTCGATCAGGTAGCGGTCGTGGCTGATCACCACCAGGGTGCCCGCCCAGTTGTCGAGCAGATCCTCCAGCTGTTGCAGGGTGTCGATATCCAAGTCGTTTGTCGGCTCGTCGAGCAGCAGGACGTTCGGCTCGGACATGAGGATGCGAGTCAGCTGCAGGCGCCGGCGCTCGCCGCCGGACAGGTCGCCGACGGGAGTGCGCTGGCGGGCGGGGCTGAAGCCGAGCCGCTCGGCCAGCTGACCCGCCGAAACCTCCTTGTCGCCGAGCGTGATTCGCTGCGCGACCTGCTGCACTGCCTCCAACACACGCAGATCGGTCGGCAGGTCGTCGAGTTCTTGGCGAAGCCACCCGATCTGCACGGTCTGGCCCTGGATCCGTTTGCCCTCGGCGAGCACGGTGCCGTGTGCGCCGTCGTCTCCGGCCAGCGCGCGCAGCAGCGTCGTCTTGCCGGACCCGTTGACGCCGACCAGGCCGACCCGCTCCCCCGGCGCCAGCCGCCAAGTCAGGTCGCGCACCAATTCCCTGCCGTCCGGGGTGGCGAGGGTGGCGTCCTCCAGTTCGATCACCACGCGGCCGAGGCGCTTTCGCGCGAAGGCGGCCAGCGAGACGCTGTCGCGCGGCGGGGGGACGTCGGCGATCAGCGACTCCGCGGCCTCAACCCGATAGCGTGGCTTGGACGTGCGCGCCTGCGGGCCGCGCCGCAGCCACGCCAGCTCCTTACGGGCGAGGTTGCGCCGTCGCGCCTCGGAGGAGTCCGCCTGGCGGGCGCGCTCGGCACGGGCGAAGATCCAGTCGCCGTATCCGCCCTCGTAGCTTTCCACCTTGCCGCCGACCACCTCCCAGGTGTTGGTGGCGACGGTGTCGAGGAACCAGCGGTCGTGGGTCACCACGACCAGCGCGCTGCGGCGGCTCAGCAGATGCTCGGCCAGCCACTGCACGCCTTCCACGTCGAGGTGGTTGGTCGGCTCGTCCAGCACGAGCAGGTCGAGTTCACGCACCAGCGCGGCGGCGAGCGCGACCCGGCGGCGCTCGCCGCCGGAGAGATTGTCGACCGGGGCGTCCATGCCTAGATCGGCGATGCCGATGCCGTCCAGCACCGAGCGGATGCGGGGGTTGGCAGCCCATTCGTGTTCGGCCATATCGTCGGTCATGGCGTCGTCGGCCAGACCGGCCAGCACCACCGAGCCGACAGTCGAGCCCTCGGGCAGGACGCCGCGCTGCGTCACCACCGCTGAGCGCAGCCCGCCGACCCTACTGACCCGGCCGCGGTCGGGCGCCTCGATGCCGGTGAGCACCTCGAGCAGGGTGGTCTTCCCGCCGCCGTTGAGGCCGACTACGCCGATCCGTTCACCCGCGTGCACGCCGAGCGACACATTGTCCAGTAGTGGGGTGATCCCGAAGCTCTTGTGGACCTGCTCGAGATTGATCAGGTTGGACATGGATCCTTCCGGGTCTTGCGGCGGCGGGCTGATATGTGCCCGGAGCCAGCGTACCGACCGTGCCGACCGATCCTCCGCCCGGCGAACGGCGGGGAAACGCGCCGACGAGACTTGCGAAACGAACGTTGTTCGTTCAGAATGATCTCGACGAACACCGTTCGTTCCAAGGAATCCGATCCGGCGCTCCCCAGAAAGTACTGCCGCAGCATGGGAGCCCACCTCGTCGCAACCAGGTGTCGGCGGGCGGCACCCTTCCTTTCCCTTTGCTCTGTTGGAGGTATTCCATGCACGTCGGCCTCGGCCTGCCCATTTCCGATCCCGCCGCCCTGCTCCACTGGGCCCGGCGCGCCGACGCGGGCCCGTTCCGCACACTCGGCCTGCTCGACCGGCTGGTCTATGGCAACCCCGAACCACTCATCGCGCTGGCCATGGTCGCCGGCGCCACCAGCCACGTCCGCGTACAGACCGAAGTGCTGCTCGCGCCACTACGCGATCCGGTGTTGCTCGCGAAACAGGTTGCGACACTTGATCGAATGTCCGACGGACGCCTGGTGCTCGGCCTCGGCGTCGGCGGTCGCGCGGATGACCACCTCGCCTCCGGCACCGACCTGCGCACCCGCGGTCGACGGATGGACGAGCAGCTCGCGATCATGCGGCGCCTGTGGGCGGGTGAGCCCTACAGCACCGAGTGCGGGCCGATCGGCCCGGCACCACTGCGACCCGAAGGCCCGGAGATCCTGTTCGGCGGCTTTCAGCCAGCCGCACTCGACCGAGTCGGCCGTTGGGGCGGAGGGTTCCTCGCCGCCGTGCCGCCGTCCTGGGCCGGCAGACTGTTCGACACGGTGCGCCGCTCTTGGAAGGACAACGGCAGGTCCGGTGAGCCACGCATCGTCGCCCAGGTCAACGTCGCGCTCGGCCCACAGGACGTGATCGACGACGCCCGAGCCGCCATGGGCGCATACTACGAGTTCAGCGACTACGCCGAGACCGTGCTCGCCGGAATGCTGACGACGCCGACCGAAATCCGCGCGGCCCTCGCGGAATTCGACGACCTCGGCGTCGACGAGGTGATGTTCTACTGCTACGGGCGCGATGCCGATCAGGTCGATCGCCTGGCCGACGCCGTCTCCTGAACATCCATACCGGAACACTGACACCCGGGCGTCGATGGGTTGCGCCCAGCTCTGCGTTCCGCCCAGCCTGGGTGTAGTGCAGGATCAGTGTTTTCCCGACGGCCCGTCGCTGACAATGCGCGCACCCGGTACCGGGCCGCTGGCCGTCCGGACACTGCGGCACACGCCCGCACCCGCGAGTTCGGCCGCCACCGACACCGCGGATTCCTCGCTCTCACAGAGGAAGGCGCAGGTGGGCCCGGAGCCGGATACCAGTCCGGCCAGCGCGCCCGCGGACAGACCAGCACGCAGGGTGCGGCGCAGTTCCGGCTTCAGCGACAGCGCCGCCGCCTGCAAATCATTACCGAGCAGAGGTGCGAGCTGTTGTGGATCCCCAGAGGCCAGCGCCTGCATCAGCTGCTGTGGTTCGCCGAGCCGCGGCGGTTTGCCGAGCTCACGCAAGCGGTCGAGCTCGGCGAACACGGCCGGAGTCGGCAGGCCACCCTTAGCGAGGGCGAGCACCCAGTGAAACGTGTTGCGCGATAGCACGGGAAGCAGCCGTTCGCCGCGGCCGGTGCCCAGCGCGGTGCCGCCGTGCAACGCGAACGGCACGTCACTGCCGAGTTCGGCCGCCAGCGCGACGAGCTCGTCCCTGGACAGGCCGAGATCCCACAGCGCGTTCAGCCCGACCAGCGCGGCGGCGGCGTCCGCGCTGCCGCCCGCCATGCCGCCCGCCACCGGAATGCCCTTGGTGATGGCGATTTCCACCAGCGGGGCCCGTCCGCCGATGTGCGCGAGCCGGACGGCCGCCTTCCACACCAGGTTTTTACGATCGGTCGGTACGTCCGCGGCGCCTTCACCCGTGACCCGCACGGCGAGCGAAGCCGACGGAGCGATCCGCAGATCGTCGCTCAGGGACAGCGCCTGGAACACCGTGGTCAGGTCGTGATAGCCATCGGCACGTAGATCGCCGACTCCGAGATGGAGGTTCACCTTCGACGGCGCGCGCACGGCGACGGGACTCGGCACTACTGACAGCACGGTGCTCAAGCCTAATGGGCTCAGCCGCACGAAGTCTGCCCGAAGCCCGCGTCGGGCCGCGCGAAGCCGAGGCAGCCGCATAACGGGCGCGGCTGGAAGAAGTCCATCCGCAGCCCGCGCCGGGCCGAACGAAGCCGAGGCAGCCGCATAACCGCTGCACCATCCGACCGCTCGGCTCGTTTACAGCAGCGCACCACCGGTGGCGTCGATCCACTGCCCGGTCACCCACCGTGCGTCGTCGGAGGCGAGAAAACCGACGACATCGGCCACATCGGCGGGTTGACCGACCCGATCGAGCGGGGACCAGGCCGCCACCGTCGCCTCGGTTTCGGCATTGCGCAGCCACGACGCGTTCATGTCGGTGTCGATCACACCGGGCGCTACCGCGTTCACCGTGATGCCGCGCGCTCCGACGTCCTTGGCGAGCACGCTGGTGAAGCTGTCGATCGCCGCCTTGGACATGGTGTAGGCGATCAGCTGCGGCATGTGCGCGCCATGAGTGAGACCCGTGGAGATGTTGATGATCCGTCCGCCCCCGCGAAGTCGATCGAGTCCGAGCCGTGTGACGAAGAACGGCGCCTTGGCGTTGACCGCGAAGACCCGGTCGAACGCCGCCTCGTCGGTGCCTGTGATCGACTCGCGGATGCCGTCGATGCCCACGTTGTTCACCAGGATGTCCAGACCGTCGGCGTGGGTGTCGAAGGCCGCCCACAGTGCCGCGGCGTCGCCGGGCACGCCCAGTTCGGCGCGGATGGCGAACGCCTCACCGCCTGCGGCCTCGATCGCGGCGACGGCTTCTTCGGCCGCCTTCTCGTTGCTGTGGTAGTGGACTGCCACCCGCGCGCCGTCGCGACCCAGCCGTTCGGCGACCGCCCGACCGATCCCTCGACTGCCTCCGGTCACCAATGCCGTCTTGCCCGTCAGTGCGCCCATCACGGAACCTTTCTCTAGCGATCGCTACAGAAGGCAAGTTACCACATTCTCTAGTGATCGCTATAAAATGGGTGGCGTGAGCACAGCGAGCCGGGGACGGCCCCGATCCTTCGATCGGGACGCGGCACTGGAACAGGCCATGCTGCTGTTCTGGGCGCGCGGATACGAGGCCACCTCGATCGCGGACCTGACCGCCGCCATGGACATCGGGCCCCCGAGCTTGTACGCGGCGTTCGGCGACAAAGCGACATTGTTCGTCGAGGCCGTCGCGAACTTCGGCGCGCGCTACGGCGGGTTCGTCGCGCGCGCACTCGCCGAGGAGCCGACGGCCGAGGCAACCGTCCGGCGCATCCTGCGCGAAGCGGCCACGGAGTACACCAGGCCTGACCGCCCGCACGGCTGCCTGGTGATCAACGCGGGAGTCAACACCACCAACGTCGAGATCGCGGACTTGCTGCGAGGCATGCGCGAGCGGAACATCGAGTCGTTCGCCGCGCGTATCCAGGTCGACATCGACGCGGGCATCCTGCCGGAACACCTCGACGCGCACACGCTGGCCCGCTACGTGGGTACCGTCATGCAGGGCATGTCCCAGGCAGCCACGGACGGCGCGAGCCGGGCCGAACTGGAGAAGGTGGCCGAGCTAGCCATGCGGAGCTGGGGTGCATAGTCGCACGTCGCGGCCGCCGAGAGCGCCCTTGCGATTTATACCCGTAGGGGGTATGTTTTGTTGCGGCCGGTATACCCCCCGGCCGTATGATCACCGTCGAGCTGAGGAGTCGGCAATGTCCACCACCACCTACACCGTCACGGGGATGACCTGCGGGCACTGCGTCAGCTCCGTGAAGACCGAGATCGGAAAGATCGACGGCGTCACCAGCGTCGACGTCGACCTCGCCAGCGGCGCGGTCCGAGTCGACAGCACCACCCCGATCCCCACCGACACGATCATCGCCGCCGTAGACGAAGCCGGCTACCAACTCGCCGTTTGATACTCCTTCGCACAAGGGCGTGGCTCCGCACACACCAAGAATTGTTGTGTGCGGAGCCACAACGGTTTGCGCTGCGCTACGTCTGGGCCGCGAGGCGAACGAAGGCCGCGGTGTCCAGGGTTTCACCGCGGGCGGTGGGGGCGATACCGGCCGCGAGCAGGCGGCGTTCGGCTTCGGAGGGCGAGCCAGCCCAGGTCGCGAGTGCGGCGCGAAGGGTCTTGCGACGCTGCGCGAAGGCTGCGTCGACGACTTCGAAGACCCGGCGGCGGTGGTCGATGTCCGTCGGCCAGGGCGGCTCGGCGTAGCGCTCGATCCGGACCAGACCCGAGTCGACGCGCGGAACCGGCCAGAACACCTGGGTGCCGACCGCGCCCGCGCGCCGGACCGCGCCGAAGAAGCCCGCTTTGACGCTGGGCACACCGTAGGTCCGGTTGCCGGGCTCGGCGGCGAGCCGATCGGCAACCTCGGCCTGCACCATCACCAAAGCGACTGCGATGCTTGGCAATTCGGCCAGCAGATGCAGCAGGACCGGCACCGCGACGTTGTAGGGCAGGTTGGCGACGAGGGCGGTCGGCGCGGCGGGCAGATCCGCGGCGGCAACCCGCAACGCGTCCGCCTCGACCACCGACAGCCGCTCGGCCAGCCGCGGCGCGCGGTCCGCGATGGTTACCGGCAGATGCCGGGCGAGCACAGGATCTATCTCGACCGCGACCACCGAATCCACTACGTCCAGCAGCGCGAGGGTCAACGAGCCGAGACCGGGCCCGACCTCGAGTACCACGTCCGCACGTCCCACCCCCGCGGCCGCGACGATCCGCCGCACCGTGTTCGCGTCGTGCACGAAGTTCTGCCCAAGTTGCTTGGTCGGCCGCACCCCGAGCCGCTCGGCCAGCGCCCGCACCTCGGCGGGCCCGAGCAACGCGGCACTCCCACGAGCGGCAATTTCAGATTCGGACACGTCGGAAACCTACCAACCCGGCCGTGACCGCGACGTCTCCGACCGCCGTGGTCGGGCGCTCGCGGCCCGCGGCTGCCTCCCCGTCAGTGAGACTCCCGGCGTCGTGACACGTAATTCTCCGTTTCGAGACGCTATGCATCATTCGCTTCCCACAGCTGCCCTGACACGCGCGTTCCGCCTTGCGTGACGGGACACGTCGGTCAGTCGTTGATGCCGAGCCTGCTGGTGCACGCGGGCCAGGCGCCCCAGCCCTGCCTCGCGCGGGTGACCTCCGCGACGGCGATCTGCTCTTCTCTGGTGGCCAGGTCGGCGCGTGGCGCGTACTTCAGACCGCCCTGCCGCTCCCACGTCCCCTGGTCGAATTGCACGCCGCCGTAATAGCCGTTGCCGGTGTTGATCCCCCAGTTGCCGGTCGATTCACACCGCGCAAGCGCGTCCCAGATCGCGCCGTCGCGCACCGGCGGCACCTCGGTTCCCGGCTTGGCGCCTTTGCGGACGGTTTTCGGCTGCGCGGTCACCTTCACCGTCGATCCGATCGGCTCGCGGTGCACTTCCTTGCCGTTGACCATGGTGACCGCGAAGGTGACGTCTTGGACGCCGGGCGCGCCGGTGGTTTCCACCACCGTGCGGCTCATGTTCATGGTCGGGTCCTCGATGATGTTCTCCGGCGGGTCCAGCGGCACCGTCTCGGTGCGGTGCTCGACCCGCTTGCGCGTCACTTTGATTCGCAGACCGTCGGTCAGCGGGGTGGACGCCACGGGCTCGACGGAGTCCTGCTCGATCAGCGGGATACCCGCGACGGTGAGGAATTCGCCGACGGTGGGGGCGGCCAGACGCACGTCCACCGCGTTGCCGAGGCCGTCGGTCAGCGCGACCGTGTGCGGGGTCGCGATCCGCAGCGCCGCGCCCGCCAGCGGCAGTTTCTCGGTGCGCGCGGGCGAGACGTACACCTCCGAGGAAATCCTGAGCTGTTCGAGCGCTTCCCCCGCGGTCAGTCCGGTGGTCCACACCTTCTGGGTCATCCCGTCGACCAGCAGGTCGACCTCACGGGCGCGGTTCAACGTAATGGTCGCGCCGTTCCCGATGTGCGCGGCGAGCGCCGGAGCCACCTTGTCCCGGTCACTCACCGCGAAGCCCGCGGTCTTCAACACGCCGCGCACATCGCGCGACATGGTGGTCTGGAACAGCTTTTCGCCGTCCACGACGACGGTCACCGTCTTACGATTCACAATCGCGAGTCCGGCGCCGACGATCAGCGTCAGCAGGAGCGCACCGACCGCCGCGTAGAGCAGCGGGGAACGCGACTGGTTGATCCTCGCGAATGGAGACATGGTCACAGGACGATAACGAAGAGGTAGGGATCCGGCAACCGTAAGCTGTGGAGCAGCGCCTTTTCAATATCACGAACAGATATAGACGTCGCAGGTAAATCACAAATCGGAGCATCCGAAGTGATATAGGACACATCGCACATACCCCCGCCTCTTGGGGGCACTCGGGTATGTCACCTGGATATGCGCGTGCGGAATCTCGACCGGAAACGGTCGGCGTCAGATGCGATAGACGCGACGTGCGTTGGCGGTGGTGATCTTCGCCAATTCCACGGGATCCTGTTCCCGTAGTTGGGCCAGCGCTCGCATCGTGTACGGCAGGCAGTACGGCTCGTTCGGCGCGCCGCGGAACGGATGCGGGGTCAGATACGGCGCGTCCGTCTCGACCAGAATCTGATCGTCTGGCACGACTTTGGCCGCTTCGCGTAGCTCATGCGCGTTCTTGAAACTGACCGACCCGGAGAAACTCAGAATGTAGCCTTCGGCGATACAGGACAGCGCCATATTCGTGTCCGAGGAAAAGCAGTGAAAAATCACGGTGTCCGGCGGGCCCTCGTCCAGCAGCACCGTGAGCAGGTCGTGGTCGGCCTCGCGGTTGTGGATCATCAGGGGTTTGCGGATTCGCTTTGCCAGGTCGATGTGCCAGCGGAAGCCCTCGATCTGTGTCTCGATATCGGCGCAGCCGTCCAGCTTGCCCGGCCAGTAGTAATCGAGGCCGGTCTCCCCGACCGCGACCACACGCGGGTCGGCGGCCAGGCGCTCCAGCTCCGTCTTCGCGGCGTCGTCGAGAGCGTTCGCCCTGGTCGGATGCAGTGCGACGGCGGCGAACACGCGATCGTCCCAGTGCGCGGCCCGCACAGCCCACTGCGCGGCGGCCAGGTCATCGGCAACGGTGACCACTTGGCCGACGCCGACCGACGCGGCACGGTCCACGATCACGGCGGTGGAGGCCGCGTCGCCGGCCCCGCAGGCGTCCAGGTGGGTGTGCGCGTCCACGAGCGGCGCGAGCGGCTCGGGCAATTTCGGCGCGGGGCGTTCGGCGCTCATCGGCGACCGCCGCCGAGAACCGTGGACCGAATGCCGGATCCTGGCGCGGCGATCCGCGGAGGGACGCCGGGGATGCTCACGCGAGCGAAGGAAAGCACGCACATTACAGTAGACACACCATGAGCGAAGCTGACCGTCCCGCCTTCTACATCAGCACGGCCATCGCGTACCCGAACGGTGCGCCGCACATCGGGCATGCGTACGAGTACATCTCGGCCGACGCCATCGCGCGCTTCAAGCGGCTCGACGGGTACGACGTCTTCTTCATGACCGGCACCGACGAGCACGGCCAGAAGATGCAGCAGGCCGCGCTCGCCGAGGGCATCCCGGTGGAGGAACTCGCGGCACGCAACTCGGACGTGTTCGAGGCACTGGACAAGACACTCGACATCTCCTTCGACCGGTTCATCCGCACGACCGACGAGGACCACCAGGCCGCCAGCGTCGCGATCTGGGAGCGGATGCGGGCCAACGGCGACATCTACCTCGGCAACTACTCGGGCTGGTACTCGGTGCGCGACGAAGCGTTCTACACCGAGGAGGAGACCGTGGTGCTCGCGGACGGCACCCGCATATCCTCCGAGTCCAAGACACCGGTCACCTGGACCGAGGAGTCGAACTATTTCTTCCGACTCTCGGCCTACCAGGACAAGCTGCTCGCGCTCTACGAGGAGCATCCCGAGTTCATCGCGCCCGCAACGCGTCGCAACGAGATAGTCAGTTACGTCAAGGCGGGTCTGAAGGATCTGTCCATCTCACGCACCACCTTCGATTGGGGTGTGCCGGTGCCCGACCACCCGGATCACGTGATGTACGTGTGGGTGGACGCGCTGACCAACTACGTCACCGGTGTCGGCTTTCCGAACACCGAATCCACGGCCTTCCAGAAGTTCTGGCCGGCCGACGTGCACATCATCGGCAAGGACATCACTCGGTTCCACACCGTGTACTGGCCGGCGTTCCTGATGTCGGCCGGTCTGGAGCTGCCGAAACGCGTGTTCGTACACGGGTTCCTGTACAACAAGGGCGAGAAGATGTCCAAGTCGGTCGGCAACGTCGTCGACCCGCTGGAGCTGGTCGAGAACTACGGCTTGGACGCGGTGCGCTTCTTCCTGCTGCGCGAGATCTCCTATGGTCAGGACGGCAGTTACAGCCACGAGGCCATCGTCGGCCGAATCAACAGCGATTTGGCCAACGAGTTCGGCAATCTGGTGCAACGCAGTACCAAACTGGTCGCACGCGACTGCGGTGGCGTGGTGCCGAAGCCGGGCGAGTTCAGCGATGACGACCGCGCCCTGCTCGACCTCGCGGCCGGCCTGCTGGAGCGCTGCCGCACCGAATTCGACGCCCAGCAGATGCATCTCGCGCTGGAGGCGATCTGGCTGACGCTCGGTGAGACGAACAAGTACTTCTCCGCGCAGGCGCCGTGGGCGCTGGCGAAGTCCGGCACGCCGGAGGATCTGGCCCGCGAGGCCACCGTGCTGTACGTGACACTGGAGGTGCTGCGGATCGTCGCGATCCTGGTGCAGCCGGTGGTGCCGGGTTCGGCGGGCCGGATCCTCGATCAGTTGGGCCAGCAGAACCGGACCTTCGCCGACATCGCGACGCCGATCGCGCCCGATGTGGCGTTGCCCGCGCCGGAACCGGTGTATCCCAAGTACCTCGAGCCGAAAGACTGACTCACGCTGTTCCGGCACCGCGGCGGCGCCGGACCATGGCGTGCCGCGTCGGTACACACTGTCGGACCACCACGGGGCGCGGCAGTGGTCGACCGACGAGCCGCGCCGAAAACGTCTCCGCGGCATCCTGGACCCGTCGATCGCTATAGAGTCGGAATACGCCGAACAGCAACGCGCCCAACGCCGCTGCGGCGTTCTCCAGCAGCTTCTTCACCGCACTCTCCCCAGGTTTGTACCGGACAGTACTTCGAGCAGGTCCGACGGTACCCTCCACGTGCGGAAGGCGGGCCGGTTCGACCACTTCGTCCGCCACGGAACGTGTTGTCGGATAATGAAACACCGGTCCGCGGCCAGATGCCGCCCGGACCGTGTGCGATCGGAACAACGACGTCCCGTTCGGTATCGGTTCCGGTACAGAGAGGGCATACATGCGCCAGGAGCATGCGACTGCGTCAAACCAGCGGACGAGCTTCGCCGAGCGGCATCGCGCAGCGCGCGAAGCCGTTCTCACCTCGCAGCGCGGCAGGCTGGTGGAGGCGATGGTCGAATGCGTGGACCGCAAAGGCTACTCCGCGACCACACTCACCGACATCGTTGCCAGCGCGCGGGTTTCGCGCACCACCTTCTACGATCACTTCGCCAACAAAGAGCAATGTTTCGCCGAGGCGGTGCACACCGGGGTCGACATCGTCGCAACCCGAATCGCAGAGGAACTCGCCCAGCTCCCACCGACCGCCGATGCGTACGCCAAGATCGAATCGATCGTCATGACATTCTGCCGGACCGTCGCCACCGAGCCGGATTTCACGCGGCTGGTGCTGGTGGAGTCCTTCAAGGTGAACGAGGCCGCCGTCGGCTACCGTGACCTGGCCGTCGACCGGTTCGCCCAGCTGTATCGGGTGTTCTACGACGAGGCTCGCTCGGCGGATCCGGCGCTACCGGAGATCTCGGACGAGCTGATCGCGCTGATCCCGGACGCGATCGGCGAGCGGACGCGCCGGGTCATCGTGTCCGACGGGCCCGCACGGGTGCCGGAGCTGGCACCACTGTTCATCCAGCTGGTCACGACGGTGCTCGGTCTACCCGTTCGAACCTGACGCCGTCCCGCCGCTTGGCGATTCATGGCCGGATGAGTTCGCCCTGCGCCACACCCTCGACGGCTCGCACGTAAGCATCGGCCACCTCGGCGACGGGCGTGCCCGGTGTCGCGTCCATACCCAGCCGGACCAAGGTCTCGCGGATCCATCCCGGGCTGATCAGGTTGATGCGCAGCCCACGCGGAAGTTCGGCGGCGGCGTTGCGAACGAAACCTTCCAGACCGGAATTGATGAGCGCGCCCAGCGAAGCACCCGGAAACGGTGCGACGAATGTCCCGCCGGTCAAGGTGATCGAACCGCCGTCGCGCAGGTGCCGCAGCGCGCGGCGCGCCAGCGCGACCTGTCCGAGCAGTTTTCCCTGGATGCCGGCGACGATCTCGTCGTCGGTCACCGTGGCGAGGTCGACGAGCGGCCCACTGGCGGCGCAGCAGATGACAGCGTCCAGGTACGGCAGTTCAGCGAAAAGCGCGTCCATCGACGACGGATCCGACACATCGACCTGAACCGGTCCGTTGCGCGAGGCTCGAATTACCTGATGGGCCCCTTCCAGCGCCGTGGCCACCGCACTGCCGAGCGTCCCGCTCGCTCCGATCACAAGCACCCGCACGGTTCGATCCTGCCAAATGCTGCGCAGGTCACACTCCTCCGCCTCCCGTGCGAAGACGGAGGAGTGTGGCCGTTACGTGCTTACTTCCAGCGGTCGAGCAGTCGGTCGATCTCGGCGGTCAGCGCGAACTGCAGGAACGGGCCGAAGCTGATGCGGGCGACGCCTTGGTCGGCGAGAGCGGCCTTGTCGGCTTGGTCCGGGAGAACAGTGGCGCTGATCGGCAGCGGCAGTTCGGCGGTCAGGCGGCGCATATCGGCGTCGGCGTGGCGTCCCGCCGGGAACAGCACGTCCGCGCCCGCATCGGCGGCCAGTTTCAGGCGCTCGATGGCGCGATCGACACGGTCGGCATCGTCACCGTCCTTTCGCATGAACAGATCGGTTCTGGCGTTGACCACCACGTGCACGCCGGACGCGTCGGCGAACTGCCGCAATCCGCGTACCAGGTCGGCATGTTCTTGCGCGGTGCGCAGCCGCCCGCCCTCGCTGTGCACGGTGTCCTCGATATTCAGCCCGATTGCGCCCGCCTCGAGCAGGCCCTCGATCAGCTGCGCGGGCTCGAGCCCGTACCCCGACTCGATGTCGACCGACACCGGAACGTCCACCGCCGCGGTGATCTGCCGAACCCGAGTCAAGGACTCGGCGAACGTCATCCCCTCCCCGTCCGGGCGGCCGATCGAATCGGCAACCGGATGACTACCCACCGTCAACGCCGAGAACCCCGCCGCCACAGCGACTTTCGCGGACCAGGCATCCCACACCGTCGGAAAAACACCGGGATCCCCTGGCCGATGCGACTCGAGAAACGCCTTCGCCTTGCTCTCCAGAGAAGTCATACAAATGATCATGCCGCCCTCCCCGCTCCCCGCCCCTACTGCCCCCACTTCGCACAATGGTGCAGTACTTCACACATGCACCCACGTCTGCACTCCGTCGGTCGCTCGGGGAGTGCCGCGGCTGCGGTGTGGTGCATGACCGTGACCACAACGCGGCCGGGAATCTGCTGGCCGCGATGCTCGCCGACACCGAACCCGAACATGTGGTCCTCGCCGGGAAGTTTCCTGGAGAGGCGAAACGCCTCGCCGAGACCGCGTAAGACCACGGCCCTTTCCGGGCCGGGCAGCAGTCGATGACGCAGGAAGAACCTCAGCACCGACAAGTGCTGAGACTCACGCAACGGTCAGGTGTCCGCGGCGCGGCGGCGGGCGGCGAGGACGGCGTCGTAGAGTTCGCGGCGGGAGACGGCGTGAACGGTAGCGATTTCCGCACACGCGTCTTTGAGGCGGACGCCGGCGGCGGTGCGGGCTTCGACTTGGTCGACCAGGTCGGCGGGGTCAACCGATTTCGGCTGGGCGCCCTCCAAGACCACCGTGATTTCACCGCGCGCGCCCTCGACCGCCCAGGCGGCGAGTTCGGCAAGGGTGCCGCGGACGACCTCCTCGTAGGTCTTGGTCAGCTCACGGCAGACGGCGGCACGGCGGTCGGCGCCGAGTACCTCGACCGCGTCGGCCAAGCAGTCGGCGAGGCGGTGCGGCGCCTCGAAGAAGACGCAGGCCCGCGGCTCGCCGGCCAAAGTACGCAACCACTCCCGGCGCTGGCCGGATTTGCGCGGCGGGAATCCGTCGAAGCAGAACCGTTCCACGGGCAGGGCCGACAACGCCAGTGCCGTGGTCACCGCCGAGGGGCCGGGCAGGCAGGTCACCGGCAGGTCGCGTGCGACGCACGCCGCGACCATCCGATAGCCGGGATCGCTGACCGACGGCATGCCCGCGTCGGTCACCAGCAGCACTGTGCGCCCGCTTTCGATGTCCTCGAGCAGTGCCGGAATCCGGCTGATCTCCACGTGGTCGTAGAAACTCACCACTCGCCCGGTGATCTCCACCCCTAGTGCCTTTGCCAGCGCCCTGGTCCGCCGGGTGTCCTCGGCCGCTACGACATCGGCGGAACAGAGCGCGTCCCGCAACCGCTGTGACGCGTCGCCGATGTCACCCATGGGCGTTGCCGCCAGCACCAGCCGCCCTGCCGTCGCCTCCGTCACCACACTCCTGTCCTCTTCACATACATTCTCCCGGAGCGGCGGATCCACCGGACCACAGCGATGGAGGCATCCCCCATGCGCCCGTGACAACCCTCACCGAGCTACGCAGCAGACCTTAAGGTATGCGCGGCCTTCGCCGCGAAACGAATTGATCTCGCGAGTACATGGGCAACTCGCCGGGTACCCCCAGCGCTCGGCCCGCACTCGACGCAGGACCTGAACGCAAATCCCTCGTCGCCCGACTAGTACGGCCTGAAGACCCGGAGAGGCGGGACAGCATACGATCGGGGCGTGACCCAGGTGACCGACCAGCGCGTGACCGCACCGTTCGGGGCCGTGCCCTCCTGGTCGAGCCCCGGACCGCTGCGGCCGTCACCCGACTTCGGACCGACCGACCGCCTGCGCGGCTGGCTGGTCACGGCGTTCCTTACCGCGATCGCGGCGGTGACCCGCTTTACGATGCTCAACTATCCGACCGACGCGGGCACCCCGGTGTTCGACGAGAAGCACTACGCCCCACAGGGCTGGCAGATGCTCACAGGCGGCTGGGTGGAGGACAACCCCGGCTACGGACTGGTGGTGCACCCGCCGGTCGGCAAACAACTCATCGCGATCGGGGAGGCGATATTCGGCTACAACGGCTGGGGCTGGCGCTTCGCCTCCGCGGTCGCCGGAACCCTACTGGTGCTGTTGGTGATCCGGATCGTGCGGCGGATGTCGCGCTCCACTCTGGTCGGCGCGATCGCGGGCATCCTGCTGATCGCGGACGGCCTCACCTTCGTCTCGTCTCGCATCGGCATGCTCGACATATTCCTCGCGCTGTTCGTGACCGCGGCTTTCGGCTGCCTGATCGTCGACCGCGACGAGGTGCGGGCGAGGATCGCCAAGGCCGACGCCGAAGGCCGCATCGATGACACCCCGTGGGGCCCGCGGTTGGGCGTGCGCTGGTGGCGATTCGGCGCCGGCGTACTGCTCGGATCAGCGTGCGGCACGAAATGGTCCGGGATCTACTTCATCGTCGCCTTCGGCCTCCTGAGCGTCTGCTTCGATCTGGCGACCAGGCGGGCGTACGGAGTGCGCAGCCCTTGGCTCGGCACGGCTGTTCGCGATGTGGGGCCTGCCCTGTACGCGCTGGTGCTCGTGCCGCTCGGTGTGTACCTGTCGACCTACTGGGCCTGGTTCTCCAGCGAGACCGGCGTCTACCGATACGCGGTGGGCAATCAGGTGGGCACCGGGGGTCCGATGGCATGGATACCGGACGCACTACGTTCGCTGTGGTTCTACAGCGGCGAGGTGCTGCAGTTCCACGACAGCCTCACCAACTCGGCGGGCAACCATCACCCCTGGGAGTCCAAGCCGTGGACCTGGCCGATGGGGCTGCGACCGATGCTCTACTACTACGCCGACACCAACGTCACCGGATGCAGCCAGCCACAGTGCGTGAAAGCGGTGATGCTGATCGGCACGCCCGCCATCTGGTGGATCGCGTTACCGATGCTCGCCTGGGCACTGTGGCGCACAGCGGTGCGCCGCGACTGGCGATACGCCGCGGTACTCACCGGTTACGGCGCCGCCCTGCTGCCCTGGTTCTTCACCCTGGACCGGCAGATGTACTACTTCTACGCCGTGGCCCTCGCGCCGTTCCTGGCGATGGGTGTCGCGCTGGCGCTCGGTGACGCGCTCGGGTCGACTCGGCGAACAACCGTGCCGCGCAGTTCCGTCGGCACCTATCTGCCGGTGGCCCCGGACGAAAGGCACGCCCTCGGCCTGCTCGCGGTCTGTCTCTACCTCGGCGTAGTGATCGCCAATTTCATCTGGTTGTGGCCGATCCTTACCGGGTTACCCATCACGCCGGGCAATTGGCACGACCACCTCTGGCTACCCAGTTGGCGGTAATTTGGCCGCGCGGGCGCGGCGTGTTCGCGGCCCCCTGATGGCTCGCGTCCGAGCGACCGCCGCTGGCGACTTCGTCGCGAACGCGTCGGCCGCTCGGAC
>NZ_JBFAAB010000039.1:0-39893 GCF_040639505.1 Nocardia sp. NPDC023852
ATCGATGATCTGCACTTGTTGATGCTGATCACTCGGCTACCGGCCGGGGCAGCACGCAAGATCATTCGCGTATCACGATGCTGCAGCCCGGCTCGGATACAACCGATTAGGCCTAACCCGGCAGTCCCCACGACGGAGATGAGAACAAACCACAGCGGGCACGACCACGGTAGGTGTATCCAGGAGGACATCGTCATGCAGGGTAATCGTTTCCCGGCCACAGAATCTCTGGATCGGCAGGTCAGAGCGATGGTCGGCCAAACGTAAACGCATTCGTTTCTACCGGGACCCCAATTAGCCGGAACGCCGTCAAGGCAACGTCTTTCACCGGATTTCTTGACGCAAGTCCGCCAGGCTCACAGGGGTCATCCGGTCACGGGGCGTCACAGGGATGAACGACTTGACCCTGTAGCTGCTGCGTATGCGACCCTGTGAACGCGAGAACCGGCCGGATAGTCGCCGGCCGGTTCTCGTTCTGTGCAGGGGTTTTCAGGCTGCTTCCAGGCACCAGTACCCGCCGGGTTCCCTGTGGCGCAGCAGGTCCCGGGGTCGTCCGCTGGCCACCAGGATCTCGTCCACCTGGCCCCTCAACTCGGCGTCGACGGTCTCGCCCTCAGCGAACAGGGCCAGGGGCTCGACGGCGATCCTGGCATCGGGGTCGAGCCACAGGCACACATCCATGTACGGACGGCAGCCACGGGCGTGGAGGAACCGGTACGCGGTGCTGATGGCCTCCGCGCTGGCTCCCAGGTTGTTCTCCAGCATCCCGCGATTCCACGTCAGCTCTCCCGGGCAGGCGTCGATCAGCGCTGGCCAGTCGAGCGGGTCCTCGGTGCGCCCGAACTCCGGCCACGGTCCCTCCGGGGCCTCCAGCTGCACCCCGGCCAGAATCCGCGCCACCCACAGCGGTACTGGCAGATCTGTCGGCAGCCGGTACGTGTTGCCGTGCCCGCAGCCGAACGCGCTTCCTTGAGCCGTCCCCAGCGCGGTGCTGCGCAACGTGTCGGCCAGCCACGCCGCTTCCGGAGCGAACTCGCCCCGCAGCTCCCACTCCTCATCTGGATCGTGCAGCATCAGCGCTCGCACATCGGTATCGGTCACCTGGCTCGGTGGGTTCTCCCCGTCCGACATATCTGTTCCTCTCACTTGGCCTCTCCGGCGTTCGGTTTGTTGGACTCACCTTGGCGTGAAATGTCTTCTCGCTCAGCAGGTGTTTGGTCAGGCACTGACCAGCTCGAACTCACCGCCGACGGCGAATCGGTCGGCGGTCACGTATGCCCGCTTCACGCTGTCTATACCGGGGTGGTGTGCTTCGCAGACTGCGACCATGCGCCCTGACGGTTGTGGTTCGAGGTGATCGACGTGCAGTACCCGCTGCTGGCCGTCGATCTCGCGCCACGTCTGCCCGAGCGCGATCAGTACGCCGCCGGGTAGGCGGTAGGACACCTGGTGGCCTGACAGTGCCGCCAGCGCCGCGGCGCACGCCTGCCCGCTGTCGAGTGACTCGCGTAGCAGTTGTGCGATCAGTCCCGTGGACTGCTCGGCCCCAGCTGCAGCGATCAGCGCGCCCATTCCCGCGCCGAACTCATGATCCGCAGTGTGATCAGCCATGGTTCATTCTCCTTGTTCCTTATTCGGTTTGGTCGCTGTCGACGAGTTCGGCGAGGTAGCGGTACAGGGTGGCGCGGGAGACGCCGAACGCTTCGGCGACCTGCTCGACGGGCTGCTCGGCGGCCAGTGCGGCGCGGGCCGCCGCGAGCTGAGCCGGGCTGAGTTTGCGTGGCCGGCCGGGCTGCTTGCCCTGGGCAGCGGCGACCTCACGGGCGTGAGCGGCGCGCTCCCGCATGAACACTCGCTCCATGTGCGCGAACAACGCCAGCATCGCCACGGAGATCTCCGCCATGCCCGAGGTATCGGTGGTGTCGATCGGCAACGGATCCCGCAGGGTCTTCACCCCGACCCCACGTTGGGTCAGGTCATGGATCACGTTGAGGCACTCGCGCAGGTTGCGGCCGAGCCGATCCAGGTTGGTCGCCACGATCGTGTCGCCAGGCCGGGCGTACTTCAGCATCTTCGCGAACTCCGGCCGGTCGATAGTGGCGCCGGTCTTCTTGTCGGCGTAGATCCGGTCCGCCTCGATCCCTTGATCGGCCAGCGCGACGAGCTGGCGTTCCAGGTCCTGGTGGGTAGTCGAGACGCGGGCGTAGCCGAGGTCCATCAGCGTCCTGCCGCAGTAGCTGACACCTGGCGCTGGGTAGCGATGACCGAGAGCATGTGGTCGACCGGGAGCACCGTGACCGGGTGGGCCGGGTGGAGACCGAGAGTGAGCTCACCGATAGTGCTACCGGTCCCCACACGCAGCAGGATGCGCGCTTGCCCTTCGAGCCGCGATTCGGCCAGCGACGTGAGCGGGCCCGCGATGATGGCGGCCCCGGTTTTGACGGCGATGGTACGGCCGACGTGATCGCTGGTGAGTGCACCTACATGGATCTCGTGGGAGCCCTCATCGAGATCGGGCACAGCCCGTAACCGGGGGGCGAGAGGTATAGCAGGGAGCAGCATGGGTTCCTCCTACAGCAGGATTTCTCATAATCTTACTCCGTAGCAGAGTTTCACGACGGTGTTTCGAGACAAGATTTCGAGACTCTGTGAGCTGCGAATCCTTCGGCGGCAACAGCATCGCCGGACTGTGTCTCGAAACCTTGGTAACGAGACGGGCTCTACAGCGAAGTACCCCCACGAAAAGGTCGTGCGGCCGCGGCTCGAGAGTGGCAGCTTGTAATGCCTTTGTCTTGTGTGTGCGATCGAAGGGGTTGGTTCATGGGTAAGAGGGGCGACAAGAAACGCGCCAAGCAACGAGCCAAGCAGCTCACGCAGTCGCAGCGTGAGCGTGCGGACGATCGCGCGCCTAAGCGGAGTCCGAAACCCGTTCCGAGCGTTGAGCGCCGCGTGCGCGGCCAGGCCATCAAGCGCAGGTCCAAGCAGAGGAGTCCGGTTGACCCGGAGAGCCCTGTGGGGCCTTTGACACGGCGAAAGGTGGCTAAGTCCGAGTACATGTCGGTCGAGTGGCCGCCAGCGGATGGCGCACCTGAAACCGCCCCATCGATCCAGTTCTTGCTGAAGATCACCCAGCGAACTGTGAACCTCAGCCGAAATACGGTCGAGGTCGAGGCGACGCCTATCGAGGACACGATCCATCCACGGCCGTTGGGGTTTGACCCGCCGTTGCAGCAACACGGCAAGGGTGACCTCAAGGGATTTCGTCATCACTGGGAGAAGCTGGACTACGTGTTCGGTCTGCCCGACCCCAACGCATTCCCGCAGATACCGCTACGGGAGGACGACCGTGCGCTCGTCCAGCGGTACATCACGATGAGCCGCCGACTCGCGGGGTTCAGCATCATCACCGACGACACAGAGCTGTCAGTGGGCTGCTATCCGGGTAGGGATGAATGGTACGTTCGCGTGCTCGATTTCCCAGCCGACGAGAGCTTCCTGGGTGCGTCCGCTGCGTTCAGGCAACTGCACAACGACGGCGAGCCGGCCTCTTTCTCCAACGCCCACAACGCACTGTTCAAGGTGATGAATAGCCTGTCCGAGCAGCAGCAGGTGGCTGTCCGGGAGATAGTGCCGCTGTGGCGGGCGGCGCGAGGCAAACTGATGAACCACACAATCCAGACACTCACCGCGCTCAAGGTGAGCAATGCGACGCTCGACAACCCGGTGAGCTACGGCAACATCAACCCCGACGAGTTGATCCGAACTTTCAACTACGGCGACTCTCTGCACTTTGGGGATGGAAGGGGTCAGCTGGACAACTTGCTGGCAGATCCCTTCCATGAGGCGTACTACAAGTACAGTGCTCTGCTCTCGATTGTGGGGCTGAGTCACTTCTACTTCGGTTTCGCCGTTCTGCTCGACAATGCTCTTGGCGGCGCGTCATGAGACTGGGGCCGACCTCGAAATTCTGACTTTGGCAGTCGCTTAGACCCGCTTATCGAAGGTCATAAAATCGGCCGGTTTCAATTCCAGGGAGTCGGCCCAGTCTGTGATTCCCACGCTGCGAGCGCTTTTGCTGGCATGAGCAGGATCCCGACCTTCGCCGCGTACGCGCGTGCTTGCGGGGTGAACGTATGCGCGGTGGTCACCACGGCCGCCACGTCGGCGCCGTGGATAGTGTGCGCGGTTCCGCCGAACCGTTGCACGTCTTGGCTGCCCACGCTACGACCGTTGCGGTATCGCTTGGCCTGCAACACGATCCGGCGGCCATCCGGTGCCCGTGCGATCACGTCGGCGCCCAGATCACCGGATCCGCCGACCACTCGAACATCGGTGCAGCCGTCTCGGCGGCACAACGCGGCCAGCGCCTCCTCGAACTCGGAGGGACTCAGCGAGTTCTGCCGTAACGCCACCAGCACCCGCGCGTCATCGCGAGCACGCACCCGGCGGCAATGCCGCACCGACAACACCGCGGTGACAGCGGCGAGGACCAACGCACACACCCCAACAGAAGCGAGTATCACGGCTTGCCGTTGGGCGATGTCCGCGACCTTGGGTGCAACCACCAGCGCGGCAACGGCGACCATGAACATGAACGCCGTCGCGTTCGATCCGCGGCGACCACGTCGTCTTCCCATCCCGATCCCCCTCAGCAGCCCGCCCGGCTCTTCCTCGGCCTGGCGCGAGCGCCTGCCCCATCCTTCGATTGTCACGGCTACCGCCCGATTCCACTCACTTTCGGAGGTCAGGGAACGGCCCGATCCGGCCGGGCCACAAGACGACTCGACGTAACAGAAAGCGTTCGACGCGGCACAAAGCTCGCCAATGTTGTCGGTGCCAGAGTTCACACTGGATCCCGCGATCAGTCTCAGCCAGCGAATCACTCTGCGGCTGCCGAGATCAAAAGGGGGATCGCGGGTGTCAGAAGGGCCGTGGTTGGAGCGGACGGTACTGCTGGGTGAGTCCCGCAAGCGGGCCACAAACGGTCCTCTGCGGGTGCACCTGCCCTATGAAGGCTTCTCGAACAAACCCTGGATCAGGGCGGTCGTGGGCAAGGGCGTACCGATCAAACCGATCGTTCACGGCCACCTCAAGGGCTGGGTACTCAGCGCCAACCACTTGCTGCCACTGGCGGCGGCGATGGCCGACCGGTACGGCGAGATCGAGATGCGACTACACGTCTCACCGAAAATGACGTGCACCTACAGCTGCAAGAACGCTCGACCGGACACGGTATGGGAATGCGTGTGCGAGTGCGGCGGCCGCCATCACAGCGGCGATGGCACATACGACGACTGGTACCCCACAGGCCGATTCCGCATCGAGCGCCGAGGCGACATCGAAGTGCGGTACCTGCAGATCCGGCGCGGGCAGATCCCTCTACCGCCGGACATCTCACCCACCGCTCTCGAGCGCGCCCTGCCCATATCCCCGCCGCAGCCCCCACCGGCACCGCGGGAGAATCCGCGACCACAGTTGCGCCTGATCCCCACGCCCCAGCCTCAGGCTGTGCCCGCGGCACCGCCGACGTTGGAGCCTCGGACAGCGTTTCCCCGACCGGCCGCTCCGCGTGATCTCGGGCGGGACCCCGGCGATACCGCAGACCGCCATCAGCCTGAACCGCCACTGCTGGTTGCCATTTCAGAACCACACAAGCCTCGACGGACCGGGCCACTTACCGTCGCGGCGGCCGTGGTCGCGGCGATCTGTCTGGCCGTGTGGCTGGTTCTTCCCACCGACTCGCACGACGAGCCTCGGGAAACGAGCACCCCGGAGACAGTGCAGCAGGACAGCACAGAGCCTGCACCACCACCAGTGGCCGAGGAGCCTGCGCCACCGGCGCCACCCGTTCAGGCCCCACCACCAGCTGCGCCCTCGCGCGGGTGCTACCCGTTCCAGCCGAACTGCTGAGCCGCATCCCGACTTGGGGTGCCAGTAAGAATCGTGGCACCTGGTACATGAAGCTGTGGGAGATGGTCACCACCGCGCATCGCACCCAGCTGAGCGAGTTGATCGAGCGGGCGACCGAGATCGTCGCCACTCGCTGCCGCGTCGGCGGCAGTCGGTCCGAGCACCCGGGTTGTGCCCGCTGGCCACAGCCGGAAGATGACCTATCTTCAGGCCTTCAGTGGCGCTGCACATCAGGGCGGGCCTGAAGCCACATCGTCAGGATCTCGATGTGTTCATAGGTGAACAGCAATTCGTATGCCCGGTCGGTGGGAGTGCTCAAATCCCACATCTGCAGCTGCCACCTCTCGATCTCACGTTCGATAGCGGAAAGTTCGAAACCTTCTCGTAGGAGATGGCGGCTGGCCTGTGTCGGGGTGAACAAGCGCTCAGTCAATAGAAGTCTCGTTCCTTCACGGAACCGACTGCGCACCTGTTCCGGGATTGCGGGACCACCGCGGCCGTAGCTGTCGATGACTGCGAGAAGACGACGGAGTTTCGTGTACTCAGGGTCGATGTCGTGAGATCGGACGTAGCTGATCCCTTGGGGAGTTAGTCGCGCGAACATGACGAGGCGGTGGCGCGGTGGATGGGACTCGCCGTGTCGGTCTATCTGCCGCACGCCCGTGTCGCGTAGCTGCGATTCGACCAGGCCTACATCTTCTAGTCGTCGTACGCCACGACGAACACTCGCCCTGTTCGCGCGGTGCCGTGCTGTTGCACTGACACCGTCGAGTCGCTCATGGATACGGATGTACCGGACGTCGACCCACAGGTGAGCGTCGTCCTCCTCGAGGCGACAGTGATACAGGCTCCGAAGAAGGTAGATCTGCAACCGCCCCAGCCCTCTCGACATCTGTCCAATGCTAAAAGCATCCACCCTGCTGGCAGCCGTGTTCGACTTTAACTAAGCGCAGGCAAGGCATCTCGGAGCGTCTCGTACAGGCCGAGAGGTAGCCGCCCACCGCGCGATGCTTCTCCCAACAGAAGGAAGAACTGGCTTTGTTCATCGGAGGGTGCGCCGGCAGTCGGCGCGAGCGAAAGGCTATGGGGTCGACACAGCATGCACGCGTTCGTTGATGAGACCAAGCAGAACGGGTTGTTGATCGTCTCCACTCTCGCCGAGGTTCGCCACATCCAGCAGTCGCGCAAGGTGCTCCAGGCCCAGCGCGCCAAGGGGCAAAACCGAATTCACTTCAAGAAGGAAGACGACTCGCGCCGGCGCGCGATCTGTTCGACGCTGTGCACCCTTGAGGTACAGGTGACCGTGTACGACGCCACCGGCATTCGGGACGCGGCCGAGGCCCGAACCGGTTGCCTCACCGCGATTGTCGAGGACATGGCCGCCGCCGGCGGCCGACGGTTGACGATCGAACAAGACGATTCACTGGTCCACAGCGACCGCCGGACCCTCTATGCCGCCGTACGGAAGTTTGACGTCGCCGACACACTGGCCTATGAGCACATGCGCCCGAATCAGGAGCCGCTGCTGTGGGTATCGGACGCGGTGGCCTGGTGCGTCGCCAAGGGTGGCGACTGGCGTCGGCGCGTGGACCCGCTCATCACGCAGGTCCGCAAGCTGCCTTAGATACGCGAAACCCGGCTCACCAACCGTCCGGATGGCTGCCGGGTCCACTTCAAGGACGCTAGTGCATCCTGCAGCACCGATGATACAGCGCGCTGTTCCATATGGAACAGGAAGATATCCGGATGGAACGGAAAGTATCCGGCATGGCCTTCCTTCCCTCGGACCATGACCACCGCACTCGGGACGGACAAAACCGCGTTCAACCGGATGGTGGCTACGGCGAAGTACCGCACAACACCGGAGTTGGTGGTCTTTTCCCGCCAGTCACTGGGTGTGGGTGTTCCGGAGGCGATGAGAGCGGCGTCGAGTGCGCCGCTGGCTGGCTGAAAACAGGCAAGCCGCCTGAACTCTGAACACAGCATGAGGGGCCCCGCGGTAGCGGGGCCCCTCCGTGGTTTGTGTCTGGTTACCGGAGTCCGGCGGTGTGCAGGATGGCCTCGGGTGTGCCGCAGGCGGTCGGGTCGTGCAGTCGCTGCCCGGAGGTGTGGAACTGGTCGGCGACTGTGGCGGCACGGTCGAGGGTGGCGGTGATCTGCTCGACGTTCATCCCAGCCCGGTGCTGGTCGAGCACATAGCGGGTGTAGTCCAGGCAGTGTTCCTGGAAGACCGCCACCGTGGGTGGGCGGTGCGGGTTACGGTCGGCGTACCAGTCGGCCAGCCGCTGCAGGTACTGCAGCGACACCACCGTCGCGACGACGACCGCGACCAGGGTCAACACCGCAGCGAGAGCGGTGATCCGCTGGGCGGTGGTGCTTTTCGGACGGCTGTTGTTCGGGTTGTTCACTGAGGGTCTCCTTCACAAAGGGTGGTGGTGTTGGTGGTGGTGGTCTGGTAGACGCGCCACATGCCGGGAAGCGCGTCGATGCGGAACCGGGAGCCGTGCAGGTCGACTGTCGTGTCGGTCATCGCCCGACCTCGGGGGTGTGCAGCTGACGGCGACCGGCTGCACGCGACGGTGCTGGCATGTGGGCTTGAGCGGCCCGGTCAGCGCGGGTGGTGCAGGCCCGACCGGTCTGTGGTGCGCGGCCGGCGGCGGCGGCTTCGCGTTGGGCTATGGCGTCGTCGCGGGTGGCGATGATGCGGTCGGTTTTGGCCTGCCACTGCCGCTCGCGCTGCGCGGCGGGCTTGCCGAGTGCGCCGGCCTGGCGGGCACGGTCGTCGACGAGCTCACGGATCTCGGTCCGCACCGCTTCGTCGACGCCCGCCTTGAGGAGGGCCTGGCCCAGTCTGGTGCGTTTGTCGGCGTAGGACTTGCGCTCGTGCTCGACACCCTGCCCGCGGGCGCCGCAGGCCACGCTGTAGATCGAGTCGCTGATCGAGGACACCGCGAACTGGAGTTTGTCGCCTTCGCGGGTGCGGTGGCTGACCTCCACGCCGGTGGCCTCGACCCGCTGGATGATCGCTTCGCGGGTCGAGGCCGACAGCTGGGCGGCGGGGTTGCTGATGCGGTCGACATCGGCGTCGGCTTTGCTGCGCTCGTCGGCGAACAGTAGTTCCGGCAGATGCTTGTGGCTTTCGATGCGCCCGGCGTCGACATCGTCGACGACCGCGATCAGGTGGGCTCGTTCCATCGCAGCCAGTCCTTTGCCGTCGAGGATCTTCGCGCGCAGCTGCTCGCGCTGTTCGGCGATGCGGGTGATCTGCCCGTTGACTTCGTCGGTGACGGTCATCGCGCCGAGGGTGTCGCGTTCCTCGGCGTTCATGCCGCCCTCGGCGAGCTCGTCGGCTACGGCGCGTAGCTCGTTGACCTCAGCGGCGTAGTTGGTGAGGTCTTCGGCGAGGTCGTAGCGGTCGATGTGGCCGGGCCACACCGCGAAATCGACCTCACGCCCCGCGGCGATCTCGCGTCCGGCCTGGCGGACCCGTTCCTGGTCGGCGGCGGTCATGACCGCGATCTCCTCGCCCACCACTTTCGCGGCCTTGGGGTTGTTTGCGAAGGCGGCCAGCAGGCGCGGGACGCGCCCGCGGGCCTCCTCGCCTGGGTCGACGAACACCGGACTGTCGAGCAGGTCGATCTGGGAGGTGTCACCGCGCAGATAGTCGACGACGAATCCGACGCGGGCCCGGTCGGATTCGGGCACCTTCGCCAGGTTGACGTTCAGCAGCTCGCGGCGAGTGGCCTCATCACGCAGGTGCGCGCGCGGGTCGGCCGGGTCGATCTCGCCGCGCCATCCGAGGATTGCTTCGGACACAGCGCTTTTCGCGGTGGCGGTTACCGGCATGGCGGAGACGATGTCGATCACGGCGGACTCTCGTTCCCACAGTCGCCGCGCCTCGGCGTGGTCCTGAGCGGCGAGGCCATCGAACTGTGGGTCGATGCCGACGTTGAATTCCTCGGCGTCGATGAGCACGCCCCATTGCTGGGCGTAGTGGCGGGTGAGCTGGTCGAGGCGGTCGGCGGCGAGCTCGGAGTTGCGGTGCCAGACCAAGGCATCGGCCAACGCGGCGACAGTGGCTGCCTGGTTGTGCCAGGGGATCGTCTGCATCCGAGCTTCGGCGTGGGCTTGGGTTTCCTGGGATTTACGCAGGAGTTCCTCGACGGCGTCGGGACCGCCGGCCTCGGCGGCCTCCACCGCCTTGGCGAGACGGTCGTCGCGGTGGCGAGCCTGGTTGACCGCGACGACCGCGAGCAGGTGCGCGATGCGCTGGCCGTGCCCAGTCGCTACGCCGAGCTGCGGGAGCTCAGAGGTGGTGTCGGACATGTTTTCTCCCTGAGAGTGGTTGTGGGATTCGGCTGGTTTCTCGGCCCACCCGGGGCCGGGATCGGTGTCTTGGTGCAGCTCGGTGCGGGAGATCCCCCGCCGCTGCGCTGCTTTGATCTGGTGTTCTTGCGTGGCTTTGGTGATGGCCGCCAACTGGGCGGGTGTGGGCACACGCTTCGGGGCGGCCTTGCGGACGTCGAACAGGTGCGCGACCAGGCGGCGGCCGCGCCGTTTGCCGACCATCACCGCGGCGACGCCCTGGCGGTTGGGGCCCAGGCCCGCCGCCCGGAGTTGGCGGCGGGTCTGGAAGTGGGCGGGGGCGAGCATCCAGGGGTATTCCTGGATGTCGCCACCCTCAGCGGTGTTGTCCCCCTCGGTCACGGATGCACCTGCTGTTCAGCGCCCGAAGTCACGCTCGCCGCGACCCTTGCCGCGGTGCTGGGTGCGACGCACACCCATCCCTTGCTGGGTGGTGCGGGGCTGCTTGGGCCGCTCCCCGGGGGCGTGGCGCACCGCTGCCGACGGCGGTTTCGCGCGCCCGGCATCAGCGGCCATCCGCTGGGCGATTTGGTCCTCATCCAGGCCCGCGGCTTGGAGGTTGCGCTCCATACCTGCACGGCGTTGCGGGCTGTCGTACTCCAGTTTCGCTGCCCGCGCGGCGGCGACCTTCTCGGTGCGTTCGGCCCATTGGTTGCGGATTCGGTGGGCTTGCTTGCCGACGATCGCGGACTCTGTGCGGGCCTCGCCCAGTTGGTTGCGGACCTGGTTACGGACCGGTTCCGGGACACCGAGGGCGTCGAGTTTGGTGTCGAGTGCCTCATCCAGGCCGCGCTGCTCGTAGTCGGCCATGTTCCAGCGCCCGGCCGCGAGCTGGGTGTGGGCGTGCACGAGTTTCGACACCTCGTCGCGGGACTGGCGGACCGCACCGTCGGGGACCTGGCGGGAGTCGAGGGTCTGCTCGATCTTGCGGCGGTGATGCCGTGCGGTGTCGTGCGCGGTCTGGTCGCTGCGGTCGGCGTCGACCATCGCCGCGGTGCGGTCGTCGAGCAGCAGCAGCTCCGGCACCGTAGTGCGGCCGGCCTCGATATCCCGCAGCACGGCCGTGAGCTGATCGCGTTCCAGCTCGTGCAGTCCCTTGCCCGTTTTGATGGCGCGCTCGATGCGCCGCCGCTCCTGAGCGGTTTTCTCACGCAGCTGCTTTCCGGTGACCGCGTCCAGGTCACCGGCGTCGGCGGCGTGGCTCTCGACCCGCGGCGCCAAGACCGCGTACCGGCGCACCGTCGCAGTCAGCTCGTCACGGTCGACGTGATCGGGCCACAACGGCTTGAACTCCGCGGCCGGGTTGTTGCGGATCTGGACACCCCGGTCGCGGGCGGTCTGCTGGTCTTCCGGGGTCATCAACGCGACCGCTTCGGCGAGGCGCTGCCGCACTTCGGTGGTGTCGCGGCCGTGACGCAACGTGGTTTGGTAGTCCACCAGCATGGTGTCGATGCGGTTCTTGGCTTCCTCGCCCGGATCGACCAGCGGCGCATCGAGTTTCTGCAAAGCGACGATGGGGGAAGCGTCGGAGGTGTCGAGCTGATCAAGTGGCACTACATGGTGGGGCTGGCCGAGGAATTGCGCGATTATCCGCACCTTCTGGGCCTGCTCGTTGAGGCCTTTCTCGGCCAGCTTCTTGGTCAGCTCATCGAGCTTCTTGCCTGTCGGGTTGATCCGCCACGCCTCGATCTCGGCATACAGCTGCTCTTTCGCCGACTGATCGAGCCCGTCCTGCCCGGCGACCAGCTCGACCATCCGGTCTTGGGCCTTCCGGACCCGCGCCAGGGCGGCCCGCTCGGTTTCGGCGGCGGCGAGCGCGGCGGCCAGCTGCGGTGGCGTGTCAGCGATGACTTGGCCGGTGGCGGCGTCCAGCCGGATGCCGTAGCGGTGCTGCACGTGGGTGCCCAGTTCCTGCAACGCCTCTCGGGCGAGCGGACTGTCAGCCGACCACGCCGCCGCGTCACGCACCGCCGCGGCGATCTCGCTGCGTGAGGCATTCTCCAGGCCGCCTTCGCGCAGCTTGCGCAGCCGGGCCTCCGCAGCGGCGCGTTCGACGGCCAGCCGTTCTTCGGCCTCGCGGCGCTCGTTCTCGTCCTTACGGGCCAGGTCCTCGAGCCAGGCGCGGCGCTGCTCGACATGCTTGCGGGCCATGGCCAGCATCTGCGTCATCAGCAGTTGGACGAACCTCGTCCACTGGCCACCGGCGTGGTCGATATCGGGGGTGGTGTCGACGGGTGCGTCGTGCAGCTGCGGGGCCAGGAACTGTTCTCCCACGGTGTTTCCTCCAGGGTTGAGATGGGTTTCAGACGCAGCAGCCGAGACCGTTCGGGCCTCGGCTGCGGGAGAGGGATCACGCGACACCGGCGCTGGTGCCCGGGTCGGGGTGTGTGGATCCAGGTACGCCACCGGTTCCAGCTCACGCACCTCGTGACCACACGCCAGGTGATCGGCCAGGTCTTTACCGGTGGCGGCCTGCACGATCCGGACGCGCTCGACGAGACCGGCCAGACTGGCGGCGACCTTCTCGGCGTGCCGGTAGCCGGGAGCGTCGCGGTCGGCGACGATCACGACCGTGCGAGCGCCGCGCAGCCACTCGGCGTGCTCGGGCCGCCATTTGCCCGCGCCTGCGGCGTTGCAGGTCGCGGTGAGGCCGGTCTGCTCTGCGGCCAGGACGTCTTTCTCGCCCTCGCAGATGAAGATCGGCTCTCCGGCCTCGATCGCGGCCAGGACCCGGGGCAGCTGGAACGGCAGCGGTTCGAAACCGCCCGGCTGCATACCGCTTTCGGTCCAACGCCGCTGGTAGAAGCTTTTGCCGGTGCCGTGCTCGAACCGGGCCTCTTTCCGGATGACTTCACCGGCGATGGTGCCGTCCGCACGGGCATACGGATAGGTCGCGGTCGGTCGTTCTGCTGAGAGTTGGCGGCCGAGATCTTTGCGTGGCTTGGTCAACGGCAGTCCGGCCGCGTCGATCGCCCGATCCGCCCGCGAAACCTGCCGCGGTCGTGGGCGGATCGGCTGGTGGGCGCGCCCGCGGCCCTGGCCACGCTCGATCGGGCGGTCATACAGGTCGCGGACCTTCAGCCCGAGTTTGTCGAGTACGTCGCGGTCGTCGCAGCCCGCCTGGCACTGGAGTTTGGTGCGAGCGGCGTCAGCGAGGTACTTCACGATCAGCGACGGGTCGTGGTGCCCGGCGCTGGCCTCGTGCACCGGGCAGCAGAACTTGACCCAGGACCCGGCTGGGCGGCCCGGTCCGACCGTCTGTTCCAGGGCTGTGGTGACCCGCTCCCACGACCCCTCAACCCGGCGGGCGTGGTGGTGTCGGGCTGGGGCGCTCATCCGGGAAACGCCATGATCGTGCGGCGGTGCCCGATCGGTGGTGCGGGCACCACCAGCCCAGACGAGGGCGAGGTCATGGTCCCTGCGGGTTCGTCGTGGGCGTGGCCGTCTTCGAACATCCCCTCCGGAGCCGGAACTGTCGGCAGCGGCTTCAGTTTCGGGGTGTGACCCTTGGCCACCGAGCAGCACGCGAACGGGCCTTCGAGGTCGAAGATTCGGTCCATCGCCGGGTAGGCGTGGGTGAGCAGGAATGTGCTCATCTCGACCGTCTCGCCCAGCCGCAGGTTTTCGAACGCGCTCCAGAGCGCGTCGAACACGGCGACGGCTTCCCCGTGGTCCCACCACTGCGGGCACCACCGCGCCACTGTGTCGGTGCCGGTCTCGGCGAACTGCCGACGGAACAGGTGCGCGATATAGCCGTTGACGAACGCATCCAGCGTGCGGAAACGCATCTCCCGCTTCGGCTTGTCCTCCTCGACCTCTTCCCCACCCGCCTCCGCCTCTGGCCCCGGCGCGGGTTCGGGTGCGGAGTCGGGTTCGGGTTCGGGTGCGGGTGCGGGGGCGGGGGCGGGGGCGGGGGCGGGGGCGATGGTGGGGTCGAGCGCGGCCGCGGCTTCGAGGATCGCGGTCTCCCGCATCCCCGCCCGCACCTCTTCGGTCAGCAGGTCCGCGACCACACCGGCGGCGATGTCTTTGGCCTCGGCGTTGACCTGCGCGGTAACCGCTTTGCGGACCGCGCCGTCCAGCAGCTGCCCGAGATCCATCTGCGGCACCACCCGCTCAGCCACCTGCGTGGCCTCAGTGCTCTGCACGGTCTCGCTGGTCTGGGTGTCGGTCATGCGGATTTGCCTTCCTCTTCAGCAGGGGGCGGCACGATGCGCAGATGGGGGCGCTCGGCCGCGATGGTTTGGGTGGTGTGGGCGATTTCGAGTGCGTCGAGTGCGTCCTGGACCTGCTTGGCGTAGGGGCGCTCCCACCACGGGACGGCCGCCACGAGGGTCGGGCGATGCCCGGAGGCGAACACGACCATCCGGCCTTTGGGCATGGCCGCGATCTCGCTGGCGTGCACGGTCGGCTCGCTGGTGCGGCTCGTGGAGGTCGACGCACCGCCCTTGCCCTTGGACACCGAGGTGGCCAGCTCGTAATGCGGGCCGATCAACTCCGCGCGATCACGCAGGAACGCGGCGTCATCGAGACCGGCGCCGAGGGTCTTGACGTTCGCGGCTGACCACAGCGCGGTCATGCCCTCAGGCCCCCAGCAGCGCACCCCTTGGGCCCAGGACTGCAGGATCGTCATGACGACCACACCGCGAGACCCGAAGTGGGAGTACTGCTTCGGCAGATCCGCCCAGCGCACGATGTTGGCGGCCTCATCGAGGACGATCAGCAGCGGCACCGGCAGCCGCCCGCCGTGACGAGTGGCTTCTCGCTCCGCCGCGCTCGCGACCGCCGCACACAGAGCGGTGACCAGCGGGCCCGCGCTGCCCTTGCCCTCCTTGCTGAGGGGGTAGAGCGTGTCCTTCGACTTCACGAACGCGGTGACGTCGAACGCGGTGCGCGGGCGCTGTCCCTGCTGGGGTGGGGTCACCCATGGGTGGATCCGCGCGAATTTCAGGCAGTTCGCCATTTTCTTGGCCGTGCCGAACACGCCGCCGCGCTGCTTGTCCGGTGCGTTGTACTGGGCGGACAACGCCGCCGCGACCAGCCCGAACCCGCCGTTCTTGCAGATCTCGACCGGCTCCTTCTCACCGGGATCGGTCACCCACTCGAACACCTGGGTGATCGGTTTTTTCGCCAACGCGCACGCCAGGAACAGGCCGGCCAGCAGGTCCTCACCCTCGGGGTCGAAGAACGCATCCCGCTTGTCGCCGTCACCACCAGCGGCGAAATGCCCGGCCAGCTCCGCGGCGCGTTCTTGGGCGCCCGCACCGTCGTCCTCGCCCAAAACCCATGCGATCGGGTCCCAAAACCACGTCGGGGCCTCACCGGCGACACCTTGCGGGTCGAACACATGCGTGCGGCGACCCTCGGTGGAACGCGCGGCGCGGGTGGCGTCGACGACGTCACGCTTGTTGCTGGTGGCGACCACCGCGCCGATGGCCTCCAGCACCGCCGGAATCACCCGCGAGGTGGTCTTGCCCGAGCGCGGACCCCAGATGTCGAGGTGCAGATCCTCATACGAGGCGTAGAGCATCTTCTTATCGGCCACCGCACGGCCGATCGACACACCTGGGGAATCCCCGTCGGCCAACTGGACTTTCAGCTTGGTGGTGGCCTGTTTGAGGATCGCGTCGCGGCGCATATCTGCCAGCTCTTTGCCGCGCGCCATCCACCGGGCCTGGCTGTCGATCCGCTCCCGTCCGCCCTTACGTCCGGTCAGCTGCGCACACTTCGCGCAGGCGGCCCGCCACGCCCACGCCGATCCGGCCACACCGGCGGCGGTGCCGACACCGAGCCCGACCAGCGCCGCGCTGGCCTGTGAGGTCCACGCCAGCTCATGCGCGGCGAAAATCCCGTGGAACAGCGCCCACGGATTGCCTAGCGGAACATCCTGCTCCGGCCCGCCCAGCACTGGCGCCAACCACACCGCCAACCCCGCGGCTTCAGTCAACGCCGGAATACCGACCGCCAGTCCAGCGATCCCGATCGCCTCGCGGTACTCACTGTCCACGCCCGAAGGCGCCTTCACGCTGCGGTCCATGACGCACCGCCCTTTCCGTCGTCGGTCAGTGCGCCGTGCTCGGCGATGTAGGCCAAAGCGGCTATAGCGGCGGCTTTCTCGGCCTGGTGCTCGGTACGGTCGGTCGGCAGATACACCCCGGCGACCACACAGCCGGACAGTGCGGCGGACTCGGCCATCGGCTGCGCCCATGCCGCGCACGCCGCCAGCCGCGGGCAGCGCCCACAGATCTGCTGGGCACGCCGGATCCGCGTCTTCTGGCTGCCGGTCGGGAAGAACACGTCCTGCGGCACGCCACGGCAGGCGCGGTCGGCGTACACCACCGGGTCAGACAGATCGATGCTGGTCATCGCGCCACCCCCGGAACCGCCGTCACAGTCGCGGTGCAGAACGGCGCACACCCATTGCCGGTCGGGATAGTGCTGCCCGGCCCGAAGTCCGTGCAGGACACCGCCACACAGGTGACGGCAGCGAAGGCCACGACAGCACCGAACAGGCCGGCCATCGCGCCGACGACACCGACACCGCGACCGCCGTCATCTGGCACGATCGGGATCCACACATGCACGTCACGGATCCGCGCCATCACGCCACCCCCACCGGAAGCGCTACGAAGCCACGAGCCTCAGTGGCGGTCAAACCCAGTAGCGCCGCCCACCGCTGCACCTCCAGCCGATCCGGCGCCACCGCGATCCGCATCGCAGCCCGCGCCTGAGCGACAGACAGCTGACGACCCGGCAGGAAATCGACCACCCACCGGTCCTGACCGACGTAATCGGCGTGATGGACGGTCGCCTCCGACACCATGTGCCCGTCGATCTCCCGCACCACCGGGATCGCAGGCGCGGCAGCACGACGCCAAACCTCACGCGTCCAAACGTCTGGGATCTGCATCACGCACTCACCCCCAGCACCGCAGCGTCCGAAGGGACCTCACCGGCCTGGCAGCGCAGCACCGCATCCAGCGCATCCATGCCCAACGTCTTCGCCTGGAGCTCGATCAGCCCCCACACCATCCGTGTGTTCGGGGTATCGACCCACAGGCCTCTCCCCCACCGCGCGGACATCTCCGCGATAGTCAGACCGGCCAACGCAGCCCGCGCCGACACCCGCACGCCCGGCCACAGCGACAGCCGAAAACGGCCTGGCCCAACCTCATACGCGCAGTGCGCGGACCCCTCCGCTGTCAGCCATTGCCCCTCACGCCTGATCGCCATCGATTTCCTCCTTGACTCAATCACTGGTCTATCTGAGTGAATCAGAGTCAGTTGATAGAGTCAATCATGATCTAGTGATTGACCTAGGTGACTCAAGGAGACTTACACTCAGATGGTGAGCAAACCGCGCTACGCCCTGATTGCTGACGACATCCGGGCCAAGATCAACCGCGGGGACTACGCGCCCGGCGACCAGCTGCCGACTAAAGCGCAGCTGATGGAGCAGTGGAACGCTGCCCTCAACACCGTCGCGAGAGCGATCAACGAGCTTCGCGACGAAGGCCTTGTCGAGACCTTCCACGGCGTCGGATCGTTCGTCCAGGCGCCGACACCGCCGACTGAAGACGACACCGACGATGAACTCGGCCATCTGCGTGCGCGCGTAGAGCAGCTAGAAGCGATGTGCGCCCGGGTCGAACAGCTGGAGGCCCTGATGATGGAGGTCTTTTCTAACCTCGGACTCACTTATCCGGCCACCCCGGAATCGACAGGTGTATCGCGGGAGGCCATGTGAATGTCCGACGCCTAACGACCCCGGGCGGAACCGTCACAGGTCTGCACTTACGGCGGTCGAGTTATCGTCCGGACTACGCGGCCCTCGCTCGCGGGCGCGTCTCCATGGCGCGGACATCCTCAGGCATGTCGCCGGTCGAATTCGCTGCGGCGCTGAGTGATCTGCTAGGCCGCAACGTCCAACCAGGCCACGTCACGTCCTGGGAGAACAGCGCCACTCCACCTGGGGATGTGCTGATGGCCGTCACTGCATTGGCGCCGACGAACTCGAACACTCTCGGAGTCCGGTCGCACAAGTTCATCGCGGCACATGTCGGTCACGCCCGCGTTCGACAGCTCGTAGACGGCCTGGAACTTGAGCAGGTCACCGGACATCTGGGGCGCACGCCCTGTTGGATCGGCCCCATCCCCGAGACGGGCGACCACTGCTCTCTATCCCTGTTTCCCTTCGGCACGGTCATCATCCATCTGCTTGAGGATCTTGAGCTGCCCAACGTCACCTCCCTGGCGTACTGGCGGTACCAGTCGTACCCCGAAAACCTCGCGTGGGCCGGTCAATTCCTCAGCGCCGCAATAGGTGCCGACATCACCGCCGCGTACGTCCTCAGCGCATACTGGGTCTACGCCGCGCCGTGGGCTGGCGCGGCTCTCGACACCGGGCTGCGGCTCATCTGCGCACCCCGAGTACTCGTCGACCGCGACCTCATCAGCACCGCGCAGGCCGCCAGCGAGCGAGCAGAGCACGAACTGCTCGGCGCGGGCTACCACCCGACCGAGATGCGCGGGTTTGGCAGCCAGGGGGTATCCAGCGCGTGGGCGAGCTGGTCTGGCGTGGTTTACCACCCACACGACCCCCTGCGCTCCCTCGCCGAAATCGACCTGGTGCAGTTCCAGATCGGTGTTCAGGCGATCTGGGCGTTCACGGCGTACATCAACGGACAAATCGAGTCCGGTGCTGATCCTGACGTCGACCCTGAGTACGGCTGCCGTTTCCTGCGGTCGATGCGGTCTCTGCTGCTCACACCTCGGCCGCAGGAAACGGGTCAACACCAGCAGATGAGGGAAGCGATCGTCACCTCAAGCGGCCTGCCCGCACAGCTCGAACTCGCCCTGGAGGCACTGAAGGAGGCAGGCAAGTGATCGACATCAACCGGGCCGCCCTGCTCGTCATCGACGTGCAAAACGGCTTTGTCAACGAATTCTCGGCTCACGTGGTCCCAGTCATCGCGGATCTCGCGACCCGTTGGGCCTGCACCGGCCGCCCGACCGTTTACACCCGCTACTGGAACTACCCTGGCAGCCCGTGGGAGCGTCTCATCGGCTGGAAGGCGCTCTACGGACCGCCCGAGACGGACATCGTCGAGGAGCTCGCCCACCTGGTGGCGGAGCCCGGCGCCCAGACACTGGACAAGAAGGTTTACACCGCGCTCACACCGGAAGGGCTCGACCTACTGAGCGCCCTCGATGTCACTGATCTCATCATCTGTGGAATCGCCACAGACGCCTGCATTTTGAAGACGGCGCTCGATGCATTCGAGCACGGTTATACCCCCTGGGTGATCCGAGATGCCGTCGCTTCCAATGCAACCCGCCACCGAGCTACCGAAATCCACGAATCCGCACTGCTGCACATCTCGCGACTGGTCGGAGCAGGCCAGGTGATCGAGGCCAGCATCGTCCACAAATTGCTCGCTACCCGCCCGGCCGCGGCGAGCTAGCAGTTCCCGCGCTTTCCGGCGTGTCGGGCGCCATTTCGAGCGGGAACGTACTAGTACTGGTTGTCATGCCGATGCCGCGCAGACTTCCGCCGACGAAACCCGTTGGCACAAACCTCAGTTACGAGGTGGTGGATGCTCTGGACGCTGCGGTCGCGGAACGCGGGCTCAGCAAGCGGGCACTGTTCGAGATCGCGCTGCGGCGTGAACTCGGACTCCCCGCATACCCCGGTGACACAGACGGACAGGAGGCCTTTCCGATCTCGGCGTAGACCGGGAAGCCCCGCGCGGCGAAGTCGCGGGAAATGACCCCATAACGGACGAAGGCCCCCAGCGCCAACTGGGGGCTCTTCAAGGCCCTTAAAGGACCGACGCTTTGGAAAGCGGTTCTAAGGGTAGCTCAGCAGCACGTTTGCAACAAAGCATCTCGCCCGGTGCAGCCGGTCACGATTCTGCGAACAACCGCCGCAAGCTACCCTCTCTCATCTCGAGAGGCTGTGTCGCCTCTCCCCGCCGTCGCAGGCCCGGACCTGCCCCGGCGGTTTCGCTGTTGGCTTCGCTGTTCCCGCTCCCTCCGCTGCGCCTGGAGCTGCCCGAGGACGTCTACACCGATGTCTCGGCGTGTTGGTGGTCGCGTGAGCGGTGGGTCGCGCACAATCTGGCGCTCTACGACGAGCACTACGAACTGTTGCGGGCCCAGGCAAAGGTGGACTCGGTCGGCCGGCGCACCTTCGAGCACTACCTGATCGCCGAGTCCGGCGGTGCGGACTTCGCGACCGGACGCAACTCACGAGTCACCATCAACCAACTGCAGGCCGTGACCAGGCGCAGCGAATCCACAATGCACCGCTGCCGCCGCCTCACCAAAGCCTTCGCGACCCGCACCGTGGTATTCGCAGGTCGCCACCGCACCCTCGCCGAACGACTGGACTCCTGGCGGCGCGGGGACCGGTGCCGCGGCTGGGCCGCAGTATCGGTACTACACGAATCACCCACCCTGCCTGTGGATAACGAGACCGTCGAAACACTGCTCGATCAGGGTTTTGGCACCCCACCACCGCGTAGCGGTGGTTCGCTTTCTCTCTCACGCCCCAGCTCAGTTCCTTCACCACAAAACAGGACCAAGGGACGCGCTCCGCGCGGCCACGACAAGAAGGGGAAGCCGAAGCGACCCCGCGCATACGACCCCCGAGCCCTGTTACTGGCCTCTCACGTCCGTTCTGACGCCCGATTCCCGCTCTGGCTACGCAGACTAGGGATACAAGGGCTCGCGGCCGTCCTGACCCGCCGCGCGCTGGCAGGCTGGCAGGCCGACGACGTGCACGCCGCACTCGACGAGGTCTACCTGTCCGGCCGCAAAATCTATGACCGACCCCGCGACCCCTACGCCTACCTCGCGTGGCTGCTCAGCTCGACACCGGTCGACGAACCACCCATGCTGCTCGACCGGGCCCGCGCAGCCTGCCTCGAGCTGGAACGACAGGCACGTCAACGGGCGGAGAACGAGCAGCGCCGCGCCGAAGCCATAGCCAAAGTCGTCGCTGCACCCGACTCCCCTGCACGGGGCGCAGCGGTGGCCGCCGCCGCAAAGGCCGGCCACCGCGCGATCAGCTCCGCCGCCACCACCCGCGCCGCTGCTGAGGCCGCCCGCCGCGAAATCGCGCGCATGGCCCGCGAGGACTGACCACACCAGGGAAGTGGGGGGTGCCGTTAAGGATCGTGTCAGGAGCGGCAAACGAGCATTTCTGGTGCGCGTCCGCTGTTTAGGGTCGACCCCCTAGCTAGGCGTGCTAGCTCAGATGGTATCCGCGTGTTAGCCCAGGTAGCAGACCCTTCCAGCGTAGTTTCTGCCGCCATGACCACACTGCCGGACACCTTGGCCGCAGAACCATTCCGCCGGTTCGCCCTCGACGCTGCCGTCGAATTGCGTCAGCTGCCACCGCTACCGGGCCCAGCCCGGCTGGCCTACGCGATCCGCGGCTTCCAAGCGGCCGGCTTCATCTCCCTGCCGTTGCTGGCGGCCGCCAGCGATCTAGCTGAACAGCGCAACCACCGCATGGTCAACGAGATCGCTGGAGACGCGATCGGCTACCTCACCGACTCGATCGGTCCAACCGTCGCCGCGCGATACTGCGCCCAGTTTGACCCGCAGACCCGGATCCCTGCCGCCGGCGACCTCGACAGCGATACCCGCACTCAGTTGCGCCAGGCAGCCCGGGACGCTGCCGCCGCTACTCGCGAACTGCTGGCGGCGCTACATCACGACGAATCAGCTCTGCCCGACATCCGTTCCGATGCCGAGGACATGTACTCAGGCGCAGATCTCATCGCAACCATCTACGACGACGACCCACGCAAGTCGTATCTGGCTCGGGAAACGCTGCACTGGGCGCGGCAACAGCTGACACTGACTCCCCCGATTCCCGCAGGTCCACCGGAACCACTCTTCGACTAGCTAGCTTTGCTAGCACGCGTAGCGGTTATGTGTTTCCCTGCTCGCAAGGCTATGCGTCGTTGCGTTCGAGGAACTCGCGCAGTGCCTGGTCGGTGATAGACGCGATGGAGATGCTGCGGTCTCCCGTCTCGTACCGCAGTTTGTCGACAGCCCGCTGGAGCCGGGCCTTCGTCGAGGGTCGGATCCGTACGTTGTGCTGCTCGATCAGTCGTTCTTCGAGCGGTACGGCGGGCGCCGGTCCGGTCATCGACGGGGCCTTGAGGGGGGCTGGCTTGGCGGGCTCCGACGCAGGCGCTGGGGCGGTCACCGAGGCCGGCTTGTCTGGGATGTCATCTGCGGGATGACGGCGTTTTATTGCGGGTTCGCGGTTCACTGCGCTCATGCGTTGGCTCCGATCGGGATCAGGCCGAGCTCGGCGGCGAGGTCGGTGTAGGCGATCTGCAATGCGATGGCTTTGCCGCCACGGAACAGGTGGATCGGTGTGGTAGCCGAGTGTGCGTCCTGACGGGCGGCGAGGTCGGGAATGACTGTGCGGCAGACCAGGCCGCCTTTGCCGTCACCGATGGTGCCGTAGGCCTGGCGCAGCTCTTCCTCGCGGAAGTTGTGCTCGCCGTTGTTGCGGCGACGCGACACGACGATCCCGCCGAGTTTCAGCCGCGGGTTCGGTCGGCGCTGCACCCGCTCGATGGTTTCTTCCACCTCGGTGACGCCTTTGACGCTGTCCTTAGTGGCCTCGGTGACGACCATCGCCTCGTCCGCGGCGACCAGCGCTGAAAACAGCAGGCGCCCCAACGAGGGTGGGCAGTCGAACAACACCGCGTCGTACGCCGTGAGATCCAGTCCGTCGAACGCGGCATCGAGTCGCCACACGAGGTCGGCGTCCCCTGCCTCTTCGACGCTGGCGAGCTCGCGGGTCGCCGGAGCGATGTCCACCAAGTCCCACTCCGACGCGACTACCACATCGGCCAAGCTCCCAGGCTTGGCGGAACGGTCGAACAGATCCGCGACAGTCCGTTGCCCATTGTTCACCTCAACGCCGACGCCGGACGTCGCATTTCCCTGCGGGTCCATGTCCATCACCAGCACGCGGCCGCGCTGCCCGCGGCGTCGGCCGGCGTGCGCGATCGCGCTAGCGAGGCCCAATGTCGTGGCGGTCTTGCCCACGCCACCCTTCTGGTTGGCCATCACCAGCTTGCGTGGCTGGCTCGGCTCGCTTGGTGTGCTCGATTCGCTCACGCAGCGAACCTAACACTCCTAGCAAGTACCCCTAGCTGCAACGACACACGTAGCTATGCATGCTAGCGCGCTAGTCATGCTAGCTAGCATGCATGTTTGCAAACATGCATCTATACATACTGGTAGAATGATGGTATGGCACACTCTTCGGCACCGCCCTCAGTGACGCTTCCAGCGCGCCGCCCTCACGGCAAACGCCCCTTCTCCACACAGCTGCGCCCCGAAACTCTCACTCGCCTGGAGTGGGTGCGCCGCCGCGGCTACGTCCTTAACGACACCGTCGACGAGGCCATAAACGCATACCTCGACGCCGCCGGAGTCCCCCGCGTCGACCAGGACGGCGCAATCATCGAGCAAGGCGGTCCCAGCTGATGTCGCAGATGCCCCAGACTCACCCTCACGGACGGAGTTCGTCGATGCTTACCACCGAGGACGAGGAGAAGCGTGGCGTCACGGCCGAGCGGGCCGCGACGCTGTTCACTGCGGCGATAGCCAGTGCTGTTGCCGCGCAGGGCATGTTCGTGTTCTTCAGCGAGGCGCTCGGCATGCCGACGCCGCTGCTGGTGTTGTGCTTCAGCTTCATCGAGCTGATGGTGGTCACGAGCGCGATGCGGGCGCGGCGCTCGCAGATCGACACCGGGTCGGCTGGTGTAGACGGCGTCGCGATGTGGGTGCTGACCGTGATGTCGGGTGTGCTGGCGGCGACGCACGCCGATGATGTGGGCACGCTGCTGCTGCGGTTGATGGCGCCGCTGATCGCGGCGTGGGGCTGGGAGCGGTCGATGGCGTTGGAGCGCCGCCAGCTCACCGGCCAGTCCGGCGGACTGAACTGGCGGTGGTCACCGCAGCGGCTGCTGGTGCGATGGGGGATCGCAGACCCGACCGACCGCACCACGGCCGAAGTCCACGTCGAGCGACGCCTGGCGGATCTGGCACGCGCCGCGGACGCGGTCCGGATCGCACGCACCGCCGGCGGTGGCCGCGCTGAGCGGCGCGCCATGCAGCGGCTGCACCGCGCGATCGACAAGGCCGCCGAGGACGGTGTCGTGCTCGGCGAGGACGACGTTCGCGATCGGCTCGCCATGCACTTGGAGGGATGGTTCAGCGCGTACACGCTGCCGAACTACCAGCCGATGACTGACTGGGCCGACCACAGCACGCGCGTAACCCGGCCAACGCTCGATGCGATCGAAACCGATCGCGCGGTGCGCGCGGAGTTCGACGAACTCACCGAAGAACTCGATCGAGAGTTCGCCGCGCGCGCGACAGCGCCGATCGCGCGCAACAACCCGCCACCGATCGCTGCGCGCGAACAGTCGGCAGGCGGTGCGCTCGCGCGCGACGGTGTCGATCGCGATCAGGTTGTGCCGCCGTCGCTCGATCGTCCCCGCGCGATCGAGGACGCGCCCCGCGCGATCGAGGACGCGCCCCGCGCGATCGAAGATGCGTCACCGATCGCGATCGACACCACGCCCGACCGCCCGGAGACTCCGGCCGAGTGCGCGCCGATCGCGCGCGACGAGCAGCCTGCCGATCGCGCACCGATCGCCGCGCACAACCCCGCTGATCTGGAAACCGATCGCGAGTCGATCGCCGCGCGCGAGGAACAGCACGCACCCACCGAAGCGAAGCAGACCGAGCCGGAGACGGCGACCGCGCGCGATCACGGCACCGTGGTTTCCCTGATGCGCGACACCGATCGCGCGCGACCGATCGCGCGCGACACCATCGCTCGCTCGCGCGCGGGCCGAGCGTCGCTCGCGCGCGAACAGTCGGTGGACGGTGCGCTCGCGCGCGCGGTCGATCGCGCGCCGATCGCGCGCGACAACGCGGCGGGCGAGGGTGTCGATCGCGGTCCGTTCCCACACGAGCTGACCCGCGCGCAGGCCACCCAGTTCGCGCGCGCGATCGTCGAGCGCGGGCTGTCGCGGCAGCCGGTCGAGACCCTGGCGCGCATCTACTTGGCGCGCTCACAAGGACACTCGAAGAACCACATCGGCGCCGAGATCGTCGGCCTGCCGCACTCGACTGTGGGCCGCGCGATCGACGCGGTGAGCAAGGTGACCGGCCCCCGCCCGGTCAACTGACACACCACCTGACACCCACATGCGACGAAGGCCCCGGCGGCTGCTACCCGCCGGGGCCTTCGTCGTGTCGGAACACTACCGGTCCAGCTGGATACGTCCGGCTAGAGCAGCCCAGGTGCCTGCAGGTCGATCTCATCGGCGACCGCGAGCGTGGCATGGATCTGTGCCTGGGCCTACAGCGCGCGCGTACCCCGACCCCAGCCCCACGCCGCGATCAGCGGCTTCCCTCCCGGTCCCGGCGTAGTTCGCCCAACCCCCCGTTGGGCACGTCCGCCGTGGCCTTGCCTGCGCCGCACAGCCATGCCGGTCCGGCAGCTGCGTTACCTGTTCGCCGCAGGGTGAATCGACCGCGCGGTGAGGTCCCGTTCCGACCGCTGCGGCTGCCGAACTGGTCCGGTCTGTTGCAGACAGATCGTGCGGCAGCGAGCTAATATTTAGGTGCACTACTGTGCACCCCACCCGGTTGTTCGGGTGGTCGCTGCGCTAGGCCGGAGGGATGGTTTCGATGGCAGGGGAGTCGCCGAGTCGGCGGGCACAGGCCAGGCGTGTACGCGCGGCCAACGTGCCGGGAGGTAGACCGCACCGTCATGTGGTCAAGCTGTCGGACGCTGAGCACGCCGAGTTGACCGGCCGCGCGGAGGAGGCGGGGATGAGCGTGCCGCGGCTGTTGGTGGAGACCACCATGGCCGGGCCGAGTACGGAGACCGGCCGCGGGCACGCGGCGCTGGTGCTGCTCGAGCTGGATGACCAGATCCGGCGGATCGGCAACAACCTGAATCAGTTGGTGCGGCACGCGCACCAGGAGCGCGAGCTCGCCGACGGGCTGGAGAACGCGCTGCGGGCGGTGACCAGGGCCTGTCTGTCGGTGGATTCGACCGCGCGGTGGGTGATGGGGATGGCGCCGGCGGTGTCGGCGGTGTCGATCGCCGAGGAGGACTTGGCCGTGGACAACGAGTGGGCCGACGCCGACCTGGATGGGTGACGAGCGTCGTGATGCCCAACATCCGCAAGGGCAGCTACATGCGGCAGCTGCTGTGGTATTTGGCGGGACCGGGACGGCACAACGAGCACACCGATCAGCGGATCGTCGGTGGTGATGTGGTGACGATGGCTGTGTATGGCGGGCGGATCTCGCAGCAGCAGGCGGTGGAGTTGGCGCGACTGCTGGATAGCCCGCGGCAGATCCTGTTGCGGGGGGAGCCGGTGTTGGTGACCGATCACAAGCAGGCGCGGGCATTGATCGCTGCGGGGATGGATCGCACGGCGGCGTATGAGGCGGCGACGAAAGACCACAACACGTGGCATTGTTCGCTGGCCCTGGACCCGAGCGAGGGCCAGCTCGACGACGCGACATGGCGCGCGATCGCGAACGACTTCATGCGTGAGATGGGCTTCAGCGCCCGCGGGGATGGTGTGCCGGATGCCCGGTGGGCGGCGATGCACCACGGGTTGAATGAGGCCGGCGGCGACCACATCCACATCGCGATGGGTGTGGTGCGCCCGGACGGCAGCCTGGCGGATCGGTACCTGGACTTTGTGCGGGCGCAGGATGCGTGCAACAAGCTCGAACACAAATACGGCCTGCAGGTGCTCGCGTCCCGGGAGGAAGGCGGCGCGGAGCGGGCCACCTCACCCGCTGAGCGGGCCCGCGCCGAACGTCTCGGCGCACCGGAGACCGACAAGGAAGCGCTGCGGCGGCGGGTGCGCGCCCTAGCGGTCGCAGCCGGGAGTGAAGCGGAATGGATCCGGGAGATCCAGGCGGCGGGGATCATCATCAAGCCGTACTTCGCCAAGGGCGGCATGGACGAGGTCACCGGCTACAGCGTGGAGTTGCCGCCGCGCCGTAACCAGTCGGGCAAGTTGGAGAAGCAGATCACCTACAGCGGTCTGCGGCTGGCGAAAGACCTGACGCTGCCGTCGATCCGGACCTGGGCGAGCTGGGATCGATCATTGGAGGCCCGCGAGGAAGCGCTGACGGCGTGGCGCGAGATCACCGCGTCCAGCCACCAGGGCCGTCGCGGGGTCAGCGGAATCGACTCGCGGATGAGCGAGCAGCAGGTCACGGCGGAGCTGAAACGGTTCAGCGAATACGCGCGCTCGATCCCGGTCGAGGACCGTGATGCGTGGGCGAAACTGGCCTCCCAGTCGGCTGGCGTTTTCGAGGTGCTGTCGGTGCAGACCGAGACCAGGCCGGGGCCGGTGAACAAGCTGGCGCGGCAGCTGGCGCGCGTCGGACAGCAGGGCCTCGACACTCGGCGGCCGTGGGGTGTGCACGGGTCCGGGCTGCGTCATGTCGCGCGGATGTTGTGGGCGACGAAGTCCCCGCAGGCGAGCAACCTCGCGTTGATCGAGGCCATGGTGGAATGCCTGCTCGTGGTGCGGGAGATGCTGGAAGCCACCGACCGCGCCCGCACCGCCGCGGCGATGCTGACACAGACCCGGCAGGCGCTGACCGAGATCCACATGCGCGCAGCCGGCCTGGAACCGACCAAGCCCTACATCAACAACCTCGGGTCACCGATGTGGGCGGCGGAAAAGCGTGCCGCCAGGGCCATCGACGGTGGTGATCGCGCCGCGACCGAAGCCGAGATCAAGGATGCTTACGACGGCTGGAATTCGCGGCGGATCGCGCTGTCGGCGACCGGGCGCGTGAGCTACGACGAGACCGGGCAGATCGTGCGGGAAACCCGCCAGCGGCGGATGACCGCACCGCGGCCAGAGGCGGTGCGGCGTGCGGCCGGGCCGCTGACGCCCTCGGTGGGCACCGACAGAACCGGGCAGGCGCAGCCACCGAAAGCGACGCCGAAACCGGGGCAGTCCTACGACCACTCCATGCCGCCACCGGCGCCCTACCGCGACCCCGGCCGTGGTCGCGGCCGTGGATTCGAGCGCTGAACAATGGCCGCGCGACTGGCGATCAGCCCCTGGATTAGGCCAGGGCTTGTGTCCAGGGGCTAATCCAGGATCTCCTGTGCGGGTGGAGGGGTTTGCGTGCTGGTGGGTGGTCTCGAACGCTCTGGGCGACCTGAGGCTATTCGCTCTCGCCGAGCACCGCGCGGGCTCGCTCGGTGTCGTGGAAATCGGGCAGGTACTTCTCCTGGTCGGCGATCTTGCGCCGGTACCAGTCGACCGCGCCTTGCTTGCTCATGCCGAGTGCGTCGCCGATGGCGGTCCAGCTGTCTCCGGCCTCGCGGGCATCGCGCATCACCATCCATCGAGATCCGGTGAGCAGCTTGACCAAGCGTTGATTGGCTGCCAAGGCCTGCGCCGGAGTGACATCGGCCAGCGTGGCGAGATCGGCGTCGAAGAAGCTCCGCACCTGCGCCCCGGTGTGTTGCGCGCCTTTGTAGGCGGGCTCGTCACTGTCGGGGGTTTTGTCCCGCGTCTGGCGAAGAGCGCGGCAGTGGAAGTAGGTATTCCAGACTGCGGTTACCTCCCTCTCGTCGCCGCGGTCGATGACGGGTGTCGGCCAACCAGTCATCCGTGGTCATGACCCGGCACGATATTCCATGATCGCGGCGGACTCTGCGCTACCCGGGAACGACGAAGGTGCCTCCACCCGGCCGGGTGGAGGCACCGGTAGGCAGGACGGCATTGCTCATTGCGCGGGCCCCGAGAGACCTTGGCCGACTCTGTCATCCGGTGGCGTGGGCATCGGTGACTGCGGCGAACGGCGGTACGCGTCTGGCCGTGACCGCTCAACGATTGCAGTGATACCCCGGATAACGGTCTGTTATCCGGGGTAACATCGGGGACGGGCCTGCGGCGACCCCGTCGCGGCGCGACATGAAGCGACCCCGTTATCCGGGGCAAGCACTGACGAAGGGATCCGATGGCCGCGAAGGTGACCCGGCTACGCACCGCCCCGCCGGCGCGCACCCTGCGCACCGCCGCTGAAGCGTTCCTCGACACGATCAGCTCGGCGAACACCCGCCGCGCCTACGGCATCGCCATCGTCAAGACCGTCGACCAGCTCGACGGCCGCGGACCCGACGGACTCATCGGGCACAGCCGCGCCCTGGACGCGGTCACCGACACCGAAGTCGGCGCCGCGCTGGAAACCCTCTGGGGCGACGCCGCGGTGAACACCTGGAACGCGCGCCGCGCCGCAGTCGGCAAATGGCTGAGCTGGTGTGCCGAGCAGGGCTGGACCGCACCGCGAGTGCCGACCTCGGCCGCGCGGTCGACGCCGCCGGACTCCGACACCCCGGTCCGTTCCCGCACCGCGATCGACCGGCTCATCGGCCGCCGCGATGTCCACCTGCGGGAGAAGACGCTGTGGCGGATGCTGTACGAGACCTGCGCCCGCACCGAGGAGCTGCTCGGGCTCAACATCGAAGACCTCGACCTCGCGGGCCGCACCGCGGCGGTGAAGTCCAAGGGCGCCAAACCCCGCACCCGCCGGCGCGGCGCCGCCCACCACGAACACGTCCTCGAGAACGTGTACTGGGACGCGGGCACCGCCCGCCTGCTACCGCGGCTCATCCGCGACCGCACCCGCGGGCCGGTGTTCGTGACCCACCGCCGACCGGGGCCCGGCAAGTACCTCGCCGACCGCGACGTCTGCCCCACCACCGGCCTTGCCCGGCTCTCCTACGACCAGGCCCGCGACCTACTCGACGCCGCCACCGCCGTCGACGGCCCCGGGACCGGCTGGGACCTGCACGAACTGCGCCACTCCGGCCTGACCCACCTCGGAGAATCCGGGGCCAGCCTGCTCGAACTGATGGCCAAGTCCCGCCACCGCAAGGCCGAGAACCTGCGCCGCTACTTCAAACCGTCCCCACAGGCGATGCGCGAGCTGACCTCGATCCTGGGCCCGGGAGCCGAACGCCGCCGCTGACCAGCAGCTACGCCATATCCGTTGATTTTTCGGCGGTTACTACCGGAACCCCTACAACGGCCCAAATAAGGGGACGGAATGGACGGTTCGGACTGTGGGAGATGGCGAGTTCGTTCTCAGCAGTAACTTGACAGGCGTCGAGATCGCAGCTGCAGGCGTGGATTGCCCTATCGAGTGTCAGGGTCGTCCTGGTTGGAAGTGGTTCCTCAGCGACGGCGAGCTCGGCCCCGGCGACCCTAAGCGGGGAGCGGCTATCTGCCAACCTGTTGACGACAACGATTTCCCTTCCGTCTGCGTGCCCATGGAGGATGAGATGCCTGGTGCGCAGCACATTGTGCTGGTCGACAGTCTCGGCGGCGGCGACGAGCGTGACTTTATGTTTCACTTCCGGCCTGTATAGACGCCACAGCCAGGTCAATCAGGTTGAGCGGGTGGTCGGTGCTCGCACTCGTCGGTGACTGGCGGTGTATAAACCACATGACCGCACTCTGTGCACGCGTGGAGACGGTGAATGCCTCCGGCCTGTAAGCAGGCCAAGGAGCCCACGAGCATGCGTTTCGGCCCGAACTGTTGTCCGCAATACGGGCAGGCGGTAGGCCACGGCTCCGCCCACCTACCGTCGCGCAGGCGGTAGAGATGGCCGGGTTCGGCGACCCGGTTGTCGCTGAGCCGGTAGACCAGACGCGGGTTATCGAACACGCATTCGATAATTTCACGTACTGGACGGTCTGGCGAGATAGGCTCACCGTTATGGTTCAGGTCGGTGACAAGGTGCTGCTGGTCGCGGGCGGAGCCTCCGTCTTTCAGGTCCTGGAACTCGATGACGAGGGCTACGCGATCGTCGAGTCCGTCCTGCTCGAGGCCCCGGGTAGGTATCCGTTCAGCGTTCGGGCCGACTCGCTGGTGTCCGCGCTGGAGGCGTGAAGCCCACGGGTCATATGTAGGGGTAGCGGTCCGCGTCGCGGTGCGTGCGCGGGTCCAAGTGTGGGTCGTCGGGTGAACGCAGCCAGCGCACCGGCACTGTTAGGGGCTCGATGTCGGGCAGGTACACAGGTCGGTCATCGGTGTCGACCAGCATGCCCAGCATCCGGTACTCGTCGCCGGGCGGAAGCCCGAGCCCGGCGACTTGCTCGGCGGTCAACACCATAACGGTGTGTGAGCGTTCGGTGATCCGCAGGCCCTCGGCTGTCGGCGGGCTTGCGGTGCGATCGACTGCGGTGACGGTGAACCGGAACCGGGCGCCGGCCAGCCACAGTGCATCCCAGTGCGCGGTACCCGGCTCGAAGCGGTCGGGGTACCGGCTGGCGGGAAGCCTGTGCGGGACCAACACCACATAGGTGCGCCCGACCTCGACATCGCGGGCGCGCATGAGTCCAGCCTCGCCCCGCAGGCCCGCCCGGTACAAGCCGATGATCAGGATTCGTTGGCGGGGTGCTCGGCGTCGATCACCATTGGGCGTGTGGTGTCGCGGTCTGCTGGGTTGATCAGGATCGGGTGAAGCCACCTCACGTCTGCGATGCGTTGATACTGGGGGCCGGTCCAGTAGGTGTGCCAGTGCGCACGCCGGATGTGTGATCGCACAGGTTTGCCCGCGCCGGATGACTGTGTCGCCGCCCCGTTCCGCGCGGCGAACAGCTTTGGTCCGATGTCGAATCCCACGTCGACCACAGTCGGTGGTTGTTGCTTGCGTCGCTTCTTCCTGCTCGTTATGGGATTGGTTGAGGTTCGGATATCGCGGCGATCGCTGCACAGATACAGCAGGAGGCTCACTGCGAGGCGGTAGGCGTTGAGCTCGATGTTGTTGGGTCCGGCATCCGAAACCGCGCCGGTAAAGACGTACCGGATGCCCTTGATCATTTCGTCGATGGTGAACCGCTCAGGCATGCACGGGATCCGGATGCTGTATTCCGGGTACTGCGGCTCGGCGCCGACGGCCTGCACGCGGCCGATCAGCGACACGTTCAAGATGTGCAGGCGCTCATCGGCCGTCGAGCACAGCTCGAGAGCGTTGGTGAAACCGGTCACCAGCATGCCGATATATACCGGCGGTTTGACCACGGGCTTATCTCCCGTGGAGTGCGGTGCGGGCAGAGGGACGGGGAACACCACGAACGGATCGGGGTGCGGAAGCCGCCGAAATACCTCGCACGGAATAGCGGTTCCTGGCGCGGTTTCGCCCAGATGCGTGACCAGCTCAGGATGAACTCGATACACGACCCGGTGCTGCTGCCACTCCCGCACGGACTCAGCGGCGAGAAGGAACGCTTGAATGGTGTTCACCGCCGTAGGGTGCGTGGCCCGGGACAGCCGGTCCTTGTCGTCACGCGTCAATCGCGTGGCATCGCGGATCCCAGGAGCGAGCGCATCCGCCACTGCCGCGATCTGCGGGCTGCTACGCAAGTCCGCGAGCATCGACAGCGCCGCCTTCTCATACACGCTCGCCGTGGTCACGGCCTGCCTGGCGGTCTGCACACCGAAACTCTCGTTCTCGGCTGCAAGCGAAGAATTCGGCACACATGAATGACAGCACCTTCCACCGACATCCGAACGGGGAATCATGGCTCGGATGTCGGTGGGCAGTGCGATAATTCGGATTGAACTGCACACCGCGCGAAGAGTTTCCAGGGGGTGTGCTTGATGACATCGACCGCGCCTGCCGTGCAGAGCTACTGACCGTGGGCGGTTTCGGTATCGGTGACCAGGCGCAGGACGGGGCGTTGGTCGGGTTGGCCGAGGAGTTGTCGTAGGCGTTTGGGGCGCCAGCGCAGTTCTGCGGCGAGGCTGGTCAGGGTGAGGGTGCCGTGGGTTTCGGCGAGTTCGAAGGCTTTGGCGAGCAGGGTGGGGGTTTCGCCGGGGTATTGGGTGACGGGGTCGGCGCCAAGCATGCCGATGTCGTAGAGGTGGTTGAGGCGTTGGTAGGCGCGGCGGGCGACGGCGTCGGAGATGGCACCGGTTTCGCGGGAGCGGTAGACCAGCGATTTGATCGACACGCCCCATTCGTGGCTGAGTTGTTGGAGGGCTTTGACGTCGAAGCGGCGGGGGAGCCGGTCGGTGATCTCGGCGGCGGGTGTGAGGAATTCGGCGGCGAAGGCGTCGGCTTCGCGTTCTTGTTCAGGGTCGCCCGGGGCGGCGTCGCGGTGCAGGACGAGGTGGCCGAGTTCGTGGGCGGCGGTGAAGCGGTGCCAGCACACGTCGTCGCCGCGGTCGGGGGTGAGCACGATCGTTGGGCGCGGCATGCGGGAGGTGGAGAAGGCGTTGATGGTGGGGGTGTCGTTGTCGGCGAAGGCCACCATGGTGGTGACGATCCCGCACATCTCCATAGTGCGAATCAGGTGCGGGATCGGCCCGCGCACGAGCCCCCAGTGCGCCCGCAACGCTCGTGCGGCTTCGGCCGGTGTGTCGCCGAGGCGGGTGGGGTCGTCGGGCAGGAACCCGGGCAGGTCGATAGCGGGAAACTGGACGTGCTTCTCCAGTGCGTAGGTCAACTCCCACACCTGCTGGGTGAAGGCGACGGCCTTGGCGCGCTGGGCGGCTTTGGTCGAGCGCAGGCTGCGGAAATGTGCGCTGGCACCGTCGAGCTGGGCGAAGGGTCGGCCCGCGGCGAAGAACTCGACGGGGACGTCGAGGACCTCGGCCGCGCGGCTCAGGTGGTCCGCGCGCGGTGGTGAGACCAAAGATTCCCACTGGCTCACCGCGGCACCCGAGACCCCGATCCGTGCGGCCAGTGCCGCCTTGGTCAGGCCGGCGAGCTGGCGGGCCTGGGTGAGGCGCGCTGGGTCGAACGCCACCGCGACGTCGGAGGCCGAGATCGCCGCGGTGGTGTCGCTGGAGAACAGGTTCAGAGGTGGGCGTTCAGTCATCGCTCGCGGTCTCGGGTTGGGGTGTCGGTGGTTGTCCGCCGTCCGGTGTGGTCAACGGATTGCGATGCGCGAGCACGATCTCGCCTATGGGTGCCTGATCGAAGCGCGGGGCGACGGCGGGCTTCGGATAGGGAACCGGGACCGGGCCCGCGGGGCGCAGCGGGACTTGGTTGCCGCCGGTATCGGCGGGCGGGGGGATCTGTTCGATGGTGCGCCAGTTCAACCGGCCGCGGTCGTCGGCCTGGGATGCCTCGCCCCAGTAGACGCGCAGGATGCCGGAGTGCGGATTGGCGGCGTAGGCGATGATGACCAGACGCCCCGCTTTTATCGCGTCGTCGAGGAAAGTGTCCACATCCTCGAATTCGGTGTCGAGTTCTTCCTGCGTGAGATCGGCATGATCGAAGGAGAGCTGGCGGTCGGATGCCTCCTGGGTGAGCGCCAGCAGGCTCTCGCGCAGCTTCGACATCGTCATCTTCGCCTTCTCCACGGGGGCGTGGGCGTCGTCGGCGAACTTCCACGGGTACAGGATGATGTTGGTATCGCCCACCACGATCAGCTCGTAGCGTGCCCGCGCGGGCTTGATCCGGCGCAGGTCGGAAATCACCTCCTCGACCGCGAAGCCCACCTCTTCGTGCTGGACCAACCAGATCAGGCCGTAGCCGTCGTTGCTGTCCAGCGCTAACCCCTTGTGGGCGGCCAACGCTCGCTGATGAGCGGCCTGCAGGCCGCGCCAGATCGCGCGCTGCAACGGCAGAGCCTGCTCACCGAATCGCTCTGTCTCCCACTGCGTGGGTACAGCTTGATCGCTCATGGATCCCTCCCTGACGCCCAGCCACGCTCGCTTACGAATCGAAACGCGACAGCAGCGTAGCACTTAAGATTTGCACGACATCTGCGCGCAACGCCGACCAGTTCGACTTCTTCATGTTCCGGTCCGCGACGGCCGCGCGCGGTCGAATCGCGTTACATGGAACGCTTTTCACTATCTGTGGCCTCGATCAGACCGGGATCAGGCGAGGTCTGTCGGGTCTGGGTGTCACGATCGGGAGGTGAGCGCGACAGTCAAACCCGCCGATCTCCGCCACGCCATCGCCGCGGCGGTCAGCGAGTTGAAGGCCTACGACGTGGCGAGCTTTTGTGTCAGCAGGCTCGGGCTCGCCCCGCCTCGGGACACCGCCGACGACCCTTTCACCGGCAAGCATCGGTGGGTGCACTCCCGGCTGCAGGAACACGACCTGGCGCAACTGCTCTCGATCGCCCGTCTCGTTCTCGCGGACCGCGACCACGAGACCCTGCAGGCCCTCGTGGATCAAGCCGGTTTCGGTGAGGGAGGTGTCGACGGTGAACTGCGGAACCTCATCTTCGCCTCCATCGGCCCGAAGCCCGAAATCGTGCTGCGGGACGCGATCAACAACGTCATCGAGATCACCAAAGGCGCCGACACCTGCCTGGTGTACGACGAACCGATCGGCGAGACCGGCCTGAGTTGGTCAACGCTCACCGAATGGTGGAGTCGGCATCCACACTTCGAAGCCGACTCGGACACCGACCACGCGCGCTCGCTGTGGCGGCGGTTGGTCCGATCTACCGCGAGTCGACCCGAGGTGCTGTTGTTCAACACCTACGCCGCCCGTTACGGCGCGAGCCCCGATATCCCCGCCCTCATTCCGCAGGTCTACCTGCACTACGACCCGTACCTGCGGCCAGATCCTCAGCAGCGGCCGGGATCGGTCATACGGCAGCGCATGGACTTCCTTCTGCTGCTGGGCAACCGGCGCCGCGTCGTAGTCGAGGTCGACGGCAAACACCACTACGCCGACCGCGAAGGCCGCGCCGATCCGGCCACCTACGCCACAATGGTCGCCGAAGACCGCCGCCTGCGCCTGACCGGGTACGAGGTCTACCGCTTCGGCGGACACGAACTCCAGCACGAGCACATCGCGCGGCCAATCCTCATCGACTTCTTCGACGAAATCCTGACCAACCGCACACGAAAGAACCTTTGAAGCGGCCGTCGCCTGGACCGTCGACTGAAGAACGGTCCAGGCGACGGTCCGGAGAACTTCGTTCGCGAGACACCTTCAGCGGCAGGACGTTTCCGCAGGTCGAACCTGTAAAGCATGCTGTGTACGCGGCAACGTCGAGCGGTCGCACATCGACGTCGCAGCACGCTGCTTGCGGTGGGCCCGACGACTACCAGCCAAATTCTCGGTTTTGCCGTAACCGCCTCCCACAACAGCTAGCCGGGGATGATCGACTTACGGGGGCTCTATGTACCTCTGCTGAAACACGCGACCTAAGGAGTGGGCATGTCTGAGCGCCAGTCCGGCACGGTGAAGTGGTTCAACGACGAGAAGGGGTTCGGCTTCATCACTCCCGAGAGTGGTCCTGACCTCTTCGTGCACTTCCGGGCGATCCAGGGCAACGGCTTCAAGAGTCTCAAGGAAGGTCAGAAGGTGACCTTCGTCGCGGTGCAAGGGCAGAAAGGTATGCAGGCGGACGAGGTCGTCCCGGAGGCCTGAACCCGCAATCACGGCGACGTCGCACAGCCGACAGGCCCCGGGACAATCCGATCGGGTACCGGACCTTGTCGAAGTCGCGTCCGTTTGGGGTACACCCCAACCTCACGCCCGAAACGAGGTCAAGGTAAAGCCCTTCGCTGAATTTCCTGACGCAAGTCCGCCTGGCTTACAGAGGCCATCCGAGCAACCAGGGAAGGCTCGACTCCTATCCGGGGCAGATGGCTAGCCAACAGTCGGTGGTTCCTGAGTGGCCCGACCATTGGCTAGCTGACCTGACAAACTCCTATTAGGCCTGCGTGCGGATCAGATCGATGACAGCCTTGGGGATCTGGGTGCCGACGCAGGTTGCCATAACGCATGCACCGATGGCTGGATGCTGCGTGCTGGCGATCAGAACGGCGGAGGCACACCCGCCGCCGATTGTGAGAATGCGGTCCATCAACCCTGCGATCGAATTGTTAGCGCGCAAAGGTTCCGTTACGTTGGGCACTGGAGCCCTACCTCCTGAGGTAGCTGAGACTCGGTTATTTGACTCGGAATTGGCTCCGTGGGCCGCCCCGGGTATCCAGGCAAGGACCGGGGCGGTTCACGATCTCGAGCACTCCGCCGAACCGCATCCGACGCTACCGTTGACCTCATGTCGCACATAGTCGAGTTGGAGTGAAATGCGGGCACTCAGCGTATTTTTGGTAGATTTGGTGCGATCTATCTCTCACCGATTACGGATGGGAAAGACGCACTCGGTGCAGCTAGCGAATGTCCAGCTACGGACTTCGAAAGGCTAGCGCTGGGATCTTCGACTTGCAGGTTCAACCTATGTGCCCAGCTCGGGCGGCTCGCGCCATGTATAGGTGGAGTCGAAATTTCGGGTGCTTCGGATCACTCGATGCAAACGCCTGACATGCCGGGTTGGCCGCAACGACCGTCGGGTTGATCCAATTTCTGGCCGAATGTGATCTGCATCTCTTGTTTGTGCCCCTAAGTCATTTTCGCGTAATCGCAGGAATCACTCCACCTGGTTGGGGCGTTGTGCGCGCATGGCCCCGCCGCTCAGCTATCGGAGCGGATCCTGGCATCAGCAGTCACCGTACGAATGGGAATCCCCGGGCAGCGGTGACCTTTCCAGCGTCAGTAGACGTCGCGGTCGGGGGCGAGCCGCATACACAGCCCCGGACTGGACCAGGCTGACACGCGGCAGCTGTCAACTCGCGATCGGTCGGGGCTCGGTGAAGATCCCGACGGGTACAGGCGGGAGGCCCAGCTCCTTGCGCGCAGACGCAACGAATCGCTCGAACGCTTCGCGTGCAGGCTGCCGTGCGGCGTTCCATGCTTGTGTGGTGGTGTACTGCCGTTCCACGGCTCCGTAGAAGAGCTTTCCGACAGCTTCGTCCAGCTGGGTTGTGGAGGTGACGACATCAGTTGACCCGTGTAGCCAGATCGCGGCTACGGCGCTATCCCACGATGCAAAGCCACCGGTTCGAGTGTGTTCGACCAGCGACTGAAACGCCTCGTTGTTCGAGTCTGTCAGGGCCACGATACGGACAGCCTCATACGTGGCTTGGAACTGCTCGGCGAGGCGTTGGTAGCTGGCTGTCTTTTGGTCTCGGCGCCACCGCGCCGACTCAGATCGGGTATCCCACAGTCGACCGATCGCCACCCCGAGAACTCCTGCCAATGCTGCTAGTAGCGCGGCGGTCACAATGCCCCCATCTCTGGACCTTCAGCTAGAGCAGCCCGAAATACCATCATTCTTTCGGTTCGGGCTCAGGATAAGGCAGTTGGTGCGCCACAACGTCTTTCGCCGCGTTCTTGGCGTAAGTCCGCCAGGCTCATGGACGCCATCCGGGCACTTGGATGAAGGGTGCCTCGACCCACGATCCCGCTGATTACGCCCGTGGGGTCCAAATCCGAACCACCGGGGTGAGCGTCGGTCACCCCGGGTGAGCCAACCCATGGGCCTACCGGTGGCCGATCAGGCGGCGCACCCCCAGGTAGCCGAGACCGCCCGGCTACCTGGGGTTTCTGTGACTCGCCGCTGCCCAGAATGCTCCTGTACCGGCGCCAGGACTGGTGCGGTTGCGACCCTCGATGACTACCGGAACCCTTTCAGCTAGCTCCCTGCAGGGATACGAGCACTCGTGCCTGTGTTTGTGCGGTGTCATCTTCGTCTGCGGGTTCTTCGGAGCGGAGTCGCTGGAGCGCGTGCTCGGTGAGGCTGGCCAAGGCTTGCCTGCCTGAGCGCGGTTCTCGGGTGCTCATAGCGAGGACCGGTACCTCCCTCCCGAGTCGGAGGGCTTCGCGGACGGTCTCTATGGAGTGGGTGTCCGCCTCGTCGAACTGGTTGATCGCCACCACAAACGGGCAGCCGCGTGACTGGAAGTAGTCGATCGCGGCGGAGCTGTCCTCGGGGCGCCGGGGATCGACCAGCACGAGCGCGCCAATGGCGCCCTGCACCCATTCGTCGTACATCCGATGCTGCATGCAATGGTTCGGCGCTGCGAGCAGATAGAGAGCTAGGTCCGTGGCCAAGGTGATGCGGCCGAGTTCTACCCGGCCGCGGAATGAGTCCGTCGATGAAGACACAGGGGGGTCATCGGCGGCCGGGGTGATGTCTGACAATTCGGCGTACTGCATTTGCTCCGACAGCGAGGTGATCAGAGTGGTCTTACCGGTTCCGCAGCCTCCAGCGATGACGATCTTGGTTGATTTCGTAGCGTCCTTCGCCGATCGCGCGCAGACAGGAGAACCATCGGCTAGCGAGCCGTGGCTACTGGCGCTTATCGGTTCTGTCCAAGGCAGGTCACACATGCATCCGGCACGCAGGCACACGGTCACCAACCCCAGGTCAGCCATATCGTTCACCAGTTCCCGCAGGTGGGGCAGCGGCCACCCCAGCTCCACCGCGAGATCACTGAGCCGCCGCGGCCGGGCGCAGCTTTGCCGGAATACCCGGTACGGTGCCGGCATCGTGGCCGTCGGCCCGACATGACTGGTGGCGTGCACGGTAACGCCGTCGAGATAATCCAGCTCCCTCGGCTGGATCGTGGATTCGTTGTTCGGGGTGGAGGTGACGGTTTCAGAACTCGCGACGAGTTCAGTCGCAGGCGGGTTGCCTTGCGATTCACCCAATCCCTCGGTCGAAGGTTCCCTACCG
>NZ_JBFAAB010000040.1:0-38514 GCF_040639505.1 Nocardia sp. NPDC023852
GCGTTCGTCCTGAGCCAGGATCAAACTCTCCGTTGAAGACTCACAACCACACCCCTTGAAGAGGTGCAATCAAAAGTATGAACCAGAGTCCGAAAACCCAGCAAAACAAAACGCCAACAAAATGTTGACTAAAATGTCCAACCTTCCAACCGGGGGGAAAGAAAGGCCGGAACCAATATAAAAATTGGCACTGACATTCATCGACACACTATTGAGTTCTCAAAGAACACACGCACACACATCCAGTCCAGATGAACCAGACCTTCTGCGAGGCAACCGTTCCAGCCTAACTAGATTCTGGAGCGAAGTCAAGCTCGATCCTGATCCTGTCAGCTGCCAGGCGCTCCTCGTCCTACCTCGTTTCCCAGTCCTTCCGCTCAGCGTCTTGGCTGGGCTTCTCGGCTCCGGGTCGGTGTCCGTGTCGCTCTGACCTGGAATAAGTTACGCGGCGGAAAACGCTACGTCAAATCGCCTGAACAAGCCGGTGTTTCCGCAGGTCAGAGACTTGCCAGTCGGGGGGAGAAAGGCTTGAATCACACTGATGTGATTCAAGCCACCCGATCTTCATGTGCCCGCCCTCAGAACTCCTGCGAGGTTCTTCTTGCCGCGGCGCAGCACCAGCCACCGACTGTGCAGGTAGTCGACGTCGGCGGGCGTCCATTCGATGTCGGAGATTCTGGCGTTGTTCACCGAGGCTCCGCCTTCGTTCACGGCACGCCGGGCGGCGCCGCGGCTCTCGCAGAGACCGGTCGCGACGAGGAGATCCACGATGGTGTTCGGTTCGCCCGCCTTGACCTGCACGACCTCGCCGTCGACCGCAGCCTCGCGCAGCGCCGCGCCCAGCGTCGGCTCGTCGAGGTCGCGCAGCTCCCCGCGGCCGAACAGCGCACGGCTGGCCAATTGCACGGCCCGGGTGTTCGCTTCGCCGTGCACCAGGGTCGTCATCTCGGCCGCGAGCGTGTGCTGCGCTTCTCTGACGTGCGGGCGCTCGGCGGTCGCCTGCTCCAGCTCGTCCAAATCCTCGGGGGAAAGGAAGGTAAACCAGCGCAGGTAACGCAGCACATCGGCATCGGCGGTGTTCACGAAGTACTGGTACCAGGCGTAGGGGCTGGTCATCTCCGGGTCGAGCCACAGGCTGCCACCGCCGGTGGACTTGCCGAACTTCTTGCCGTCGGCGGAGGTCACCAGTGGGACGGTCAGCGCGTGCACGTGCGCGCCGTCGACGCGACGGTTGAGCTCGACGCCCGCGATGATGTTGCCCCACTGATCGGAGCCGCCGACCTGCAGACTGCAGCCGTACTTGCGGCGCAGCTGCAGGTAGTCGTTGGCCTGCAGGAGCATGTAGCTGAACTCGGTGTAGGAGATTCCCTCGCCGTCGAGGCGTCGCTTGATGGTGTCGCGGGCCAGCATGACGTTCACCGAGAAGTGCTTGCCGACATCGCGCAGGAAGTCGACGACCGAGAGCGAGCCGGTCCAGTCCATGTTGTCGGCGATGACGGCGCCGGTCGGCGAATCGTCCAGATCGACGAAGCGCTCCAGTTGGGAACGGATCCGCTCAGCCCAGTTCGCCACGGTGTCGGTCGAGTTCATGGTCCGCTCACCGATGTCACGCGGATCGCCGATGAGCCCGGTGGCGCCACCGGCCAGCACGATCGGGCGATGGCCCGCACGCTGGAATCGCTTCAGCGCGAGCAGCGGCACCAGATGACCCGCGTGCAGGCTGGCGGCGGTGGGATCGAAGCCGGCATAGAGGGTCAGCGGACCAGTGGCCGCCGCCGCGCGCAAGGCATCCAGGTCCGTGGACTGCGCGATCAGTCCGCGCCAGGTCAGTTCATCGATGATGTCGCCGCTCACGCTGTCCTATCTTTCCGCATAAGGTCTGTGTCATCGTGTCCGCCTCGGTGCCGTTGCGCGACGCCGCCCAGGTCGAGCGATTGTCGCGGGTTCGGACTGTCGCACAACCCCGGATCGGAAGGTCGGCGGCTCCGGCGCATCGACCACCCGGTGGACGCGCCGACCTCGAGCGCCGCTGCCAGGTGAAGACGATGTCTCCCAGAGTTGCCGGGTGCACGGTCCCGCTGCACGACACGTCGATCGGCGGACCGGAGTCCGCCGATCGCCTCAATTCCCGAAGTGGTCAGCGAAACAAGATCTCCCGCAGCGCGACGATGCCGTCGCGCCGCTGGTAGGCCATCCGGGCGAACAGCACCGCCAGCACCATCGGTAAATGGCGCCAGGCCCGGTGCGCCATAATGAACGCCTGAGTGGCGGCGGCCAGCACCACGGTGACCGAAAGGCACGCCGCGGCAAACCCGCTCAGCCGGGCACCAGCAGGCCGATACCGCCGGCGATCTCGACGACGCCGGTGAAGTAGCGGAACCAGTCGCCGAATCCGATGTCGTTGAAGATCCGCACGGCGTTGGCCTAGCCGAGCACCTTCGGCAGGCCAGAGGCGACGATGAAGAACAGGCCGAGCAAGACCTGCAGGGTCCAGGGTGCGGTTGAGCACCTTGCCCGAGCGATCGGCGGGAGCGGTGGTGGCGACGGCGATATGTGTTTCCTCAGGTTGGTCGCGCCGGGTAGAGGCGCGTTCACCTGATAGGACGAGGGTGCTCGCGAGAATTCATCGCGCGGCGTCGAGGGTCTTCGACCACTGGTTTCGCCGACTCCGCGGCAGGCAGTGACGCACGGGGACTGCGCCGATAGACCGACACCGCCCTGGAACTGGAGAGCCAGAATCGCCATGGCACATCGGCCGCGGTGCTGACACCCACTCGAGGACCGCTGGCGATCTCGGTGTACTCGACCGGCCGGTTCAACTCCAACCGGATCGAGGAAGACGGGTCGAACAGCCGAGTTCCGTAGTCGCTCAACATGATTCCCAACGCACTGCCGAGATTACCTGGGCCACGGGCCAAGTCGAGATCGGAACGCGCGGCCGGACGCCTCGCCTGGACCGTCTCCCGTCCGGTGATCACCTCGCCGGAGCGGATCAGCACGGCACTGGCCGTCCCGTTCGGGCCACTCGTCACGTTCACGCAGGTGTGCATCCCGTAGCTGAGGTATACGTACAGCACCCCGGCGGGCCCGAACATCACTCCGTTGCGCTCGGTGCGCCCGCGCCCCGAATGCGAGGCCGGGTCCGGCCACGGTCCCGCCGGATCTCCCCCATACGCCTCGACCTCGACGATCCGTACCCCCACCGCTCCGGACCACAAGGTGGCCCCGAGCAGACGCCTGGCGGCGGCGGGCGGTTCGACGGCGAGTTCTTCGGCAGACACAGCCGCTATTGTCCTCGACAGCGGGAACGGAATCTCGCCAGCCACTCGAAGTCCCAGCCGTGGGCGGAGCAGGTCGGCTTCTGCATCACTTTCACCGCCATAAGATCCACGCGCTGTGCTGGCCATCGTGGCGTTACCCGGTCGTCGGCGATCACCGCGACGTAGCCCACCGCGACGAGCGCGGCCACTTGGGCCCAGCGCAGCTGGTAATGCCGATCGAGATGGTCGCGGCCACGGCGGCCCGCGAACAGGCGGGCCTGGACCGCGGCAGCCAAAGCGTCGAGCTGAATAAGAACTGGCCGAAGAAGTAGAGCGCGACGCCGCCGGAGAGGGCGGCCGTGGCAACGGAAGCGGCTACGTTCCGGTGGGTGACGCTCATCTGAATGCCCGGCCGGGCCACAACGATGCCGATCAGCCGCGGATACATCGAGTAACGATAGGCAAGAACGGCCGGGGGGAAGCGTTCCCGGTCAGGTATCGCCGCCAGCGCGAGCCCGCCACGCTCGTCATCGACACCGAAATACGCCCACAACAGCACGTGGGCCGGGCACCGGCCGAGGGCGATGGTGGTGATCAGCCGCGGGGTGATCTTCTCCCCCACCAGTCCGTGCCTCGACGCCGAGGCAACCCTGACTTGCACGAGGCGGACATCGGGGTGAACCGCGGAAGATATAGGGACGCTCCCGGATGTGTGGTGGCACCGTCGATTTCTAGCGTCATGCCATGTCGTCGAATTCCCGGCCGCGCAAGTGGTGGCGGTTGCTTGTCGTCCTCGTCGCGGGCGTGACGTTGCTGGTGCTGATGATCGGCGCCGGCGTCACCTGGGTGTATGTCGAGGCATCCGTGTCCACCGTCGGCAGCACGCGATTCGTCAACGAACTCGCTATCCCTCCGCTGGCGCCATCGCGCATGGAACCCGACGGGACCCGCACTTTCGAACTCGACATGCACGCGGGGCGAAAGGAATTCCTGCTCGGCCAGGACACACCGACATGGGGATTCAACGGCGACTATCTCGGGCCGACGCTGCGGGCTCGGCGCGGGGAGAAGGTTGCGGTCGCCGTTCGCAACGACCTGTCTGAGGCATCCACCGTGCACTGGCACGGTATGCATCTGCCCGCTGCGATGGACGGGGGCCCACACCACATGGTGCAGCCCGGCACCACCTGGACGCCGAGCTGGACCGTAGATCAACCCGCAGCGACGCTGTGGTACCACCCACATCCACATGGCACGACCGAAACGCACGTCAGGCGGGGGCTGGCGGGCATGTTCCTGCTCGACGACGACGTGTCCGCATCCCTCGCCCTCCCCGACACCTACGGCGTGGATGACCTGCCGGTGATCGTCCAGGATGTGAAATTCGACGGAGCGGCGCTCAATTCCTCCCACGCGATCTTCCGGGACGTCGGATTCCTCGGCGATCGGACGATGGTCAACGGAACGCTGACGCCGTACCACCAGATCAACGACGAACTCGTCCGCCTGCGCCTGCTCAACGCCTCGACCGCGCGGACCTACACCTTCGGATTCTCCGACACGCGCCCGTTCTCGCTCGTCGCCACCGACGGCGGCCTGGTGGAGCATCCCATCGCTCTGGATCGGCTGCGGCTCTCCCCCGGCGAGCGGGCCGAGATCGTGGTGCGGGTGCGGCCCGGCGAGCGAATAGTGTTGCGCAGCAATGAACTCGACGCCGGACTCGGCTTCTGGACACAGCGATTCTCCGGAGGCGACGACACATTCGACGTCCTCGAGCTGCGCGCGGCCGACACGCTGCGGCCGTCACCGGACCTCGCCGCAACGCTGGCGAGCCCCGCCGCGCCGGACGGTACCGATTCGGTGCGGGAACGGCGGTTCGAGGCGAATCTCGCCGGAATCAACGGCGCGCCGATGGCGATGGACCGCATCGATTTCACCGTCACCCGTGGCACCGCGGAGACCTGGGTGGTCCACAACAACGACGGCATGCCGCACAACTTCCATGTCCACGATGTCCAGTTCATGGTGCTCACGGTGGACGGCGGCGCACCGCCCGACGCGCTGACCGGCCCGAAGGACACCGTCTTCCTGCCACCCGACGGCACCGTGCGGATGGCCATGCGATTCGACGGCCCGGCCGATCCGAACTGGCCGTACATGTATCACTGCCATCTGCTGTGGCACGAGGACCAGGGAATGATGGGCCAGTTCGTGGTCGTCGAGCAGGGCGCGACGGCGGGGACGCCACCCACCCACCACGGCCACTGATTTCCGGGGACGATACGCGATCGACGCTTGCCGTTTCGTCGCGCTAGCGCTAAATTCACCACACAGTGAATTCAACACTCGATGAATTGAGGCGACCATGTCGCAACCAATACCATCCCCGGCTGTCGACATCCGGAACCTGCGGGTCTCCCGCGGCGGACGCGAAGTCCTGCACGACGTGTCACTGACCATCCCGCGCGGCTCGATCACCGGACTGCTCGGCCCATCCGGCTGCGGCAAGACCACGCTGATGCGCAGCATCGTCGGCACCCAGATCGTCGAATCCGGCGATATCTCCGCGCTCGGCCGCCCGGCGGGCTCGGCGGAATTACGCCACCGGATCGGCTATGTCACCCAAGCGCCGAGCATCTACTCCGACATCAGTGTCCGCGAGAACGTCGCGTACTTCGGCGCGCTCTACGGCCGCGACCGCGACGCCGTCGACGAAGCCATCGTGGCGGTCGGCCTGAACACGCACGCCCACCAGCGCGGCGACGAACTCTCCGGCGGCCAGAAAACCCGGGCCTCGCTTGCCTGCGCCCTGGTCGCCCGACCCGAGCTGCTGATCCTGGACGAACCGACGGTCGGCCTGGATCCGGTTCTGCGCGTGGACCTCTGGAAGCAATTCCGCGAATTGGCCGCAGGTGGAACGACATTGCTGGTGTCCAGCCACGTCATGGACGAGGCCGAACACTGCGACCGACTGCTGCTGATGCGCGACGGGCACCTGCTCGCCCAGCTCAGCCCCGATGAGCTCCGCGCGGAGACCGGCGAACAGAACCTGGAGACCGCCTTCCTCACCCTGATCACGATGGGACAGAACGTATGACCGCCGTCCTCGAACCCGCGACGTGGCGCATGCCGACGCTGCGACCCTACGCCGCGACCACCGGCCGCATCCTGCGGCAGCTGCGCAACGACCACCGCACCGTCGCCATGATCCTGGTGGTCCCCGCGCTGCTGATGTCGCTGCTGTACTTCATCTACAAGGACACCCCGACCAGCCCGCTGAACCCGGTCTCGCTCTTCGACCGGGTCGGCATCGCCATGCTCGGCATCCTGCCGTTCATCGTGATGTTTCTGATCACCGCGATCGCCATGCAGCGCGAACGCACCTCGGGCACGCTGGAACGGCTGCTGTCCACGCCGTTGTCGAAACTCGATCTGCTCACCGGGTACGGCACCGCGTTCTCACTGGCCGCCGCCGCGCAGGCAGCCGTCGCCTGTCTGGTCTCGTTCGGCCTACTCGGGCTGGACTCGGCGGGCAGTCCCGGCTGGGTCGTGCTGATCGCGGTGGTCGACGCGGTGTGCGGCGTTGCCCTCGGTCTGCTGGCAAGCGCGTTTGCGCGCACCGAATTCCAGGCCGTACAGTTCATGCCGGTCGTAGTGGCGCCGCAGATCTTTTTGTGCGGCTTGCTTGTTCCCCGCGGCCAGCTGCCTGATTGGCTGGAGGCGATCAGCAACGTGATGCCGTTGAGCTATGCGGTCGATGCGCTGCAACAGGTTTCATCGCACCCGGAGGCGACCAGCGAGATGTGGCGCGACCTGGCCATTGTCGTCGGGTTCACCATCGTCGCCCTCTGCCTCGGCGCGGCGACGCTACGACGGCGGACGGCGTGACGACAGGCAAGGGATCCAACGGCGCCGACCGTCCCACCCGAACCGGTCGCAGACCAGGACAGTCGGGCGCTCGCGCGGCGATCCTCGCGGCCGCCCGTACCCGCTTCTCCGACGCCGGTTTCGACAAGACCTCGGTCCGCGCGATCGCCACCGATGCCGGTGTCGATCCGGCCCTGGTGCATCACTACTTCGGCACCAAACAAGGGCTCTTCGCCGCGGTGGTGGAACTTCCGGTCGACCCGGACACGACGTTGCGGATCATCGACTCGGTGCCACTGGAGGAGTTGGGCGAGAACATCATTCGGGCGGTGGTCGCCGTATGGGACTCCCCGGCGGGTCCCGGGATCGTCGCGGTGGTGCGCAGCATGCTGGCAGGCAATGACGACCCGGCGCTGGCCAGGACTTTCATCCTCGAAGTCGTGTTGGAACGAGTCAGGCAGCGCATCGCCAGCGCGGACGACGACGGTCGCGCCCGGGTCGCGCTGGTGGGGTCGCAGATGATCGGCGTCCTGGTGGCCCGCAAGATCATCGCCGTCGAGCCGATGGCGTCCATGCCGGCCTCCGACTTGGTCGCAGCGGTGGGGCCGACGCTCCAGCGCTATCTCACCGGCGACATCGGGCAGAAACCGTCATGATTACCGCGCGGTGGGGCCGGCACAGTCGCGGCGGACCGGTCACTCCACGACTTCGACAATGTCACCGGGATTCAGATACTCGTAGAACGCCTTGGCACCCTCGTGGAGCATCCGGACGCAACCATGCGACTTCTTCTCGATCGGTCCCACGTGAAAAGCGATGTCGCCGTTGAAGAAGACGGCATACGGCATCGGAGCGTTGTGCATCGTGCTCCAGTGGAACTCACGCTTGAACGAAACGCGGAAGACACCGGGCGGCGTCTCGTATCCCGGCATCCCGTGGGAAATCGGGGTCGGACCATAGACGACCCGGCCCTCGTCCATCAGCCAAGCGTCGTCGGTCGACAGCCGCATACAGGCCCGGGCGGCCGTGGAACAGGGCGCCGTGGGGGGCGGGGGCGGAATCAGCGCAGGGAGACCGGGAATGTCCGGGCCGCCGGGCCAGAGCGGCTCGGCCTGCGCGGGCACCGCCATGGCGAATCCCACTGACGCGACACCGAAGACAATCGCACATCGGGCTGTCCAGTTACGTAAACGCAAGCTGCTCATTACGCTCCTGACCTCTCTACCCATTCGCCGCCTGCATCGCTCACCAGGCTGGTCGGACGCCCCTGCACTGGAGCGTCCAGACCTTCTCGAGGTGTAAATGATCATGGCGGAACCCGCTTCGCCCGGTCAATGGCCGCACTCGAACGTGACGGATCCGTTGCCGAGCGCCGTTTTCGCCCGCGATGGCGGCAAGCGAGTCACGGCGAAACAAGGTGGACAGGCGGGTAACGGCAGGCTGCGATCGACCAGCAGACGCCTCGAGCAGAGGTCAGGTCTCGGCCTGCGCAGCGGTGAACGCTTCGTGTTCGGCGTCGGTCACGTCCCTTGCTTCATCGATGAGCAGCACCGGGATACCGTTCTCGACGGGGTATGCGCGGCGCAGGCGCGGGTTGTAGAGCAGCGTGCTGCCGTCGTCGGCACGGACCAGATGTAGCGGGCCCTTGTCCTGCGGGCAGGCCAGCAGACTCAGCAGTGTGGCGTCCAAAGTGGTGTGCTCAGGCATAGGGTGAACCTACCTCCCGTGCACATCCGACCGGGAACCGTCCACGTCGGCCGCGGGCGCGCGGCGAAATGAGATGTGCCGGTGCCCGAAGAAGCTCGCGGCCGCGACCAGCGCCATCACCACGACCGCCGCCGTAATGCGCGGCAGGTGCAGGACCGACACGGCCAGTTGGAGCAGCACCATGTTCAGTAGCAGCCCACCGGAATTCACGGCGACGAAAGCGCCGAAGTCACGCGCCAGGTGCCCGCGCACCCGGAACACCAACGTGCGGTGCAGGACGAACGCGACGACCACGCTGATGCTGTAGGCCGCGGGGGGCGCGACGGCGGCGGGTACCCGGTCGCCGAGGACCGCTAGCCACATCACGGTCAGCACCATGCCGAGGGCGGTGTTCACCACACCCACCATGGCGAAGGCGATCTCCTGCCGTCGCACCACTCGCAAGAGCGGCCCCGGATCGGCGGCAGTCGGCCCGGTCAGGGTGGCGCGGCCGGGCTCCGCATCCGCCGATCGCGACGAATCCAAGGCAGAGACAACGATCGGCGCTGTCGCGTCCGTGGCATCCGGGCGCCGCGCGTCCACCCTGCGCGCGCCGACCGGGTCCACCGCGCTCATCGGACGGCGTCCACCAGATCGGGTTCACCGGGTTCCCGGGTATCGGTGTCCTGCGGCGTCGGTTCCTCGGTCGGTTCGTCCGTGCGTCGCCTGCCGCGCAGATATGCCCATTCCAGCACGCCGACGCCGAGCAGCCCGAGCAGCGCCGCCGCGGCGCCGATCTGCCAGCCGGGCGGCCGCCAGGTCAGCACCAGGTCACCGGACGTCGTTCCCGCCGGAATATCAACGGCGACAAAGGTTTTCGCGACCACCGCGAAGGGAATGTCATGGCCGTCGAGGGTCACGTGATAGCCCGGCCAGCCGAGCCGCGCGAACACGACCCGTCCACCATCGACCGAACTCACCCGCACCCGGCTCGTCGTATCCGATTCCGCGACCGAGGTAGCGGTACCACCGTGCACGGCGGCGACCCGACCGTTCTGGGTGGAAATCAGACCGCCTTCGCGTTCCAGCACCACGATGTACTTCTCGTGCCCTGGGTAGTCGACCCACTTCCACCCGGGCGGCGCGGACTGGTCGCGTGCGTCCGGGTACAGGGCACGCTGCAGCACGACACGGTCGACCTTCATCAGGTCGACGACGGTCTTGCCGGTGGTCGGCTCGGCCGCGAAGGCCCGACGATAGGCGTCGGGGCAGACGCTGGTGTCCCAGCGCATGCAAAGCATTTCGCCGAACCAATAGTGCCCGTTCGGCGTGTACCCGCTGACGTAAGTCAGCTCGAGGTCCTTGGCGTAGTTGCCGAAGACCAGCGACCCGTATGCTCCGGGGAGCTTCCGCTCATCCGGCTGGATGAGCATACGGTCGCCGAGTTGCAGCGTGGTGCCAGGAAAATCGGGGAAGGCGGCCTTCATCTCCGACCGGTTCTCCGGCAGGTTCCAGCCCATCGGCGTCGGCTGGGCAGCCCACACCTGTAGAAACGCGATCGGGAAAGTCGAAACGATTACCAGCGCACAGGCCGCGACCGTACCGCGGCTGCGACCGATCCACACCACCGCGCTGCCGAGCGCCGCCACCGCCAATGCCGCGACGATGTGCCACACCACCTCGCGCGGAGCCGCGGAGAACGATCGCGCCCACAGCAGACCGATCAGCACCGCGGCGGCGACCCCGCGCCGCCGCCATCCGTCGAATGTCGCGAACCGACCGAGCAGCACACACACCAGCACCAGCAGGCCAAGCGCCACCATCGGCAGCACCCGAACAGGCCAGCGCAGGGGTCCGATCGTGCCGGGCCCCGCGGTCCACATCAGCGCCATCACCGTAAAGAGCGCGGGTGCGGTGAACTCACGCGCCGAATCGAGCGCCTTACGCCAGTCGACGAAGGCGAGCGCCGGAATCAGGAACCAGGCGATGTAGACCACCGGCATCGGCTGCACGTAGCCCCACCAGGAGTTGAACGCGGGCAGCGTACTGGGAAGGCTCGCGTTGAGCGATTCCGACCACGGCACGGTGAGGAACTGATCGTTGTTGATCTGCGCCGTGCCCCGCCAGGTCACCTTCGCCGACATCATGCTCGGCAGGTAGGTCATCAGACCGGCCAGTGCGGCACAGACCGCCACCAGGAGCAGGCGCAGCGACGGCCGCCACTTCTTCTGGTAGACGAGTTCACCGACCGCCACGGCGCCGATCATCAGGCCGGCCTCGACCGCCGGGAAGATGTACTGCACCGAGATAGCCAGGTAGAGGAACACGAACGTCGGAATCGGCCCGCTGTATCCGATGCGGCGTCCGCGCAGCCCTACGTGGTTACGCAAGCTGCCGCCTCCGGGCCCGGGTCCACGCGCGTACCGCACCCCGGAGGCCCACGCGTGCACCAGCCACGCGGTGCCCGTGAAAGCGGTCATCCAGCTGGCTTCGTCGAAGAACAACAGCCATCCGGTGAACGGGATGGCGCTACCGGCCACCGCCGCCCATGGCGCCTTCGCACCGTAAGCCAGGCAGATCCGGTAGACGCCGAGTCCGAGGATGATGGCGAATATCAGCTTCACCACGGTGGCATACAGCGCGAGGTTACCGACCGAGGGCGCGATCAGATCGATCAGCAGCTGCGGTGGATTGAGCAGACCCGCCTCTTCGATGGTGTAGTTTCCCGCCATCCAGTGCTCGGGAACCATCGCGGGGAACTGCCCTGCACGCAGTTGTCTGCCGAGCATCACCCACAGCGGCGCGTACTGCGATTCCGTGTCATCGGTGTAGAAATGCCGAATGTTGGCGAATAGAACCGCAACGTACCCCGCGACAACCCCGAGCGCGGTAATGATTCCCCAGATGTAGACGTCTCGCGAAGCAACGGTTCTACTTTCCACCACGAGTCACAGACCCTACAGGCAAGCCGGTGCTATCCGGGCAAGCCAGTGCGATGACACCATCCGAAGACGCAACGCGTTGTCGCCGTGGGCTCGGCGACAACGGTGATGACCGGGAACCTATCCGATCGCGCCTGGGGCCTTGACCTCCGGTCGGCGGAACGAAATGTACCGATGGCCGAAGAAACTGGCGACCGCGACCAGGCCCATCACCACGACCGCCGACGGAATCCGCGGCAGGTGCAGCGCCGAGACAGCCAGCGACAGCAGCACCGTATTCATCAGCAGCCCACCGGAATTCACTACGACGAAGCCGGCGAAATCGCGTACCAAACGGCCACGCACCCGGAACACCAGGGTCCGATGCAGAACGAAAGCCACGACGATGCCCATACCGTAGGCCAGCACCACCGCGACGGCTGGTGGCCACGCGTCACCCAGCACCGCCAGCCACGCCACAGTCAGGGTGATACCGAGCACCGTGTTGCACCCGCCGATCAGCGCAAAAGCAACCTCCTGCCTGCGCACGACGCGCAGCAACGGTCCCACCGGCAACGCACCGGTCGCCGTCGGGTTCGCGGCGGCTGGTGCGTCGCCGGAGCGTGCGTTCGCCCTCATGACACGACGTCCGCCAGCTCGCGGTCCGGCTCGCCGGTCACCGGATCAGCGGTCTGCTCCGGCTCCGCACGCCGCCGGGACCGCACGTAGAGCCACTGCAGGATGCCGATGCCGAGCACGCCCGCTACCGCGGTCGCGATACCGATCTTCCAGCCCGGCGGACGCCAGGTCAGGACCAGTTCGGCGTTCTGGGTGCCCGCTGGCACCTGGACGGCGACGAAGGACTTGGCGACTGTTGTAATCGGAATAGATTTGCCGTTCAAGGTGACTCGGTACCCAGGCCAGCCGAGCCGGGAGAACACGACACGACCGCCCTCGGCCGAGGACACCCGTACCCGGCTGGTGGTGTCGGTTTCGGAGATCGAGGTCGCGGTCACGTGGTCGGCGTCCGCGACGCGGCCGTTCGTCGTCGAGGTCGGACCGGCCACTCGTTCCAGCACCGCGATGTAGCGCTCATGACCGGGATAGTCCACCCATTTCCAGCCTTCGGGGGCGGGTTGGTTCGGTGCCTCCGGGAACAGTGCCCGTTGCAGCACCACTCGGTCCAGCTTCATCAGATCGACGAGAGGCCGCCCGGTGGTCGGCTCCGGCGCGAACATCCGCCGGTAGGCGTCCGGGCAGACGCTACCGTCCCAGCGCATACACAGCATCTCGCCGAAATAGAAGTGGCCGCTGGGGGTGTAGCCATTGACGTAGTCGAGTTCGACTCCCCTGGCGTAGTTGCCGAAGACGAGCGATCCATAGGCGCCTTCGACGCTCTTGTCCTGCGGCTGCAACAGACCACGGTCACCCAGTTGGATGGTGGTGCCCGCGAAATCAGGGAAGGCCGCCTTCGCCTCCGAACGCCGGGCGGGCAGATTCCACGCCATAGGGGTGGGTTGCGCGGCGCTGACCTGGAAGTACGCGATCGGGAACATCGCGACGATGGCCAGTACGCAGGCCGCCGCCGTACCCCTGGTACGCCCTAGCCACACCGCCCCGGCCACCAACCCGGCGAGCGCTAGCGCCGCGATTACGTGCAGGACCGCGTCGTGCGGGTCGGCGGAGAACGAGCGCACCCACAGCAGCAGAATCAGCACACCCGCCGCCGTGCCGCGACGCTTGGGATCAGCCACCGTGCCGTAGCGACCGACCAGCACGCACACCAGCACGAGCAGACCGATAGCCAGCATCGGAAGTACTCGAGCGGGCCAGCGCAGCGGCCCGATCGAACCCGGGCCCGCGGTCCACATCAGCATCATGATCGCGAATATCGCGACCGCGCTGAGTTCGCGCCAGGACTCCCGTGCGCGGCGCCAGTCGATGAACGCCAGCGCCGGAATCAGGAACCAGGCGACATAGGTGACCGGAAGCGGCTGAACATAGCCCCACCACGAACTGAACGCGGGTAGCGAGCTGGGCAGGCTGGCGTTCAGCGACTCCGACCACGGCACCGTGAGGAACTGGTCGTTGTTGATCTGAGAGGTGCCGCGCCAAGTCACCTTCGCCGAGAGCATCGAAGGCAGGAAGGTCAGCAGACCCGCGAGCCCGGCACACCCCGCCACGACGGTCAGCCGAACCACCGGCTGCCACTTCCGCTGGTACACAAGCTCGCCCACAGCCACCGCCAGCAGCATCAATATCGCCTCGACTGCCGGGAAGATGTACTGCGTCGAAATGGTCAGATACAGGTAGACGAATACCGGGATCGGCCCGCCGGGTTCGATGCGGCGTCCGCGGCGCCCTACATGGTTACGCGAGCTACCACCTCCGGCCCCGTCGCTACCGCCGTATTCGATGCGGCGTCCGCGGGGCCCTACGTGGTTACGCGAGCTACCGCCTCCGGGCCCGTCGCTACCGCCGGGACCGCGCAGGTAACGCACCGATGCGGCCCAGGCGTGCACCATCCACGCGGTGCCGGTAAGCGCGGTCATCCAGCTGGCTTCGTCGAAGAACAGGAAGAAGCCCGACATCGGCAGCGCGATGCCCGCCGCCGCCGACCACGACGGCCGCCCACCATAGACGAGGCAGATGCGGTACACGCCGAGCGCGGCGATGATCGAGAAGATCAACTTCACGACGGTGGCGTACAGGGCGACATTGTCCACCGAAGGCGCGATCAGATCGATCAGCAGCTGCGGCGGATTGAACAGGCCGGCGTCGTCCATTGTGTTGTTGCCCGACATCCACTGCTCGGGCACCATCACTGGAAAGGTGCCCTCGCGCAACGCGCGGCCAAGCCCCACCCACAGCGAGGTGTACTGGGATTCGGTGTCGTCGGTAAAGAAATGCCGGATGTTGGCGAGCAGAACAGCGACATAACCCGCGACCACTCCGAGCGCGGTGATGCCCCCCCACCGATAGACATCTCGCCGCGAATAACCGTCCTGCCGCGAGTCGAGCACTGCACTGTCCGTCACGAGTTCCCAACCCTACAGGCCGGCTCCTCGCTTGGCATCGGTCGCCGACGCCACCATGATTAGGAGGTGATCAGCTGCTCCGGTAACCCGAAACCGCACCGTGCTAGAGTCCACAACGGCTCGGGCCCTGCTGTCTTGCAGCGAGTACCGGTACGCACCGTCATCGAAAGTCGATCCAGCTGATGCCGATTCCCCCCGTCCGCACACCCCGTTCCGGCGCCCCCGCGACGAACGGTGATCCGGCTCGGCCCGGCATGGACCGGCCGCACACGGTGTCGGTGGTCGTACCGGTGTACCGGGGCGAGGAAACGATCGCCGGACTGGTCGCCGAGCTACACGGTCTGACCCGCCGCACCGAAACTCCCGGCGGCCTCACGTTCACCGTCACCGAGATCATCCTGGTGCACGACCACGGCCCCGACCGTTCCGACATGGTGCTGCAGGAACTGGATCAGACCTACGCCGAGGTGCGCACCGTCTGGCTCAGTCGAAACTTCGGCCAGGATGCGGCGACGATCGCGGGGATGTCGGCAGCGGGCGGCGACTGGATCGTCACCATGGACGAGGACGGTCAGCACGACCCACACTTCATCGCAGACTTCCTGGACACGGCGCTGACCCAGCGTGCCGACCTGGTGTATTCCAAGCCGACCAACACCAGGCCGCACGGATTCCTGCGCAATCTGACCTCGCGCGGGGCCAAGGTGGTGCTCGCGACGCTGTTTGCTTTCCCGGATTCCACCCGGTTCGAAAGTTATCGGCTGATACGCGGGGACATCGGCCGACAGCTCGCCGAGGTCGCCTCCAACGGCGTGTACCTCGACGTCGCGCTGACCTGGGTGGTCGGCGCGGTCGCGCAGGCACCGGTCGTGCTACGCAGCGAGGGCCGCGAGGATTCCGGCTACAACTATCGCCGGCTGTTCTCGCTCTTCTGGAAGATGGTGCTGTGCAGCGGAACTCGCGGCCTGCGGCTGGTCAGCCTGCTCGGCGTCACGCTGGCTCTGGCCGGCGGCGTGATGGCCGCTGTCGTCGTGTGCGAGGCCCTGACCACCGATGATTGGGCGCCCGAGGGCTGGGCCTCGACCATCGTCGTGCTGCTGCTGTGTTCCGGCGCTGTGCTCTTCTCGCTCGGACTCATCGCCGAGTACCTCGGAGTCGCTTTGCACATTCTAGTGGGTAAACCGCTCTATCTCACCGTCGAGACACCGACGCCGCGCCCGGCGGATATCCGGGTATCGACCGCGACCACCGCCAGCAAGGGGACCGACCGGGTTGAGCACTGACCGCGTCATCTTCAGCCGCCCGTTCCGGGCGCGCAAGGAACTACCGAACCTGGAGGCCGTGCTGGCCTCCGACCACAGCCACGGCGACGGGCAGTTCACCGCTTCGGCAACCGCGAAACTGAAGGCCATCACAGGTGCGCCGCACGCCCTGCTCACCACCTCCTGCACCTCCGCGCTGGAGATGGCGGGCCTGCTGCTGGAACTGGGCCCCGACGACGAAGTGATCGTGCCGAGCTTCGCGTTCACCTCCACCGCCACTTCCATGGCGCTGCGCGGCGCCACCTGTGTATTCGCCGATATCGATCCGGCGACCGGAAATCTGGATCCGGAGTCGGTGGCCGCCGTGATCACCGAGCGGACGAAGGCCGTGGTGGTCATCCATTACGGTGGCGTCGCCGCCGACATGGCGGAATTGCTCGCGCTGGCGAACGCACACGGCTTCGCGGTCGTGGAGGACAACGCGCATGGGCTCGGCGGTACCTGGCGCGGCCATCCGCTGGGAACCATCGGCACGATGGGCACGCTCAGCTTCCACGACACCAAGAACGTGCACTGCGGCGAGGGCGGCGCGCTACTGCTCACCGACGAGATCCTGATGGCGCGCGCCGAGATCATCCGGGAGAAGGGTACCGACCGGGCACGATTCCTGCGCGGAGCCGTGGACAAATACTCCTGGCAGGACATCGGCTCCAGTTACCTGCCGAGCGAGCTGAACGCGGCCGTGCTCGACGCGCAACTGGACGAGTTCGACACGATCCAGGCCGGACGGCACCGGGTGTGGGACGCGTACGCCGACGCACTCCCGGACTGGGCTCGACGCAACGACGTGCGTCTCATGGCGGTACCCGCGGACCGTGCGCACACCGCCCACCTCTACTACTTGCGCACCCCGACCGAACGCCGCCGCGACCAGCTCATCGCGCACCTCGCCGCGCGGGGCGTCTCGGCGCCGTTCCACTACGTTCCGCTGGATTCCAGCCCGGCGGGCTTCAAACTCGGCCGCACGCCGCGGCCGTGTGTGCACAGCGCGGAATTCTCGGGAACAGTTGTGCGGCTGCCGCTCTGGCCCGATCTGACCGACGCTCAGATCGCTCGTGTCGTGGACGCGGTCACCGCGTTCACCATGTGACCGCACGGGTCCGTCCGCCGCGACGGACCCGTATCTCGGCGTCACGCCGTGAGCACGTAGAGCTTCTCCCTGCCGCCCGCGATCAGGGACTGCCGCACCACCCGAGGTCCGTACTCCGCGAAGAACTCGTCCAGCGTCTGCTCGGTGAAGCGGTGCGCCTGCTCGCCGTCGCCCGCGTCGGTGAACCGCTTGCCGATGGTGGCGAGGACAGGATTGTTGCTCGTCGCCAGGTTGCGGACCGGCTCAGCGATGATGACCTGCTTGGTCGCCGCCGCGAGCATCCGATCGATCACGGGCCGCGGCTCGGGGAGGAAATGGTAGAGGCTGGCTTGCATGATCACGTAGTCGGCCGGGGGCAGTGCGTCGTCGGAACGCAGGTTCCATACCTCGCCGCGCCCGCCCGCCTCGACCACACGCGCGACGAAGCGCTCGTTCAGATCGAGCCCCGTATAAACAACCGACTTGCGACGCAAGTAGCGGGTGTAGAGCGTGGCGGGCCCACAACACAGATCGATCGCGCTCGCCCCCTCCGGGATGAGTTCCGCGATCGCGCGATACCGAGCCGTGTAATGCCTGCCGTACAACGCACGCATCAGCACCTCGTAGACGGTCCCGTTGCGATAGATGAGGCTCGTTCTCACAAGCACTCACTATGCCCCATTCGTCCGGGAATCCCGTAGTTCGGCAAGGTGGATGCGACCACCTCGGCGACGGGGCGTGCCGTGACATGTCAGCCGCCGAGTATGCGCGCCTGATCCTCGGTGAGGACCTCGTATGCCTCCGACGCCCGGTTGTACCACCAGGTGTCAGGCCCTGGCCGCGGCGGACCGGCGTCTTGCACGGCACGGGCGGAGGGTCGGTAGGACGCGCTGCGCGGGATCTCCTCCACCACGTGGACCAGATCGGGACGCTGGTCAGAGTCCAGCGCGCGCAGCGCCTCGGTGAGGTCCTCGGCCTCGAGCCGGAAACCTTTGCGCACGGTCACCGCGCCCACCGCGATGCACTGGTCGCCGACGCCGAGCCCATAGGCGACCTCCACGTCGACGGCGGTGATGTCGTTGAGCACATCGACGATCGGCTGACCGAAGACCGGCCCGCGGCGGGTGCGGATCACCGTGTCCGTGCGGTCCATCAGCCAGTAGTCGCCGTCGCTGTCGCGGCGGAACAAGTTCTCCGTCGGCATCCACGAATCACCCGGGGCGAACACACCGCGCAGGCCGCCCGCCGAGAGGTCGACGCCCTCGGATGCCTTGCCGATCAGGAGACCGACCTCGTTGTCCGCGCAGCGCCGGGCGAAGCCGAACCGGTCGACCAGGATCCGCTCGGAGATCGGGTCGTAGGCGACGAGTTCTACCTTTGCGGTGCCTGGCACGGGCCTGCCCTTGCAGCCGCGTTTCGCACCGGCCACGTTGGCGAGCACCACGTCGCCCTCGATCGAGGCGTAGAACTCCAGCACCCGGGCAGGGTCGAACTGCTCGACGGCGCGCCGCCACAACCCGGGCGGCATGCCGGAGCCGATGAATAGACGGATCGGGTGGCGGTGCCCGGCCGGGAAGACTTCCGCATCCAGGATGTCGCGCAGCATCGTCCAGGTGTAGGTCACTACTGTGACGCCGTAACGGTATACCTCCTCGGCGAAGCGTTCCGGGTCGAGCGAACGGGCCAGCGCGATCCGGCTACCACCCGCGACCGCCCCGCCGAGGCTGACCAGCAACCCGGAGGAATGGTGTAGCGGCGCCAGGCAGTACACCGTGTCGCGTTGGTCGAGGTCGGCGGTGGTCGCGGTGCCGAACGCCGACAGCGCCCAACGGTGGTTGGTGATGTACTTCGCCTCCAGCCGGTCGCCGGTGCCGGTGACCAGCACGAACGCCAGCTCCCGCGCCAGACCGGGATCCGGCCGGTACCACGCGGGTAGCTGCACCTGAGTGGGATCTATCCGTTCCAAATCGATCACCTGGTCGCCGAGGGGGATCGCGAGCTCCCTTGCGTCCCCGCCGCCGAGCACCAGCACCCGGGCTCTGGTCGCGGCGGCCTGCCGTAGGTTCTCCGGGTCGGCCACCACAGTGTCGACACCGGTGAGCTCGATCGCCCGATCCAGTCCGCTGCCCGGGGCGAGCAGCACCGCCACCGCGCCGAGCCGGGACAGCGCCGCGACCGTGGCGAGCGCGCTGGGTCGGGTCTCCATCACCACGCCGATCCGCATCGCGGGGCGAACGCCGACCGAGATGAGGCCGCGCACCACGTTGTCGATACGCACGTTGACGGCCGCGTTGGTGTGCACCCGGTCGTCGAACAGGAACAGGTCTTTCATCGGTGCGCGGCGCGCCTGCTCGGCGAGCAGCCGCCCGAGCGAGATCCGGGTGTGCGACTGGATCATGCCGAGGCGGGCCAGTCTGGGTAGCGCCCGCGCGGCCTCACCGGCCAGCTCGATGGACCCGCGCAGCGTGTTGCCCGCGATACCTTCCAGCGCCTTCCCCACCCCGGCACTCGCCTCGGCGAGGGTCGCGGCGGTGTGCACGACGCGGGTGGCCGCCGAACGTGGGCGATTGTTCGCCACGTGCTCGGTCATCGGGACGATCTGCGGCGGCAGCGGCTTGTCGCGGCTCATCCAGTCGACCCACTGCCGCACCAGCGGCCAAGTGTGTTTGGTCGCCATGCTGCCCGCCACCAGGCCGAAGTGCCCGGTGGGCAGGGTCGTCTCATACACTTCCGCGTTCGGGGCGGCCCGCACGATACCGCGGACCGCCGCCGGCTGGCCGATGTCGTCGACCTCACCGAGGAACGCCAGGATCGGGCATTTCAGTTCGGCCAGCGAGATCGGCTGATCGCGGATCACGAATCCACCGAGCATCAACCGGTTGTGCGCGACGAACTGCTTGAGCAGATCCGCCGCGGCCGGGCCCGCGTAACCGACCCAGCCGTCACTGTTGAGGAAGCGGCGCTGCCTCTCCTTCGGCAACAGCGCCTCGCGGTCGTGCAGCTGGCGCAGGAAATCGATCCTGGACTTGGCCGTCTTCATCGGGTCGAGCAGCTGGAAGCCGATCCGCACCATGGATTCGGTGATCGGCAGCCGCGTGACCACGTGGTCGGCCAGGAAGTCGGCGACGTCGGACACCATTCCGTAGGGAAGCCCGAACGGCATGCCCGCGACGATGTCGACCGGGCTGCCGAAGGTCACGATGCTGTCCACCCCCTTGCCGTACCGGTAGGCGGTGGTCTGATAGGCGAACATGCCGCCCTGCGAGTACCCCATCAGGTGTACGCCGCTGCCGGTGGCCTCCATGACGGTGTCGATGGCGCTGCTGACCGCGAGCACGTGGTCGGCGAGGTCGCGTTCCCAGCCGCCCTCCTCGCTCGCCGGCGAGCCGAAATCGACCACCCAGCAGTCGATTCCGCCGTGATACAGAATGCCGACGGCGCCGTCGTCGGCATTCACGTCCCAGATGTCGGCATTGACCATGAGCGGAGGAACGAGCAGGGCGACGGGGCGGCCGGGAGTGGTGTCGTCGGGGAAGTAATGGCGCAGCCGGTACATGCGTCGACGCTCCACTACCTCGAACGGAGACGACTCCACATCATTGGTCAGGCCGCCGAAGCGGATGACCTCGAGGCCGTTCTGCGCGGTCGACATCAACCGCTGCACGGACCCCACCACATCCTTCGCACTGATCTTCACGATCGCTCCTGGCCCTACCCTTGAAAGTGACCTATATCACACATCCTGGCGTGTTCAGACGAGCTTGCCACACCGCATGTCCATTATGTGTCCGCTGTGACCCGATCCATGCCAGGTAGCCCATGGTCAGCCGCCCAAGACGTGCACGGGCATGGCCGCGAGCACCTAGAGGCCCACGCTCGGCGGATAGCCCACCGAGGCGATTTCCTACGCCGGGCCGCGCTCGAACGCCCTCGGCTCCCGTCCGGCTCGCCGCGCGGGCGGGAATGCACTCGAGACGTTGCCGGCGCACTCGACCGGATCCCGGGGTGGCAACGTACGCTCCGGCTCCGAGTAGGCCGGGGTTCGAGATACCGCGTGCCGACCGCCGCGGCCGCGCCGGCGACCCATTGGGCGGCGTCGTGAGTCTCATGGTCGCGGCGGCGATCCGGCAGAGCGCGGGCTTCGCCCACGCCGTCGATGCTCAGCACCGTTGGCCATGTCGTTCTCGCCGACCGGGCTCGAACGTCCGCCGCACCGTGGCCAGCGGAATTCCGCCCGTGGTGAGCACGGCAACCGAGCCGGTGATAACCGGAAAGTCCGAACAGATGGGCAGTCCATAGGTCCAGGTGAACCCGAAGATCGACGATTGGTGATCCGAAGCGACGAGAAGGGCATTCGGCGATTCACCGGAATGCTGCCGCGGGTTACGGAACCGAGCGCGTGTCGTGACGATTTGCGGCCCTTCGGGGCAACTTCGAAATTCCTCTGCGCACAGCCGGTTTCGCGGCTTACCATCGATGGCGTCCGGAACACTTTGCCAGACATACGATTTCCTGAATCGAGCAGCTGCACGGGCATGCGTGCCTGCGAATATTTTGTGAACAGGCACTGACTCTGAACTTTCGGCGATTCTGAATCAGTCCGACTCCGAACGTCATCATTGATCGTCTCGGTGACCATCTCGAGGTGAGGACCACGCATGACCATCGAAATGCCAGTCCAAACAGAAGACAACATTCGCAAGAGCCTCAGCACCTCCACCGCGGGCTTGCTTGCGCACACCACCAAATCCGAACCGCAGATGCAGGGCATCAGCTCGCGCTGGCTCACACGTGCGCTGCCATGGACGCAGGTCAATGGCGGTGTGTATCGGGTGAACCGCCGCCTGTCGCACACCGTTGGCAACGGTGAGGTGGAATTCGTCATCGACGGATCCACCGCGAAGGTCATTCCCCTGGAACTGCGGGAACTTCCGCAATTACGTGACTTCGACGACGAGGAGGTGTTGCGCGCTCTCGCGCAGCGCTTCGAACAGCGTGATCTCGAACCCGGCACCGTCCTAGCGGAATTCGGCAATCCGATGAATCAGGTCATGCTGATCGTGCACGGCAAGCTGAGCAAGATCGGGTCGGGGGAATACGGCGAACCGACCATGCTCGGTATGCTCGCGGGTGGCGACTACTTCGGCGACGCCATGCTCACCGACCCGTCGGCGATCTGGCCGGTCACGGTCAAGACCGTCACGAAGACGACCATGCTGATACTCCCTCGGCAAGCCCTGCAGGAAATGCTCGAATACACCCCGGCGCTGCGGGAGCAACTGTCCCGCGTCGCGGCCACGCCCACGCGGGCGCAGAACACCAAGGGCGAGGCCGATATCGAGATCGCCTCAGGTCACTCGGGCGAGCCGCTGCTCGAAGGCACGTTCGTCGATTACGACGCCTCCCCCCGCCAGTACGAGCTGAGCCTGGCGCAGAGCGTGCTGCGTGTGCACACCAGGGTCGCCGATCTGTTCAACGATCCGATGAACCAGGTCGAGCAGCAGCTCCGGCTGACCATCGAGGCGCTCTACGAACGCCGCGAAAACGACCTGGTCAACAACCCGGATTTCGGACTCCTGCACAACTGCGACCTGAAACAGCGCATCTACACCGAATCCGGCCCGCCTACGCCCGACGACATGGATGAGCTGCTGAGCATGCGACGCAGCACGAAACTCTTTCTGGCACATCCGAAGGCGATCGCCGCCTTCGGGCGTGAATGCACCAAGCGCGGGCTCTACCCGGATCCGGTCGAGGTGGACGGATCCCGGGTGCCCGCGTGGCGCGGCGTGCCGATCCTCCCGTGCGGCAAGATCCCGGTCAGTGGCAACCACACCACCTCGATTTTGGCCATGCGCACGGGCGAGAAGGACCAGGGCGTAATCGGCCTGCACCAAACTGGTATTCCGGACGAGTACGAGCCCAGCCTCAACGTGCGTTTCAAGGGCATCGACGACCAATCGATCATCTCCTACCTGGTCAGCTGCTACTACTCGGCGGCAGTGCTGGTGCCGGACGCGCTCGGGGTGCTCGACAACATCCTGGTCGCCCGGCAAGCGGTCTGACCGAGGGGGATGAGGGATGTCGGTGCTCTCCCGCGCCGCGGCGACGCAGGCCACCCATGAGGTGGCCGCCACCGTCGCCGCGCTCCTGACCAACACTCGGACCGCCGCTCCACGGCGGCTGTTCTCCACGGAGATACTTATCTCGGCGGTCGACCCGCGAGAAGCCGAGCAGGCGAGCGCCGTACCGCGTACGCTGCTCGGCCCGTCCGGTCTCGGTGCTGCCGCGTTGTTGCTCCCGTCCCCTAGGCGCGCCACGCCACTGCCCAACGACGCGGCCACGGTAACGCGTGACGCGACAGTAGCCCCGCAAGTCGGACATGCGCCGTCCACCGCAAGTCGCGCACCGGCGGCCGCTTCGCCAGCGACCTCTACTGAGGTTGCTGAGGCACAGCGGGTTACCGACCTGATCCCCGCGAAACCTGAAGGGCCCGGCGGGTATGCGACGCACCGAGCTGCGCGTATTCCGCGGGGGCCGACCGGGCTGGGAACCGCCTCGGCGAACAGCGCTCGCCGGGAGACCCCGATTCCACCGCTGTACTGTCCGCCGCCGTTGCGCGACAATCCCGCGCTCGCCGCAGCGGTCAACGATGGAATCCTCGCTTGGGCCGGCGACATCGGGCTCTACGAGGGGCGACTCGAGGAACTACGTGCCGCCGATTTCGGGCGGCTGATCATGCTCGCGCATCCCGACTGCGACGACCCGGACCGGCTGTTGGCGGCGGCGAAGTGCGCGGTCTCGGAATGGTCCGTGGACGATTACTACTGCGAGGAGGACGCCGACGACTCGGCGCCGGACGGCACTCGGTCCAGCGCCGAGGCAGAGTTGGGACCCCGGCTCGAATTGGCCGCCGCCGCCATCGATCCGGTCCACCTGCCTGCACGGTATGTCGCCCAGCTGGAAGCGGCCCTCGACGCCGACCCGATCTTACGGGCGTTCCGCACGTCCTTCGAGCACCTGGGCCGTTACGCCGGCCCGGCGCAGCTCGCCCGGCTACGCACCGAGATCGCGGGCTGGTTCATCGCGCTCGCCGCGGAAGCGGGTTGGCGCTCGGCGGGACGGATGCCGCCCGTATGGGAGTACCTCACCAATCGGCAGCCACACAGCTTCCTGCCGTGCATGGCCCCGATCGACGTGGTTGGTGGCTACGAGCTGCGGGCCGCGGAGTACACCGATCCGGCGGTCCGGCGGGTTGTCACCACGGCCGCGCTGGCCAGCCAGATGGTGAACGACCTGTATTCCATGGCACGCGAAGACCTTTCGGACGGCAGAGAATTCAACTTGCCGACGGTCCTCGCCGCCGAGGAGCGCTGCTCGCGGCGCGAAGCCGTGCTGCGCACCGCCGATGTGCACGACGAACTGGTGCACCGGTTCGAACGCGAGGCAGCCCCCCTGGCCGCGGCGGGATCGGCGGAACTACGCCGCTTCCTCGCGGGCCTGTGGGCCTGGATGGGCGGCAACCGAGCCTGGCACGCCGACAGCAAACGCTACAACGAAGTGAAATAGGCAGCACCGCGACGAGAAAGGATGATCACGCATGACCATTCTCAACCCGTCTACGGGTCCCGTTCTGCGCACCACCTACCAGAAGTCCGTGGCCGCGTATTGGAACGACAACCCGAACGACGACCGGGTCAACACCAAGCTCGGCGAGGTCGACGGCCTCTACCACCACCACTACGGTATCGGTGACCCCGACCTGTCCGTACTGACCGGACCGGAGGACACCCGCCAGGACCGCATCGTCAAGGAGCTGCACCGGCTGGAAAACGCCCAGGCGGACTTCCTGCTCGACCACCTCGGCGACGTCCGCGCCGGCGATCGGCTGATGGACGGCGGGTCCGGTCGTGGAGGCACCAGCTTGATGGCCAACCAACGATTCGGCTGCCAGGTGGACGGCGTGACCATATCCGAGTACCAGGTCGGCTTCGCCAACGGCCAAGCCTCGCACCGTGGAGTGGCGGACAAGGTGCGGTTCCACTTCCGCAACATGCTGGAGACCGGATTCGAGCCCGCCTCCATGCGCGGCATCTGGACCAACGAGACCACGATGTACGTGGACTTGTTCGACCTGTTTCGCGAGTTCGCCCGGCTCCTCGAGCCTGGAGGGCGCTACGTGTGCATCACCGGCTGCTCCAACGACGTGATCGGAGGTCGCTCATCCTCGGTCAGCTGGATCGACGCGCACTACGGCTGCATGATCCATCCACGCAGCGAGTACTTCCGCGCCTTGGCCGACAATCACCTGGTGCCGGTCGAAGTGACCGACCTCACCGCTGCCACCATCCCATACTGGGAACTGCGCACGAAATCCGAGCTCGCGACGGGAGTCGAGAAGCGGTTCCTGACCGCGTACCAAGAGGGTAGCTTCCAGTATCTGCTGATCGCCGCCGATAGGGTGGGCAGGTGACCGACAGCATCGCCCAGCCGATCATCGACCGCGAAGCCCTGCTCATCGAGCTCGTCGACGAGACGGGGCACGCCGTCGGCGCGTGCCCCGTCGCCGAAGCCCATCAGGCGCCGGGACGGTTGCACCGTGCATTCTCCGTGCTGCTGTTCGACACGGCGGGCCGGGTGCTGTTGCAGCAGCGTGCGGCGGCGAAGACCCGGTTCCCCTCGCTATGGGCCAACACCTGCTGCGGCCACCCCGCTCCGGGCGAGCCGGTCGCCGCAGCAGCGGCGCGGCGGCTTTCCGAGGAGCTGGGTCTGACCGCCGTGCTCACCGAGGCGGGGATCTACCGCTACCGCGCCGAGGACCTGCGCACCAAGCGCGTCGAGTTCGAATGGGACCACGTGCTGATCGGACAGCTGGACGTCGGCACACCACGGCCCGACCCGGACGAGGTCGCCGACTACGCGTGGGTCCAGCTGGACGCGCTGCGCGACGCGCTGGCCAGCGATCCAGACGCCTACACCCCCTGGCTGGCCGGGGTCCTCGACGTCGCCGACCACGCTCGGGGAACCGGAATGTCGCTGCGCTGACCTTCCCGACGCGCTGCCGAATCCCGGTACCGCGGCAGCCGCCGATCCGATCCACCGTCATCTCATAATCGACGACATATGTTTTGATGCGCATATCAACGTAGCAAAGTATCAAAATCTCGGCGTAACGAAATGTTCCGAAACTGAGAGAACTCATAAGAACGGCACAGGCTTTGACCAGGACCGTTCCGCATCCTTGATGGTGTACGAGTTCTCGATGAAGTGAGGTGCCCGATGGTCGAGTTCGAGGTCACGGGAACGACAGTGACGGTCCACGTGGTCGGTGCGCATCAGCTACTCGCGCTGCGGGACCAGCTGACCTTCGATCTGTCCGACATCATTGCACTCGGCAAAGCCGGGGTGGACCGCCGCCCGCCGTGGATGCGCGCGCCCGGCACGTTCTTCCCCGGCGTGATCGCAGCGGGCACGTTCCGCGGCAAGGGCCGTAAGGAGTTCTGGGACACCCGCTTCGACGGTCGCGCGATCCGGGTCGACCTGGCGAACGCGGAAGTCACCCGGCTAGTTGTCGACGTCGCCGACCCGGACGGCGAGCTACGCAAGCTCGTCTCCGCCGTGGCTGCCTGATCCCGGTCAGGAACCGAACGACCGCAGCGGGCCGGTGTACGGCTTGGGTGGTGGCGTGGCGAACTCTCCCCGCCCCGACTTCCGTAAACCGAGTGTGATCAGCGATTGCACGGTGAGTGTCGCGGCCGCCACGCCATCGACCACCGGCACGCCCACCTCGGCGCCCAGGTATGCGCACAGTTCGGCCATGCCGGCGCACCCCAGGACGATGGCGTCGGCTCCATCCGCCGCCACCGCCTCCCGGCACGTCTCGGTGATGATCGTGCGCGCGTCCGGATCGCTGTCCAGCGCGAGCACCGGGATCTCACACGCGTGGATGCCGCGGCAGAACCGTTGCATGCCATAGCCTTCGACCAGATCGGCGGCCCGGCCGACGGTCCGCCCCAACGTGGTGACCACGCTGAATCCACGACCGAGATGACTTGCCGTGTGCATGGCCGCCTCGGCGATGCCGATCACCGGTCCCCTGGCCACCTCCCGGGCGGCGTCGAGGCCCGGATCACCGAAACAGGCAAGCACGTAGCCGTCGACTCCTTCGGCCTCACCGCGCCGGATCGCGACGAGAAGGCCGGGGACGCTGAGCGCTTCGTCGTAGTGACTCTCGATCGAAGCGGGTCCCATCTCGGAAGTCACCGCGTCGAGGAGGGTACCGGGGCCCACGACGCCCCTGGCGCACTCCTCGATCGTGTCGGTCATCGACCGGGTGGTGTTCGGGTTGATCACGCGGATGCGCATCAGGTCGGAATTCCTTGCACCGCCAGCCGTGTCCTGGTGGCCAGCGCGTAGTAGGCGACGAACCCGAGACCGCAACCGATGAACCAGCTGTACTGCGCCGCGGTGTACATGCCGGCGATGTCCTTGGCCAGCACCGGTATCACGGCGACCAGCGCGCCGATCACCGTCGCGATCACCGCGGCAGGATTGTATCCCTTGCGGTACCAATAGCTTCCGGTCGTCGACAGGGTGAACAGGTCGGCCACTACCACGCGCTGTTTACGCACCAGGTAGTAGTCGGCGATAAGCACTCCGAACAGCGGGCCGATGAACGCACCGAGCACCTCCAGGGTGTAGTGGATGACCTCCGGGTTGTTGTACAGGTTCCATGGCGTGATCAGCACCGAGCCGACTGCCGCGATCATGCCGCCCGCGCGCCAGCTGATCCGCTGCGGGCTCACGTGTGAGAAGTCGAAGGCCGGCGAGATGAAATTCGCGACGATATTGATGCCGATGGTGGCGATGGTGAACGTCAGCGCGCCGAGCACGATCGCGAACGTGCTGTCGATGCGCGCGACCGTGGTGACCGGGTCGGTGATCAACTCACCGTAGACCGGAACCGTCAGCGAGGCGGTGATCACCACCAGCAGCGAGAACAACAGGAAGTTCAGTGGAAGGCCGAGCAGGTTGCCCCGGCGCACCGCGGCGAAGGATTTTCCGTAGCGGGAGAAATCGCCGAAGTTCAGCATCGGGCCGGAGAAGTAGGACACGACGAGCGCGATGGCGCCGAGCATCACCGGCACCGAATCCCATCCGGAGTACTTCACCGCACCGAGGCTCAGGTCGATGGCGCCCCAGCCGGCTTTCGCGATCAGGTAGCCGCACAGCAGGAACATCACCACGTACACCGCGGGCCCGCAGAAGTCGATGAACCTGCGGATGGATTCCATACCCCGCCAGAACACGCAGGCCTGCACTACCCACAGCGTCAGGTAGCTGCCCCAACCGAGCAGCGAAAGGCCGAGGAAGCCGTAGTCGTCGGCCACTGCGTAGGGCGCGAGCGAGGGAAAGAGCTTCACCAGAACCACGTCCAGCGCCGCCGAGGCGAGAAACGTCTGGATCCCGTACCAGGCCACCGCGATCAAGCCGCGGATGATGGCCGGGATGTTGGCGCCGAGCACGCCGAACGCGCTACGGCAGATGACCGGATACGGCACGCCGGTGACCTGACTCGGCTTCGCGACCAGGTTGCAGAAGAAGTAGACCACGGCGATGCCGATCAGCAGGGCCGCGAGCACCTGCCAGCTGGCGAGGCCGAGCGCGAACAGGCTGCCCGCGGTGACGTAGCCGCCGACGCTGTGCACGTCCGACATCCAGAACGCGAAGATGTTGTAGGAGCCCCAGCTCTGCGTGTGCAGCGGCACCAGGTCCTTGTTGGTGAGCCGCGGAGCGTACTCGGCGGGTGGTGCGGGGACAGGCGGCACGGCGCGCGGCGGCAACGGGGCGATGGTTTCGGTCATGGGCGTTTCCGATCCGACGGTGGAACTGTGATCGAAACGACGGTAGGAACCGGCTATTGCCCGCCCGTTGCGCGGTTATTTCCCGCCCATTGCGCCGCAGATATATCTTCCGGCGCCAGCAACCCCGTGTTGCTGGGCAACGTCGCGATCACCGTCTCCAACCTGCGGTGATGCCCTTCGGCGACGAGGAGGAGGCGATCGACGTCCCTGGCGAGGAACGCGTCGAGCATCACTGCGTGGTCGGTGTGCAAGCGCACCCGGTCGGCCGGGCCGATGTGCACCATCGACTGCACCGGCTCGGTGACGTTCCATGCCGATTCGAGCATGTGCAGCAGCCGGAACATCCGCGACGGCCTGGTCAGCGCGACATGGAAGACCCGGGACCGGCGATGGTAGGCGACCGGGTCGTCGTCGCGGATGGCTTGTTCGAGGCTCGCGTTCACCTCCAGCAACTCCGCACGGTCGGCGGCCGAGTGATTCATCGCCGCCGCGGCCAGTGACGCCGTCTCCAGGGTCTCGCGCACGATGTACATCTCGCGCAGTTCGGTGGCGGTCAGCTGGGCCACCGTGTACCCGCTGTGTGGCTCGTGCGTGACCAGGCCCTCCCCGATCAGCGTCTTGAGCGCCTCGCGCACCGGGATATGGCTTACCCCGAACAGCTCCGCCACCTCGCGCAGCGGGATGACGGTGCAGGGCGGCACCGCACCGTCCAGGATCACCCGGCGTAGTTCGCCGAGGATCACTTGCGGCCGGCCGGGTTCATCGACGACCAACCTCGCGAGCAGAGCCGAACGTCGTCCCGGTGGCATGGCAACACGCTAGGCGAGCCGTGTTGCGTTCCCGGTCACCTTTGTGACAGTCAGGAAACGTCTTCTCACGGCACCGACCGGTCACGTGGCAGGGTACCCAGCCCCGTATCGAGGGCATGCGATGCTGGGACAGACCGTACGACAGAGAGTGTCCGATGACAGCACAGTTCGTCGATCGTCGCTTCGCACGCCTGGTCGCCGAGTTCGACCGGCTGTTTCGGCAGCCGTCCGACGGCGGTGGAGCCCTGGCGGTCTACCTGCACGGCGAGCTGGCCGTTGACGTCTGGGCCGGGTTCGCACACCCCGAGACGCCGTGGCAGCGAGACACCGTCGCCATGGCGTTTTCCACCAGCAAGGGCGTCGCCAGCACACTGGTGCACCGGCTGGAGGAACGCGGCCTGATCGATTACGACGAGCCGGTCGCGACCTACTGGCCGGAGTTCGCCGCCGCGGGCAAGGAACGCATCACTGTGCGCGCCATGCTCAGTCATCGGGCGGGGCTGCACCGGCTGCGCGGGCTGCTGCCGGGGCCGATCGACGCATTCTTCGACGACGCGGCGGTGACCGCGGCGCTCGCGGCCGCGGCTCCCGACCCACGGCATCGGGTCACCAGCGGCTATCACGGCATCTCCTACGGGCACTTGGCCGCGGAATTGGTACGCCGGGTCACCGGTGCGGAATACACCGACGTGCTACGCACCGAGATCGCGGAGCCACTTGCCGCAGAAGAACTCTGGTTCCGCGTCCCGGAGCCCGCACGCGAACGCATCGCCACCAACTTCCCACGTCTGACCGTCGCGGGCCTGAGCTGGGAGCGGAGCTCCCGACTGCTGGGCCGCACCCGATTCGCAGCCGCCGCCGACACCACCCCCGCGGGGTTCGTCGAGCTGATTTCCGATCCACGCCTACACGATTCGGTGATGCCCGGCCTGAATGGCGTCTTCTCCGCTCGCGCGCTGGCCCGCGTGTACGGGGCGCTCGCCAACGGCGGGCAACTCGACGGATACCAGTTGCTGCGCCCGGAAACCATCGAGCGGATGACCCAGCGCCAAGTGTTCACTCCGGACTATGTCCTGGCCTTCCGGATTCCATGGGCGCTCGGTTACCACGGCGTGCCCATGAAGCCGTCCAAGGCGGAGCCGGTGTCGGCCTTCGGCCACTTCGGGCTCGGCGGCTCAGGCGGTTTCGCCGATCCCAGCACCGGGATGTCGCTCGCCTTCATCACCAATCGCCTCGGCAGCAGGGTCACACCGCTCGGCGACGGCCGTCTGGCCCGGCTCGGTGCGCTGGCGCACAACCTCGCCGGGACCGCCTGACACCGGGGCCGTCCGCTACCCGGGATGGCAGCATGGCGGCATGGAATTGGTCGAGATGGCGAGGGTCGAGGCGGCCGCGCAGTTGCTCGCTCCGGTGATCCGGCGGACGCCGATGGTGGCGTCTCGGGTGTTGTCCGAGTGCGTGGGCAGCGAGGTCTGGCTGAAGTGTGAAAACTTGCAGCGGACCGGGTCGTTCAAGCCGCGTGGTGCCTACAACCGGATCGCGAACCTGCACCAGGACGTGCGAGCGCGCGGTGTGGTCGCCGCGAGCGCGGGCAACCATGCGCAGGGGGTCGCGTGGGCGGCGACCTCGCTCGGCATCGCATCGACGGTGTTCATGCCGATCGGGGCGTCACTGCCGAAACTGGTGGCCACCAAGGCGTACGGCGCGCAGGTGCGCCAGGTCGGCGAGACCATCGACGACTCGCTCGACGCCGCGCTGGACTTCGCCGACCGGACCGGAGCGACGCTGATCCACCCGTTCGACCATCCCGACATTGTGGCAGGCCAGGCGACAGTCGGCAGGGAGATCCTGGACCAACTGCCCGAGGTGGGCACCGTGATCGTGCCGACCGGGGGCGGCGGACTGCTGGCCGGTGTGGCAGTCGCGCTGCACCACCTGGCGCCACAGGTGCGTGTGATCGGGGTGCAGGCGGCGGAGGCGGCGGCGTGGCCGGATTCGCTGGCGGCGGGCCGGCCGGTCCGGGTCGGCCGGATGTCGACGATGGCCGACGGCATTGCTGTCGGCCTGCCGGGCGCCGTGCCGTTCGCCACTGTCGCCGAATACGTTTCGACCATGCTGACGGTGGACGAGGAAGCGCTGTCGACGGCGCTGCTGCTGTGTCTGGAGCGCGCGAAATTGATCGTCGAGCCCGCCGGAGCGGCGGCCGTCGCCGCGCTGATGAGTTTCGCACGGGACGAACTCGATCTCCGCGGGAATGTCTGTGCGATCCTGTCCGGCGGCAATATCGACCCGCTGCTGCTGACCCGCCTGATCGGGCACGGCTTGAGCGCGGCGGGCCGTTATCTCGCTGTGCGCGTGACTATTTCCGACCGCCCCGGCGGACTGAGCGCGCTGCTCGCGGTGGTCGGCAAGACCGGAGCGAGTGTCGTCGACGTGGCGCACTCCAGGACGGGCACCTGGCTGGCGGTCGATGAAGTCGAAGTGTCCCTGACCCTGGAGACCAGGGGCCCCACCCATCGCGACGACGTCCTCACCGCACTGGCCAACGCAGGATACGCGGTCCGCACGGCGGATTAGCGCGACAATTGTCGGCCCGCGACTATTGCCGCTGCCGCGAATACGACGCGCGCCGTGAACGATCCTTATTCACGGCAAGCGGCGCGTGCATTGCGTGACGTCCTCACGCGCAGGTCGATCGACCGCTCGCCGCCAGGTCTGTGGGCAGCGATGATGGCATGACGCAGCCGCGAGAAACATCTGGACAGACCGCGGAGGCAGACTATTCTTGGCGTTGTGCCGGTACCGCGTCGTGAGCTGGCCCATGATCGGATGTGGGAAGCAAGTGATTTCGTCGGTCGTGAGGATGAGCTGGACAAGATCGTCCCCATGTTGGCGCATTCGACGCGGTTGATCACCTTGATCGGTTCGGGTGGTATCGGGAAAACGAGACTGGCAGTGCAGGCTGTCGGCCGTTACCAAATGGCCAGGCATGTGTCGGTGCATTGGGTGCGGCTGGCACGTCTGCCCAAGGGTGCGGATGCCTACGCGGTCGAGGAAGAAATCGCCCAGTCGGTGATCGGTCCGGATTTCTCCGGGCGATCGGTCTGGGATGCGCTTGTCGACACATTCACCGAAGTGGACGCAGTGGGGCGATACCGACAATCGATACTGGTAATGGACAATTGCGAGCATGTCCTGGTCGCTGCCAGTGCCGTAATAACTCCGTTATTGGAAACAGTGCCGGGGTTGAGCATTCTGGCGACCAGCCGTGAACCGATCGGGTGGGTCGATGAGCATCTGATCGTCGTGCCTCCATTGTCGCGCCGACAGGCTCTGACGTTGTTCCGGCAACGATCCGAGCTCACCGGTCACCCCGTCACCGGCGCCGACCAGATCGCCACAGCAGACCTGATCTGCCGACACATGCACGATCACCCGCTGTACATCCGACTGGCCGCGGCACGACTGGTGCGCCAACCGTTGGCGGCGATCCTTGGGGACCTCAGTGGTGACGAAACCGACGACAAACGTATGCGATGGTCGCCCGGGCCCAGCGTAGGAGCCGATCCCCGACATCGAGGAGTCGGGGATGTGATCGCCTGGTCCTATGACCTGTGCACCGACAAGGAACGCCTGCTGTTCGAGCGCATGTCGGTATTCGCCGCGGGATACGACACCAATCCCGAGGACGACCACAGCGGCGCTTCCCTCGATGTGGGAGCGGAGCTGGATGCGATCGAAAGCGTCTGCGCCGACGACCGGCAACCCGGAGAAGACCGTAGACCGGGAGATGACGACCACCCCGCATCGCTTTCCCGTGAGGGGGCAGTGAGCCTGGCCAGAGAAGAGATCCAGGATCTGCTCGATCGCCTCGTCGACCGATCGCTGGTCACAGCGCACTTCACGCCGACCAAAGTCCGGTACTCGCTGCTGGAAAGTCTTCGGATATTCGCTCGGCGACAACTCGAGCAACACTCCACCGTTCGAGCCGACGAATCGGCACGGCTGGCCGAACGACACCGCCACCACTATCGCGACAAAGTCGCGTACGCCGCAGCCAACTGGCTGGGTCCCGCGGAACACGACTTGCTGGACTGGGCCCGCGCGGCGTGGGACAACATCCTCACCGCTATCGACACCAGCATTACCACACCCGGCGAAGCGGCAGTCGGCCTGGAAATCTGCTCCGGGCTGCTCGCCCTACGATTTCCTTTCATGAAAGGTCCGTTGCGCGAGATGCGGCGGTGGACCATGCGCTCCTTACAGGCCACCCGGGCGTTGGACCCACAACCCGCCGAACTCCAGATAGGGGCGATGGCGATGATCGTATGGCTCACCCTGTGCCAGGGCGAGCCCGAGGACGCCGAACGGATGCTGGAGGACTGCGTCGCCGCCTGCATCCCGGATACGCACAGCAGACAGAACTGGCGAAGCACCGCTGAGACCGATATCGGCCTGCCCGCGGTCGTCGAATTTGCGTGGGGCATCGAACTGCTGCTGGCCCACGGTGATGCACGAGCTATCACTGTTCTGACGCGAGCCCGCGAAAAGTGGCATCGCCTGGACAACTATGGCGCCGCCGTAATGGCTGACTTGTGGGCGGCACTGGCCGCAGGTGTACTCGGAACCGCGCAGCAAGCCCATCAGATCGCACGACATCACCTCGACGAAGCGAACGCTTCGGGTGCTTTGTGGGTGAAGTCCTGGGCTCAGCTGGCGTGGGCGCTCACTTTGACCAGACACGGCAATCCCACCGCCGCATTGGACTTCGAACGGCAGGCACTGACACACCAGCTACCCGCCCGCGACCCCTGGGGGAGATTCTGGGCGGTCCAGTTTCGGGCGTGGTCATTGGCACAATGCATCACCGACGCCATCGCCGCCGGGAACCCCGACCGCGACGCGCTCACCGCGTGGGCTACCGAAATCGCCCAACTCGCCGGAGGAACCGCCACGCAACAAGCCAAGTTCGGCATTCGCCTCGAAGCGCTGGGGCCGTTTGCCGATGAAGCCGACAAAGCCCTCGCCGTGGCCCGCCGGACGCTCGGCCCAGAGGCGTTCACGGCAGCGGAAACCCAAGGATCCCGGCTGCGTCCCGAACTCGACGAGGTGCAACAACTCGCCATGGGGACACTATCCATCAACACTCTGGCAGCATCCCGTCCAGCAGGCCGAGCCGCCTCGTCCTATTGGAACGAGTTGACCACCGCCGAGCAAGAGGTCGCGATATTAGCGGCGGCCCGGTGGACCAATGCCGCAATAGCCGCGCGCCGCGGAAACTCCATCAGAACCATCGACGCACAGATAACCGCGATCCTGCAGAAACTGAACATCGCCTCACGCGAAGACATCATCGGATTCGTCCCCGAAGACATCATCGACGATGTCCGAGCAGAAACCGCTCGACGCCCACGCCGAGGGAAGAACCACTGACTGTGATCGCGGCGAACTCAGTGACGATGCCGCCGGACCGGACGTGCCGACCGGTGTCCGGCGCTTCCGGTCGGCACGTCCCTCACCAGGCGGCGGTCAGCAGCTGCGTTTGTAGAAGTACTTGGCGTTGACGTCCATGTCCGCATGGGTGATCGCGATCATCGCGGTCTGCATGTTCCTGGTGACCGGCTTGCCCTCGAGAGCGGCGACCGCCTGGTCGACGCCTTCGGCGCCGATCCCCGCCGGGTCCTGGGCGATGAGCGCTTGCACGGTACCGACTTTCAAATCCTCGACCTGCTTCGGGCTGGCGTCGAAACCGACGAGCTTGACCTGTCCGAGCTTGTTGGCGTTGCGCAGTCCGGTCGCCGCGCCCTCGGCCGAACTCAGGTTGGTGGCGAACACACCCGCGAGATCGGGGTGTGCGGCCAGCGTCGCGGTGACGATCGACGCCGCCTGCGCCGCCTCGTTGTTGTTGTATTGCACACCGAGCGAGGTGATGCCCGGGTACCTTTTGATCGTCTCTTCGAAACCCTGCGCCCGCTCGTCGGTGGTGGAAGTGCCCGCCTTGGTGTTGATCACCAGAACTGGCCCCTTCTCCCCGACCAGCTTTGCCAGCGTCGCGGCCGCGAGCGCACCGCCCTTGTTGTTGTCCGACGAGATCGACGACACCGCGACGGACGTGTCGTCCAGCGCGGTGTCCACCTCGACGATCTTGATGCCCGCGGCCGCGGCCTGCCGAAGCGGATTAGCCATGGCGGTGGCGTGCGTCGGCGCGATCAGGATGCCGCCGGGCTTGTTGGCCACCACACCGGTAAGCACTGGAGTCTGCGCTCCGGCATCGAATTTCGTAGGGGCCTGGGTGTCGAGTCGGTAGCCGAGTTTCGCGGCTTCGTCCTGCGCGCCGCACTGCATGGAGATGTAGAACGGCTCGTCGGCCACGCCAGGGATCAGCACGAGCCGTTTGCTGTCACCGCCGCCCGAATTGCCCACCCCTCCCACGCAACCCGCCACCAGCGTGCCGATCATCACCAGTGCGCCGATCACCACCGCGTTACGTTTCGCCACCCGCATCCGGCACCTCCGCATACTGTTTTCTGTTATCGAGGAATCTCTACTTCCGGTCCCGCGCCCTGCGACGGGCTTGGTCGAACCAGACCGCGGCAACCAAAACCACGCTCACGGCGATCGGCTGCCAGAACACCGGCACCTGCGCGATAACGAAACCCTTCTTCAGCACCGACGGGATGAAAACGCCGATCACGGTGCCCACGATCGAGCCGGCACCGCCGAAAAGGCTTGTCCCGCCGATCACCACGCCTGCGATGGCATCCACGTTGTCGGTGCCGTGTCCGCCGATGGTGGTGGTGCCGAAGTAGGCCAGGTTCATGAACCCGGCAAGCCCAGCCAGCAACCCGGTAAGCAGATACACCAGAACCAGATGCCGGGTCACCGCGATCCCGGAGCGGCGGGCGGCCTCCTGATCGGAGCCGATCGCACAGGTGTAGCGACCGAACCGGGTGGTGTGCAGCACCCAGGCGGCCAGCACCGTCACAACGGTCGCAACCAGCACCAGGTTCGGCACTCCCCCCAGCGACGTGCCGAAACCCAATGAATCGCGCAACTTTTCGGGCACCGTCCTGGTGTCCACGCCTCCAGTGATCAGCTGGGCCGCGCCCAGCGCGGCGCCGAAGGAACCGAGCGTGACGATCAGCGGCGGAACCCCGGCCTTGGCCACCAGAAGGCCGTTCACCAGGCCCCAGACTCCGCCGCCTGCGACCGACAACAGTAACCCGACCGCGATGACGCCCCAGCCCGCGCCGGTGGCGTCCTCGTTCGGGCTCAACCACTCCATGGATTTCGCGCCGAGCACGCCTGCGAATATCAGCACCGTCCCGACCGAAAGGTCTATGCCGGAGGTGATGATCACGAAGGTCATGCCGACCGAAAGCACCAGCAGCACCGACGTTTCGATCAGCAGAGTCTGCAGGGTGAACCGGGTGGGGAAGGCGTCGGGCCGGATGAGGCTGAACACCACGCACAGCACCACCAGCACGACGCCGATCCACACCGTGCCGGCGCCCAGCTGTCGCCGCAGGACTGTGCGTTCGGCCGGTGCGACGGCCTCGATATCCCTCATGAAGCGTCCTCATGGGACAGTGCGCCGGTCATGGCGCCGACCAACTGCTCCAGCGTCGCATCGGCGGCGGCGAACCGAGCTACCCGCCTGCCGAGCCGCAGCACCTCGACGCGGTCGGCGACCGCACGAACCTCCGGCATGTTGTGGCTGATCAGGACTACCGCGACGCCCTGGTCCCGTACCCGGCGAATGACGTCGAGGACGCGGTCGCGCTGCACGACACCCAGTGCCGCGGTCGGCTCGTCCAGGAACACAACCTTGCTCGCCCAGAGCACCGCTCGCGCGACGGCGACACTCTGGCGCTGTCCGCCGGAGAGCGCGCCGATCGGGACGTCGGCGCTCGGTAAGGACACCCCGAGGCGCCGGAAGTGTTCGATCGCTCGGGCTCGCATCGCGGCCTTGTCCAGCATGCCGAGCTTGCCCGGGAGTCCGGGTCGAACGAGTTCCCTTCCGAGGAACAGATTCGCGGCGGGGTCGAGATCCGGCGCGACGGCGAGATCCTGATACACGGTTTCCACGCCGAGTTTCCGCGCGGCCGTCGGCGAATTCAGCACGACCGGAACGCCGTCGAGCACGATGGTCCCGGCATCCGGTTGATCGGCGCCGGAAAGGCATTTCACCAAGGTCGATTTTCCGGCGCCGTTGTCGCCGATCAATGCGACGACCTCCCCGGCGCGCACCTGAAAATCTGCGCCCCGCAACGCTTCCACGCCGCCATAGCGCTTCACCAGTCCGACGGCTTCCAACACGACCGCGGATTCGCCGGTCGCCTCGGGCCGAATTTTCGAATCGTCTGAGGTCATCGGACACATCCACGTGAAATCCACTGAGCGAGTGTCCAATCCATTGCCCGATGATACATTCGTCGGCTCGTCGCACGGGACGTATTCGGAAAAGTGCGAATGGCGCAACCGGGCCGACCTGGGCAACCATTATTTTCGGTCGGGAGAACAACGAACGGAAGGCACGGAGAGCCAACACATACTATATTCCCTCGCCGAGCCGAATGTCAGTGAGCCTTTCCGGGTAGCGGCGTGTCGGGGTCAGGTCGTTCGGCCGTGTTCGATATGCAGCAGTACCAGGGCGGCGGCCACGATGTTGCCGATGC
>NZ_JBFAAB010000041.1:0-36692 GCF_040639505.1 Nocardia sp. NPDC023852
GAACCGAAACGCAAATGCACACCCTCCACCCTGGGGGAATACACGAAAATCTCGAACTGCGGCCTCGGCTTCGGCAACTCCGCAATCGCATGCGGATTCAGCTTGACCGACAGGTAGTCCAGAGGGTTGCCCGCGTCGTCGCGCCGGTAGTAGTTGGTGCGCAGTGTGGCCTCGATCAGACCGAACAGAGCGCGCAGAATCCGGTCGGTGTCCAGGCTGACGACTGCGTCGATCTCGGTCTGCACGCGCTCGGCGAGCGCCGCGGCCCTGGTTGCGGCCTCCGCGCCGACACCGTCCGGATCGAAGTGCGCGGCGAACAGTTCGGTGCACGACCGCGCGGTAGCCGGATGGGTCAGCAGCACACGGGTGATGTTGCCGAAGGTGTAAGCGAATCCGGCCTGCTGTAGGTATTTCGCGTAGGCGCGCAACAGCACCACCTGACGCCAGTGCAAGCCGGCGCGCAGCACCAGCTCGTTGAGACCGTCGACCTCGGCACGGCCGAACCACATCGCGGTCACGGCGTCCGGGAAGCGTCGTCGCACACTGGTTTCCGGCAGCGATTCGAGCTCCACCGAGTGCGCGAGGTGTGCGAGAGGCTCGCTGTCGAGCGCGTCGCGCAGCTGCGCCGCGGCGACACGCAGTCCGAAGTCGTAGATCCAGCGATCCGGCCGATCCGGCAGCGTGATCTGGTAAGGCCGCTCGTCGACGACTTCCACACCCAGACTCTGCAATACCGGAAGGACCCGGCTCAGCGAGATCCCCTCTCCCGCGACATACAGCGTGAATCGCCACTCCCCCGAGGAGGATTCACTCTGCCGGTACAGGTTTGTGTCGATGGCACCGTCGTCGAGCCGCTCGAGCCGCCGCAGATCGGACAGCGCGTGTGCGGGCTCGTGGTCCTGCTGGTAGCTCGCCGGGAACGCGGTCGCGTAATCGGTGGCCAGCGCCTGCGGTACATCGGACGCGCCCGCGGCCTCCGCCACCAAGCGATCGCCCCAGGTCCAGGTTGTCGCCAGCAGCAGCTCCTGGATCCGCTCGCGGTTCTCGTCGGAGATGTCGGCCGGTTCGGCACCGGGCTTGCGGTGCACTGTGAAGTAGACGACGGCCAGTTCCGATTCGGTGGCACGCGCCGAATAGGCGATCTGCTCGGCATCGAATTCGGCCCGCAGGATGTCGCCCATGCGAAGTCGGACCTCGGTGGAGTAGCGGTCGCGCGGCAGATAGACCAGGCAGTAGATGGAGTCGCTGCGCGCGTCGCGCCGGATGAACAGCCGCACTTGCCGTCGCAGGCCCAGATTCATGACCGCGGAGACGGTTTCGAACAGTCTGCGCGCGTCGGTGGAGAACAGTTCGACCCGAGGGAACGACTGCATCATCTCCAGCATCGCTTGCCCGGAGAACGAATCGAGCCCGAAACCGGCCCACTCGACGACCTGTAGCACGCGACGCGAGATGACCGGGATGTCGAGGATGTTCTCGTGCAGACCTGCGACGGTGAAGGTGCCGACGAATACGTGCTCACCCTTCACCATGGCAACGGTGTCGCCCCAGGACGCGCGACCGCTCGGATCAGTGCCGCCGTAATCGGCGACGCTGATGAAGTACAGATCCCGGGAACCCGGCACCAGCGAGTCCACCGAACCGTTGGCCATGCGAAGGACCGTCCGCTTCGCGCCGACCACAGGCACGCTGATATCCGCGACAGCGCCGTTGCTGAGCACGCCGAGCCCGGTACCCGGCAGCTGCCACGGTTCGAAAGCGGCATCCGCACTCGGCGCGGAGCGACGGAAGTGATAGTAGCCGTAACCGAGCGGAGTGAAGTGCCCGTCGGACAACCAGCGCAGCAGTTTGGAAGTTTGGGGAATCTCGGCGTCGTCAGCCCATTTGGCGGCCTGGTCGAGCTGATCGGCGACGGTGCTCAGCACCTCGACCATGGTCGGAGTGTCGTCGGCGACCTGACGCAGGTCGGCCAGCAGCGGCGGCAGCGCACGCTCGATCCGGTCCACCAGCTCGTCGGCCAAGCCGGTGCCGAGCTGCACGTGGATCCACGACTCGCGCAGCGTCTTTCCATCGGTCTCGCCGGTCGGTTCGGCTTCGCCGTCGCCCGCGATGGTCAGCAACTTGCCATCCGCGTCGCGGGCGACGTCGAACACCGGGTGCACCACCTCGGTGACCGTCGCGCCGAGCCGGCGCAGCGCAGCGGTGACCGAGTCGACCAGCAGCGGCATGTCGTCGTTGACGATCTGGATCGCGGCGCCCATCTCGGTGCTGTCGTCCGGGCGGTAGACCCGGGTGGTCGCCGACCCTGGCGCGCGGGTGGCGGCCAGCTCGAGATGCTGCCGGAAAATCCGCTCGGCCCGATCCGTGATCGCCGAGGCGGAGGCACCCGGCTGGATCCACCGGAAGTAGACCGCCTCCAGATCGGTCGGATCATTGCGGAACCGCTGTGGTGTCATCGTCTGCTGGGTGGTTGCCGCCATCGATCCGTTGCCTTCCCGAGAACTGCGCTCGTACGTTTTCGTACTTCAAATAACGTACCGCTAGATAACGGCACGATCAACAGTGTAACAATAATTACGCTCACCGGACAGCGGTCATGTGCTTCCGGATCAGGGATTTTTCCGGCCGAGGGAACGCGAGCGATGTACCGTCAGCGGACCAGTCCCGCCCGCGAGAGGAAGGTCTGGGCGGCAGCCTTACCGGCGAACGTCCCCGTCTCCAACCGCAGACCCACCCGGGTGTCCGCGTACCAGACGGTTGCCGACGGCCCGATCGCGGCGTAGACGGGGCCATCGACAAGGGCCGTCCCGCCCGCGGCGCGCCAGCGAGAGATGCTGTCGGCCAAGCGATCCGGCTGTGCGCGTTCGGCATAGAAGGTCAGTTCCCTACCGCCCGCGATGCCACCGAAGAGCATCGGATGATTGGCGGCGATCACGCACTTCTCGCCTTGCCCAGCGGAATCCATCCGCTGACACGACGCCGCCGAGCGCAACGGCTCCGGCACGACTTCCTCCGACATGGCCCCAGGGAATGAGGGCAGCTCGATCGAACAGGACCGGGCAACGACGAGGCCGAGCACAACCATGACCAGGATGGCCACACCGAGCGCGCGCCACTGCCAGCGCGGATAGCCTGCGGTCACAACCTTTTCCGCCTCGGCACCGAGCTTCTCGGCGACCTTGAGGAGCTTGGCGGGCGCTTCCTCGACAACGGACTCCACCGCGTGCACGACAGCGCGCAACGGCGCCCCACAATGCCCGCAGCGAGAATCGGTACCGGTATTGCGGTGCGCACAGTACTGGCAGATCAGCTCGGGTGGCCTCGACACGTCAGCGCCCCGTGACGACGATCGAGGAGATCGCGGTGGTGTTGATGGATGCATCACCCTTGGAATTGAGCACGGTCAGCACGATCTTCGAGGCGCTCACCGGTGGCTCGATCTTGGTCACCACCAAGGTGCGCTGATCGAGCGTCGGCTGCGTGTAGACGGTCTTGTTCCCATCGTCGAACTGATATGAAACTCGGCTGACGGTGCGGTATTTCGCCCACTGGTCGGTTCCGTCCGGCCCGATGTTGTCCCAGCCGGGCATGATGCCGACCGAGTCGATCTGATAGGTCTTGCCCAGATCGATCGTCATGACCTGGCCGTCGACCTTGTAGGCGCGCACGCACGACCACGCCTTGCCCGACTGTCCGCCGAAGGCATCCATCGCCGAGGTGCTGCCCGGCGGGCATTTCGCATCCGCAGACTTCACCTGGATCAAAGAGCCCGCCGCTGGAGCCGCGGAAGTCGCCGGTGCCGCCGATGTCGGCGGCGGGGTGATGACCAGGAGCTGATCCTGCGCCGTGTCCTTCTCTTGGCCTCCGGTGGTGATCAGCAGCAGCACGAGCAGGACCGCGACAACCGCGCCGACAGCCAGCGCCACCTTTGGCTTACGCAACTGGGTAAGGGCGTCACGCCCGACCTGCTTGGCCGGCGCGAGCCGGTCCGCCTGGGTAGACGCGGGGCGTTCCGGTTCCGGTTCTGGCTCCGCAGGCGCGTTCACCTTAGCGGCGACCGCGGAATAGTCGGCCGCGTAATCCATTGCGGGCGTGGAGTCCTGCGACTGACCGTTCAGCAGCGCGAGGATTCGCTCACTCGCCCTCGGGCCGTCGCCGGAGCGCCGCCGTGGCGCGGACGCGTCCGGTTCCTCGTCGAAGTCGGGAATAGCGAACGCGGCCGCGCTGTACTCCGGCTGCTCGGGATTCCCCAGCGTCGCCACGCTGGACTGCCCGAACGACGGATCGGACAGCAACGCGTCCAGGACCACACCTCGATGACGGAGAAATACATCTCCCGGGTCCTCGTCGGGCATGGTTCGGATCGTATCCGGACCATGCCGCCCACCGAGCCGGCACTATTCCCTCTGGAGAGAACAGCTGACGGGTCCGGTCAGCGCTTCTTTTCCTCCGTCACAAAATACTCCGGCGGCACATCGAACACCCGGGCCAGCGCGATCACCAGATCGAGCCGCGGGATCGCGTCACCGTGGATGAGCCGGTACAAACCGGACTGCGACACCGGCACGTCCGGATACGCCAGTTCCAGATGCTGCGCCAGCGAGTACAGCGTGAGCGAGCGCGTCGATCCGTCCTCGGTCGAGACGACGGATTCCGCGATCAGCTCCGACAGCCGGCTGGAGAATATCGCCGCTGCCGCCTGTCTCGGGGTCAGTGCGTCCCCGACGTCCGGATGAGGGAAATCGCCGCCATCGGAATGGGTGTCCGCTACCACGGTGATAGACATTAACCGACCACTCCCATCAGCTCACGCGACGGCCACCAGGTTGCGGCGGCGCAACCGTGGACCCAGAGGCCCCCGCGCCAATCGCGGGCGGGCCGTCGACGGAATCGAAATAACGTGTTTCGCCTCTCGGCTCGATGAGGTCGACCCGGACCGTGCGCATCGGGATGCTCACGTCCACTGCGGTCGCGCTGACCTGATTGATCGCGAGATCGACCGAGCGCCTGCGCGGACCGCCAGGCTCGCTGATGGTGACCGTCGTGTGCGCGCTGGACGCGCGCGGCGGCAGGTGGTCGAAGACGGCAATGGTCGCGGGAATCTCCGCGGCCGGATCGCCCTCGCTCCCCGGCCCCCCCGTGCCGTATTCCGCCATGCGCAGCGAGCGGGGGTCACCGACCGCGGCGACGAGCTGCCGCCAGCTGTCCGGCCGCGCCGAGTGGATCTCCACATCCGCGCCGACCACCATCGCCCGCAGGACGATCTGCTGGGCGACCGGCAGCATCGCGTGCACGTCGATCGTGCGTCTGCGCGGGTTGTAGCGTGCCGGGTCGAACAGCGGCAGCGCCAGGGTGTGCCGTGGCTGACCGCTGATCGCGCCCAGGATCTGACCGTTGGGGCCGATGGCGATGGCCAAGTCGGCGACGAGGTCATCGGGGGCGATGTCGGAGCCGGATTCGGCGCCACGCAGGACACGCACCGAGGTGCCGGTAGGCAACGAGGCCATCAGCGCCATTGATTGGCCACCGCCGAGCAGCCGCAGGTAATCCGGAGGCGCGGTGGTCACGGCCGGGCCGACGAAACGCACGATCGCGCGCGGACCCGCCACGTTGTCGGTCAGATTCACCACGAGCGTGGTGCGGCCGCGGTTCCAGGTCCAGCAGTCATCCAGGCCGACGCCATCCAGGCGCGTCCAGTCGATCAGGAAGCTGGTGACGCAGCGGCCTGGTACCGAAGATTCCAGGCAGCTCCAGGTCTCCCGCAGGTCGGTCAGCTCGACCCCCGCGTGCAACAGCCGCGTCGCGTCCCGCAGGGCCGCCGCGGGGAGCGCGTGCGCGGCGATTCCGCGTTCGCGTAGCCGCCCCGCGATCCGGTGCGCGGCGGTGGCCAATGCCTTGGGGGCGACCACCGCGCATGGGCCGCGCTTGCTCAGCGCGGCCAAGTTGCGTTCCTGGTCCAGCCGCACCACCAGCCAGGTCAGCCGGTCGCCGACCACCGGGTGGGAACCGATCAACTGGTCGTACAGCATGCTGTAGCTGCCGGTCGACCGGACGCGCTGCCCGGTCGTCACGATGTCGATGTCGACGGCGATGCCGAAGTGGTCGAGCATCGGGTGCAGCATGTCGACCGGAATGGTGTCCTCGGTGTAGAGGGTTCGCTCCGCGATGACTGTCGGAAGATCCAGGTTGGGGGCGAGCTGGATCATCGCGACGAGTGTGGTGTCCGCCTCGTTGATCCCGCACACGCCCGCCGCGACCTCCACGTCGCGGATCCGGGCGAGTGTCACCCGTTCGCGCGCCCTGGCGGTGCGGCCGAATCGGAACTCCGCCCAGTCGAGCAGCCAACGGGCACTGGTGCGTCCGTTCACCCGCACGGTCACGGTCGTGACCAGGAATGTGACGACCACCGCGCTCACCCACCACGGCGTCTTGGCCGACAGACCGACCAACAGCGGGCTGCCGACGACCACGATCGTGGCGAAAGGAGCACGTTCGACGCCGGCGACCCGAATACTCGGAAAGCTCACCGTCGCCTCCGGATTCCAGCATTCCCGCGGCTCCCGCCGAGACCGAGCAGCACGGCCACGACGATGACGGCTGTCGCCGTAACCGCGGGCCGCAGATCCTTCGCCCGCGGCGGTGCCGGCATGGCGAGCTCCGAGGAACGGAACAGCCCTGCCGGCCGCTGCGGCGGCGTGCGGTAGCTCAGTGCGGCCAGCGGGTCGATCATGCCCGCACCGACCGCGTTGTCGATGCCGCGGGCCGGAGCGTGCGCGCTGGCCTGCAGCCGGGAGGCGATCTCGGCGGGAGTCTCGTTCGGAAAACGCGACCGCAACAGCGCGGCGACTCCGCTGACATAGGCCGCGGCGAAGGACGCGCCGCCGACCGGCACCAGTTTGTCCGGTGTCCCGACGCCATTGATCAGACCACCACCGCCGGGCCCGAGCGACTCGATGCCGGTCCCCGGCGCTGCCACCGAAACCCACGGCCCCGTCAGCGAATCCGGCATCGGCGCCCCAGTCGCGCTGGTGAATCCGACCGTGAGCACATCGGAACCGAACCAGCCCGGCGTCGAAATCGTCTTCACATCACGCCAATTGCGCGCGTCGGCGGGCCGGGTCGGGTCGATGTCGGGGTTCTGCGAGCAGTTGGCACTGCCCGTGCTGTTGCCCGCACCAGCGACGATGAGCGCGCCACGGACGTGCACAGCGTGTCCGATGGCCGCCGACAGCATGGACTGGTCCAGCCGCGAGTCCGCGGGCACGCAGATCGGCAGCGAGACTGTGATCACCCCGGCTCCCAGGTTGGCCGCGTGGGTGATCGCCCGCGCCATCGTTCGGATTTCGACGGCGATCTGCTGGGTCGGATCGGAGCTCGGCCGTTCGAGGCTGAACGCGCCGGAGCGGGTGCGGAGCGAGATGATTCGCGCGTCGGGGGCGACGCCGGCGAATCCGTCAGTGGGGTCGGATGCCGCGCCGATGATTCCGGCCACCAGCGTGCCGTGCGCATCGCAGTCGGACAGTCCGTCGCCACCGGCTGCGACGTAGTCGCCGCCGCCGACGAGGTTGGGTAGCCGCGGACTGGGCTGCACGCCCGTGTCGATGACCGCGACGGTGACGCCGGCGCCCCGGCTCAGCGCGCGGACGCGCCGCAGGTCCAGCGCCAGTTCCGGCGGCGGAGTGCGGGTTAGATCGCTCTCGGGAAGCACCCCCGCGGCGAGGCAGCCTTTGTCCTGCTTCGTCGGCAGTTCCGGTCCCGGCGGGTCGTCCTGCGGTGGTGAGCCGATCACCACCTGTGGCGGTTCGAGCGCACCCGCAGGCGCGGCGGTGACGGCGAGCAGGACCCCGGCGAGGACCGCGACGGCAGCGCTGCCGACCTTCATCAGATTCCTCGCATCGCGGTGTAGACGCCCATTATCCAGAAGGCGATCACCGGAACCACCAAGATGAGCGCATACTCCACCAGATCGATGACACGGCGGGTCACAGGCGACAATCGCTTGCCCGGCAACCGGAGCGCCGCGACGCATGCGACACACGCCGCCAGGGTGACTACCACTCCGACCACCAGATCCGCAGCCGGGGTCCGGTATGCCCCGACCAAAATGAAAGCGACACCGCACACCGTGACAGCGGCGGCGGTGATCAGCGCAATCGCCTGGACTCGGTCCGGATGCCAGCGCGACCGCATCGCAAGGAGGCCGGCGATGGCCGCGGACATGACAATTTCTCGGATGCCGCCGGGACTGACCGCGGCCGTGATCACGGCGGAGACCGAAAGCAAGGCCGAGATCGCGGCGATCAGACCGCGCAAGCTGGTCACCGCCAGCCGTGCCCGGCCCTCGATGCCGACCTCGTTGCTGCGGCGCTGCCGTTCACTGTCCTCGGTGTGCTCGTGGTCGTCGCGCACGGTCTCTGCGTCGAAGATGTCGGTCAGCGTGGTCGGTGCCACCTCATTGCCGGGGTCGGGCAGATCCGGCGGTCGGATCCGCGCGATAACCACGGCCAGGCGCGGCGCGGCGGTCAACAGCACGATCCCGACGAACACCACGCCGCCTGCCACCTGCCCCACCGACAGATCGAGATACGTCAGCGGCAGGGCCGCGGCGGTCACTGCCACGCCGAGCACCGTCACCGCCATCAGCGTCGCGATCCCCAGTCCGCTCAGCCGCATCATGGTGGCGGCGGCGACTGCGGCCACCACCGCTCCCGCTGCCAGATTGGCCGCGGCGAATGGACCCGGCTGGCCGTAGGCGGGCGGCACCAGCATCGCACCACCGGCGAACAGCAGCGGAGTCGCCGACAACGACAAGCCGAGGCATACCTTGGCCGCGGCACCGCGACGCCGGGACGCCGCGGCCGCAGCCCAGCAGAGCAGGCCGAGCAGCAAGGCGGGCAGCCCACACCACAGGACCGAGCCGGTCCGGGTCCACGACCACGACAGCATCGCGGCCACCGCCGCGGCCCCCACACCTAGCACTGTGAGGCCGACGACCGCCGCAGTGTTCGCGTCGAATTCGGCGAACTCGCGCTCGTTGATCAGGGCCAGCGCGTCGGTGATGTCCTCGACCACCGGCGTGAAGACCTCCGCCGACTCGACCACCGACAGCATCAACACCGTGCCGTCGGTGACATCGTGGTCGCCGAGACTGCGCCAGCGCGGAATCGGCGGCTCACCGGGGCGGGCCAAACTCCATTGACCCTGCGGTGGGGTGAAGTCGACGCTCTCGTCATCGATCGCCGAGGCCAGCACGACCAGCAAATCGTCGATGAATGTCTCGATGGTGAACTTGGTCGGCACCACCACGTCGACCTGGTAAGTGGAGATCATCACGGCGATCCGGGCACGTGCCACCTCCGCCGATGGCTGCGTCCCGGTAGGCGCGGGCGCGACGGCAGTACTCATCGCCACCCTCCGCGGTCGCCGGAGCTGTCGGCGCCGCCGGTCAAGTACCCGGGGAACCCGTCCGCCAACCAGGCGGCCAGTTCCTCGAACGCGAGCAGCGACTCTTTCTCGAGCAACCGCAGGTCGATCTCTCCCCCTTCGGCCAGGTGGGCGTCGTAAGGCAGCACCGTCGTCGGACGATGGGCGGTCGCGAACAGCTTCTCGATAGCGTCGACGTCGACGGTCGGCTTCACCGGCTGATGGTGCACGATCGCGACGATGGACTTCGCGATCAGGTGCTGCAGGCCGTGTGCACTGAGCCAGTTGAGCGTGGCGACGGCGCCGGTCACGCCGCCGACGGTAGCCGGGGTGACTACGACGACGGCGTCGCTGGTCTGCAGGACGGTCGCGGTCGCGGAATCGAGCACACCGGTCCCGCAGTCGACCAGCAGCAGGTTGTAATGGCGGCGCAGCACTTCCACGGCGGTGGAGTACTCGCGGCCGGACAGCGCCTCGGTGGCCTCGGTGGTCCACGGCGAGGCGATCACGGCGAGGTCCGCTGAATTGATCGAGGTGAACGACTGCACCGCGGAGAACGCGTCCAGGTTCTGTGACACCGCCAGGTCGCGCAGGGTCAGCCCGTACGGGTGCCTGCTGGTGCGGGTGGCGAGATCGCCGAAGTCCGGGTTCGCGTCGATCGCCACCACCCGGTCCGGACGCAAGCTGGCGAAGGTCGAGCCCAGTGTCGCCGCGGTGGTGGTGCGGCCGACGCCGCCCTTCACACTCACCACCGCGATCTGATAGGTCGAGGTGAGCTGTCGCCGGATGCGGTTGCGGCGGTCCTCTGCGCGCTGTTCGGCCGGGGAAAGTCCCAGGTTGAAGCCGACTTTGTTCAACGCGCCGCGAACGCCTGAATTGGAGCGCAGCTGGGCGCGCCGTGCGGCCGAGATGTCGGCGAGCAGCTCGATCGAACTGAGCGCGGCGGGCAATACTTCGATCCGCGGTGTCTGGTCGTAGGCCGAGCGGTCGACACGCTCGGGAACCCATGGCGTTGCCGATCCGGACTGCCAGTCCTGGTCGGGCGACGCCGAGTCCGTGTGAGCGACCGCCTGGGATGGCTGCTCAGTGGAGTGCTCGGCCTGCTGGAATGTCTGGTGTTGCTGGGTCGGCTGCTGCTGAACAGTCGGTTGCTGGGCTGTGTGTTGCTGGGGAACCGATTGTGGCGGGGCCACAGTCGGCGGCGCGGCGGAATAGTCTCTCGGCTGCGCGTTCGCTTGCGGCGGAGGCGCGCTGGCGCCAGCCGGTGGTGGCCCCACGACGCCCGGCCTCGGGCGGTGGCCGAATTCCGGCGCGGGAGGCGCCTGCGGCTCGCGTGGCGCGCCCACCACGGGATCGACGTGAGTGAACGTGTCGGCATCCTGGCGGCCTTCGGAGCCGGGCCCCTGCGCGACGGATGCGTCCGTCAGCTCGCCGGTCTGTGCGAAGTACGCGTCGTAGCCGCCACGAGCCCGCACGGCCTCGGTCGAATGACCGTTGGTGCTCGGTGCTCGGTTCATTTCGTCGTCCTCTCGACAACCACGGTCCGACTGTCAGCCGATTCTGCTGGTGTCGAACCAACTTCGGCCTGGCAGCAGGTCGATCAACGCCCGAATGCCCGACCGCAAGGCCGCATCGTCGCCGGGGGCGAACGTCGACCAGATCTCTCCGTCCATCGCCTTGCTCGGGGTGGCGATGATCCGCCCCGATAGCGTATCCAGAACGCTCAGACTCACCTCCGCTTCTGCCGAGACGCCGTCACGATGCTCGATCACTTGCACCTCGGCGCGACGCACCACCTCGTCCAGCACCCGGCTCAGCACACCGGCCGTGTGCGGCTGAGCGCCCAACTCTAGCAATGCCTGCCGCCGCTCATCCTGGTCAGAAGGAACCTCGGCGAACTGCTCGAGCGTCGCGGTCAGCGGCTCAAAGCTCGGCGCCTCGGCGGGACCGAGCGCCGCGGCCAAGGCTGCTGTCACGTTCTCCAGGCCTTGTCCCTCCTGAAACATCGACTGAATGACCACATTGTCGTCGCAGCGCACCGCCAAAACATGCGTCTCGCCGCTGCGAACCAGCGAAAACCGCAGCATCCCTTTCGGTTCGCCGTCCAAGCCCGTAGCCAGGATGTAGGCCACCAGCTCCACGTCCGGTCGGTAGAGGCAACGCAGCCAGTGTTCAATCGTCGGATGCACGCTGTCGCCGTCGATGATGCCCACCTCGGTGAGCTCTTGCGCTACGACAGCGCGCACCCGCTCCTGATCGTCGATGTTGTAGATGTTGGGCATCAATGCCAACACCGGCGGATAAGAGTCGATGCCGACCATGTTCTGCAACAACAAGGCGGCATCGACATTCAGGTCAATCGCAACCGGATCGGATTCCACACCTTCACCAAACACGTAGTTGTCCGGTGTGCAGCCTAGCCGCACCGTAGCCGAGACGACAGAGCGAACAGGGGGCTGCAAGGACTACTACCCGATCGACAGGAACCTAGCGCCCTGTGCCGAGTCGGTCTCCCTCATGAAGCCTTCACTTCCTGAGGTTTGGCCGATCTTGGCCCGCACCTGCGCAAGCTGCCCCTGGTAGCCCGTACCTTCCTTGGCGTCCCCGAGCTCCGCCCTGAACTTGTTCATCAGCGGGTTGGCGACGTCCGCAGCCATACCGGTGAAGACAGCCTCGAGCTGCTTGATCAGGCCCTGCAAGTGCGCAGCGTTCGCGTCCATTCCATTCAAAAGGGTCCCCACGGTGAGATTCGTCGAATCTACGTGACTGTAGTTGTACTTCATTGTCTGTCAGCCTTATCTGTGATGTGCCCGAGGTCTACTTATCGTCCTACTGCCACGAATTGGTGTCGACCGTGTTGTTGACGCCGCTGGGAGAAACCGCCCCTTGCACGCGAGCAGCCCCTTCCAGGTCCTGCGAATCAATTTTGATACCGGTGTCCTTCAAGGTGTCAATGATTTCCTGAAGGGTTCTTGCCATCTTCACACCAGACGTGTGTGCGATTTCCATCGTGGACTGGATTGCCTTACCAGTTCCATCACTTTGGACAGCAACGGCGAAATCGTCCTTCAGACTCATCCAGCTTCTCAGGTAGCCTTCTAGTTCAGTTTGGACAGCCATCGCATTCTGCGCGGTTGAGATCAACACACTAGGATCACCGTTGTATTCGGTGGCCATGGTTGTTTCCTTTCTCGGTTGGATCTACATTCCACCTCGGTGTGGTCACCGGGGAGGCTCTGAATCGGTTATCGCCACATCGTCATCGGGGCGCCCGAGGACGCCGACCAGCAACGGGCCGTCGGTGGCGACCTCGTCCGGACGGTCGTCGTCGGCGTACTCGATGACGCCGATGATCGGAGGCCGTTCCAGGACGGGTACGTCCTGGGGTTCACCGGGTACGAACACCTTGGACTTGTCGCGGTTTTCGTCGCGACGCCGTCGCCGCATCTGCGCCTTTGGAGCGGTGGCACCGCGCGGCGCCGTGTTGCGCGACGCAGGTCCGGTCGTCGCAGGGTTCGATGACGCTCCGAACGCCGCGCCGCGTCCCAGCGACCAATTCGAAGGCATCCGGAACCCCGTCGACGCCCCCGGCATGGAGCCGGCCCCGCCGCGAATCATTCCGAGGGCGACGAGACTGCCCATCCCGCCATTCAATCCGGCCAAGGTCGGCGAGGTCGGGTCGGTTCCGTAGAAACCCTGCTGGTCGAAAGAATTGTCGCCCATGGCGCTGTCCGCCCCCGAATAGGTCGACGAATTGTCCGTGGATGGCAGCGACCGATCCGCATCCGACGGGACCTGATCGGTCTCCCTCCCCGACTGCGTGGGGTCGGAGGTGGACTCGCGCGGATCGGTAGTGGACTTCCCTTCGTCCGAACCAGTATCTCCGGTATTTTCCTTCGAACCGGTCTCGGTCGTATTCTGTGCGGTGGTTTTCGACTGAATGGGTGAGGTGTCTTGTTGCGGTGAGAAACGGTCGATTACCGTCGCCGTTACCTCCGGACCACCACCGACAATCGGCTGCGGGATGATCGGCGGCGGCAGCGCCGACAACACGGACACCGTTGCGCCCGCGTAGCCCACCATGACAGCTGCGGCTGCGGCTGCGATCGCACCATATTCGGCCTGGTTCGCCGCGAGCTCGAGTGGAGTCATCACGTTGGGCGTCGCGAGAATCAAGCCGAGCTGTGCCCGGTTCTCGGCGAGCCATGCGGCCACGCCCTCCATAGCGGCTGCCGCTGCACTGTACGCCGCCGCACCGGTAGCCGCCAGCAGCGCGGCTTCAGCAGCCACGGCGGACTGCTCCCGCAACCATGTCGAATGATTGCGAAATGCCCCCTGCGCCTTATCGGACGACGACCCACGATAGGTCTCCGCCATACTGTTCATCGAGCCATCGGTTCCGCTGGCCGCGCCGGCCAGCGCTTCAGCCAGGGCCGAGTACGCCTTCGCGGTATCTAACAGCGAACTCGGGCCAGGGCCACTGGTCAACCGGAGGATATTCTCCTCCGGTGTCAGCGCAATGAATGCGAACGGTAGCGAAACCATGACAGCAGCCTTCGCTCGAATTATCTTCGATTACTTGACAAATCTTGAACTCGTCGAGAGCACGTTGCCGCCGCTGAGGATGTCTTCACCGGAATAGGCGGCGCCCACCTGCGGCAGCGTCGCCTCCGCGCCGACGCGGTACGCGACGCCATTCACCGTGGAACCGAAGACGCCCTGCCCGTAGGGGGCTAGTACCCCGGGATACAGTTTGCTCACATCGTCGTTCCCCGGCGGCATCGGGACGGCATTCGCAGCGGACGTACCGATCACCCGGATCAAATCGTCGGTCGAGATGCCGAGTTGCGCGCTGATGAGGGGAAGATGCTCGGGAGTGATCTCAAGAGCCATGGGAAACTCCTAACGAGGTGGTGCCGACTCATATCGAGCGGTACACAGAGAACGCTAAGGCATCCCCAACATTGGGAAGGCTATCGTCCATGCCGGCTTCCGCCTGTCGAATCAGTTCCCCGGCATCGATGCGGATTGCACGAGATCCCTTCGGGACAAAAGAGGTTCGACCAGGATGCCGCGGCCGACAGGTTGCTTCACGGCCTTCACGTCCCCAATGAGAAGACCGTCCAGCTTGGAACCATCCATGATCAGACCCGACGAGTTCAGGTTCTTCATCTGGCCGAGCACGTTGTCGTACATGGCGGTGTCGGCCTGCGCAATATTGCGCGCCACGATGACATGCAAGCCCGTGTCGCGGCCGTCGACGATGATGTCCTTCAATGGCTCCAGCGGGCTGAGCTGGCCACGCTGCGCGACCATGTGATAATCGTCGATCACCACGAATATCTCGGGTCCGCTCCACCATGACCGGTCTTTGAGCTGCTGGGAGGTCACCCCGCTGGGTGGGCGTCGGCCGCGCATCTTCTCGACGAACGAGGGTAGGCCGTCCTTCACGTCCCGCTCGCTGGTCAGGTAGCCGATCAGCTGGTCTTCGGGGATGGCGTCCATGTGCTGTCGCCGGTAGTCGACCAGCAGGATACGAGCTTGATCCTTGTTGAACTGCTGGCGGATCGACTCCAGCAGCGCGGCGATCACAGTCGACTTGCCACATCCCGAGGAGCCGAGAACGATCAGGTGCGTCGAGACGCCGAAATCAACTGCGGCAGGCCGAAGATCGGACTCGCGCAGGCCGAACGGCACCACCAGCCGACTGGCCAGCGTGGTCGGCTCCGGCGCCAAGGCGCGGATCTCCGCAAGACTGACCTCGGCGGGCAGCAGGCGCACCTCCGGCGCCCTGCGATCCGGGTAGGAGCGATTCAGCTGCCCGATCGCTGCTGTCAAGCCGGCACCCGCCGACTCGGGCTCCCCTGTTCCGTCGATGCGCGGCAACGCCGTCAGCATGTGCAACGCCTCGTTGGAGATACACCGGCCCGGACGGTCCGGAGGGATCGCGGCGACCACGTTGCGGTGGGTGCCGAACACGGTGTCGGTAAGGTCACCGAGTCGCATCTCCAGCCGGGTCTGCAGCAAGTCCTTGATCGCGGGTCGGATTGCCGCCCAACGCGAGCTGCTGATCACGAGGTGGATCCCGTAATTGAGACCTTGCAGAGCAAGCGATTCCATGACCGGTAGATACTCGTCGAAGTATGGCCCGGTGACGGCAAAACCGATGTCCCAACCGTCGACGACGAGGAAAACATCGCCGTGCGTGTCCCCACGGGCGCTGAGCTCGGCTGATTCCCGCGGCGAGGTCCGCCGCCGCCGGAACTCGCGCATCGTGTCGATGCCGAGTTCGCTGAACAGCGCCTGCCTCCTCGCGAGGAGGCCCGTGATCAGGGCGAAAGTGCGCCGGATGCGGTCTACATCGCGCGCCGGCGCGATCGAGCCCACGTGCGGCAGGTTGCGCAGTCCGGACAGGCCGCCAGAGAAGTCGAGGCAGTAGAACTGCACCTGCTCAGGGGTGTGTGTGAGTGCCGCCGACATCACCAGCGTCTGCAGTGCGGTCGACTTGCCCGACTGCGGGCCACCGACCACGGCCACATGTCCACCCGCGGCGGACAGATCCACCGACCACACGTCCTGGCGCTGCTGGCGGGGCCTGTCCACGATCGCCAGCGGAAGTCGCAACGAGCCTTGTTGAGCCGACCCGATGAGCTTGTCGAGGGTGGGCGGCATGCCCAGCGGGGGCAGCCACATCTTGTGCGCCGGCCTGCCGTGACCGGCGAATTGCTGCAGCACGATTTCCATTACGGTCACCGGCTCGCCGTCGGCGGTTGGCTCCGGCGCGAGCGACTCGGGCTCGGCGATCGGAACGGGCCGCGCATCGACGATGTGCCCCGCAATGAACCGCTGTGGGGGCCGATACCCGCCGCCTGGTCGTCGCACGCGCTGGGCGGTGACGGTGGAGTTCTGCACCGGCGCGATGTAGGGCGCGCCGACATACGCGGCCTGGAATCGTTGCAGATCACCGGATCCGACGCGCAGGTATCCGGAGCCCGGCTTCTTGGGCAGATGATAGGCATCTGCCGTTCCGATGGCGTCCCGAGAGTCTGCGGTCTGATTTGTGCGCAAAGCGATTCGATACGACAGGTGGGCCTCGAGCTCACCCATCCGGTTGGCGGGCACCTTCTGCGAGGACAGCAGCAGGTGGATGCGCAGCGACCGGCCGAGGCGGCCGATGGCGACGAACAGCTTGGCGAAGGACGGGTGCTGCTCCAGAAGTTCGGCGAATTCGTCCAGGATGATCAGCAGCGTGGGCAGCGGCGGATGATCGGCACCCTGCTCGCGGGCTCGCTCGTAGTCCGCCACGTTGGCGAAGTTGCCCGCGTCGCGCAGAATGCGTTGCCTGCGGGCCATTTCGCCGTTGATCACGTCCTCCATACGAGTGACGAGATCGGCTTCCTCCTCCATGTTGGTCACGACGGCCGTCACGTGGGAGAGACGGTCGAAACCGAGAAAGGTCGCGCCACCCTTGAAGTCGACCAGCAGCAAGTTGAGGGTATCCGGTGAGTGTGTCGCGACGGCCGAAAGCACCAGGGTACGAAGGAATTCCGACTTCCCGGAGCCGGTCGCACCGATGCACATGCCGTGCGGGCCCATACCCTCTTCGGCGGATTCCTTGATGTCGAGATAGACGGTTCCGCCCGCCGGGTCGTGGCCGAACGGAATGCTCAACCGCGCCCGGTCCGCGTCCCGCCGTCGCGGCCACTGCTGATCGATCCGGACGGCGCCCGGATCGGGCAGGCTCACCATCTCCTCCCACGAGGTGCCGCCGCTGGCCTGCTCGGCAGCAACGGCCTCGACAACCGTGGACAGTCGGTAGGGCGAGATGCTGCGTGCCATCGCCGTCATCGCCGATACCGAGAGCGAGTCGGCGACACCGACCCGGCGCAGCCCGCGCGAGGTCACCTCGTTCAGCGACCGATCGTCGCTCACGCTGAACCGCAGCGCGCGCGGAAGATTCTGCTCCGCGGTGCCGAGCCGTACCCAGGTGCAGCCGTCGATGCCAGAGATGTCACGTTCGCTCGCCGGTCCCCCGACGTCGACGATGAGCAGATAATGTTTGCGATCCAGCGTCGGCTGCGAATTCGCGGAGAACGGACCACGATTGAGGCCCGCAAGCACCTTCGTCCGCAGTTCTGCGACGGTCCGGTACACCATCCTGCTCGAGCCGATCGCGTCGGTGTCGCTCGGATGCTGAGTGTGTGGCAGCCATTTCAGCCAAGACCACTCCGGCGCATCCGGATTCGCCAGCACCGCGGCGACCGCGACCTGGTCCGGCCCGTGCAGCACAACCACTTCGGAGATCATCGCGCGCACCAAGCCCGACACCAACTCCGCGGCACCTTCGATGCCGACCTGCGGCGCCGACAGCAGATTGATGGCGACGGGCATGCCTCCCACCGTGGAGTACGCCTTTGCGAACCGGGTCAGCTCGACGACGCCGACCGGATCCAGATCGGAAGTCGGCGCGGCCTCCGGCACAATCACGCGAACCTGGTTGGCGATGCGCCCCCGGCCGACCCGCACGCGCAGGAACTGCGGACTGGCGACCTGCACCTCCCACATCCGCTTGCCGCCGATCAGCCGGGCGATCTCGTCTGGGCCAGGATGCGTGTAGCGCAGGAATGCATACAGTTCGGCTTCCGCCCCGTGCACCGTCTTGCGACTGTCTGTGATGCTGCGCAGGTAGTCTTTGCGCTCTTCGTTGAGGCTCGCCGCTCCGCCGCTGTTCCCGCCGAGCGCGCCACCCATCATGCCGCCCATCGAAACCAGCATCATGATCGGGAACATCATCATCATCGGATTCGGGGGCCCGCCGCCGCGGAACATCATGACCATCATCCCGGCCATGGCCGCCACCATGATCACCGGCATGATCATCCGCAACCGCGACGGCGGGACCGGCTTGGGCAGCTCGGTCGGCGGCTGCAGTCGCAGTTCTGTCACGGCGGGGGCTTTGGGGCCACGCACCGTCCGGGCGGGTCGCACGAATCGGCGCGTGGTCGTCATGACCCACCTCCCAGTCCAGCGACGATCTTGTTGGTCGGGATGCCGTCATGCTGAATGCGGGCGTCCTTCGCGGACAAGACGGGGCCGACCGCGAACAGCGAGATTATGCTCCATGGCGCCGGAACCGGCGCCCGCAGCGCGAGTGAGGTCAGCGTCGGGTCGTTGGCACCGGTCTCACCTACGACGATTCCGTAGCGCACGCCGCTGTCAGAAACCCAGTACAGCGATTCCCGCAGCGGCGATCCTGGTTCAGCGCCGGTCACCTGCACGAAGCGGCCGGTGTCTCGCGGCATGAAGGCGGCGTCGGCGGTGGTGCCGCGCGACGCGGATGCGGTCACCAGGTCGACAGCAAGGCCCTGCTCCTCTTGCGTCAGCGGCAACTGCCTGCCGACCAGGAGCTCGGTCGCGGCGTTCGGGTCGTTTCCGCCGCGCGACCAGTGGTAGCAGGTCACTCCGGAACGTTCGGGGTCGACCAGCCGGATCGGCCTGGTGGGATAGGTCGCGGTGCCCGGCCACGAGCCCGGCCGTAGATTGGACGCGATCACATCTGGGCCGACAGCTCTGGTGGATACCGCGCCTTGTGAATCGGCGTTGCGGATCATCGCCGCGAGCACCGGACTCACCCGGACGACCCCGGTCTCCGAGACGAGGTAGTACGCGGCCCCCTGATCCGGGGCGGACACGGTGAGCACGGACCCGATCGGTGTGGTGAACCCGGAGTTCAGGGTAATCACGTTCCCGGATCCGGGAACATCAGGCACCCGCAGTGGCGGCGCCTCCGGAATCGCATTGATCAGCCCTTTGGAGGCGGCGGTTACCGGAGCGGTGGAATCGATGCCCAATGCCAACGCGACCGCGGTGTTCGCCATGTCGATCGCCGCCCGAACCACGCCCTTCTCGCTGTCGCCATAGACCAACCACGTCGTGGTGTCGTCACGCAGCAATCGCGCCTCGCCGTCGGCCAATTGGCGAGTGGCGTCGCCGTCGACAGTGAGGGGGCCGCCGATCGCGGTGGTGCGCACGGCCGAACGACTGATCGTCGGCAAACCAGTAGCCGGGTTCACCGGTGCTGCCGCGCCGATCTTCGCGGTGTCACACACCGTCCACGACGAGTCTTTCTCATTGCTGTCGACAATGCTGCCGGGCGCGCCGGGAATGCCGACCCACGGCCCACGCGGATACTTCGACAACTCATCCCCGGAGACCTGCACCGGTTTGTCCGGGGAACCGACGATGAGGCGCGCCGATGTCAGATTCAGCGCCGGGAACAGTCGATTGTTGAGACGTACGAACAGCGCACCGGTGTCCTTCTCCGCCACGATCTTCGAATCTCCCACCTTCTTGGCGGGTTTGAAGAACGCCAACACCGCCGCGCCGGCGATGATCACACAGGCCATAGCGATACCGATGGACAGCGCCGTGGACCGGCCGCGCTGTGGATCGTCGATCATCGAGGCATCCCGACGGACCAGCGCGTGTTCGATCCGACGCAGCAGAAAGCGCCAACCAGAGATCTGGTGTTTGGTCACGACCCGGAAGCGCGCCACCGGTTTCAGTTCCTTCCGCCGACCTGTTGTCACACCATATCCACCGGTCAAAGCGCGAATACGGAAGCACTTCCCAATCTTGGGAATTCCCGGTAGGCGCGCGGGACAGCCGAGCCCGGAGCTCTGCTGCGTCATGGCGGACAGCGATCACTACTGGGACGACTACCGCATCAGCTCCAACGGCGACGTTGTCGTCGGAGAGATCCGGCGCGGGCGAGATCCGGCGCTGGTCAACGCACGGCGCGCTGCACAGTTGATCCGAATGGGTCCGCTGGCCGCGTCATGCTCGCGCCTTGGGTGCAAGGCCCTCCAGTGCCGCCGAGACGTCGAAGGCGTCGATCGTCATCAGCTCCTCGTCGGTCATCGCAGCGATGTCGGCGTTATCCCGGGTAAAGCGATAGTCGCGCTCGGCTTCGGCGGCCTCGACGACGTTGCGCACGAAGCGACCGTTACCTGCCAGGTCGATCAGCCGCCGACCATTCTTGCTCTGCCCGGCCAGCTCTTCGCAGCGGATGCGCAGTACCTCCCGCGCCTGCTCGGACAGGATCGAATCCTTTTTGCCCGCGATATGATCGGCGATCTGCACCAGTTCGCCCGCGTCATAGCTGGCGAACCGAATCCGCTTGGTGAATCGCGAGGCGAGACCATCGTTGGATGCGAGGAATCGGTCGATCTGATCCTCGTACCCGGCGATGATCACGACCAGCTTGTCCCGGTCGTTTTCCATCCTGGCCAGTAGGGTGTCGACCGCTTCCTTGCCGAAAGCGTCACCGCCGGAGAGGCCTTCCTGGATCAGGGTGTACGCCTCGTCGATGAACAGCACGCCGCCCAGCGCGGAGTCGATCAGCGCATTGGTCTTCGGCGCGGTGTGGCCGAGATGGGTGCCGACCATGTCGTTGCGCGACACCTCGATCACGTCGGCGTTCTCGACGACCCCCAGGCCGGCGAAGATCTTGGCGATCACGCGGGCGATGGTCGTCTTGCCGGTGCCAGGCGGGCCGGAGAAGATCAGGTGTTGTGACCGCGAATCCACGGCCAACCCTCGCTTGGCACGCACCTGGTCCATCAGGACACCGGATTTGAGCCGGTCGACCTGCTCTTTGACCGAGTCCATGCCGATCTGCGCCTGCAGCAGTTCCGAGGCCTCCGCAAGCAGCGACTCCCGTTCCTCCCGCGCCGCACTGGCAGCCGCCTCGGCCGGATCGTCCCCGGTTTTCGGATCCCATTTGTTCGTTCTCGACCCGATGAGCGCGGCGGTAGTGACCTCGAATCGGTACGACTTGTCGCGCACCGCGCGCTGCCATTCCTCGCGTTCGGGCCACAGCCCGGAACCCTGCAGGCCCTTCAAGATTTTGTCGGCGGCGTCGTGATCTCCGCTGTGCCGCATCAGCATGCCGAGCAGAAAGTGCGCGTCGGCCCAGATGTATGAGAGGTTCCCCGAAGAGCTGTCCTCGACGATCCGCTGCGCGCGTGGCATGGCCTCGCCGAATCGGCCGAGGTGGGCCAGCGACTGGGCGGCCATCAGCTCGGCCGCGATGTCGAGCAGGCCGTCTTCGAGCACCGGCCGCGCGGCGCGAGCGGCGATGACATCGGGCCACCGCCTCGTCCGGAAGTACAGCGACATGCGGACGAAATCCGCGACGTCGTCGCTCGGGACCTCGTCGAGAATGGCCGCGGCTTCCTGCCATTCACCACCCTCGGCATACGCGCAGGCCTGCGCTATCGCGATCTGGTCGCGATCGGCCATCGCGACACGCAGCCCATACATCCCGATCTCGACCTGACACCATAGCGCCCGGTCGACCAGGCCGGCACGCTGCTGATCACGATAAAGGTTGTGCACCGAACGGTAGGCACCGTAGATCACCTCCGAGGTGACCTCGCCCGCCATTGCGCGCCCCAGCCAGGCATCGCACATGTCTGGATCGAGGTCGGTGGCGGCCCGGAACGCCGCTGCCGCGTGCTGTTCGTTGCGGACACCGCCCGCGACCAACCCAAGATTCTGAACACCCGTATAAAACGCGTCCTCGGCCGCTGACACTCGGACTTCCCTTCCGCCGAACTAGCCTGATCAACGATAGATTCCCGCCGTCACGCTCCGGACTCGACCTCTTCCCACAATTGGGAAGAAATGCGAAGTACACTTCGTCGTCGCCACCGGGCGCCACAGCGCCGGGCCGGACAACTGGTTCGGCCGCACGCTAAACCCTACATATACCCATTTTGAACGAGCCGTCAGATAGCGGTATGGTTTCTCGAGTCGGCAAACATCCGCCTGGAGACAACTCGCGGCGGCTGGCGAGCCGCGATCCGGCCTCCAGCCGTCGCACAGCGCTCGCACCCCCTCGGAAATTTCTTGCCGCTATTTAAGTGCACACTATTGAACGTTCCGACAGAAGAGGGTACTGTCTGAACACAGATCGTCAGTCCCTCATCCTGACGATCTGAACCCAAAGCAACGGCCGGTGGCACCGGCAGGCCACCGGCCGTTGCGAGGTACAGCGACAGTGGCGGGCCGAGCCCCACGCATGCAGCAGTGCGTCTCCACATGTACCACTCATGCCACTTCCCCATTTGCATTGGATTTCCCGTTTTTGGGAATGGCCCCCTGCGGTGCGGGCACGGTCAGTACAGAATTTCGCCCTTTCTTGGGCTTCCTGCCCAAATCCGCCCGCCACCATGCCCAGCACGGTTCCCGAATGTCGATATCCGAGTACGGGATACCGCGCACGTTGAGGAAGACGCGATCTCGCAGGGTCGGTCTATGGCCACGCGATGACCTCTTGCCCGGTTATCGACTCACAACACCCGCACGACAACGGCTTCACTGGGCATGCGTGACCACTTGACGGTCGAACCAGAGTGGGGCGCCTCGATGACCATCCCGTTGCCTGCGGCCAGCTGGACATGCTCGGGCCCCCTGGCACTGAACGACCCGGCGGGGAACACGAGGTCGCCGGCACGAACGTCCCCAGGGTGCACCCGGGCCCCGCTGTAGATCTGCTCGTAGGTGGTGCGCGGCAACACCACCTCGCCGTTGCTGGCCTGGGCGACGGCGTACTGGGTCAAGCCCGAGCAGTCGAATCCGCCGCCGCTGGGGCCGCCCGCGCCGCCCCCGCCCCACACATACGGCGTGCCGAGCCAGCCGCTTGCGGCGCGGACCGCATTGCTGCCCGCGGTCCCGTCGGAGGGCACCATGCTGCGACGCCGCAGCCGGGATGCGGATCCCGTCCGTGTCCTGGTCCGCGAGCGTCGCCTCCGCGCGGGGGTGCCGCGCCTGGCTTGCCGCGTCGGCGGTGTCGCCGGTGGCATGATCTGCGCCGCCTGCTGTCGTGCTGCGGCGACGTCGGCGTCGACCTGCTTGGTGGCATTGCTGATGGTGGTCTGCGCCGCGGCGAGCATAGCGGGACCGCTGAAACGCGTATCCGCGACCGAGGCGATCGCCTGTAAGCGCGACTGGAAATCCGCGATCTGATTGGTCAACCGGCCACGACCGTTGACCGTTCCGTCGCCCGATTCGCCCACGGCTTTGCGCACAATGCCGTCCTTGCCCGCGTGCGACTCCGCCACTGACTGTTGCATTCCCTGCGCATCGGAATATCCCAACGCGACCGCCCCCGTGTGCGCACGCAAGTCAGCGGCGAGGGATTGGTAAGCCTTCGCCGCCTGGCCGGCGTCGGGCTGTCCTTCGCCATACACTGCGAGCAGCGATCGAAGTACCCCGTCCAGGTCGTCTGTCAGTGCCGGTGCCATTCGACCGACTCGCTATCGCTCATCACCGACCGCCTCTCAACATTCTGCTAGCCATTGTGTCGCCTGGACCGATTCCTTCGTATTCCCAATCGTGGGTGGCGTGGTTGAACTCTGCAGCACTTCCCAAGCTCGGGAAGCCGGGACAATGGGGAAGACTTCTGAGAGGCGGTGGCAGCGGCATGGCACCAACACAGGCGGCGGATCCCAAAGCGGCGACGCTGGCGTCCACTCCCCTGGCGAATCTCGCCGCCGACGCGAAGCACGTCGCCACGGTGGAGCTGGATCCGCCGCCGGGCGCTTCGGCTGGACTACGCGCCTTCGTCGCGATGGGCGAAACCGCTATTCAGACCGCCGTCGATCTGCTCGGTCGTGGGATGCCGAAACTGCCCCCGGACGTCGGCGATCTCTTGGAGCCCGGCGTATACAAAACCCTCGGCGAGGGCGAAGCGAGCAAGGAATACCAGAAGACAGTCGACAAGGTCGAAGCCAAGCAGATGGAACTGCTGAAGTTCGACAATCAGGTCGTCAAAACCTCCGCCACGGTGGCCGCGGAGCAGGCTCAGAGCTTGAAATCCATCCTGGACATCGCGGAAAAACTGAAGGGTACGCTGAAGTCTGCGGGCATCATCAAAAAGCCCGAAAAACAGGAGCCCCCCTTACTGAAGGCCGTCGCAGACGCCGTGCAGCGGGTTTACGACAAAGTCGCCGCAGTCGCCGAACTCAACGAGAACCTGGCTAACGGAGGCGACGGCAAGAACACCGGCGGCGGTGGCGGCAGTAAGGGCGGCACACCCGCCCAAGGCGGTGGCGGTGGCGGTGGCGACATCGGAAGCATTCTGCAATCGCTGCTTCCAATGGTCGGGATGCTCCCGATGATGGCGATGCCACTGGCGCAGCAGATACCGGAGATGCTCCAAAAAGCCGAAGAAGACAAACAAAAGAAGGCCGAGGAGAACCAGACCGGTGGCACACCTCCGCCACCCGGGCAGACACCACCCCCAGGAGCTCCGAACGCCGCTGCGGTCCCCGCCGGCGCTCCAAGCGAGCAGAACCTGAACAGTGGCGCACCTCCATCGCCCGGCCAAACCCCACCCGCAGGAGACTCGAGCACCGCCGCGGCGCCCACTACCGCCGTACGCAATGCCAGTCGGCGGCGGCAGCCACCCGCCGAGGGACAGCCTGCGTCAACTGTCCCGTCGGACGATGTCGAACCGGCTCCAGAACCGAGCCCTGCGACCACGGCATAGTCGGCGCTCGCGGATGCCAGCGCCGAACATGCCGCCCAGAGGGAGCCGACTCGAGGTCATGTCATAAGCATGGAGCGACCGCACGGCGCTACTTCAGACCCGCCCAGGGCGCGGAAACAGCAGCCGGTGTCGACGGCGTAGTCAGCGTCAGTGCGCTTTCGCAGGCGCCGGCAGTCGGCACGGGTCGTTCGAGTCGGCGCCATGCGGGTGAAAGAAGCCCCTTGAAGTAACCGTAATCGCAGTACCCACCGTCCGGTGGATGGTTGACCATCTGGCCGTCGACGATGGCTGGTGGCCCGTTGTCAGTCACCATGAGCAGAACGGTGCGGTCGTCGACCGCCGTGTGACCACCGACGAGCCGCCTGCGCGAAGCCATCCGGCGACCTCATCTATTTCGCGAGCCGGGAATCTCGGTGATCAGCTGGAAGACGACATGCTCCAAGTGCTTGTCGTACGCACGGTGAAGGCGAATCACTGTTGCCTTTCCGTTTTCCGGTATTCGCCTCCGCGGGAATCCGTTGTGCCCTGCGAACCGACTCAGGATCCTTTCGTGAGCCTCGATGCCGTGCTCCGCCATCGCCACCCGCCAAAACCTCGATCCTTGCGTTGCGGTCACGCCGGAACCGCTTTATAGATTCGACAGATCCGATGTGCTCGGCACAAGCATTGACCTTTCAGCGCGTACTGACCGGTGTTCCAGGCAGTCGAAACCTCAGGCTCTTATCACCGTTTCCGAACGCAATTCATGGAACAGAGGCTCATGGCTTTCTCGCGAAAGCTCTCACGACCGCTCTGGTGGTGCGACCGGGGGCGGCGTCGACGGCGCGACCACAGCGCCCTGTGGCGGCCCTCCGGCAACCTCCGGTGCCGTGACAGACGCGACCGCAGGACGGGCGACACGCTCGGGCTGCACGGCGGTCGTGACCGGGGCCGGAGTCGAGACGAACTGTGGATGCTCGGTGATCTGTTCGTGCGCGTACACCGCGTCGCGCAAGCTCTGCCTGCTCGATTCGTTCGCCAGCAACAGCGCCAGCTCGTTGCAGCGGCGCTCGAAGACCATCGCGCGCAATGGCGAAACGCCCGTGTCGACCCGCAATTGCCCGATCTCGACCCGGCCCACGTCTACGCGTTGCCCGAGCATCGCGGCCGCGAGCAGATCATCGGCGTCGCGCAATTCGTCCCACAGTGCGCGCGGCACCGCCTTTCCGGCCTGCACCGCCGCGAGGATCCGTTCCCGCACCTGCCGCGATGCGGCGGCCTCAGGGCGAACCGGCCCGGACCGGCCCACCTGCGCGTGTGCGTCGGCCGCGAGCTCCACACAGCGCGAGCGGACCTGTGCATCCGGGACCCCGGACACATGTTCCAGACCCGCGATAGAGCCGGTCAAGCCGAGCCGGTCGGCCGTGTCGGGTGTGAACTCACGCAGATCGACGTCGTAGGACGGGCCGACGAGTCCTTCCATCGCCGCGTCGCTGAACCGCGAACGCAGGCCGGGATCGATCGGCCCCGAGGACACGAGCGCCGACAGCTGCGCGTTGGCCTTCGCACCCCAGGCCAGCCCGAACTCAGCGAGCACCCGAGCTGGGTCGGAGACCCCTTCCCACGGGGATCCGCCGCCATCGGCGTCGGCAAGCAGCTCGTCCCACATCCAGGGAGTGGAAACCTCACGCGGCAAGAACAATCCGGCGGGCATCCACCCACGGCCTTCGTTCGAGCTGATGAACACGCCCGCGCCCGCAGGACCGCGCATCACCGATACCGACCAGGCCATTCCTACCGGGGAATCAACGGCCGCGAGCACACTGCCGAGCAGGGTTCTCGCCAGCACCAAATCGTCGTTCACCTGGCTGCCGACGACGTATGACGGCTCGGCTTCCTTGTCCTTGGCCGACGCGACGGCCGCGGAGAACGGAGTCGAGACCGGGAGTGGCATGGGTGCCAGGTCGGGCCGGCCGGTCGCGCCAGTTGGCGGCTGCCCCGATCCCCGGTCGTCCGTGGACGAGTAGACGGGCCCGGCCGCGGCGGGGGGCATCCCCGTCGACGATGGCGCCGTTACGCCAGTGCTCGACCCGTTCGACGTGGTACCGGTGACATTCGGCGTTGCGCCCGTTCCCGCCTGATCCGTCGACACCGTGCCCGGTCCGGATACTCCCGGAGTCGACGGTGTCGCCCCGTTCGGGCCACCTGGTGTGGTGCCGAGAGGATTTTGGGTGGAGTCGGGGCCGACCGAGGTCGGACCGCCACCCGGCGGAGGTCCCCCCGGGGGAGGCGTGAACGGTGCCGTCGGACCGCTCGGACCGCTCGGATCGGCGGACGTCCCGGCGGGAGCCGCCAGGGATGGGTCACTTTCACCGGAGTGCCGGATCCGCGAACCGAAGTCCTCGTCTGACTGTTCGTAGGCGTCCGCGGATGCGCGTAACGAGTCGGCGGTGCGATCGTGTTCACTGGCCAGCGCCTCGCCGGCGCGCTGCCGAGCGTCGTAATACTTCACCAGCGCCTCGTAGACCGGGTGAGCGATCTTGCCATAGGTGGGCAGGAAGTTCGCGAGCCATTCCGCCGGCGGTTGCGCCCATTCACGGGTATCGCGAGCGACCTGGTCGTGTTGGTTTGCCAGCTGGCGTAGCACCGCAGGGTCGATATCCATGCTGTTCGGCATGCTAAATCAGATCCTTTCCCACCACCGATCTCTACCATTGTCGATCCTTCCCACATCTGGGGAGATCAACGAGCGTCACCACCTGCATCGCCGCTGCAATTGATTGCGCCACAACGCTTTTCAAGTCACACCTGAACTATTATCCCTTCGGCACGCAGTCGACTCTCAGTACCACCAGAGATACCCAACGAAGGCGCCCGCCAGGGATCGGCCGCCGAGCCGATGTAGGTTCCCGCGACATGCGGACCAGATTTCGACCGGCTCGTAGAGCGCCTCCCGATTCAGCGCCCCGGGCCGGCCGTGATGGTCGGACGACGAGCCTGCTCGGCGGCGGGCCCAGGAGCCGGGGGTTCGACGAATGTCGGGTGTCCCACGATCTGCGCGTGCGCGTACATCGCGTCGCGCAAGCCCTGCCGCGTCGGTGTACTCGCCAGCAGCAGCACGAGTTCGTCGCACCGCCGTTCGAAGACCATCCCGCGCAAGGCACTCAGATCCGAGGTCGATCGGCCGTCGGGGTGGTCGGATCGCAGTTCGCCCAAGCCGACTCGGGACACGTCGGCGCGCCGCGACAACATCGACGCGGCGAGCAGGTCGTCGGCGTCACGCAGTTCCTCCCATGACTCCGGTGCCACCTCGCGGCGTTGGCGCAGTGCGGTGAGAATTCGCTCGCGCGCGCTGGGTGCTCCCAGGGATTCCGGAGAGCCCAAGCCCGCCTTGTGTACTCGAACGTGCGCGTCCGAGGCCAATTCCCAGCATCGCGAACCGAGCTCGGCCTCTGGTGTGGCCGCGGCGCGGTCCAACAGGGCGGGCGCTCCAACCAAGCCGAGCCGATCCACCAGGCCCGGTCTCGGCGCACTCAGGTCCATCGCTGACGAGGCGCCCACCTCGCCCTCCATCGGCAGCTCTCCCAACTGCCGACGCAGATCCGCGTCGATCCGCCCGGACGACACCACCGCCGACAGTCGAGCCCCGGACTTGCGTCCCCAGGCCAGCCCGAATTCGGCGAGCACCCGCGCCGGGTCGGCCACGCCTTCCCACGCGAATCCGTCGGAGACCTCCCAGACCCACGGTGTTGACACCTCACGCGGTAGATACAGTCCGGCTGGGAACCAGCCACGACCCTCGTTCGACGTCACGAAGGCACTGACACCACTTTGATGCCGCATCACCGAGACCGCCCAGCCGAGTCCGACCACGGACGCACCGCCCGCGGCCAGCACCCCGCCCAGCAATGTGCGCGCTAGTACCAAGTCGCCATTGACGCGCTCGCCGAGGACGAACGACGGGGCCGCCGCCGAGTTCATCGCCGCGCCGACCACACCGCGAATCAACTCGTCGCTTCCGTCGGCATCGTCCGGTCCGCCCACACGCTGACCGGTCCGATTCGGTGGTGGAACCTTGACAGTGCCGGTGGAGACACCCGACGGCGGCGCTGCCGGACCCGCAGTGACCTTCGGGACCGCGGAAGGGCCCCGGGCTTCGACCGGTGGAGCCGTCGGCTTGGCCTGGATCGGCGGCGGTCCCGAACCCGCCTGTGCGGCCGGAGCCGAGACAGTCGGTCCGGCATGAGCGGCCGGTACAGCCGGTCCCAGGAGGACAGGAGGCGGCAGCGCCGACGCCGTCGGATCGGCTGTGGACGCGGACCTCATGGTCAACGATTCGAGCCCGGCATCGTGGTAGGAGTCCGCGGCGGATGCGACCGGAGAGTGATCAACACGGGTCGCGGTCTCCACGGGGTCGACCGACGTAGCAGAATCGGCGCCCTCACTCGTGACATTTCGTCCCGCACCAGTAGGCTCGGTCTCCGCCGCATGCGCGCGCGACGGTCCACCCGCGGCGGACAAGCCCGATCCGTCATCAGGGACGGCGGCGGTCGGCGCATACCCCGCCGGGGTAGTCTTTCCGCCGGGCGCGAACGTCGAGGGCGTGGAAGTCGGCGACGGTGAAACGGGAGATTCGCCCTCCGCCGGAAGATCATTCGGTGTTTCCCCGAAGTCAGTACCCGGCAGCAGAGGGTCGACCAAGTCGAGCTGCGGCTGGTCGCCGGTCAGGTCCGGGAACAGCGGTAGCGGGAAGCCCTGCTCTGGACCATGCTGTGCCGGCGGCCCGCCATGGTGCGGGGAGTCGGAATGGTCGGTGGCGGGCCGGTGCGGCGAGTAGTCATCCGGTCCACCGGGACGCCCCGGCATCCAAGGACCGGGCTGACCGAGTGCGTCAGCAATTCGGGCCAAGCTGGGTAGGCCGAGCGGGCTGATCGAACCCAGCGCGTTCTGGACGACGTCTTCGACGTCCTCCCTTGCCTCGGCAATGTAGCCAGGAATCCGGTCTCGGATGGCCGAGGCGTCGGATTCGTCCTCCTCTGCCGCGGCCTCCCGTGACGTGGCCTGGATCTTCGAGGTGGCGTTTTCGACAATGTCCAGAATTTGGTTTCGGGTCCGGTAGACCAGATCGGAGAAGTCCCGGAAGGTATCCGCCGCAGCCTCCAGCGCATCAGCGAACGCCTGCGGGTTTCCGCCTTGGCGCACCATGTCGTCCTTGACCGGCTGCAGGCCGACACTGGAACGCACACGGTCGTCGAAGTCACGCCGCTTGCTCTCGACATCGAGGAGGTCGAGCGCCGAGCCGCCTTCGCGCGCAAGGCGTTCCAGAGCGTCCCAGTCCGCCGGGGAGATCACCGGCCAGTTGTCGCCGACGATCTCGTCCCAGTACGGGCTGTTGCGCTCCGGTTCCATCGGCGAATCAGAGCAATTCGGTGCGACGTACTCGGGCGCCGCCGGCGCGGTCCTCATGCTCGTATGTGCTGGACACCTGGTTGGTGTGCTGGTCGGTCGCGGCCGCGCGGCGGCGGTTGGCTTTCACGGCACGCTCGAACGTGGTCTTCATCCAGTCCGTGTGCTTCACGAGTCGGCGGTCGATCTCCGACTCCGGACGCCGGGGCAGGTCGAAGCGATTCGAGACCCCTTCGGCTTGGCCGCCGACCGTAGTGAGCGAGGTCGCCCACTTGGCCTGCGAGGCGACCACCTCATGGGGCTCGTCGATATCCAGTCTGTCGGTCATGTCGGTGTCCTGTCTCAGAGTTCGATGGTCGGTACTCAGGCGTCGCGCCTGCCGAACTCCGACTCCTCCATGGCGCGATACGAAGCCTCGGTCGGCAGATCGAACGAATCGATCGTGTAAGAACGGGTCCCCTTGTACTCCATCTCGGCTCGCAGACCCACGCGTGATTTCATATGCGCCAGCCGGGCGAGCCGAACGATCTCGGCAGCCAGCCAGGTGTCACCGTTGTCGCGGGCATCGTCGGTGATATGCAGACCGATGATCTCGCCGTCCCGGTCGCAGCCGACACCGGCGGTGTGGTCGGGGTTGAACACCTCGTATGTCATGTTTCGCCAGTCCGGCGGCGCGGTGTCGAAGTCGTCGGGTTCGAAGTCGTCCATGTCGATCGGTTGCATATCGGTCATCGGTTGCTCTCCGAGAATCGTTCAGCGGGTCAAGAATTGATCGCAAGGCCGGTATCCGGCGTGTCGATCGCATCATCGGACGAGGATTCCAGTCGCGCCGCCAGCGCGGACCACGCGGAATCATCGATGCGCATGACCTGGCGCAGCTGCCAGAATCGGGCGCCGAGGTACATCTCCCCCGTGCCGTCCGCGGCGACATCGAGATGATCGGGACCGTCGGCGGTCGCGTTCAGGGTCACCGCCGTGACCGGTGGACGCGTGTCATCGATGTTGACCAGGGTGGCGCCGCCGCCGGGAATGAAACTCTGGCGCAGCCGGGCACTGCTGCCGATCGCAACATCGGAGCTGTTGGTGGTGATCGTGACCTCCGGATTCAGCAACAGCTGCATCACCCAAGACCTGGCAGCTTGCTCTGGGCGGTCGGCATTGATCGCGATGGCCAGGGTCGCTGCCAGATCGATGACGAGCACCGTATCCGCGGCCGTGACGCCGACGACAACGAGACGTTTGGCGGTGCCGACCGGATAAGGAAGGTCATCGGCCGCCAGTGACACCACATCCGCACCGACCCCGGCTCCGGTCGCGGGATGTGCGGAGACGGTTCCGGTCCCCACATCGATCGTGTAGGCGACAATCGTCTCCGAAGTGCTGCCCGCGACCCCGGCCAGGCGCACCAGCCCCTCGTCGTGCAGCCACCGCACCGTGTCGGCGACGGTGACCTCCAGCGCCGGCTCAGTCATCAGGCCTGCCCTGGCGCAGCGACGGCCGATTCGGGCTCGTCGGATGTTGCCGGGGTGTCCATGATGCTCTGGTACTGACGCGCCGCGTCCGCGGTGCTCTCGCGAATAGCGGCCATGATCTCGCTGACCAGTTCAGGCCCGGTGAGCCGCGCGGCGGTGCCCGGTGCCAGGTAGAGGTCGGTCAGCCTCCCCATGGCGTCGACTTCGGGGATGACCGCGCCGCTCGGCGAGGGCCGCCTGGCGCGGATGTTGTCGATTCTTTCGCGCATGTCGGCGATGCGGTGCCGCAGGTCGCGAGCGGCGTCCAAGGCCGCCTGCACGTCCGGGTGGATGGCGCTCATGACTCCACCTCGCTGACGCTCGGCTCCGTCATGACTGCCACGGCAGCTGTGCCTATTGTTCGCTCGCTGCGCTCACTCATGCGTTACCTCCGGGTTGTGTCGGGGTCTGGTTGGCCGGCGTGGGCGTCGGCGGCGTCACGGTCGGGGCGATTGTCGGCCGCTCGCCGATAACCAGCTCGGTGTGCGGCGTGTTGTCGACGTACATCAGTCGGTCGGGATGCCATGCCACGACACGGTTACGTTCGTTGTTGCCGCCGCCCGCGCCACCCATTCCCGGCGACATCGGCATATACGGCATCATCGGCGAACCGCCACGCGAGGCGGCCGCGGCGTTGCCTGAGGGCGCCCCCAACGGCTCGAGCACAGGGGCGCGCGGCATAGACGAAGCGCCGCTCGAGGAGGCGACCATCGGCATGGCGCCGACCTGGACGCTTTGGGCGTCGACGTCCGGGATACCTGCGTCTGGGCTACTTATCGGCATCCCGCTGGGGCTGCCCGCTCCGAGACCGCTCGGGACGCCGAGCCCGTCGTAACCGTACTCGTCGAGGCCGTAGTCGTCGTAGCCTTCGGCCGAGTCCTGGCCGAGTTGACTCATCGGCATTCCGGCCGAGGCCATCGCGCTCATCAGCGCGGGCAGCATGGAACTCAGGGCGCTGGTGTCACCACTACCACTGCCACTGCCACTCTCGCCGCCGCTGTCACCTGCCGGAACCTTCGAGTTGACCTCGGTGGAATAGCCGGTGATCGTCTCGAACGACCGCGCGTTCTGCTCCTCGAACTTCGCCAGCGCCGCCTGGATACCGGCCTCGTTCTTCGAGCGCATCGCGGCGAGGAGCTCCTTGCGTGCCGCGATGATCTCCTCCGGCGTGGGGTGTTTCGCCTTCGCCGTCCGGAATGCATTGCTGTAGGTATCTATTCCGTCGGCCAGCATCCCTAAGCCGGTGCCGAGCTGGTCGAGCCAACCGCGATGCTGTCCGAGTTCGGCCGCGGCCGCGGCACCGACCGGCTCCCAATTCTGCATCGCCCGCGCCGCGAGATCGACGCTCTCGGTGGCGGCCAGGTGCTGGCTGCCGGTGAACTTCCGGATCGAATCCGCGAATCCCGTTGCGGCACCCGGACCGGGACCTGTGTGCAATTGCCGGGCGAACGCCAACGGATCGATGGCTCCTCCGGCGGCGGGAAACGACATCGTCGGCGGCCGCCGTTGGCCGACCTCCTGGAACTCCCCTACCGGATTGTTCACCACGTCGGAGCCACCGCCGCCGATTATGCGCCCATTGCGCTCATCGGCCTCGGTGTACTCGGCTGCCGCGGCACCGATGTTGTGTGCCGTGCGTTGAACCTCGTTGAGAACGCCGATCATTCCGTTGAACAGCGACGCCGCTTGTGCGTTGAGCTGCGGCACTGCCCCGGCCGAGATCGGGTCCGCCCCTGCGGGCACGACCCATCCGCCGGGCAGCGCCGTACCGGTCTCGCGCGCCATCGCAGCGAGCTTCGACGCCGCAGCGACGAGTTCCTGCGGATCGACATTCAGCGCCATCGCGACCTCCTCTCCTCATCTGCCACACGATCAGGCAGGTGCCGCGATAATCGGCACTGCCGCGTTCGCGGACTGATCGGGCGTGCCCGGCGTAGCCGGGGGCACATCCCCATCCTTCGGTGCGCTCAACTCGATGCCCTTCGGATGGGCGAACCCGGCGAACTGACCGAATTCTCCTGCGCTGTCGTCCATCTCCGGAACGAAGGGTTTCAGCTGGCCGTTGACGACTGCCTCCAGCGTACCGCCCTCGTCGGAGCCGAAGACCACCAGAATCGCGCTACGCTTGTCCCACGTGGCGACGTCGCCGGTCATCAGCTGGTACGGATCGACCCGGTCACCGATCTGCTTCTTATCCGACCACTTGGCGGGCGTCTTCTCGTACGCCTTCTGCGCGTCGGTGCCGCTGGCGTTGCCGAACGCCGCATCCAGGGCTTGCGCGACCATCGCGGAGACCTTCTGGGTGCGACCATCGGGGAACGTGTAGACCACGCTGCCGTCCGCACCCGGCGTGCGACCGGGAGCTCCGACAGGCCCCGCGGGGCCCGTGCTGGCCGGCTGCGCGTGATGCGCCGCGGTCGCCGCGACAGCAGGCTGCACCGCGGCAGGCTGCGCCACCGCCGGCGTGGCAACCGGCGGAACCACCGGAGCGACGTGGTCGTCGAAGCGCCGCGGGTCCAGCTCCGCGCGCCGGTTGTTCAGGTCCTGGTCGGCCATATTGCGTGCCATCGCCTGCTGCATCATCATCGGCAGCATCGAGCTCATCATGTCCATGCCGGAGCCCATCGGCGACGCTGCGCTCGCGGGCTGCACGGCAGGCGTGGTCGGTGTGGTGGCATCCGTCCCCCCGAGATCCCCTATCGAACCGGGCGTTCGGCCGTTCGTACCGGAGTTGTCCAGGTCGGTCGGCGATGTTGGCGATAATGGGTCCCCGAGGCCGGTGCCATCGTCCAAACCATCCAGGCCGGGGGGGAAGAGGTCCTGGCCTACATCAGCTGGGTCCGCTTCATACGGGGGGGTAGGCGGTGGCTGGGGGATGTCAACGGGATCCAACAACTTCTTCTGCAGGTCTGCTTTTTCCTTTTTGAGCTTCTCCAGCTCCGCCTTCACTCTTTCCAACTCGGTCGTGTCGCCACCGATGTCGCCACCTATAGCCTCTTGCGCCTTCGTCGCGTCGTTCATCGCCTGCTCGCCTGCCTCGAGCGCCTGCGTAATGTAGGTGAGGATGTGCTCGTCCTCACTCATCCCGGCCGGCGGAATAGTCGGCGCTTGCGCATTCACGAGATCGATGATGCCGTTGATCGCTTCCTTCCCACTCTCACCTTCCTTGTCTGCTTTCCGAATCTTCTCCACCAGACCCATGCTCGATTCATAGAGGGCAGTGAATGCATTCTCCAGCGATAGCGCAGTGACGGCATAGTTGGCGAAATGGGCCTGGTCGGCACCACGCACCTGCGGAACCAGCGGCGGCTTCGGCGGTTTCTTTTTTTCACCCTTGCCGAAACTCTTCCAGTAAGCATGAAAGCGCGTCGGCAATTTCAAGTAGAAGTCTTCGGTCGCTTGGGAAAAATTGTATGCTGGCGGATACCCACCACCGGGTGGGTGCATATCCGGCATCAGCATCTTGTTCATTTCCATAGAACGCGCGCCTAGGCCGAAACAGCTTCAGGTTGAGGTTCGATGATCTTGGTCGGCAGCTGGTCGGCGTAGCTGAGCGGTTTATTCCTGTCCCAGACTTGGTTACCCAACCCGGTAGCGAGGCCAGCGGTAGTGGCACCGAGCCCCAGACGGGACATCGACATTCTCGCCCACTCCCCTCTGAACGCCGCATTACCCATACCCCTTGTGACGAGGGCCTCCCCGCCTTCCCTGAGGCCGGACAGAAGCCCTCTGGCCCCACCTCCCGCAAAACCACCTGGGATGGCACCCAGCGCCCCGCCCACCAACGCGGACTCGAGCCCGGCACTCATCGCATCACCAAAACTACCGCCGTTGAACCCAGTCTCCGCGGCAGACCACAAGCCGCTCACCGCGCCACCCAGAAGTGCGCCGCCGACGGGACCACCGAAGGCGAACCCCACCCCACCCGCTACACCTTGGACAACGGTCTGAGCGAAGTCCTCGAAATCTAAATCTATGCCGAACATTCGATCACCTGCTCGATGAGGCGTGGATGGGTGTGTGGGGCAGTCGGATGACGTGGCGCGATCCTGCTCGAGCGCTCTGCACCGTCCCTACGGCGACGCCGCAGGCCGGGTCGGCTTTGTCTATCACGGCCAGATCCGCCTTCCGATCGAGTACCCCGCTCAGGACCGGGAAGTCCGACCTCCCGACGCCATCCACGAGGCTCCTTCCCGAACTCGCTTTTATTGTCAGCGATTCCCATCTATGGGAACCGGCATCCTGGTCGAACCGGTCAAGATTAGTCTCTGACACGTACACTGACGTGCACGAATCGCCGTGGCCGCCAGGTTGTTCCAGCCGCCGGTGACCACTGTAGGAGGAAGTAGCGGATGAGCCTCCGTCACTTACTGCTCGAATGCGCCGCTCGGCAGCCCTTTACTTCCCGAGTGCGCCGGATGCCAGAGGTGTGCCATGACGAGCGCTGAGGTCTGGCCCGCCGAGGTCGAGGTCGACGCGAACCAGCCCGGGACAGCGGACGATCAGCAATCCGGGCCGGTGACGCCGTGGTCGAACCGGCCACAGCAGCGACCGGGTGCGGGTGCGCCGGGGCAACCAGGTGCGAACGGTGCTCCGCCGACGGCCCCGGGGCAACCAGGGACGTCTACGTCCGGCCAGTCGGGTGTTCCGGGTCAGCCCGGTCCCTCGAATGGTGTTGGTCAGCCGAATGGTGTTGGTCTGCCTGGTCAGTCGGGTGCGGTTCCTGGTCAGCCTGGTCAGCCGGTTCCGGGTGCGCCGGTACCTGATCAACACGCTGCGCCGGGTGGTGTGGTGGCTCCGCAGGCGGGGCAGGCGCC
>NZ_JBFAAB010000042.1:0-33544 GCF_040639505.1 Nocardia sp. NPDC023852
GCCCGTTCGTTCCAGGAACGTCAGCGTATGTTCGCGCTTCCGCGTTCCTCGTGGGCCGATTACGACGCTTCGCTGATCAGCCCAGGCGGCGGCGTGTGGGACCGCACCGTGAAGTCGGTGCCGATCAGCCCCCAGGCCAGGAAGGCGCTCGGGCTGGCCGACGATGTCGAGGCGCTGTCACCGCCGGAACTGGTGCGCGCGATCCTGCTCGCCCCGGTCGACCTGTTGTGGAACGGTGGCATCGGCACCTACATCAAGGCGAGCAGCGAAACCAATGCCGATGTGGGTGACAAGTCGAACGACGCGGTGCGGGTGAACGCAAACCAGTTGCGGGTCAAGGTGATCGGCGAGGGCGGCAACCTGGGCGCGACGGCGCTGGGCCGGATCGAGTTCTGCCGCAACGGCGGCAAGATGAATACCGACGCGCTGGACAACTCGGCGGGCGTGGACTGCTCCGACCACGAGGTCAACATCAAGGTGCTGCTGGACGGCGTGGTCAGCAGCGGTGAGCTGCCGGAGGCCGACCGCAACCCGCTGCTCGCCTCGATGACCGACGAGGTCGCACAGATGGTCTTGCGGGACAATGTGGCGCAGAACTTCCTCATGGGACTCTCGCGCACCGACGCATCGCAGATGCTGCACGTGCACACGCGGCTCATTCAGGATCTGGAGGAGCGCCGTGGCCTGGACCGCGAACTCGAGGCGCTGCCCTCGGATCAGGAGATGAAGCGCAGGCTGGAGGAGGACGCGGGTCTGGCGTCGCCGGAGCTGGCCAACCTGATGGCGCATGTGAAGTTGTCGCTCAAGGCCGATCTGCTCGACTCCGACCTGCCCGACAGTCAGTACTTCGCAGCCCGGCTGCCCGCATACTTCCCGACGCCGTTGCGCGGCAGGTTCGGCACGGCGATCAAGAGACACCGGCTGCGCAGGGAGATCGTCACCACCATGATCGTGAACGAGATGGTGGACTACGGTGGCATCACCTACGCGCACCGGTTGAGCGAGGAGATCGGCGCCACCACCACCGACGCGGTGCGCGCGTTCGCCGCGGCCAGCGGGATCTTCGACCTGCATGCCATGTGGACAAGGATCCGGGAATGCGACGCGCCCACCTCGGTGCGTGACTTGCTCGAACTCGAGACCAAGCGCACCTTGGACCGGGCGTCCCGGTGGTTCCTGAGCAACCGGCCGCAGCCGGTCGCGGTCGGCGCGGAGATCAACAGGTACAGCACGGACGTGCGCGAGCTCGCCCCGAAGGTGCCGGGTTGGCTGCGCGGACACCACGTGACCAGCCTGACCGACCAAGCGGCCGAGCTGATCGCACGCGGCGCCCCGACCGACCTGGCCACCGAGGTCTTCGGTCTGCTCACCCTGTTCCCGCTGCTGGACATCGTGGACATCGCCGACATCACCGACCGGGACGGCGACGAGGTCGGCTCGCTGTACTACGCGCTCAACGATCACCTCAAGATCGACTGGCTGCTGGAGGCGGTCAGCCATCTCGAGCGCGGCGACCGCTGGCACTCGCTGGCCCGGCTCGCGCTGCGAGACGATATGTACGGGTCGCTGCGCTCGCTCACCCTCGACGTGCTCTCCGGCGGTGACCCGGAGGAAACCGCGGACGAGAAGATTGCATACTGGGAGTCGAAGAATCAGTCCAGGCTCGGTCGAGCCAGGGCGGCACTGTCGGAGTTGTTCGAGTCCGGAACCCACGATCTCGCCACGCTGTCGGTTGCGGCGCGGCAAGTGCGGAGCATGGTGAGTGGGGTGGGCGCCCAATCGGAGGTACCACGTTGACGAGTTCGTCGCACGCTGGCGGAAAAGCGCTGGGCAGCATTGTGCTGCCCAGGCGTTTTCACACCAAGGTAGACGTCAGGTGGTCGGACATGGATGTGTTCCAGCACGTCAACCATGCCCGTATGGTGACGCTGCTGGAGGAAGCGCGGATTCCATGGCTGTTCGAGGACGGTCGCCCGACCGCTGCGCTGCGTGAGGGATGCGTGCTCACAGACCTGCGGGTCCGCTACCGCGGCCAGCTGCGGCACGAGGACACGCCGCTGGATATCGCCATGTGGATCGAGCAGCTGCGCGCGGTCGACTTCACCATCGGCTACGAGGTGCACGCCGCCGGCGCGGCGGCTGATTCGGCGCCTGCGGTGATCGCGTCCACGCAGATCGCGGCATTCGACATGCGGGCGCAGCGGCTGCGGCGGCTCACGGACTCGGAGCGCGATTACCTGTCCGAGTGGATGGAGTGAGCGATCGCGCGTCGGTGATCGCTGAATAGGGGCAGTAGAGCAGCCGTGATGGCAGAACAACGAGTGCTGCACGTATCCGATCCAGCGGAGCGGGAGAATCTCGCGACGTTCCTGACCCGGGCCGTCCGGCTGGACCAAGCGGCGGTGGTGCGCCTGCGCCGCCGTGGGGAGCGCTACCTCTCGGCCTGGGTGGCGACGGGTTTCGAGGCGCTGGCGGTGCGCACCGTGGTCGCCGAGCTCGGCGTCGACGATGTGACGGTCGCCGCCGACTTGGTGCTGGCCGGGCTGACGACCAGTAGTCCGATCGATCTGGGGTATTCGATGGACTCCGCCTGGCGCGGTGCGCTGCCGCCCGCCGACGGCTTCGCACACATCGATGACGTGCCCGCGCGTACTCTGGTCGATCTCGCCGAGCAGGGTGCGCGGCTGGCCAAGGAACACGGCAGTGGTCACGGCCCGCCTGCGTCGTTGCTCGATCAGACCGTGTTGACCGTTTCCGGTGCGGACACCCAGGTGCAGGTGCCCATGCGGGTCGTCTTCGCGCTCACCGCCATGGATTTCATTCCGCATTCGGGGGAGAAGGTCGATCCGCGCCGCATCCCGCCCGCCGAGATTGTTCGGGTTCGGGCCAGCCGGACCTGGCTGCGGCTGGATGCCCGCTACGGCTCGGTCGCCCGCCGCCTCGGCGGCGGTATCCCACTGCTGCCGCGCTAGCTGCTGCCGCGCTGCCTGGAGCTGACGTCGCTCTCGGCCACTGCGCCGCGCTGGCGACCGCGGTCGCCCCGGTGCCGACCGCCCGTCGAACGACACCTGGTGGTCGAATACACCTAAACCTGAGGCTCAGGCCGCGCCTTCGCCGAGGTACTGCAACCACAGCGGGTCGAGCTCGGTGGTGGTGGACAGCAGGCGCCAGTGCGGGCCTTTCGGCGAGACCAGCGGGGAGCGCAACGTCCAGCCCAGCTCGCTCAGCAGCTTGTCGGCCTTGCGATGGTTGCACGGTGCGCAGCTGGCGACGCAGTTCTCCCAGGAGTGTTCCCCGCCTCGGCTGCGCGGGACGACATGGTCGATGGTCTCGGCCTTGCCGCCGCAGTAGCCACACCGATAGCGGTCCCGGTGCATGAGCGCGGCGCGGGTCATCGGCACCCTGGCCCGGTACGGCACGTGCACATAGTTGCGTAGGCGGATGACCGAGGGAATGGCCACGGATGCTTCGGCGGAATGGACCACCGGTCCTTCGTCATTCTGATGGACGGCGTCGGCCTTGTCGCAGATGAGCAAGACGACCGCGCGACGCGCGGACAAGGCGGTCAGCGGTTCGTAGGTGGCGTTCAATAGCAGCACCCTGGTCTTGAGCCAGTTCATGCCCTCGGTGGGCGGTGCGGCGGGGTGCGACGCATGGTCGTGGTGGCCATGATGGCCGGCAGGACAATGTTCGGACAAGAGGTGCAGCGGAGTAGCCCCCGACCCACGATTGTGGACGTCGGCGGGCTGGAGTTGTCGGTGCGCTCGCGCCTCGTGTGATCGGGCGCTGTGCCGCTGCTTCATCTCGACCTCAATTTCATGATTGGCAGGATCATGTGGTATCTGCGGAGCAGAGACTGCCACCCAGTGGACCATGGAACGTCGGCCAGTGCACGGTGATTTTCAACAATGTCTGGTTAACGGTGGCTGAAGAGCCATCCAGCCGCGACGTTGCGGCGGCTGCGCGGCGGCCGAAGGGTACGGGCACAATGGGCTGTGGCGCATTCGGCGAATCGAGAGGGTCTATGACTTCGGGCGAGCACACAGCGACGTCGTTCTACGAGATGGTCGGCGGGGCGGAGACGTTCCGGCGGATCGTCGCGGCGTTCTACCGCGAGGTGGCGGCCGACGAGGTGCTGCGCCCGCTCTACCCGGAGGATGACCTGGGCCCCGCTGAGCGCCGCCTGCGGATGTTCCTCGAGCAGTACTGGGGCGGCCCGCGCACCTACTCCGACGAGCGCGGCCATCCGCGCCTGCGCATGCGGCACATGCCGTTCACCATCGGGCCGATCGAGCGCGACGCGTGGCTGCGGTGCATGCGGATCGCGGTCGCGGAGATCGAGCCCGATGTCCTCGACGACGAGCACAGGAAAGCTCTGCTCGACTACTTGGAGATGGCGGCCAACTCGCTGGTGAACGCCCCGTTCTGACCGCGCGTTCCCGGCGCGGGCCGGCATCCTGGCAAGTGTTGTTTCCGACCGCTTTGCGGTGGCGGTGAATTCGCTGGCGTACCGAAGGTTGCCTGGATGTTTCGGTTGAGGGGTGAGGCAGCATCAGGTTCCGGCTCAGCGCAACAACGCTGACTATTCGCCCGCCCGCGAGAACGCAGGTTCGCCCGAAGGTCTTCAGCGCGAAACTTTGGCACTATTGCACTCGTGATTGATACACCAGCCGTAGCGGCGCCGGTGGATCGCACCACCCAGCCGTGGTGGCGGTCGGCCGTGTTCTACCAAATTTATCCCCGATCTTTCGCGGACTCGAGCGGTGACGGGATCGGTGATCTCCCCGGTGTCCGGGACAAACTCGGCTACCTTGAACTGTTGGGCGTGGACGCGCTGTGGGTCTGCCCGGTGATGCGTTCGCCGATGGCCGACGGCGGCTATGACGTAGCCGATCCGCGCGACATCGACCAGCTCTTCGGCGGTCTCGCCGCGATGGACGAACTGATCGCGGCGGCCCACTCCCGTCGAATCAAGGTCACGATGGATCTGGTGCCCAACCACACCAGCGACCAGCACCCGTGGTTCCGCGCGGCACTGGCCGCCGCGCCGGGTAGTCCGGAACGGGAACGCTACATTTTCCGAGATGGCCGTGGGCTCGACGGCGCCGAGCCGCCGAACAACTGGCCGAGCATTTTCGGCGGACCCGCTTGGACCAGGGTCACCGAGCCCGACGGCACGCCGGGGCAGTGGTACCTGCATATCTTCGCGCGCGAACAGCCGGATCTGAACTGGGACAACGACGACGTCGCCGCCGATTTCGAGCAGACCATGCGGTTCTGGCTCGACCGCGGTGTCGACGGATTCCGGCTCGACGTCGCACACGGCATGGCGAAACCCGATGGCCTGCCCGACCTGCCCGAGGTCGCCTCCGCACTGCTCGCGCACGACGACAACGACGTGCGTTTCAACAATCCCGCCGTGCACGAGATCCACCGCCGCATCCGCAAGCTGATCGACGAGTACCCGGACGCGGTGACCATCGGCGAGGTGTGGGTGAACGACAACACCCGCTTCGGTGAATACGTGCGCGCCGACGAATTGCACCTGGCCTTCAACTTCCGTCTCGCCGAGGCCCAGTTCAGCGCCGAGCACGTGCGCGACGCGATCGACAACTCGCTGGCCGCCGTCGGGCCGGTCTTCGCCTCGCCGACTTGGACCCTGTCCAACCACGACATCGAGCGCGAGGTCACCCGGTACGGCGGCGGCGCGGTCGGGATCGCGCGGGCACGGGCGATGATCCTGGTGGAGCTCGCGCTTCCCGGCGCGGTGTTCATCTACAACGGCGCCGAGCTCGGACTGCCGAACGTGGACCTGCCCGACGAGGTTCTGCAGGACCCGGTGTGGGAACGCTCCGGCCACACCGAACGCGGCCGCGACGGCTGCCGGGTGCCGGTACCGTGGGAGGGTAGTGGACCGCCGTTCGGATTCACCACCGGCAGTTCCTGGCTGCCGATCCCGCCCGACTGGGCCGAACTGACCGTGGAAGCCCAGCTCGAGAAACTCGACTCCACACTGTCGCTCTACCGCACGGCGATCGAACTCCGCGCTCTGCGACCTGAATTCGGGGGCGACCGAATCGAGTGGTACGGCAGCCCGCCGGGCTGTCTCGCGTTCCGCCGTCCCGGTGGGCTTGTCTGCGTGCTCAACGCCTCGGCGGCGCCCATCCCGTTGCCGCCGGGAGATGTGCTGCTGGCCAGCGCGCTGCCGGAGGGCGGCCAGCTGCCACCGAACGCGGCGGCCTGGCTGGTCTGAGTGTCGCCGTGCAGCAGAAGGCAGACCGAAAGGCCTGGCCCACCCGCTGCACCGGGACACGAACCCATGACGGTTCGACCGGACGAAGAACTACTACACACGATCGTCTACCGTTGATCCGTGAGCATTCTCGAGACAGTGCTGATCTTCGTCGGCATCCCGCTGGTGATCTACGGTGCGATCGCCGGATTGTCGTTTCTCGGTAAGCCACTGCCTGGTGAGAAGCCGGTCCACTTCGATCTCGGTCAGAAGTGGACCCAGCCGCCGGTGTTGTGGAGTGCTACCGATGAGGTGACCGGCTTGGGTCACTACGACAACGCAGAGACGTCGCATGGACATCATGTGGCTATCGAGTCCACCGAGGTGGAGCTGATCGGAGGCCGGGCAAGTGGCAAGTTCTAAGTGGCCTGCGGTGGTCGAGGCCGACCTGCCGCACGGATACGCGGTCACCAGCAGCGGGCGCGTCTCCGGCGTGCACGAAGCCGGCGACGTGTTCAAAGAAGCCCCGTTCCGCGATGACGAGCGGCTCACGATGGACAACGTGCTCACCGAGGCGACTCGCGCGACAAAGGTGCGCTTCAACGTCTACATCGGCGACCTCGGTGCTGACCCGGCCGCGGGCGCGGACGCGCTCTTCCCGACCACGCCCGAGGCGGCGCGCTCCGTGCTGATCGCCGTCTCGCCCAACGAGAAGGCGATCGAGGTGCGCTCGGGCCGGGATGTCGCCGATCGCGCGAACGATCGCGTCTGCCAGCTCGGCGTCACCGCCGCGCTGAGCTCGATCCGGCAGGGCCAGCTGATCGACGGTCTCGTTTCCGCGGTGCGGGTGATGGCCGCCGCCATCGGGCGGTAATTTTTGGCTGTGTTCAATTTGCAGCGCCTGCGGCGCCGCGAACGGGGAATGCTTGGTCTCGCTGCGCTCGGAAACGGGAGTTGGCCGACGTGGTTGCGTGCGGTGGCAACCGCTGGAGCTGGGAGTATGTGGACCGGGCAGTCTCCTTTAGGAGCGTCTTCGCCGCCTGTAAGACTCGCAGTCTCACGGTTGATGCCGAACCGGCGGTCCGTGGTTGTTGTCGAACCGGCGCGTCCACCCATTCAGTCGGGTGGACGCGCCGGTTTCGTTTATGACTGTGCGTCGACGGCGCGGGCCCGAAGGGAGCGTTCGATACCTGCCTTGCCCTCGCTGACCAAGCGGCGCAGGGCTGGGGGGTGGTCGCCCGCGAGGAACTTGTCGGCGACGGACACCGCATCCTCGCTGATCGCCCAATGCGGGTAGAGGCCGACCACCACCGTCTGGGCGACCTCGCTGGAGCGGCGCTCCCAGACGCCAGGCACCTCCGCGAAGTAGCGCTCGACGTAGGGGGTGAGCAGGTCACCCTGTCCGGCTGGCGCGAAGCCGCCGACGATGGAGCGTGCGGTGATGTTGGGTAGCGACTCGTCGTGCATCACGGTCGCCCACGCCTGTTCCTTCACCGCGGCCATCGGGCGGGCGGTAGCCGCCGCGGCGGCCTGGCGCCGGCCCGCCGCGGTGGGGTCGCCGGCGAGTTCCTGGTCGATGACCGGGGTATCCAGGCCGTCGGCGTCGATCTCGCCGGCCGCCGCGAGCGCGGACACGATGCGCCAACGCAGGTCGGTGTCGACTGCCAGACCGGGCAGCCCGACCTTCGCAGGGTCGCCGTCGAGCAGCTCGCGCAGCACCTCGCTGTGCCAGGCCGACAGCTTCGCGCCGGTCAGCGCATTGACGAAGGCCAGCTGGTGATCCGAGCCCGGCTCCGCCTCGCGGGCCAGCTCCAGCAGCCGGTTCGCGTAGTCCGGCCACCCGGTGGTCGCCGCCCACTCTGGGTCGGCGTAGCTGCCGAGCGTGGTGTTGGCCTGCATCAGGAGTCGTTGCACCACACCGATTTCGGTCTCGTCGCCGACGCCGCGTTGGACCAGGGCGACGAAATCGCGGGCGCGGAATTCGGCCTGGCGGGTCATTTCCCATGCGGCCGACCAGGCCAGCGTGCGGGGGAGCGGCTCGGCGATGTCGGCGATGCGGTTGACGAGGACGTCGAGTGAGCCCGCGTCCAGCCGGACCGAGCAGTAGGTGAGGTCGTCGTCGTTGATCAGCACGAACTGGCCGCGCGGCACGCCGACCAGCTCGGGAACGTCGGTGCGCTCGGCGGCGTCGAGGTCGATTTCGACGCGCTTGGTGCGCAGCAGCTTTCCGTCCTGGTCGGCGTAGACACCAACGGCGAGGCGGTGCACGCGCCGTTCACCCGCGCCTGGCTCCGCGCCGTCCTGTACTACGGCGAACGAGGTGAATCTGCCCTCGGCGTCTACCTCGAAGTCCGGGCGCAGGATGTTCAGTCCGGTGGTCTTGAGCCACTGCGCGCCCCAGGTGGACAGGTCGCGTCCGGACGCCTTCTCCAACGCCGCCAGCAGATCGTCGAACGTGGCGTTGCCGTAGGCGTGTTCGGCGAAGTACGTGCGCAGACCCGCGAGGAACGGCTCGAGGCCCACATAGGCGACCAACTGCTTCAGGACGCTGGCGCCCTTCGCGTAGGTGATGCCGTCGAAGTTCACCTCCACCGCGTCCAAATCGGGGATGTCCGCGGCGATCGGATGGGTGGAGGGCAGCTGGTCCTGGCGGTAGGCCCACGACTTCTCCACGTTCGCGAAGGTGGTCCACGCGTTGGTGTACTCGGTGGCCTCGGACTGGCACAGTACCGCGGCGAAGGTGGCGAACGACTCGTTCAGCCACAGGTCGTCCCACCACTTCATGGTGACCAGGTCGCCGAACCACATGTGCGCCAATTCGTGCAGCACGGTCTCGGCGCGGCGCTCGTAGGACGCGCGGGTCACCTTGGAGCGGAAGACGTAGTCCTCCAAGAAGGTCACCGCGCCCGCGTTCTCCATCGCGCCCGCATTGAACTCCGGCACGAACAGCTGGTCGTACTTGCCGAACGCGTAGGGGACGCCGAAGTGCCTGTGGTAGAACCCGAATCCCTGCTTGGTCTCGGTGAACAGGCGCTCGGCGTCCATGTGCTCCGCCAGCGAGGCACGGCAGTAGATGCCGAGCGGTATGCTGCCGTGCTCGTCGGTGTAGACGTCGGTCCATTGCGCGTACGGGCCCGCGATGAGCGCGACCAAGTAGGTGCTCATCTTCGGGGTAGTGCGGAAGATATGCTTGCCCGGGTCGGCCGCGACGGTGTGCACGACAGCAGCGTTGGAGACGACCTGCCAGTCGGTGGGCGCGGTGACCGTCAAGTCGAAGGTTGCCTTCAGATCGGGCTGGTCGAAGCAGGCGAACATCCGCTTGGCATCCGCGGTTTCGAACTGGGAGTACAGGTACACGGCCCCGTCGGCCGGGTCGACGAACCGGTGCAGACCCTCGCCGGTGTGCGAGTACTCGCAGTCTGCCTCGACCACCAGCTCGTTGTGTTCGGCCAGATCGGTCAGCGCGATTCCGGTCGACTCGTCGTAGTCGGAGAGGTCCACAGCGTTGCCGTTGAGCACCGCCGAGCGCACATTGCGCGCCACGATATCGATGAACGTGCTCGCGCCCGCCAGCGCGGTGAAGCTCACGGTGCTGCGGGAGAAGAAAGTCTGCTCGCCCGGTTTGTCCGCCCCGTCGGTGAGATCCAGGTCGATTCGATAGTTCTCGACCGATACCGTCGAGGCGCGTTCGATCGCCTGGTCACGAGTGAGGTTGGGTGCGGACATGGGGCTCCTTCGTGGTCGAAGAACGGGCACGGGCGCACCCACAATGCCACCTGGATGCGGCCGCCCGCGCGGGACTTTCCGCACCAACCCTAACCGCGTGGCTCGTCCCCGCGTGTCGACGACGGCGGCGGGCGGACGGCGCGGCTTCTTCGCCAACGGCGCGGCGGTACCCTGCCTGTTGCAGGGCAGGTTCACCCCCACGGATTCGGAGGCTCGACGTTGAAGCATGTGCACGCCGGGAAGGTGCGCGACCTGTACGAAGACGGCGATACCCTGGTGCTGGTCGCGTCCGACCGGGTCTCGGTGTATGACGTCGTGTTGCCGACGCCGATCCCGGACAAGGGCGCGCTGCTGACTCAGCTGTCGAACTGGTGGTTCGAATACTTCACCGATGTGCCTGATCACGTGGTCTCCGCCACCGACGTGCCCGCCGAGTTCGCGGGCCGCGGAATCCGGGTCAAGCCGCTGAAGATGGTGCAGGTCGAATGCATTGCCCGCGGCTACCTGACCGGCTCGGGGCTCGTCGAGTATCGGCGAACGGGCTCGGTGTCCGGGGTGGCGCTGCCGCCAGGGCTGCGTGAGGGTGACAAGTTGCCCGAGCCGATCTTCACGCCGACCACCAAAGCGTCGCAGGGCCACGACGAGTCGATCACATTCGCTGACGTGGTGAACCAGGAGGGGCGCGCGGTCGCCGAGCGGCTGCGCGAGCTCACCCTGCACATCTACGCCCGCGGCGCGGCGCACGCCGCCGAACGTGGCGTCATCGTCGCCGACACCAAGGTCGAATTCGGCTGGGACGGCGACATTCTCACTCTCGGCGACGAGGTGCTCACCTCGGATTCCTCACGGTTCTGGCCCGCCGACGAGTGGCAGCCGGGAAGGCCGCAGCGCTCGTTCGACAAGCAGTTCGTCCGCGACTGGTCGACCTCCACCGGCTGGGACAAGGAGCCTCCCGGCCCGCAGATCCCGGCCGACATCGTCGGAGCCACCCGGCAGAAGTACATGGAGGCCTACGAACTGATCACCGGCCGGACCTGGACGGGCGTGCCGCGGTAGCCGCGGGTCAGAGCGCCAGGTGCTGGGCCAGCCGGTCCGGACAAGGCCGCTGGCCCACGATGAGCTTGTCGCGGGCGGTGGCAAGGTCGAACCACGCGGCGCGGTCGATCTCCGGAAACTCGGTGATCGTGCCCGAGTGCGGCGGCCACTCCAGTTCGAAGGTTCCAGGCACGATGTCGGCGGGATCCAGGTCGCCCTCGACGGCCCAGAAGGTGACGCTCTTCTTTCCTTTGCCGCTGCCGTAGCGGACCTCGCCCAGCGGTATCCACTCGCCGTGCGGAACAGGCAGGCCGAGTTCCTCGGCGAATTCGCGCCCGGCCGCGGTGCGCGCGTCTTCGGACTCCGGCTCGTACTCGCCCTTGGGAATCGACCAGGCGCCCACATCTTTTCGCGCCCAGAACGGGCCGCCCATGTGCCCGAGCAACACCTCGACGCCGTGGCCGGAGGTCCGGCGGAACAGTAGAACTCCCGCGCTGTATTTGTGTGCCACATCGGGTAGTCTGCCTCGGCCTCGATCGACAGGCTGCCGTGGCCCGGCCGTGTCGGCGTCGCGTATCAACTGCGGCTGGACAGCCGCTCGCCCGCGGTACCAGCGATCGGCAAATCGGCCGGCATGTACCACGGACGTCCGTGTGGCGGACGCCCCCGAATCCCTAGGTGCGGCCGGTCGTGTTCTGAGCGTGCCCGTCCCTGCGCAGCTGGGCGGCGCGGATGGTCAGGTAGTCACGTTCAGAGGAGCTGGTGGTGCGGGCAGCCGCTGCCGTGTAGCAGGTAATGGCTGCGTCGAAATCGCCTGCCATTTCGTGGAGATGGCCACGGACGGCGTCGAGCCGGTGATTGCTCGCGAGCCGCTCGTCGAGGGTCGAGGCGAGTTGGAGGCCTGCTGAGGGTCCTGACACCATTGCGCTGGCCACCGCGCGGTTGAGAGTCACCATGGGGTTGTCGGAGAGCCGTTCGAGGCGGGTGTACATCGCGAGGATCATCGGCCAGTCGGTGTCCTCGGCGCGCGCCGCCTGAGCGTGCAGCACGGCGATGACCGCCTGGATCTGGTAGGGCCCGCGCAGACCCTCGGCCAGTGTGGCGGTGGTCAGCGTGGTCCCCTCGATGATCAGAGCGCGATCCCACAGTGCGCGGTGCTGTTCGACCAGCGGGATGAGTTCGCCGTGCGCGCCGGTGCGCGCCGCGCGCCGGGCATCGGTGAGCAGCATGAGCGCGAGCAGTCCGGTGACCTCGGCGTCGTCGGGCAGCAGCCGGTGCACCGCCCTGGCCAGCCGGATAGCCTCGCTGGAGAGGTCCGTGCGGTGCAGCGACGATCCGGAGCTGGTGGTGTGGCCCTCGTTGAAGATCAGGTACAGCACGTGCAGGACCGCGCCGACCCGCTCGTGCCACTGCGCGCCGCCGGGACGCGCGAACGGCCGATCCAACGTGGCCAGCTTCTTCTTCGCCCGCGTGATCCGTTGCGCCATAGTCGTTTCCGGCAGCAGAAAGGCGCGCGCGATCTGCTCGGTGCTGAGGCCGCCGACCGCCCGCAGGGTCAGCGCGATGGCACCGGCCGGCGACAGCGCGGGGTGGCAGCACAGGAACAGCATCGCGAGCGTGTCGTCGTGGTCGACGGGGGCGGCATCGGTGACGTCGCGTTCGAAGGCGGTGTTCTCTCTGCGCCGCCGGGCCACCTCGGCGCGCACTGCGTCGGCCATCCGACGCTGCGCCACCTGGATCAGCCAGGCCCGTGGATGGTCCGGCAGACCTTCGGACGGCCACTGTGTCGCGGCCGCCAGCATTGCCTCCTGCAGTGCGTCCTCGGCCGTGTCGAAATCGCCGAATCGGCGGACGAGCGCTCCGAGAACCTGCGGCGCCAGTACGCGCAGCAGGTCCTCGGTGCTCGCCGGGAGCGGTGTGTCGTCGGGCACCGCACGCCGGTCGCTCACTGCTCGGTGGCGGGAGCGCCCATCACCGCGCGGACTTCGATGTATTCGCCGATCGGTTTGCCGCCGGGGCCGGGTGCGGCGGAGGCCTGCGCGGCGATCTCGTAGGCCCGGTCGGGGCTGTCCACGTCGACGATCCAGTACCCGGCCAGGAACTCCTTGGTCTCCGGAAACGGCCCGTCGGTGACCACCGGCGCCGACCGACCGTCCGAGCTGACCACTCGTGCTTCGGCCGGACCAGCCAGACCCTGTCCGTCGACCAATTCCCCTGACTCGGCCAACTGTGCACCGAGTGCGCGCTGGAAGTCTATGTGCGCCTTGATCTCTTCCGGCGACCATTCGGTTATCGGAGTGTCGCAGTAGGCGGCGGGTGCATAGGTCTTCAGCAGCATGTACTTCATAGTTCGACTCCTCTTTTCCGGCTCCGGGCCGTTCGGAGCGCCCGTTTGGAGCGCTCGAGGAAAGGTCGGAGCTCGCCGCGCCGATTCGACGTTGTTCTGAGAGTGATTCACATCACAACGGCATGGTCACGTCGGCGAGCCGATCCGGCTCGACCGGCTCGCCGGACAGGATCAGTTCTTTGATCCGGTCGGACACATCCCAGACGTTCACGTTCATCCCTGCGAGTACCCGGTTGTCCGAGTCCAGCCAGAACGCGACGAACTCGCGCGCCGCCAGGGTGCCGCGCACGACGACCCTGCGGTAGCCGCCCGGCGCCGCATAGCCGGTGTACTCCATGCCGAGGTCGTACTGATCAGTGAAGAAGTAGGGCAGCCGGTCGTAGGCGGCTGGTTTGCCGAGCATGGTCGCGGCCGCGACCGCGGGCTGGTTGAGCGCGTTCGCCCAGTGCTCCACCCGGACGCGTGTGCCGAGGACCGGGTGCTGCTGCGCGGCGATGTCACCGACGGCGACGATGTCCGGATCGCTGGTGGTCAGATGCTCGTCGACGAGCACACCGCCGTCTACCGCGAGCCCGGCCTCGGCGGCCAGCTCGACGTTAGGGCGGGCGCCCACCGCGATCAGTACCGCGTCGGCCTCGATCGTGCTGCCGTCACCGAGCCGGACACCGTCGGCGAGCGCGGTCGTGATGGCGTCCTGCGTGGTGATCTCGGCGACCTGCGCGCCGAACCGGAAATCGACTCCGTGCGATCGGTGCAGGTCGGCGAACACCTCGCCCATCTCCGGACCCAGCGCGGCGAGCAGCGGGAGGTCGGCGGTCTCGACAATGGTCACCTGTACGTCGGCCGCACGGGCCGCCGACGCCACCTCCAATCCGATCCAGCCCGCGCCGATGATGACGATCCGGCGTGCGCTGCCGAACAGATCGATCAGGGTGTCGGAGTCTTCGATGGTGCGCAGGGTGTGCACATTGGGCGCGTCCGCCCCGGGAATCGGCAGCGTGCGCGGCGTGGAGCCGGTAGCGAGGGCCAGCTTGTCGTAGGGCACTGTCGAACCGTCGGGCAGGGTGACCGTCTTCGCCGCGGTGTCGAGCCCGGTCACCGTGGTGCCGAGCCGGACTTCGACATGATGGTCGCGGTACCACTGGGCGGGAGCGACGGTGAACTCGCTCAGCTCCTTCTTGCCCGTGAGGTGCTCCTTCGACAGCGGCGGACGCTCATAGGGCAGCCGGTCCTCGGCTCCTATCAGCGTCACGGTTCCGTCGAAGTCCTTGGCACGCAAGGCTTCCGCGATTTTGGCCGCGCCCAGCCCGCCGCCGACGATGACGAAACGCTGATCAGAACTCATAGCGGACTCCTTCGCGGAAGGGAACCGGGATCCTGCCGACCAACCCTACTGGCAGCCGCGCGACAGCTCGGGAAAACGGTGTGTCGGGTGGGAACGAATCGCGCGTCGACGTGGTTGGTCGGTATGGCGACGGGGTATGCCCCGCCGCCCATCCAGGACCCGATCGAGAGGAATCCACCCGTGACCGACAAAGCCACCAAGGACGTCGCCGATTTCTGGTTCGACCCACTGTGCCCCTGGTGTTGGATCACGTCCCGCTGGATCCTCGAGGTCGAGCAGGTCAGGGACATCGATGCCCGATTCCACGTGATGAGCCTTTCGGTGCTCAACGAGGACAAAGAAGATCTGCCCCCGCAGTATCAGGAGCTGCTCGCCACCGGCTGGGGCCCGGTCCGAGTCGCCATCGCCGCGGCGCAGGAGCACGGCGATAAGGTGCTGTCGCCGCTCTACACCGCGATGGGCACCCGCATCCACAACCGGCGCGCCGAATACGAGCGGGAGAGCCGCAAGGAGACCCTTGCCGCGGTGATCGCCGACTCGCTCGCCGAGGTCGGTCTGCCTGCCGAACTGGCCGCGGCGGCCGACAGCACCGACTATGACGAGGCGCTGCGCCGGAGTCATCACGAGGGGATGGACAAGGTGGGACCGGACGTCGGTACCCCGACCATCCACATCAACGGGACCGCGTTCTTCGGCCCCGTCCTTTCCCGCATTCCGCGCGGCGAGGAGGCGGGCAAACTCTGGGACGGCGCCGTCGCGCTGGCGTCCTATCCACACTTCTTCGAACTCAAGCGAACCCGGACCGAGGATCCGTCGTTCGACTGAGCGTCGGTGTGCGAGTGCCGCGGCGCGCGGGCCTCGCACAGGTGATGGGACGGACTTCCGCGGACTCATCGGTCGGAACCTGACCTAGGAACTCCGACAGCCGTCGGGCGGAGGTTATCCGGTGCTCACCGGCGGGTTCGGGCGCAGGAACAGCTTGCCGTGCCTGCTGCGGTCGCGCAGCGCCCACATCCGCCAGGTGAGCACCGGGTGGCTGGACGTGGCGTTCACGGCCCAGACGAAGAAGCCCTTCTCGAATGCCGCCCGGTCGGCCATCTCGTCGAAGCCGACCAGCTTGTTCATGTACTTGCCCGCGGCCAGCGTGCCCATCGCGGCGGGCGCGCCGATGTGCCGATTGCAGTAGCCGTGGTTGTCGGCGGTGTACTCCTGCGCGCGGATCAGCGAGCTTCCGATGATCGGAAGGAATGGCACCAGGAACATCCCGAGCTGTCGCCAGTAGGAGGTGTGCCCGGCCGCGATGTGGCCGACCTCATGGCCGATGATGAACGCCAGCGCGTCGGGTTCGCGTGCGGCGCCGCCGATCTCGAAAAGATCGCTGTACACCACGACGTAGCGACGGAAGCCGTGTCCGCTGGCGAACGCGTTGATCTTGCCGTTGCCGAGCACCACATACGCGTCCGGCACTTTCGTCATGCCGAAGCGGGCGGCCGCGTCCACCACGAGCCGATATCCCTCGGGAAATTGGGTCGGCGACATCTTCACGCCGTTCACCCGCTGGGTCGCGTAGCTGATGCCGCGGCCCAACCACAGCAGCAGCGGCGCGGCCGCGAACGCGAGAACGTACTGGTCGAAGTTGCCGGTCGCCAGTAGCAGCAGCGCGATCAGATAGGCGAAGACCGTCAGCGCGATCACGATGACGAGCATCGGGATCTCCCAGTTATGTCTGGCAGGCATGCCGAACGGCGAGAGGCCGCGCGGCTGCCGCTGCGGTGGGTAAACCGGTGGCATCGGCACGCTCGGATAAGGGTTGTGCTGGTATGGCACCGACGAATACGAACCCGATGGGCCGGTGGGATACGAGCCCGGATGTGGCTGGCTGGGGGGTGTGGCGGGCGTGTCGTGAGCCCGCGCCCACCCTGCCTGCTGGGCCTGTGGGTCGGCCTGCTGTCCGGCTCGGTCGTGCGGTGGGGGTTCGTGCTGCTGCATGGGATGAACTCTATTCAGTTGCTGTCCAGTTGCCGATATGGCTGCCCGCCGGACTTGTCGGCCTGTGGCCGCGAACACAGCTGGCGTAGCGGTCGATTCGTGCAGACACACCGCGGTGTCGATCGAGGGCGTGTGCCCTGTCGTGAGCCTGGTGCGGCGGCCTGACACAATGCCTGCCATGCGCGTATACCTGGGTGCCGACCATGCCGGTTTCGAACTGAAGAATCACGTCAAGGCTCACCTGCGGCAGGCGGGTTACGACATCGTGGACTGCGGCGCGCTCGAGTACGACGCGCTCGACGACTACCCTGCCTACTGCGTCGAGGCGGCCCGCCGCACCGTGGCCGATCCCGGCAGCCTGGGCCTGGTGTTCGGCGGCAGCGGTAACGGCGAACAGATCGCCGCGAACAAAGTGCCCGGTGCCCGCTGCGCGCTGGCCTGGAGCGTCGAGACGGCCCAGCTGGCCCGCCAGCACAACAACGCGCAACTGATCGGTATCGGCGGCCGCATGCATTCCACCGAAGAAGCGCTGGCCATCGTTGACGCGTTCCTCGCGACCCCGTGGTCGAATGAGGAACGCCACCAGCGGCGCATCGACATCCTCGCCGAATACGAGAAGACCGGCGTCGCACCGCCGGTCCCCGCGTACTGAGCGCACCGCGGTACGGCTGTGCCGGAAGGACATACGCTGCACCGTCTCGCGCGGCTGCATCAGCGTCGCCTCGCGGGTAGCGTGGTGCGCGTATCCAGCCCGCAGGGCAAATTCGCGGCTGGCGCCGCCCGGGTGGACGGTCAGGTGCTGACCAAGGCGGAGGCATGGGGAAAACACCTGCTCCACCATTACGATTCGGGTCTCGTTGTGCACGTGCATTTGGGTCTCTACGGCAAATTCAGCGAGTCCGAGCTGCCGATGGGGGAGCCGGTCGGACAGGTCAGGATGCGGATGATCGGGGCGCCGCAGGGACAGCCCGGCTTCGGCACCGACCTACGCGGGCCGACCGCCTGCGAGATCCTGTTCGCACCTGAGGTTTCCGCGCTCACCGATCGGCTCGGCCCGGATCCGCTGCGCCGTGGCGCCGACCCGGATCGCGCATGGCACCGTATTCGTCGCTCGCGCAGGCCGATCGGCGCTCTGCTGATGGACCAGCAGGTGGTCGCCGGAGTCGGCAACGTCTACCGCGCGGAACTGCTGTTCCGGCATCGGGTTTCGCCGCATCGGCCCGGCACCGCCCTGACGGACGGCGAGTGGGCGTCCATGTGGGCCGATCTCGGCGCGCTGATGCGCGTGGGGGTGCGCGTCGGAAAGATGGTCGTGGTCCGACCAGAGCACGATCACGGCGAGCCCTCGTATTCGCCCGATCGTCCGCGTACCTATGTCTATCGACGCCACGGCGCACCGTGCCGACTGTGCGGCACGCCGATCGCCCATCAGGTCATGGAAGCGCGAAACCTTTTCTGGTGCCCCACCTGCCAACCGGGCTGACCCGACGGCGCCGATCGCGAGGCGGAAAAGCTGGTCTGTGGAACGCGTCAGCCCGCGACGGCCGTGTTGATCTCCGGCTCGTCGGCGAACGCGAACCGGCGACCACCCGCCGTTTTCGCGGCGTACATCGCACGGTCGGCGCGGCGAAGCAGATCGGTGAAATCGCACGGGGTGCCCGGCGGGTTGTAGGCCGTGCCGACGCTCGCCGACACCGGAACCGGTCCCGCCGACGACCACACCGGGTCACGCAGCGCTGCCACGATCCGGTGTGCGAGATCGCTGAGCATGTTGCGGTGCGGGTTGATGGCGAGCACGAACTCGTCACCGCCGTACCGGCAGATCACCGTGTTCGGCGGACAGGCTTCGCGCAGTCGGTGGGCCAGCTCGACCAGCACCTCGTCGCCGATCGCGTGGCCGTATCCGTCGTTGATCTGTTTGAACCGATCCAGGTCGATCAGCAGCAGCCCGATACCGCAAGTCGGATCGGTCGCCATCAGCCGTACCTTGTCCTGCAGCAGTGTCCGGTTGGCCAGGTCGGTAAGCGCGTCATGTGTAGCCTCGTGGCGCAGCCGATGCTGCAACGCGGCGATCTCCTGCACCCGCAGCGACACCTTGGCCGAAAGATTTTGCTCCTGCTGCGCGAGTGCCCGCTCCTGCAGCGCCTGCGCGTAACTGTCGATGGCCTGACTGGCCACGAGCGGCCAGCGGGTGGCTACGAGCGAGCCTGGTGCGCCAGAGGGAAAACCGAGCAGCCACCTGGATGCCTGCGCGAGCATCCGGATCCGGTCGAAAGGCGCCTCGGCGAGCCTGGCCCCGAGCATTCGCGCTTTGAGCACGGGGAACGGCTCGGACCTGGCGAGCGTGAGCAGTCGCTCGACGATCTCGATCAGTACCGGCTCCAGCTGTTCGGGGGCCGCGCCCGAACCGGGCTCGGCGCACACCGCACGGGCCCATGCTCGGGCCATGGTGGCTACCGGGGGCTCGATATTCGTCGACATCGAACTCACCCGGTGTGGATGACGTCGGTACTCAGGTGCCCAATTCTGGCACGGGCGCCGGCGCCACCCCGATCGTTCTCACTGCTACGCGGTTGTGTCCACCTGGTTCGGCGCACGCTCACCGCCCCCTTTCCAGATACCCCCGTCCGGCAAAAAGGATCCTAGCAAGCCAATCGGCATCGAAACGCCCAGTTTTGCAACGTGTTCTCGATCCCTCGCGAAAGGTGATCAGGTATGTGATCGCTTCCATCGGTGAGGTGTTACACCTCAATTCGTTCGCTGCGAAATCGCTCTCCGACGCGCGGGCGACACGCTGGCAGCGGGTGGCGCACGGGTGTCGGTCCCGGTCCGGGCTGACGGGCCACTGTCGGTCCCACAGGAATCAGTTCTCGCACGCGACGCCATCGCCGTCCCTATCCAGTCTCGAGCTGTAGCCGAGCTCGCCTCGGTGCAGCGGCGCTGTGCCTGCCTCTTTCGCGTCGGCGCAGCTCGAATAGCGAACGCTGCCTGCGGGCGGGACTGCGGGAGCGGGTGGTGTCACCGCAGCCGCCGGTCGCGATTCCGCCGTCGGTGGCCGCGGTGGCGGCTCGGCGATCCGCGGCGCGAATGCCTGGGTGGTCGGCAGGAGGGTCGTCTCCCGTGGTGCCGGCGTGTTGACCTGTGGTGCGGTGGTTGCCGTGCGGGTAGCCGACGGTGTGCGCAACGGTGTCGTGTTCGGTGGCCGTTGCTCCGATCTGTTGTCGGCACCGCACCCGGCGCTGAGCAACGTGCCTAGCATGCAAACTGTTACGGCGAGTCGTGCGGTCCCCATCGGAAACCCCTCTTGCGCGGCATTCCTGGCGTGACCGGTGACCGCTGTTGGGCTACGGCTCCCCTGACGGGAGTCGTCACGCCTCATCCATGTTTCACCGTCCGGTACCCGAGACGCCAGACTTTCGAGGAAATGCTTCCTTTAAATTTCGCCGCGCGTGCTCCCGCCGGTCCTCTGGCATGCCGGCGGCATCGGGAGGCAGGCCGGTCAGCCCAAACCAGCGAGAATTCGCTGTGCGGGGGACTGATTGGCTTTTAGGAAGGAGGGTTCGGTAGAGTCGGGTCGCACACGACATCGTGGCGATCCCATCGGTGTCGTATGCCTGCGGGTGTAGTTCAATGGTAGAACCTCAGCCTTCCAAGCTGATGGTGCGGGTTCGATTCCCGTCACCCGCTCCACGGAGCATTCATCCTCGTCGGCGGCCGGACCGTCGCGAGGGCAACGGGGTGTAGCGCAGCTTGGTAGCGCATCCGCTTTGGGAGCGGAGGGTCGCAGGTTCAAATCCTGTCACCCCGACCATAATTGGAAATCTCGACGGTGCGATTGCCTCGGCCGCAACTGCTCCGTCGAGGGATTGTCATGGAGCCTGCGTCGCAGGAGTTCCGGCAAGCGACCGGCTCGTGTTGCCCGGTGATGGATCGGAGCCGGCGACTCCGGCGGCGCGGATCACCTCCGGGGGGTGGTTGTGGGTGGCTGAAAGATGGGTGGAGCTGGCTCCACTCCATTCCCGAACCCCCGACGGCCTTTCTGCTGAAGCACGGTATCCGGCACCTGAGTCGCCGTCACCTGGAGTAGACAACCGGCTGGTGTGAGGCCGTTACGCTCACGCGACCCGGACTCGGCTTCTTGATGAGCCGACGCGGTGATCCACTCGGTGGTCTACTCACCCTCCGAGCCTGATGGACACCGCTTCGGCGTCCACAACCAAGGGATCGGTATACGTAAGTGCGCGAGGCGAGTTCGTCATGCCATAACCGACGCGAATATCGATCTGGAGGAGCGTTGGATCACTGGCCTCCCGCGCCGAGCCGGAGGCTCTGTGTCGCTCGGCAACACTTCAGCATCGGTGATACGCAAGGGTCGTTTGTCGATTTGCCAGCCATTGTTCACCGAACAAGGCTGTGCGCTGTGAGCATTCGGTTGTCGCAACTAGTGAACAGATTTCAAAGACGCGAACAAGTCTGTCTACGTAGGTATTCAACGTGGAACGAGACCTAACGTACGTATATCGGATGTTCGTGCCCGCCTTCATTCGGATCGAGCGGACGTGTTCGTCCCAGCCGTGGCCGCGAGTGGGTGCGAGAATCGTCGCCTGGGAAGATGGCGGCGGCCGCGCTGATCATGAGTCCGGACGACCCGGTGGCGCGTCGGTCCGGGACTACGGCCGGAAGAACCTCGTCATACTCGGCCGCTTGAAACGCGACTCGTCAAGGAGAGAGGGGAACCGCTACATCGTCAACGGTCGACCGCGGGCTGCGGGCCGGGCACCGGCGGCGACGGCACTGTGGGCACGCTGGACAGCGGGGACGGACTGGGCAGCTTGGGCGGTGGCAGCTCGGAGTGTCGAGCGAACGCCTGGTCGATCAGTTCGGAGGCCGCCCGGGTCACGATCAAACGGGCGATCGCCAGGTCGGTCTCCAGCTTGGTGCGATCTCGCGGCGTGCGGGGGGATTCCTCATACGCCTGTCCCGCCAAGCGGTAGAACAACTCGGTGGCGAAACGGTCGGCGATGCGGTCGCAATCAGCTCTCAGCCGTTCGACCAAGTGGAAGGTGTCCTGCACCGGCAATCCGGTGTCGTTGAGCCGGGTGGCCAGATCACAGCAACGCGGGTTGGTGACTCGGTACGCCTCGAGCGGATCCTCGCTGGCGGCCAGTGCCTGCTTGGCGTACTCCGGCAGCTCTGCGTAGTCGTCGTCAGGCTCGGTGGTGGCCTCCGACTCCGGTCCGGCGCCGTTCGCCTCCTTCACGCCGAGGACCTCTGCAAGCCCGTCGCCGCGGTCCCAGGCTTCGAGCAGCTCCCTGATGCCGTTCAGCTTCATACCCCGCCCCAGCAGACGGCTGATGGTCTGCAGCCGGTTGAGGTGGTCCGACCCGTAGTACCCGATCCGCCCGCGTACTTCCGGCGAAGGCAGAAGCCCTCGCTCGTGGTACACGCGGACGCTGCGCACGGTGGTGTCGGCTGCCCGTGCCAGTTCGTCGATCGTGAATTCAGAGTCTGCAGCCATGTTTAAAAGGAAACCATAGTCGGGCCCCCGTGGAAAATGGTCCGTTTGATAACGGGCCGTTAGAAACCGTAGCTGGGTGTTGCTGCGAGGTCAATGAGCCGTTACGTAGCGGGACAAGAGGTTGTGCCCTGGGCAACAGTGGGCTACCGTGCATAGACCAGCTTATCGCGGCTGGTATTCCGGGGACTGTCGAGCAGCCCCGATGACCGTCCGATCCATGGGACACGCACCTGTATCAGGCGTGCCCTCGGCATCCCCGGAGATGGCTATGAGCATTACGCGAACCCTTCCGATGGACACGGGATCCCTTGCAGGAGCAAAGATCTCGTCGATTCCGGCAAAGTCGAACCAGCGGCCACCCTGTGCCGACGTGCCCGACAATTGGGATATGGACACCGGAACTCCGGATGCCTGGCGAGCGGCGGTCCGAACCTGCCAGAACTGCCCCCTCTTCGTTCAGTGCAGCCAGCTGGCCCAGACGCTTACCGCCCGAGGCGACGGTCCCCGCGCGATGATCTGGGCGGGCATCGCCTATGACAATTCCGGCAGCGTCATCGAGAACCTGGACCGGCACCGCGCCGCCCCGATCGACCACAAGCGCCCAATGCGCATCATCCGCAACGGCCCTCGACCGCTGCGCACTGTATCCACTCTCCCCGCACCCCGTCGGCACATCGTGCTCGGACAACCACTGAAACCGACCGGAACCGACGGCCTGTGACTATGCTGCGTGGACCTCTCGACGTCGGATCTCTTCTTGGTGGTGCGTAACTCATGACAGTGTTGGCATTGGAGATCGGTTCATCGAGGTTCGCGGCGAGTCGGGTCGGCGCCGAGGTCGGCGTCGATGACATCCGGCAGATTCCGGTCCCCTCGGTCGGCGCGTGGGACCGGTGTCGAGAACTGTTGCTCGAGGTCGCGGGCGGCGCCGAGGTCACTGGCCTCGGCATCGCCTCGGCCGGACCGATCGACATGGCAGCCGGAGTGGTCGCACCCTCGGAAGTTCCCGAGTGGCGTACGGGTTTCGGCATCGCCGAGGCCGCGCGAAAGTTGTTTCCCAAGGCTTCGGTCCAGCTCGCGCTGGACGGTGTATGCCTGGCGCTGGCCGAACGAAATCTCGGTGCCACACGCAATGTGATGGACGCGCTGGTTGTCACGCTGTCTCACCACATCAGCGGCGGGGTCTTGGTCGGCGGATTCGTGGTCGTCGGGCGGACCGGTAATGCGGGACATGTCGGTCACGTCCTGGTCCCTGGTTTCGACGATCGCTGCCTCTGCGGCGGACGCGGCTGCTTGGAAGCAGTTGCCGGTGGTCTGTCGGCTGTGCGCTGGGCCCGCGAGCAGGGCTGGGCGGGCAACTCGGTCTCGGAGCTCGTAGAGGCCGCCCGCGTGGGCGAGGACATCCCCGCGGCTGCGCTGGGCCGGGCGGGCACGGCGCTCGGCCGAGCGGTCGCGTCGGTGGCCGCGCTGCTCGACCTGGACCTGGTCGTGCTCGGCGGCTCGCTGGCCGAAGCTGGTCCCGCGCTGTGGAAACCGCTGGGCGAAGCGGTCGCCACGCACGCCAGACTGAGCTTCCTGCCTGGACTGCGTGTTGTTCCCTCTCAACTCGGCGAAGTCGCGCTGCTTGCCGGTGCCGGTGTGCTCGCGGTGTCCGCGCAGGGCGGGTGACTTGGGCATGCCGGCAACGTAATACTCTGCGAGAGAAGAGGTTCGGACGCTCGTTGGGGTTAGCTGCGTGAAAGCGGGGGAATCGGCCGGGGATAGCGCTCGATGTGCCGTCGGGGCGCGCGCCGCTTCAAGTCGGCCCAACTGAACAAAATACGAACAAAATGAACACCCGCCGTGTCGTGGGTGAAAGTGGTGCACACTTCGTAGCAACGAGTCACTTACGGGTTGATTGAGCCGCTGAATAACGGTACATTGCCTGAGTCGCAAGATGTCTGATCCGGATTGAGGTGGATCCGGAGGATCGGCTGGTACGGGCGAAGTGCGAAGCGAAGTGGCGCAGTGATTCCATGGGTGACTATCGAGACGTTGGCGCCCGACTGCATGTCGGTGGCGTCGGTGGGGGATGCACCGCGCGAGTTCGCGAGCTGGCAACGGGTATTGCAGCGATTGCTGTCCAAAGCGCCCGCGCTCTATGACAAGCTGACGACCACGGGGTTGACCGAGGCCATCCGCACGGCGCACGAGCAGGCGCAGGACATCGACCTGGCAATCCAAACAAGCTCCGGTCGACACCAACTACTGATCAGGCCGGTCTTCGGCCCGGCTGGGGATGTCCACGCGGTGCGGCTGTGGCTGGGACCAGCCGCCGAGCGGGTGCCTGTCCTTCGTCCCGCGGTGGGCGCCATCTGGGACCTCGGCACGCAGACCATCCAGCAGCCGAGTGGCATCACCAGGTTGTCCGGCAGCACGGCCGAACAATATGTACCCAGGATGTCCATCGCGGAGTTGTTCCACCGACTGTCGAGCTTCGATCGGCACGCGCAAGTCCTCGACCTGCTCTACGAACCCAAGCCCGGTGACCGGATGCAGTTCGACACCACCGTCGTGTCCGGTTTCGGGCGTCCCGCGCAGTGGCGCATCACCATCCGCGCCCGGGACGACGAGCGGACCCGCGGCGCTTGGTTGCTGATCGAGGATGTCACATCGGAGAACGTGCCGCCGGCGTGGCCGACGTTGGAGCGAATCGGGTTGCGCGAGGCACATCGTCGCGCGGGGACGCACCTGGCTGTCCTCCAGCTCGAGTACACCAGCATCTCGCACTGGCTCACCGACCCCGCGCCGTGGATCCGCTGGGACTATCTCTTCCGACCCGTTGACGTGTTCCATCCCGATGATCGCTCCCGGTTGGTGGAGCTCGGCGACCGGCTCCGGTCCGGCGACAGCGCCGGGGTGACCCTGCGGTTGCTCAATTACGGCGGCGGCTACACGCCGACCTCGCTTCTGCTCTACCCGTACCCCGGGTACTCGAGCAGGCAGCTCGCTATCGCGCAACTCGTTCGGGTCGCGGACGACGTTCCGCTGCTGGAAACCCATCGCCAGGTCGTGGAGCCACGGCAGCGCAGTGCGCCGATCGGCTACGACGACCAATTGCGGCACTGGCTTGCGGGCAGGATGAAAAGCAACCCTGCCTGCTGAAAGCTGATTCCCACCGCTGGGAACGGCCGGCCGGTTGGGATCGCATGTGCTCTCTACCATTTCGAGAGTGAGGACAGTGGGTCGCGGACCGGCAGATTCGGGTGAAGCTTTGCTTCGCCGGATGGCCGCGCGCCGCCGCCGCGACAATATCTTGGTCGCGGTGCTGGCGGTGCTCGCCGTCCTCGGCGGCGGCCACGCGATCCTCAGTGTGTTCGACTCCGGTCCGCCTCCGCCGTCCGATGATTCGACAACCGCGATTGTCGGCCGTTCGCAACTGGCCGGATCTTTCGCCGAACAGTTCGTGGTGACCTATCTGACCGCCATTGCGGGACAGCAAGAGCGAGTCGGCGAATTCGTCGGCTCTGGTCAGCAGATCGCGTTGCCGACCTCCGCGCGACAGGTGTCCGACCCCTCGGTCGTCTATGTTTCGCGTACCGTGTCCACCAGCAGCCTGGACGTTTGGTCGGTGACGGTGTCGGTCCGGATCGGCAAGACCGGAACCGGTGGGACTCCCGAGACACGACAGTTCTACCGGGTCGCGGTGTCGGTTTCCGACGGGCGGCTACGGGCGCTGTCGGTGCCCGCCGTGGTCCCGCCGCCCGGGAAGGGTGCCGACCTCGCGCTGGCCTACTCCTCGCCATGCGCGGCGGATACGCCGCTGTCCCAGGTGGCGGCCGGATTCCTGGGCGCGTTGTTGGCAGGCACCGGTGACGTAGCCCGCTACACCACGCCCGATGCGGGCCTCGCCGCGCTGAAACCGGCTCCGTTCACCGCCGTCGAGCTGGTCGCGCTCACCGCCGACAACGCGGCCTGCGGTTCCGGCGGCGCGAAGGCCCAGGTGCTGGCCACCATCAACCCCAAAGCCGATACCGGCGCCACCGCGACGCTGGCCTACCCGCTGACGATGGTCCGCAACGGGGGCCAATGGCAGGTGGTGTCGATCGATCCGGTTCCCGCCCTGTCGAGTCCGCTAGCGGTGGTCGCGGGTCAGGATTCCCACGGCGGCGCGCCGACCAGTTCGACCTCGCCACCTTCGACGTCGGTGAATATCCCGCCGGCGACACAGAATTGATCAGAGAAGAGGCAGCCCAATGGGTAATCTCAGCAACATCCTCTATGGCGTGCTGATCTTCGTTCGCTGGGCAGGATTGATTCTGATCACCATCCTCAGCATGGGGGTGTTGATTTCCGAAGCGGCGAGGTCGAGGCTGTCCCCGGCCAAGATCCTCGCGGTCGCCGGGTCGGCGGTTCTCGCGGCGGTTCTGTTCTGGGTGCTGCCCACCCTCGTCAACTATGCGCGTACGGACTCCAACATCATCGTTCCCGATCACCCCATCGGTGGTTATCGATGACCCAGGTCCAGGTGATCAAGGTGTTCACGCCGATCAAACGTGTTCCCACGATGATCGGCAAGGCGCAGAACGGGCAGAAACTCCCGTTCGGGCCGTACACCCTGCCCCAGGTCGCCGGAGGCGTCACGTTGATGTTGGTGACGTCGGTGTGTGCCATGACTTTCCCGGTCAACCCGGCGGTTACCTTCGTGGCCGGTCTGGCCTTGACCATCATGGCGGTCTTCACGCTCGGACTGGTGCCGTACACCGGTGTCCGGATGACATCGCGGGCGATGTGGCTCGGCAGGCTGATCGTCTACCGCAAGCCGGTGTCCGCTTCGGGCATGCCGATCACCGGCGATTCGGTGCGCCACACCATGTTCGTCGAGGAGACCGTTGTTCTTCTCCTTCCCGATCGACGGGCCGTGGGCCCGGCGGACACCAAGACTGATCTTCGGCTGCTCGAGGTGATCGGGGCCGGCGGTAGCGGCGCCGACCTGCGGGACCGGATGAACGGCAACGGCAACGAACAGACATCCGGAGGAAGCCCCTGATGGCATTCGGACGAGATCTCCAGCCCACCGCGGCGATCCGCGGCAACCTTCAGTTCACCCATTCGGGGCTGGTCACCGCTACATACTTCATCAACCCGCTCGGCTACGGCCTGCGCAAGGCCAGCGACAAGCACGATGTGAAGATCGCCCATCATGCGCTGATCAACAACCTGCCGAACGGTTCCTTGCTGCTCGGCATCCAGGCGCGGCTGAATACCATCGACGTGCTCACCAAGATGGTGGAAGGCGTCGACCTGGACGAGTGCGAGGACTACGCCGATGAGGTGGTTGCCTCATACGAACGAGTCCGGGCGATCACGCCGCAGACGCGGATCTATTTGCTGTCGATTCCGGTCGGCGCCGCCAACTCAGGCGTCTCCGCGCTGTCGCGGATGTGGCGAGGCAGCACGACCACGATCGACGCCACCGCGGTCTCGCGGGCCGAGCTGGACGCCTACGACGAGGAAGCGAGCACGATCCTCTCCCGCATCGGGGCCGATTTCGATCCGGTTCCCGTGCCCGCCGCGCTGTTCCAGTGGCTGTGGGAGCACTACCTGTCCCGCGGCGCGGTCGGCGAGCCGGTCGCACCGACCAGGGCCGGAGCGCTGGATGACGCGACGTCCGCCGTCTTCCGCTCCGCTGCGCTCGATGAAGGAGCGCAGGCCGACAGCAACCGGAGAGTCCGTCCGTCGTTCGTTCCGGTCGTCAAGGTGGTGCAGCCGGACTCCGTGTATCGGCCGTCCTACCAGGCGATGCTCACACCCCGTTCTTTTCCCTATTCGGGCATGACCTTTCCCGGCGGCAGTGAGTTCCTCAACGTGCTCGAGGGCCTAGGGGACGTCACGGTCGACTGGGGGATGCGGGTGTCGACCAAGCCCGCCGAGCAGGTGCTGAAGAACAACGAGCTGAATCTGCGGCGTCTGGGCGAGCAGATGGACCAGCGTGACCAGGAGGTCTCCTTCGCGCAGAACACGTTGATGTCCAAGGCACAGATGCTCGGTGAATACAACCAGCACTTCGAGGTCAACGGTGGCGAGTCGGAGGTGTCGTTCACCACCGTCATCGCCATCGGCGGGCCCTCGCGCGACGCGACGCTGGACGCGGTGAATGCGCTCAAGCGCCGCTACAAGCGGTTCCAGGTGGAGATGACCGCGCCGGTCGGTGCACAGGTCGACCTGTGGTCGATGCTGATACCGGGCAACCCGCCGCGCCGCGCGTTCGACGACTTCGCACATATCGTGCCATCCGATATGTGGGCCGGTTTCGTACCGTTCACCACCAGCCAGATCGGCGACGACAGTGGCCCGGTGATCGGGGTCAACCTGCTGTCCGGCCAATTCGAGCCGATCCACTTCGGCATCATGGAGGCGGCGCTGCACGACCTGTCCGCGTCGTTCGCGGTCACCGGCGAACTCGGGTCGGGCAAGTCTTATTTCCTCAAGCTCATGGCCGTTCTCGTGCACGATATGGGCGGCCAGTTCTTGGCTATCGACCGAAGCCAGGTCGGCGAGTGGGAGCATTTCGCGTCCGCGATCGACGACGCCGTCGTGATCGACCTGGCCAATCCGAGCGTGTCACTGGATCCGCTTCGCCTGTTCGGCCCACGGATCGCCGGGGAGCGAGCGCTGGACTCGATTCTGCCGCTGCTCGACCTGTCGCCGACCTCCGGAGCCGGAGCCGCCGCCGCCAACCTGTTGACCCCCAAAGCGATTGCCGAACATGGCATCCAAAGTCTGCTCGACCTCTTCCACGTCGTCCGGCGGCTGCGTGACGACCCGGGGATCGGAGACGAGTACGCCGATCTGGCAGCGCGACTCGGCACCATCGTCGAGCGGGTTCCGGTGCTCTTCGACCCGAAGTTGCGACCGCTACGACTCAACGCCGCGGCTACCGTGGTCCGCAGTCATCACCTCGCGTTGCCGACCGCCGAGGAACTCACCACGCCACATTTGTACAACCGCTTGCCGCTGACGAAGCGGCTCGGCACCGCGCTGTACGAACTGGTCGGTGTCGCCGCCCGCGAAGCCTTCCTCACCGACAACGGCAGATTCGGGCTGCTGGTCGGTGACGAGGCCCACCATTTCACCCAAACCCAGGTCGGCTCGGCGGTGACTTCGGACTTCAGCCGCGACGGCCGCAAGCACCTGGCCGCGATCGGACTGGCCTCGCACGACCCCGCCACCGACTTTCAGGGGGCGGCACACAATCTGATTCCCAACCGGTTCGTATTCCGGCAGCGCGATGAGACTCTGGCGCGCAATAGCTTGGAATGGCTCGGCGTCGACCTGGAAGAGGCGCCGTTCCTGCTGCAGATACTGCGAGAGGAGACCTCGCCGCCGGTCGGCGCGGGTCGGCAGGTGCCGGAGGAGCGTCGTGGCGAGATGTTCATGCGTGATGCGTTGAACCGTATCGGCCGTGGCAAAGTGCTCGGCCCAGCGCGTCCGGACCGTGCCGCGGCGATCACCAGCACACCGAACTCGGCCAGCGGGCGTGCCTCTCTTCCGGAACGACAGGTAGTGCCATGATTTTCGAGGCCGGCCGGAGCTTTCGACCGTGCGGGCCCACCGTGGGGATGCCGTGGGAACCGGCGTCGTGGGATACGGATCGCTGGCGGCCGCAGGCCGTGGTACGGCGATGTCGTGATTGGGTCGTCGCGACTCGTCGTCGACGCTGGACCGCATGGATTCTCATTGGTCTCTTCGTCCTGTTCGTATTCCCTGGCTTCGTGGGTCCACTGGCCACTGCGGAGACCAGCGCACTGACAGCAGGGTCGGCACCCAACAGCGCGCTTGGCTGGATGGGTATCAAAGACACGTCGGGGGTCGAACTTTCGAGCTACATATTCGCTACGAATCGCGGCGGGGTGTTGAACCCCGGGAACACGGTGCTGTCGCTCCTGATCAGTGTCCTGTTCGCAATTTGGCTGGTCCTTGTGACAACCGGGGTGTGGTTGCCTGGTCAGACAGTGGGCTTCGGGTGGCTGAACATGTTCAGTGCGCCGTTGAAAGCGGTGGCCGATAACCTGACGGCGCAGATTGCGACGCCTATGATGCTGGCGACGGCAGTGGCGATCGGTGCCTTCTTCGTGGCGTGGTTCATCGTGCGTGGCTATCACGCCAAGGCCATGATGCAAATCTTGACGATGGTGGCGGTGGCCATTCTGGGGCCGTTGTTTCTGGCCGCGCCGCTGGCCGAGGTCTTGTCGTCGGACGGGTTGCTGGTGCAGGGGCGTGACCTGGGTATCTCGGTCGCAGCTGGTTTGAACGGTAACAGCAATCCTAATCCGAACCAGTTGGTGGCGCAGATGCAGGCCGACATGGCGGATAATTTTGGGCGAAAGCCATTGCAGGTCTGGAACTTCAGCCATATCGTGGATGACCGGCCGTCCTGCAAGGCGGCATGGTCGGCTGGCGTCATGGCGGGTGACGAAGACCGAGTGAAGAACGGGATGAAGGCGTGCGGCGACACCGTCGCACATGCGGCGGCCGATAATCCGAGCGTAGGTCAGATCGGAGCCGGTCTGCTGCTGTTGCTGTCCGCGGCCATTCTGTTGCTTTTCGCCGCTTACTTGGCCATCAAGGTCATCTGGGCTGCGCTCGACACGATCTACTACGGGTTTATGTCGATCTTCGGGTTCGCCGCGGGCGGGTTCGTGTACGGGCCGACGCAGACGTTCACGGTCCGCAGCGTGGTACACGGCTTCGTCGCGGCGGCACGAATGGCCATCTTCGTCATTTTTCTGGGTCTCTACGAGCTGTTCCTGGGCAGTCTGTTCCAACAGGCACGCGGCCAGGTCATGTCGGTGTTCGTCATCGGGGCGATCGTCGAGATCGTCGCCATCCTGCAACTGCGGCGCCTCAGCAAGAGCCTCGACAGCGGCAACGACTGGATAACCAACCGGTTCGCGATGGCGATACAGAGCGGCTTTGCGAGGGAAGGCTCGGGTGGTGGTGGGGGGACCGCTCTGGGAATGGGCACCGCGGGTGCGGGCAACTCGCTGAGCGGGATCGGACTGTTCGCCGCGGCCAGCACCCTCAGTGGTTCACCGATCACTTCATGGCTTGCGGGCGGGATTCGTGATCCGGGCCAACCCGGCGCGAAGGATAAAATGAATGCAGACAGGCTGGGGTGGGGTATCGCGAAAGAGTTCGGTGAGGAGATGAAGAATCCCCATTACGATCGCCGTTCTCTGGGCGATTTCGCGGCGCACGGCATTCGGTCGTCCAAAGCGCACCCCAGGAGTCAGCTAGCTGCCGCTTATGCGGCGGAGGCCATATCGAACCTGACCGGTGGCAACATGCAACCCGTGAGTGCTGCCCTCACGAAGGCTGGAATCGGTTGGCGGACTGCCCAGAAAGCGACTGCGGTCCAAGCGGATATTCTGCGGCACGTGGAGGCTGAGCCCCTTCCCTCGGCGCACTTGGCGCGCGTCCTCGCCGCCCACAAGCATTTCGAATCCGATTGGCAAGATCCGGGGTGGAGCGAAGCTAGGTTGGGTGGATTGAGAGCAGCCGTCGGAAGGTATCGGCACCATAATGCCGGTGGTGTCACGCTGCCTGCTGGGATTGTCAAGCTGGGCAATGATTATTTTGAAAACCCTGGGCAGCCTTTTATTGAGAACCTCCAGAAAGTCGCGAATGGAAGTGCCGGAGCTACCCCTATTAGATGGGAGAAAGCCCCAGGAGACGTAAGAACGCTCCAGAAGCGGGAAGCGGAGCGGCTGGAGAAATGGATAACTAACGAACACGCACTCAGGGTGGACGCGGCAACGGAATGGGTATCCCAAAACCCCACCGACTTCCATCGGATACGGCGGCTTCGCGAGGAGATCAACAATGCGTCCGACACCAACAATTGGCAGGCCGGTCGGCCGAGTACCGGCGCTACTTCGCTCGCGCCGCCGTGGAAATCGGCTACCAATCCGCTTCCAGATATTCCCGCTGCGATTTTGAATAGTTCGAGAAATCCCTGATTCGCACGCGGATCGCCAGCGCTTGTGATTGGCCAGGTTCAAGGAAGGGCACCCGATGATCAGCCGTCTGATGACTGTTATATGGATCGTCTCGATAACCCCGACCTGGCTGATTGTGGCGATACTGGTAACGGGTGGTCTGTTTGCCATCGTCATCATCCTCGTGCTGATCGTCGGCGGCGCGACATCGGCGATCGCCTCCGATCTGCACTACCAATGCGACAGCGCGGTGGGACCGGATCCCTCCCAGACCGTGACGGTGACTCGTGCCGCCGCTGCGGCGCTGCCCACCGCGCCGACCGCCCCGGCCACCAGTGCCTCGTCAGCGCCTACCACGAATCCCTACGCGGCACTGACCATCGCGCCGGACGACTCGAGCGCCTCCGACTGGCAGCGCTCCTGCGTCACCGCGCTGAAAATCGCGCCGTACCAAGCTCAGCCCTTGCTCGCGGGCAATTCGGGAATCGGTGCCGAGTGTGCGCGTGAGCTCGCGCTCACACTGGCGGCGGCACCGGCGAGCGGAGCGCAGGACGCGACCGGTGGCCGTGCGGACGCCGCGGACCTGACCAGGTCGATCATCTACCGCGCCTCGGCCGCGCAGTCGACAGGGCGGTGCGAACTCGTCGCGGGTTCCGCTGCGGCGGAGCCGCCCGCTGCGGACTCTGCCGGGGCAACGGGCGGTTCCGCCCAGCGCGCGTGCGGACAGTCCGACGGCGTCGGTTCCACCGTCGTAGTGCTACCGAACACCCTTGCGGCGCAAGGGGCATGTGGTCAGCGAGTGGATCCGGCCGCGGTGTCTCCAGGCGATCTGGTCTTCTGGGACTACCGGCGCAACGCGCCGACACACGCGGGGATCGCGGTCAGCGCCACCCAGTTGGTCACCATCGACGCCACGACCGGCAGGTGTGTCGAAGTGTCGATGCCGAGCACGAGCGACGTGCGCGTGAAGCGCGTGCTCGGCGGCGGGCTGTGAAGGATACGAGATGCCACCTACCGAGGTAGAGCCCCAGATCGAGACCGGCGAAGAAGGTGAGGCGCCGCCGGTTCCGGTGACGCCGTGGTCGGGTCGGCCGGGGGATCCGCGCACTCGTCCCGGTGCGCCTGGGCCCGGTCAGTTGGGTGGTCCGTCGGGCCCGGATCAGTCCGCGGTACCGTCGGGTCCGGGTCAGCCGCCGGGTGGTTCGTCGGCGGTGCCTGGTGGGCAGGCTCAGTCGGGTGTTGGTCTGCCTGGTCAGTCGGGTGCGGTTCCTGGTCAGCCTGGTCAGCCTGGTCAGCCGGTTCCGGGTGCGCCGGTACCTGATCAACACGCTGCGCCGGGTGGTGTGGTGGCTCCGCAGGCGGGGCAGGCGCC
>NZ_JBFAAB010000043.1:0-33444 GCF_040639505.1 Nocardia sp. NPDC023852
GCCACAGCCACCCCACCGACAACACCCGGAAAGACGAACAACGCGAGAGTGATCCCCAGCAACCACACCATCCTGCGCCGTCGGCCAGAAGCCTCGACCCAACACCGAAACCGCCGCACCACCACCCGCGGTCGCCACCGCACCGGATCCCAGAACTCGAATATCGCACTGGTCATTCGACTGTGAATCAATTCCGTTCGACTATCAACTCTTCGGCAACGCGCCGGAAAATGTCATCCACCGACTCATCGCTATCGGCCGCCGGGCCGGATTCCGCCGCGGTATCTGCAACCTCGCCACCACCCGACTCCTGCTCGGCGGCAGCCGTGCTGTCGACGTCCTCCGCCTGCCCTTCGTCACCCAGGAGGCTGAACACCGCATCGGGAGTATCGACGCATTCTGCTGCGTCATCTCGACCGTTCTCGCCCTGCCCATTCATCACGTTTTGCACCGCTCGGACATTGCGGTTCTCCTAATCTGCCCCAGCCAGTGGAAACTGAGCGCGAAACCGATCAACCAGACCGCCGCGGTGACGATGGCCATTTAGCCGAATTCTCCCGCTAGACCGGCGTGTCGAAAGCTCATGCTCCCGCAGCGCGAGAGAAACGACTTTGGTAGATCGATCTACCACCCACGTGACTGACCTAACCATGGAGTACGTGTGGATGTCAATAGGGCTGGGCCGCGGTGGTCATTGGTTCCTCCGCTCCGGCGGAGTCCGGCCGCCAAACGGCCTTCGCGACACGTACTCACTGCGAAGAAGGCACCCAGCAAAACCGCCACCACCGCTGTCGCTACGACAATGGCTGTATTGAACGATCGAACACCGCTTCAACGAATTCGAGTGGACCGACGTCCTGGCCGGAGGCAACAATGGCGAGCTCGAATTCCCGCCCGGTATCGCGAATCATTCTGTGGCACTGCGGATCCAGTCATCACGCGTGGGCGTTCTTGCGGGGCCTGTATACCGGCCCCTACGGTCAGGAGCGGCTGAGTAGAGGCGGAGAAGCCGGTCTGTGAAACCGCCTCCAGGCCGGGGGAGCGGCCTGGCGTGACGGCGACTCCTACGATGTACGCAGGCAGCTCGATCGGCCGGTGGATGCTGCCCTTCGCGTCAATCCCGATCGACAGGCAGCGACGCGATCAAGCGGTCGAGGGCCTCACGGTCGGCTTTGCATCCCTCGGCCAGCCGGCGCTCCTCGGCGGCGTTGTTCTTGCGGGCCTGTACGAGTGTCGAGCGGACCTCGGCCAGCTGCTCGTCGCGGCGGGGCGCCGTTCTGGGCAGTGTTGCGGGCGTTGCGGTACTTCCACACCGGGACGAGCGCGCCTAGCGCGAACAGGACTGCTACGAACCACTGGCGAAGACGGCCATAACGAGGGCGAGGCCCGCGAAGGCGGCGGTAGCGATTGTCTTCCAAGGTGCGTCGGCGTCGTAGCCCACCGCGATTCGGCTCGACGGCGGCGAGCTGTTCGGCGTTGCGGCCCTCGCTCGTGATCTCGACGGTCGCGTTGCGGCGCTTGACGGTGGTGACGACCGGTTCGGGCGCGATGAATGCCGCGTCGAGACGCGAGCGCGGCAGCGGGGCGCTCAGTTGGGGCGCGAGGCGGCGCAGCGGGATCAAGGTGTCGGGGTCGAACAGGTCGTCGCGGACCAGCGTCGACCGTACCGGCGGCCTCGCCCCAGCTCGAAACCGAATACCTCGATCGCCCGGTCCCAGATCTCGAGCTCCTCCTCGCCGACGGCGGTGGCGCGAAGAGGGCGGCGAGACGACCTTTATCGGCCGGGTACGGTCAGCAGCAGCTGAAGGGGGCGGAGAAGCTGGTCCGACCCGGGGCGTCACTCCTCGGCACGGGCTGCGAGCGAACCGTATGGCGACGCGACAACGCTTTTCGTGCTACGAGGACAGCGACAGCTGGTAGCGCGTGGGCCGATCCACATCCGCGCCACACCGGATCTCCACCCGCGCCTGAGAGCTCGACCGGATCTAGACCTACCCGGCTATAGCCGCTATCTGCCCGGCCTACTGCGGCACGGGCACGATCGCGTGTCCGTGCCCGTGTCCGTGTCCGTGCGCGTGGCCAGGTGGTGGCGGAGTCAGTGCCGACGCACCTGAGCCGCCCTTATCGGGCGGGCCGCTCGTGCCGGGGGATTGCGGTGGCGAGGGTGGCCCATTCGATCCTGACGATCCTGGTCCGGCCTCTTCGTCGGGGTGGGTGGGTTCCTCGGGTACCGGTGTGTCGCAGGGCTTCCCAGGGACCGTGATCAGCTCTTCGTCACACGGTGGGATCGGCTCCGCCTGGGCGGCGACGGCTTGGGTGCCAGCCGCTATCACTGCGGCCACAAGGGCTGTTCCTATGCGGCGTTTCATGATCACAACCAGATCGGGTCGCCATAGACGGCGACGGAATTGTCGGCGGTGGGCGTGGACATCGACACGATCGCGTACGAGCGCAGGCTGACGGCCCCGAGGCAGGCATCCACCTTGATCTGCACTTGGTCCACGCTGATGGAGCCATGCGGTCCGGCCAACGTCTTCGTGCCGAAGGGAAGGGCGGTGATCGCTCCTGGTTTCGGATTGACTGAGATCGACGGCACCACCAATGCGCTTCCTCCGACGTTCAATCCCGGTGTCGGCGCTACCGTGATACCGACATTCGGCCCGATCAGTCCCGACACGCCGACGGCGGCCCCGGTGGAGACATCCACCTGGCAGCCGATTTGATAGCCGAGCGTCAGGCTGCCCGCGTCCACCGGCTGCTGGCCGGATCCGGAGATGTCGGCAGTCGCTGTGAGGCTCACGAATCCCTCGCGGGTGAACGGCGTCGCCGCCAAGTTCGGAACGCGATCCAGACTCGCTGCGGTCGTGGTGATCCGCAGGTCCCAACCGTCCTCTGTGGTGACCGCCCGTGACTTGTCCGGCATCGGATCTGCCTGTGCTATCCCGGCAGCGCCTACTCCCAGAAACGCTGCTCCCACGAAACACAGTGGAGCTACGACCGAACGCCTCATATCCATGTCCTTTTCGATGAACTGATATAGCCGAAGAACCTTATCGCACCCCACACGCACCTGTGAATCGTCGGCTTTTCGTGGCTTCGCGTGAATTCGTAGTCATTGCAGGAGTATTGCCGTCGGTGTGGCGCGGTGGTGTACCGCAGTTCTCGTCGGATGACGAAAGCGACAGCGGGTGCTCCTGAACCGATTTGCATCCGTACCACACCGGGATCTCCACAATCGGCGGATAGTCTCGGCCACATGCGTAAATGGATGGACCGGGCGTTGCTCGAAGCGGGGTGGTGCGCGGTGGCGGCGGGAGCCGTCGGGATCGTGCTGCATTTCGGGGCGTGGCAGCGGCGATGGCTGGTGCTGGTCGCGTCCGGGGCTTCGTACTTCATGATTGGGGCGGTCGTCGGTCTGGTGCTGTTCCTCAGCGCGCGCAAGTGGCGCAGCGCTGCCGTCGCCGGGGTGCTTGCCGCGGTCACGCTGTGGACGCTGGCGCCCGTGTTCGTGCCCGACGGGCGGGCCGCGAGCGGGACACAGCTCATCGTCATGCAATCGAACCTGCTGTTCGGCGGCGCCGATCCGGCGGCCGTTGTCCGCGCGGTGCGCGAGAACCGGGTGGACGTGCTGACCGTCGATGAACTGACCGACCAGGCGGTCGAGCGATTGACGATCGCGGGAATCCTGGAGGATCTGCCGTACCACTACACTCAGCCGACACGCACGGGCGGCGGTGGAACGGGCATCTACAGCCGATACCCGTTGCGCGACAACACGAAATACGTCGGTTTCATCCTGAACAACGTGTCCGCGACGATGGATCACCCCGAACGCGGACCGATCACGGTCTTCGCCTTACATCCGGTCCCGCCGTTGGCATTCCAGGCGTGGACCGCCGAGATGCGCAGGGTCCGTGAAATCCTCGATGCCCGAACCGGTCCCGTGATCGTGGGCGCGGACTTCAACGCGACCCGCGACCACGCGGCCTACCGCGACCTGCTGCGCGGCCGCTTCGCCTCCGCCGCCGATCAAACCGGCGCGGGCTTGCTCCCCACCTTCCCGAACGACCGCGGCTGGGGCCCGGTGATCGGCATCGACCACATCCTGCTCGCCGAAGCCACCGCCGAAAAAATCCACACCTTGACTGTGCCCGGCTCGGATCACCGCGCCGTGCTGGCCCAAGTGCGCTTCCACTGAACCGGCCTGCCCCAGAACCTCGCGGACGGGGAAAGTCGAGTTCCGGACTACACCGGAAGTGACCGAAGGGAACTCAGGGTGCTGGCCAGAGCGCGGGCGGCCTCGGCACCCTTGGTCACGAAGTGCTCGGTGAAGTAGGTGACGTGCTCGCTGTGCTCGTGAAAATGATGCGGTGTGAGCACGACCGAGAACACCGGTACGTCGGTATCCAGCTGTACTCGCATCAGCCCGTCGATCACCGCCGAGGCGACGAAGTCGTGCCGGTAGATTCCGCCGTCGACCACCAGCGCGGACGCGACGATCGCCGCGTACCGCCCCGAGTACGCGAGACGTTTTGCGTGCAGCGGTATCTCGAACGCTCCCGGCACCTCGAACTTGTCGATGGTGGCCGGGTCGAAGCCGAGGTCGGCGTATTCGGCGCAGAAGCCCTCGTAGGCCTTGCCGACGATCGAACTGTGCCAGCTGGCCCGGATGAACGCGATGGATCTGGTAGTTCCCATGCGGGGATACTACTGGCTGGTAAGGTGCGCCTCCAGCCAGCCGACCACGTCGCCGAGAACCTTGTTTTGCTCGGGTTCGTTGAACACCTCGTGATAGAGGCCCTCGTAGCGGATCACGGTCAGGTCCTTCGAGCCCGCGCTCCGCTCGATGAGGTCGGAGCTGGAAGGCGCGGCGATCGAGTCGGCGGTGCCGTGCAGCACCAGCAGCGGTGTCGAGAGCTTCGCCAGCCGCCCTTTGACCGTCGCGCTGGCCTGCAGCATCTCGGCGCCGGTGCGGGCAGGCAGCTTGCCCCGGTAGACCAGCGGATCGTTGTCGTAGGCCGCGACCACCGCCGGATCACGACTGATCTGCGACGAATCCAATTTCAACACACCGAGACTCGGCGCCAGCCTGCTCAGCACGGGTGCGAGCAACCGCTGCGCCGGATTGCCGACCGGGATGTCCAGCGGCGGGGCCGACACCACGATGCCCGCGACGTCGATCGGCGCGCGGGTGGCCAAGTAGAGCACGATGAGGCTGCCCATCGAGTGCCCGAGGAGGAAGTGCGATACGTCGGGGTGCTCGCGGCGCGCGATGTCGAGCATGGCGGCGACATTGTCGGCGGCACCTTCCATCGAACCGATGTTGGCCTTGCCGCCCGCCGACTTGCCGTGGCCGATGTGGTCGAGCGCGTAGACCGCGAATCCCTCGGCCGCCAGACGCTTCCCGACGTGGATGTAGCGGCCGGAGTGTTCGGCCACGCCGTGCACGAGGACGATCGCGCCACGCGCCGTGCCGTCGGGCAGCCACGCGCGCCAGGCCACCCCGCTGCCGGTGCCGTCGAACTCGCCGGACTCGGTGCGGATCGCGGTCGGCGTGGCGTCGTCCGCCGTGGGCTGGGTGGTCATGCATCGGCTCCTGACGTCGATGGCGCACTGGTCGTGGCTGCTGCGAGCCGCTCGATCAGCCGCCGGTTGAACTCGATGAGTCGAGCGTAGTTGACCCGGGAGAGGCGCTCGTCGGTTCCATGAATCGAGGCCAGGTCGCGTTCGTCCAGCACGATCGGGGCGAAATTACACCGGGTGCCCGCCAGATCGTCGTAGTACCTGGAGTCGGTGGCGCCGGGGACGAGACCGGTGGTCACCGCGATACCAGGCACGATGTCGCGAGCGAGCTCGGCGATCAGGTCGAAGGCGGGGCCGGGGCCGGTGGTACGCGACGGTTCCGCGGACATGCCGACCAACTCGAGGCGAACACCCTTGTCGCGCACCACTTTCCGGCAGTGGTCGAGCACCGAGGCGACCGAGTCGCCAGGCAGGATGCGGAAGTTCACCAGCGCCTCGGCATGCTGTGGCAGCACATTGGACTTCACCCCGCCGCGGATCACGGTGGGCGCGGCGGTGGTGCGCACCAGCGCCTCGGTGTGCGGACGCGCCGCCATCACCCGCGTGATCACCGGCGCCGCGACGCCGGCGAGGCCGAGCAGGCGCCGCCGCGGCTCGGGCATGGCGTGGCGCAGCCGGGCCAGCATGTCCGCGATCACCGGGGTCAGGCGCAGCGGCATCGGATGGTCCTGGATTCGCCCCACCGCGCGGGCGAGCCGTCCGACCGCGGTCTGCTTGCCCGGCATGGACGAGTGACCGCCCACCTCGGTGACCGACAACCGAACCGTCGCGCAGCCCTTCTCGCCGAGCATGATCGTGGCCACCGGCTGCCGTACGCCGTCGGCGATACCCTGGGTGATCACGCCGCCTTCGTCGAGCAACAGGTCCGCGTGTACGTCCGCCTGCCGGAGATGGTCGGCCATGCGCTCGGCGCCATGCCCGCCGAAGACCTCCTCGTCGTGCCCGAACGCCAGATACACGGTGTGCCGGGGCTGGATACCCCCGGCGAGCGCCGACTCGACCGCCTCCAGGATGGCGACGACGCGGCTCTTGTCGTCGATGGCGCCCCGGCCCCAAATGAATTCGTCGTCCACCACCCCGGCAAACGGCGGATGCGTCCAGCGCTGCGGATCGTCCACGGGCACCACGTCCTGGTGCGCGAGCAGGATGGCGGCGACCCGGCCGGGTTCGCTACCCGGCCATCGGTAGAGCCTGCTGTGCCCGAACCGTCGTAGTTCGAGCTCGGCGTGTACCAGCGGGAAGGACTGCTCGAGGTGGGCGTCGAGGAGCTCGAACGCGGTGGTGGTCGCGTCCTCCGGCTCCTCGGCGGACACGGTCGCGCAGCGCAGCGCCGCGGCCAGGCGTTCGGCGGTCAGGTCGTCTACCGGCTCCGTCATCGGTCACCGTCGCGGTCGGGCGGATTCATGGACACCGTTGCATTGTTCAGCACGCCGGGATCGAGCGTTATGGTCATCTCGTTTTGCCACGTCACGATGCTCTCGGTGAGGTCGCCGGGCAGGTCGGGGTTGCGCGTTCCGATCAGCATGGCAGCCCGTCGCTCCCCGCGGCGACGGCGACCTGCGCCGAGGCGGGGGACTGCGACCACACGATGTCGACCACGGCGGTGACGCGCACGCCGATCCGATGGCCTGCCGAAATCGGCCAGTCTTGGGCCAGCAGCCGGACCTCGGCGGTGTCGGTGACCGGGGCGATACCGCGGACCTATGTCGAATTGATGCCGGGTGTGACCAGTCCGGATTCGTAGGCGAGCACGACGAGTTGCGAGCGGTCCCGGGCATGCAGGGCGGACAGCAGGCGGCTCACATAGGTGCGGGCCGTGGCGGGGCTGATGTGCAGGCTTGCGCCAATCTCACTGTTGCTTTCGCCCATGCCGACTCTGGTGAGGACTTCACGCTCACGTTCGGTGAGCGTGGCGATGATGCCGGGGCGCGTTGATCCGGTATCGCGAGCCACGCGGTTGAGGATGGTGCGGGTGATCGATGGGGACAGTAGGGCATCGCCTGCGGCGACGGTGCGGATTGCTGCGCGCAACCCGTCGGGGCTGATGTCTTTGAGTAGGTATCCGGCGGCACCAGCGCGGATGGCGCCGAAGATGTTTTCGTCCTCGTCGAACGTCGTCAATACGACCACCTGTACACCGGCCAGCGCCGGATCGGTGATGATCTGCCGAGTGGCCGCGATACCGTCCAGGACCGGCATGCGGATATCCATCAGCACGACTTCGGGGATGTGCCTGCGCACCGCAACCACCCCTTCCCTGCCGGTTACCGCCTCAGCGACGACCTGAATGTCGCCGTCGCGCTCGGCAAGAGCCCGCAGACCGGTGCGGACGAGTTCCTGGTCGTCCACTACCACCACGCGGATCATTCGGGTACCTCGATCGGGATGCGGGTTTCAACTAGGAAACCGGCCCCATCGCGTGGGCCCGTGGTGAGGGTACCGCCGAGAATGCGCACGCGTTCCCGCATTCCGACCAGGCCATGCCCGCGCGCCGAATCATCGACGGGCACCACGGCGGCCGTGCCGTTGTCACTGATCGTGATATGCAGGATGCCATCGTCGATGTCGGCGGTAACGCTCGCCTTGGTGGCGTCGGCGTGGCAGACGACGTTGGTGAGAGCCTCCTGCACGACGCGATACGCGGTCGCATCCACTTGTGGCGGCAACTGGTCGAGCGAGGTGCTCAGCTCACATGTCACATCGATCCCTACTCCGCGCGTGGTCTCCACCAGGCCAGGCACCCCAGCCAGCGACAGCACGCTGCGGGCATCGACATCGTTATCGCCGCGCAGTAGCCGGACCATGGACCGAACGTCGCGCAGCGACCAGTAGCTCGTCTTCAGGATATGTTCGACCGCGGTGCGCGCTGCCACGTCGTCGCGGCCGATGGCCTCGACGGCGACACCGGCCTGCAGGGATATCACCGACATCGCGTGGCCGACCGTGTCGTGCAGGTCCCGCGACAATCGCTCGCGCTCGCCCCGGACCCGCAGCTCCGCCTGACGAACCGACTGCTCCGCTGTCAGGCGTGTGATCTCGGCTTGTTGTGCTATGCGGACTCGACGGGAGCGCAGCGAGGAACCGAGCGCGATCGCGGTCACCATAAGAGCTACGTTCGACACCCCCTCATACCCGGCCAGGTACGCCGCGGATTCGCCTTGACGGAGCCGGAATCCTAGCGATACCGAGAACACCAGCACCCCGGCGCCGATCGCCCACCACGTCAGCCCCGCATCGGCGGTCGCGAAAAGAGCGGCCGCCAGCGGCACTGCCATCCCAATCGGCGGGTATTCCAGGGCATAGTAGCTGAAAGTCCCGATTGCCGTCGCGGCCAACATGATTCGCGGCAGTCCGTGACGCAGCAGCATCAGCGCGCCGAAGCCTGCCGCGAACAGATACGCGACCAGGTCCGGTGTCCGCTGACCGCCTTGCTCCATGGCGATGATAAATGCGATCGCCAGCGCGACGCCAGCGCCGAGTAGCACGTCCAGCAACCACTGCGGGACGTCGTCTCGGCGCGAGCGCGCCCATGCCGTCATAGCACGATCCTACGAATCCTTTCCCGATGCCGCCTCGGTCTGGAGGCGACCAGGAGTGTCGCTTCTCGACGTACCCGACAGCACCGAAAGGCGATAGGGATCGAGAGCGCAGCCAGATGTCTGGCCCGGGCGCGATCCATAATGTCAACAGCGTGAACACCCTGACCGCCACTCTGAAGACATTGAACTGGCCACTCATCCTCGGCCTCGGCGCATTGGCGTTGATCCGCCCCCTGATCCGCATCATCGAAGACCAAGCGGATTTCGATCTCTCGCCGCTGGTGCCGATTGCGATGACCCTTGGTATCACCGTCATCTGGATCGCCGCCGTCGGCCTCACCAAAGTCCGCGAACCATTGCTGACTCTCGTCTGCACCGGACTTACCTACGGGACGCTCTCGATGGTGCTCAGCGCAATAGTCTCCCCGATCCTGACAGGCCACCTCGAAGGTCCCTTCGCTACGCCGATCGCCATCGTCCCAGTGCTGATCGTGAACGCGATCTGGGGGTTGCTCGCCGGTGTGATCGGGCTGGCGATCCAGCGAGCCCGCGGCGTCAACACCAGTGCGCGATAGCCGGTCGCACCCGCACCGAATCCAGAGCACCATGACCCGGTTGCCGCCGAGAGGACATCATGAAGACCTTCACGATTCCAATGACTGTGATCGGGACATACGCGATCATCGCATTCTTCGTATTCGCTGTCGCCGCTTCGGAGACACTGCTGTTGTATCCCAATATCTTCCGCGACATTCCCGAGTCCCTCGAGTTGACCCAGGAATTCATGAGCGTGGTCGCCGTCGGTGAGGTGATGCGTCCGCTCGGGGCCGGGATGCTGGTGTCCGCACTGATCGCCGGTGCGGTGTCGGTGCGGTATCGCATCGCGCGGCGGTGGCTCGCCTGCTCGCTGACCGCACTGGTCAGCGGCCAGTTCCTGCTGTCGATCCGCTACCTGTGGCCGCGGGCGTCGATCCTGTTCGACGATCGGAATCAGCACACTCTGGACGAGATCGAACGTGCAGCGGGCGAATTCGAGGTCGGCCAGTATTTCAGGATCGCGGCGGCGGGGCTGGCTGCGTTGTTCGCGGTGGTCTCCGTCTTGGACTGCTATCGGGCCAGGGTCCTGGCCACCGTCCGCTAGAAGCATCCGGACGCCGACTGCGCGGAACTAGCAGCGACACCTGGCAGCCGTGGTGTCCTCCCCGGCGACCTCGATCTGTCACCAGCGCAGGTGCCCTCGTCTGCGGGCGGGCACGACTTCGACGATTCACATCCGGTAGGTGAGCAGTCACTCCACCCCACCGATCGGGCCCAGCGGGAATGCGGTGCCGCGTCACACGCGTGCTGTCACATTCCAGCGGTGGTGCCGGTCAGGGATGTGGCGGCGCACAACGCGCCGCGTGAACAAAGAGGGGCTGCCACGATGAGCAAGGCACGATCCATCGGATTCTGGACCACCACCGCAGCGACGGTATTCATTTTGGCATCGGGCGGCGTAGCCGATTTGATGCACGCGTCGGCCACCGAAGCGGGCATGACCGAGCTGGGTTATCCGGCCTATGTGATGACGATTCTCGGATTCTGGAAGGTGCTCGGCGCCATGGCGATTCTGGCACCACGCTTTCCGCTCGGGAAGGGATGGGATTATGCGGGAACGTTTTTCGATCTCACCGGTGATCTCGTCTCGCATATCGCGCACGGGTCGGGTGTGAATCCTCCTTTCTACACAGGCTCTTTTGCGGTCTGCGCCGTCGCGTCGTGGGCGCTGCGTCCGGCGAGTCGCACACTCGGCGCGCCGGTGTTCCGTGGGTACGGGGTTGTCTCGTGGCGTGCGGAGACGCCGCAGGTTCCGGCGGTGGTATGAGGGGACTGCGATACGGATGGCGGGTCGGCGTTGCGACGCACGCGTCGAGTTATTTCGTATGGCTACGTCTCGCGTGAACTCTGCCGTGGTTCAACATACTCCGCCTGGTGCCTGCGGCTGGTCGGCGTATGATCAGCCCAGTTCGAGTGTCCGGGGGAGAAATGAGCGTGCCGGTGACCGCGGATTGGGAACGGTTCGCGCAAGCGCTGACGCAATGTCTCTCGGAGCTTCCCTCGCGTGCGACGCTGATCATCGCGGCGCCGGGTAATCGCTACGTCCAGTTCGTCCAATACGACATCAAATTATCCGCTGAGCTGGCCGGTAACAATTATTTGACGCAGCCGATCCCGGACGTCGCCGCGCAGGAGCTGCGCGAACTCGGCTGGCACGAGCCCGTGCTGCGGCGCGACACGGACAACTGGACCAGAACGCTGTTCTGGCCGATCTCCCCGGGCAGCCTGCTCGCGTTCGCCCGCTCGGTCGCCATCGGCCTGCGCGACGCCCTCGGCGTCACCACTCCGGTGGAGCTGCGCGCCATGGGCTGGACCGAGGCATCCGGTGATCTGGATCTCAGCGTGCTCGGCCCGATCGGCCACCGCGGTGGGAATTGATCGCGCCATGTCCCGTGGTAAAGCCGGGACTACCTGGGCACTATCCTGAGAGACATGGCAGCAGGCAAGCCCACCAAGGAAGCGAAGGCCGCGGCGAAAGCGGCTCGCAAGCAGCAGTCGAAAGAGCGTCGCACGCAACTCTGGCAGGCGTTCCAGATGCAGCGCAAGGAAGACAAGCTGCTGCTGCCGCTGATGATCGGCGCCGTGATCGGCAGCACCGCCGTCTTCGTCGTCATCGGCGTGATCTTCGGGCTGACCTGGTTCCTCGTTCCGCTCGGCGTGGTGCTCGGCGCGTTGCTCGCATTCATCATCTTCGGCCGTAGGGTGCAAAAGAGCGTCTACGGCAAGGCTGAGGGCCAGGCGGGCGCCGCGGCCTGGGTGTTGGACAACTTGCAGGGCAAGTGGCGGGTGAACAACGGCATCGCCGCGACCACGCAGCTGGACGCGGTGCACCGGGTGATCGGCCTGCCCGGCGTGGTGTTGGTCGCCGAGGGCTCCCCGCAGCGGGTGAAATCGCTTTTGGCCCAGGAAAAGAAGCGTACGGCCCGGCTGATCGGCGACACACCGATCTATGACGTGGTCATCGGCAACGACGAGGGCCAGGTTCCGCTGAAGGAACTGCAGCGTTACCTGACCAAGCTGCCCCGCAACATCGACACCAAGCGCATCGACCTCATCGAGGGCCGTCTATCCGCGCTGAGCTCGCGCAGCGGGCCCGCGCTGCCGAAGGGTCCGATGCCTGGGGGCGCCAAGATGCGCGGCGTCCAGCGAACCATCCGCAGGCGCTGACCCGACTCCCGGGGAGGCCCGTGTCCCTGCGACACGGACTCTTTGCTTCATGCTCTATACCCAAGGTGTGCGCCCGCTGCCTCTATCGCGGCCGAGCAGCCAGACGACACGGTCGTAGGCGAGCGCGTGATACACGATCACCAGTACCGCGAACGCCACACCCCAGCTCGGCAGGCCGGCCGACTGCAGCGCGAGCGCCCCGCCGCCGAGCACCGTCAGCTCGATCACCAGGCGCGTCGAACCGGACACGGCCACCTTCGGCTGGCCGTCACGGCTCGGGTCGCCGGGCACTGTGAATATCCACCACATGACTGCCGCAACCACCGGTAGCGCCACCACCAGCAGAAACTTCCACGGCCCTTCGAACGCGCGCCAGCCGAAGACGCCGAAAGAAGCCACAGCAACAAGCTCGAGCAGGAAGCGGGCAGCGAGCATCACCGGATTCGAAGACACCGGCGCAGCCTATCGGCGTTACCCGGCGGCGGGCAGATCCGATGCTGGGCGGCTCAGCGCGAGTGCACCAGCGCTGTGCCGGTGGCGCGATCGTGCATCCCACGCCCGTCGGCGTCGGTGAACAACGCGGGCACCACGAAAATCAGCAGCAGCTGCCTGGCCAGCGCGCGCACGAAGCCGACCCGCGCCGGCGCGTCGATGCGGACCGTCCGCAGCCGCAGGAAGTACTGCCCTGGCGTGAATCCGAACAGCGTGACCGCGCCGACGCCGATCACAAACCAGATCAGCAGCGTCAGGCTCGACGCCGAGCCGCCGCGCACGATCAGCGCCGCGATGCCGAGCGCGATCAACCAGTCCACGAACAGGGCGGCGATACGGCGGCCCATGCCCGCCAGCGAGCCCGCTCCGGTCTTCGGCAGGCCGAGATGTTCACCGGGGAACTCGGGGGTTGCCGGATCTCCGGAGTCGGCCGAAGGTCCGGAGAGCCAGGATCCGGTGATGCGTGCCATGCACCCCAGAATAGGCGGGCCCGACCGGCCGCCCGGCACCGCATAAATGGAGTTCAGGTCGCCGCGTACCTCGGCCGATGGCAGGACTACCATGCAGTTCGAGCCAGGGTGGCCATCGCCACTCGGCCAGGCGCACGCGTAACACTGGCGAAACACAGCCTTGACTGCAGGGAAACACGGCATCCATAGCGTCTGGTCGCGACGAACCCATGCAATCGACACTGGCTGGGAACCGATCCGTAAGGAGAACAAGTGACGTTCAGCACGGCCGACGAGGTCATCAAATACATCGCGGACGAGGAAATCGAGTACGTCGACATCCGGTTCAGCGACCTTCCCGGTGTGCAGCAGCACTTCTCGATCCCGGGGAAGGCCTTTACCACCGACCTCGCTGAGGAAGGGCTGGCGTTCGACGGCTCCTCCGTCCGTGGGTTCCAGTCGATCGACGAGTCGGACATGCTGCTGCTGCCCGACTTCAGTACCGCGCGTGTCGACCCGTTCCGTGCCGCCAAGACGCTGAACCTCAACTTCTTCGTGCACGACCCGTTCACGCGGGAGGCCTACAGCCGCGACCCGCGCAACATCGCCCGCAAGGCGGAGGAGTACCTGCGTTCGACCGGCATCGCCGACACGGCCTACTTCGGTCCCGAGGCGGAGTTCTACATCTTCGACTCGATCCGCTACGACTCGGCCATGAACGGCGCCTTCTACGAGATCGAGTCGATCTCGGGCTCCTGGAACACCGGCGCGAAGTTCAACCCGGACGGCACCCCGAACCGCGGCTACAAGGTCCGCAACAAGGGGGGTTACTTCCCGGTCGCCCCGTACGACCACTACGTCGACCTGCGCGACAAGATCTCGACCAACCTGCAGAACTCCGGCTTCGAGCTGGAGCGCGGCCACCACGAGGTCGGCACCGCCGGTCAAGCCGAGATCAATTACCGGTTCAGCACCCTGTTGCACGCCGCCGACGACCTGCAGCTGTTCAAGTACATCGTCAAGAACACCGCGTGGGCGGAGGGCAAGACCGTCACCTTCATGCCGAAGCCGCTCTTCGGTGACAACGGCTCGGGCATGCACGTGCACCAGTCGCTGTGGAAGGACGGCAAGCCGCTGTTCCACGACGAGTCCGGCTACGGCGGGCTGTCGGATATCGCACGTCACTACATCGGTGGCATCCTGCACCATGCGCCGTCGCTGCTGGCTTTCACGAACCCGACCGTGAACTCCTACCACCGCTTGGTCCCGGGCTATGAGGCCCCGATCAACCTGGTGTATTCACAGCGCAACCGCTCGGCCGCCGTCCGTATCCCGGTCACCGGGAACAACCCGAAGGCCAAGCGCATCGAGTTCCGCGCGCCGGACTCCTCGGGCAACCCGTACCTGGCCTTCACCGCCATGCTGATGGCCGGTTTGGACGGCATCAAGAAGAAGATCGAGCCGATGGCCCCGGTCGACAAGGACCTCTACGAGCTTCCGCCGGAGGAGGCCAAGAACATCCCGCAGGCTCCCACCAGCCTGGCCTCGGTCATCGACCGCCTCGAGCAGGACCACGACTACCTCACCGAAGGAAACGTCTTCACCGAGGACTTGATCGAAACCTGGATCACCCTCAAGCGCGAAGGCGAAATCGCGCCGGTGAATCTGCGTCCGCACCCGTACGAGTTCGAGCTGTACTTCGACGTGTAAGCCCTTGTCGCGCCAGGCGTTTCGAGCCCTTTCGCACCGACCGGTGCGAGGGGGCTCGTCCCTTTTGCGGCCGGTCGTCCGCTTGTTGACCGGATCAAGGGCAGCCGATATCACAACATGAAGGAACTGAGACCTCCATCCGCTGGAACCACTGAGGTGCGAATGCTGTTCGCGTTCGACCCTGCCAGGGAGGCGATAGTTCTCGTCGCCGGTGACAAGTCCGGCAACTGGCAGCGATGGTATCGCGATGCGATCCCGTTGCCGATGAGCGCTTTGCCGAACACTTGGAAGCGTTGAAGGAGAAGCGATGAGCACGAAGTACACGAAGTGGAGCGAGGTCAAGGCGAAGGCGCGTGAACTCGACCCGCGAACCGAGGATGAGCGCGCAGCCGGTGTCGCGCGGGCACGTGACCGACGCGAATCGTATGTGCGCGGTCACCAACTGGCCGAGATTCGTAAGGCGATCGGGCTCACTCAGACGGAACTGGCCGAATTGCTGGATGTCTCGCAAGCGCGGATCTCGAAGATCGAGAGTGGAGAGATTGCGGGTATCGACACCATCCGGGCCTATGTTGCGGCATTGGGCGGGAAGGTGGACGTCGTCGTCACGCTGGGCGATCGCACCTGGAAGGTCGCTCGAGAGCCGCAAACCAGCTGCGACCATAGCCGAAGACATTCGGCCGGGAAGTCTCTCTGGAGCGCGGCCACCACGAGGTCGGCACCGCCGGTCAAGCCGAGATCAATTACCGGTTCAGCACCCTGTTGCACGCCGCCGACGACCTGCAGCTGTTCAAGTACATCGTCAAGAACACCGCGTGGGCGGAGGGCAAGACCGTCACCTTCATGCCGAAGCCGCTCTTCGGTGACAACGGCTCGGGCATGCACGTGCACCAGTCGCTGTGGAAGGACGGCAAGCCGCTGTTCCACGACGAGTCCGGCTACGGCGGGCTGTCGGATATCGCACGTCACTACATCGGTGGCATCCTGCACCATGCGCCGTCGCTGCTGGCTTTCACGAACCCGACCGTGAATGGGGTGGTGCAGGCGGCCGGTGGGTCAGGCGCGGGCTTTTTCCCCGCGCACCGCGGCCGCCAAGTGATCGGGCATCGGTTCGTGCCGCACATAGGTCCGCGAGAAATCGCCGCTCCCGTGCGAGAGAGACCGCAGATCGATCGCGTAGCGGCTGAGTTCGAGTTCCGGCACCTCGGCGTGGATTCGAGTCCGTCCGGTGCTGTGCGGTTCGGTGCCGAGAACCCGGCCGCGCCGACCGGACAGGTCGCTCAAGACGGGCCCGACGTACTCGTCGGCGACGATGACCCAGACCTCGGCGAGCGGCTCCAGGAGAGCGATCCCCGCCGCGGCGGCTGCTTCCCGCAGGGCGAGCGCACCCGCGGTCTGGAACGCGGCGTCGGAGGAATCGACCGAGTGAGCTTTGCCGTCGTACAACGTGACCCGCACATCGACCAGCGGATGTCCCGCCGCCACCCCCCGCGCGGCCTGCGCGCGGACACCCTTCTCCACCGAAGGAATGAACTGCCGCGGAACGACTCCGCCGACCACCTTGTCCACGAACTCGATCCCGGAACCACCGGGTAGCGGCTCGACCTCGATCTCGCACACGGCGTACTGCCCGTGTCCTCCGGATTGTTTGACATGCCTGCCACGCCCGGTTGCCTTGCCCGCGAACGTCTCGCGCAGCGGGACCTGGTGCTCGATCACATCGACCTGCACGCCGAACCGAGTCCGCAAGCGCTCCAGGGCGACGTCGCGGTGCGCCTCGCCGAGGCACCACAGGACCAGCTGGCCGGTGTGGCTGTTGTGTTCGAGCCGTACGGCTGGGTCTTCGGCCGCCAAGCGAGCCAGGCTCTGCGACAGCTTGTCTTCGTCGGCCTTGCTGTGCGCACGAATAGCTATGGGCAGCAATGGATCCGGCATCGGCCACGGCTCGATCAGCAGGGGAGTGCCGGTGGCCGACAGGGTGTCGCCGGTTTCGGCGCGGCTGAGCTTGGTGACGTAGACGATGTCGCCCGCGATGGCCTGACCGAGCGGACGTTGCTGTTTGCCGAAGGGGGAGGAGATCGCGCCGATCCGCTCGTCCACGTCATGACTCTCGTGGCCGCGGACTTCGAGGCCATGGCCGCAGACGTGCACTGTGTCGTCGGCATGCAGCGTTCCGGAGAAGACGCGCACCAGGGAGACCCGGCCGACATAGGGGTCGGAGGCGGTGCGGATCACCTCCGCCGCGAGTTCGCCGTCCGGGTCGCAGTCGAGCCGGTGCGGGCTCGCGCCGTTGGTGGCGGTGACGGCCGAGACCTCGTGCTCGGCGGGCGTCGGGAAGCCTCCGGTGATGAGATCGAGCAGTTCCACCGTGCCGAGTCCCTGTTTGGCGCCTTCCGGGGCGGGAGCGGCGAACAGGACCGGATGGAAGCTGCCCCGCGCGATGGCCCGCTCCAGGTCGGTGACCAGCGTTTCGAGACTTATCTCCTCGCCCTCGAGGTAACGCTCCATCAAGGATTCGTCTTCGCTTTCCGCGATGATGCCCTCGATGAGCCGATTGCGTGCTTCCGCCAAATCCGGAAGTTGCTCGGGGGAGGGTTCGCCCTGGACTTCTTCGCCGGAGGAATAGTCGCCGACGCAGTTCGGTAGCAGTTCCACCATTCCGGTGACCGGACGGTGGCCGTCCGGGCTCTTCGGTCCGTACACCGGAAGATGCAGCGGCAGAATGGTTTCCGACGATCCACCGCCGAGCACTGTCCGGCAGGCCTCGGTCATCTCGTCGAACTCGTCCCGCGCGGTATCCAGATGTGTGATCACGATGGCACGCGGCATACCGACCGCTGCGCATTCTTCCCATAGCGCTCTGGTCGCGCCCGCGAGTCCCTCCGCACCCTCGGCCGCGGAGATGACGAACAGCGCCGCGTCGGCCGCGCGCAGCCCCGCCCGTAGCTCACCCACGAAGTCGGCATATCCGGGCGTGTCCAAAAGGTTGATCTTCATCCCCGCCCACGTCACCGGCACCACCGACAACTGCACCGACCGGTGCTGCCGATGCTCGATCTCGTCGTAATCCGAGAGCGACGTGCCGTCCTCCACCCGCCCGGCCCGGTTCACGGCCCGCGCGGTAAGTGCCATAGCCTCCACGAGCGTGGTCTTTCCCGACCCGCTGTGGCCGACGAGCACTACATTCCGGATTTGCTCCGGCCGGTCCGCCGCCGGCCCCCTGCTGTTGCCCGCGGCAGATCCGTTCGTCTTGTCCACCATGTGTCCCGCTCCCTTGCCGGCACCTGAGGTATCTCCACCTTCCCACCGGCGGTCACCTCTCGTCCACGGATCGGCAGATCAGATCGAGGAAGATCGTCGGACGCAGGCTGTCGAGGTCTCGTCGGCAAGGTTGTCGCGGGCCCCGAGGTGTCGATGCGTCAGGAACCATCCCAGATGACGAAGGAGACGATTGTCGAACGCCGCCCTTCGGACCGGCGAGGGGGGTGCTCGCCCGACTCAACGCCCGCTCCCTCGGCAACGGCACATGTGGCAGGCGAGGTCGTCCGAAGTCCCCAGGCTAGGAGCGCCTAGAGCTGAAATCCATTGCGCCGCGACGCCAATGCGGAGAAGTGCCGCGAGAGCAGGGTCAACTCGAAGACCAGCCGGTTGAGGGCTGTGTGCTCCGCAGGACCGGATTCGGGCATGGTTCACCTATGTCTAGCGTTGGTTCAGTACCAAATTGTGCATGATGCACGTCATATGTATCGTACATATGTGACTGTTGCTGTCGACGTGTCTTCGACCGTCTCTGGTTCCGACGACCGGCGCCGTCCCACCCCGGCTTTCCTCATTGCGACACTCGGCGTGGTCGGTGTGGTGGTCTCGCTCATGCAGACCCTGGTCATTCCGATCATCCCGTCGCTGCCCACCCTGTTGAGCACTTCGGCGTCCAATGCGTCCTGGGTCGTGACGGCTACGCTGCTGGCCGGTGCGGTGTCGACTCCGATCAGTGGCCGTCTCGGCGACTTGTTCGGCAAGCGTCGGATTCTGTTTGCGAATCTGGTGTTGTTGATTGTCGGTTCGGTGGTCTGTGCGTCGTTCTCGGCGCTGGTGCCCGAGATCGTCGGTCGCTCGTTGCAGGGTTTGGCGGTCGGCGCGATCCCGTTGGGAATCAGCATCATGCGCGACGAATTGCCCGCTGAGCGTGTGGGTTCGGCGATGGCGATCATGAGCGCGACGCTGGGGGTCGGTGGTGCGATCGGTCTGCCGGTGGCGGCGGCGATCGCGCAGAACGCGGACTGGCACGTGCTGTTCTGGACCTCGGCCGGTCTCGGCGTCCTCTGCGCAGTACTGGTTTTCGTGTTTGTGCCGGAATCGCCGGTACGCACGCCCGCGCGGTTCGACTTCGGTGGTGCGGTCGGCTTGTCGGTGGCGCTGCTCGCGTTGCTTGTCGCGATCACCAAAGGCGCGGACTGGGGCTGGGCCAGCGCGCGGATCCTGATCCTTTTCGCGGTGTCGGCGGTGGTATTCCTCGGCTGGGGTTTCTTCGAACTGCGGCAGCGCTCGCCACTGGTGGACCTGCGGGTCTCGGCGCGGCCACGAGTGTTGTTCACCAACGTGGCCTCGGTTGCCGTGGGGTTCTCGCTCTACGGCATGTCGCTGACCTTTCCGCAGCTGCTGATGGCGCCGGAGCGGACCGGGTACGGCTTCGGGCTGTCGATGGTCAGCGCCGGATTGGCGCTGGCGCCGACAGGCTTCGTGATGATGCTGCTCTCGCCGGTGTCTGCGCGACTGTCGGCGAGCCGAGACCCGAAGGTAACCCTCGCGCTCGGCTCCGCGGTGATCGCCGCCGGCTATCTGTGCGCGGTGGTGCTGATGAACAGCGTCTGGGAGATCATGCTCGCGGGGGTGATCGTGGCGGGGGGTGTCGGGCTGGCATACGCGGCGATGCCCGCGCTGATCATGGGCGCGGTACCGATCACCGAGACCGCCGCGGCCAATGGCCTGAACTCACTGATGCGCTCGATCGGCACTTCGACCTCGTCGGCCGTGATGAGTGTGGTGCTGGCACACATGACGATATCGCTCGGCACGCACGTATTCCCGTCCCGGGACGGGTTCCACACCACCTTTTTCATCGCCATGGCGGGGGCCATGGCAGCGATCGTGCTAACGGCCTGCATCCCGATGGGGAAGTCGAAAGCGCAGGTCTTGTCCGAGCCCGAGCCCGAGCCCGAGCCCGAGCCCGAGCCTGAGCCTGAGCCGGTGCTTGCCGGGGTGGTTGGGCGGCATGCGTCGGTTGATCGGAATGGTCATGGTGGGTATCGGGTGGGTGTTTCGTCGGAGTCTGTGCTGGTGACCGCGGAGTTGGCCGGGGCCGGTGTCGATGGTGGGTCGCTGGGGGGTCGTATCCGTCGTGAGGACGGTCGTGCGGTGTCGGGTGCGGCGTTGACGTTGATCGACCAGCGTGGTCATCAGGTCGCGCGGGCGACGGGGGCTGTCGATGGTGGTTATGTGATCAGCGCACCGGGGGTGGGGGGTTATGTGTTGATCGTGTCGGCGACGGGGCATCAGCCCGCGGCGGTCAATGTGGCGCTCTCTGGCCGGTCGCAGCAGCTGGATGTGACCTTGAGCGGGTCGGGTGAGTTGTCGGGTGTGGTCCGCAGCGCCGGTCGTGGTGATTCGCTGGCGGGCGCGACGATCACGTTGACCGATCCGCGGGGTGAGGTCGTCGCGGCGGCCGTCTCGGGTGGTGACGGCTCCTACGTGTGCCACGATGTGGTCTCGGGCACTTACACGCTGGTGGCTGTCGCCGCGCATCGGCGCCCGCACGCAACCACGTTGACGGTGCCCGACACCGGTCTGCTGCGCCACGACATCGAGTTGGCCGCGATGGGTGTCGTGGCTGGATCGGCGTGGGCCGACAGCGGCCGCGCGGTGGCCGATATCCAGATCACGGTGCTCGACGCGGCAGGTGAGGTGACCGCCACGGCACGTACCGATGACGACGGCCGCTACACGGTCACCGATCTGCCCGAGGGGCAGTACACGATCGTCGCCCGCGGCTACCCGCCGGTGACCAGTCAGGTCACCGTGTCCGGTGGACACATCGCCCACGATGTGCGCCTCGGTTACGGGCCGCAGGACCGCGCGTGAGCGGGTTGACCGCTCACCTACGCACTGCCGAGGGGTGGCCGGTAGCGGAGGCGGTACTGACGGTGACCGACATGCGCGGGCGTCAGATCGCTCGCGTGGTCGCCGACGCCACCGGGCACGCACACCGCGGTATGCACCGCCGCCGGGTATCAGCCGGTGGCCCGGACCGCGCAGGAACCGGCATCGAGGAGAAAGCATGTCATCGGACGAAGGCTGGGAAGAACTGTGCGTGGCGTGGGGGCCCGACCAGCTGGTGCCGATCGAGCGTGAGCGGCTCGCTGACGCGCCCGTGACGGAAGGGACCCGAGAGTTCCTGGTGCGCATCGGATTGCCGCGTGAATGCCCCCTCCTTGTCAGTTTCTACCGAGACGAGCGACTGCTGCAGCCGATATGGTTGCGCGACGTCCGGTACCTGCTGGTGGGCGACGACGACGGCACCCTTCTAGCACTGCGTGCCGGCACGGACGAACTCTGGTCCGTCACGGAGTCGGAAGACGAGCCCCGCTTCGTGAACTCTCACCTGTGGGGGTTCGTCCTCCTTCTCGGTCTGTACGAGCCGCGGGCCTATCCGGGATTCAGACAGCAGGTCGCTACATGTGACGAGAAGGCGCTCGGCCATGACGACTACTGGTGGTCGCTGATCGTGGAGCAAATGAGCTATGGACTTGCTCCGTGACATCGGTCACGACAACCGCTCGCCCCGGCGTGGGAGCATCTCGCGGCACTCGATGGTCATCTCCCGCGCGCTCGTGATCATGTCTGTTCGTCTAGTGGCAGGTACCGCCCGGGCGAGATCAGCCCGTACGGGTCGACCGCCTTCTTCAGCGACAACGCCATCCGCTGATGCCCGCTGGAGTAGTGCATGGTGTCGATTCCCGTGCGCATCGGGCGGAATCCCGCTTCGACCAACCTCTTCTGCGCCAGTGCGACCCACTGGTGCGCGGCGTCGACCTCGATGGCGTCCGTGCGGTCGAACGGCACCCGGAAGAACCCTTCCAGACAATGCGCGCTGACACTGTTGAACGTCAGATATGACCGGATTCCGGTGTTCGCGTCGGTCGCGCGCGCAATGGCGATGGCGGTATTCACATGCCGACCGACGAAAGGAACGGCAGGTAATGCACAGACGAAACCCGGGAATTCTGGATCGTCATCGAGGGCAAAATCCGATGACATATCGACGGAGCGGCCTGCCATTGCGTCGACGTACTCGTTGCCGGGCTCGCCGGACAGCTTCCGAAATCGCGTTCGCGCGGCGTCGGGAAGGTCTGGGTCGGCGGTGGTGTAGTAGTCGACCTCGTCGAAGTGTGTGGACAGCTTCTTCTGGAGCAGCGCGATGATGTCGTCGTCACCCCATAACGCGACCCAGCTCAGCCAGGTATTCGGTGATGCTGTCCGGTCGAGTCGAGCAAGCCGAGGGTCGTCTTCACCATTGATCTCGATGCGGTCGCGCAGCAGTTGATATCGACGTAGTTCCGCAAGGATATCCACGTGTGACGCGAGCTCGCCTCGGGTGGAACGCACCAGAGCCAGTGCGACATTCTGCCTCGGGTAGAGAGAGACGACCGCGGCTGTGACGATGCCGAACCCCGACTGAACGAATAGTCCGGTCACATCCGGTCCGCTACCGTGAGGGTAGTGGTGCCAGTCCGGCGCGTCGTTGTCGTCGTTGGCCCAATGGCCGGTTCGAACGTATTCGGCGTCCGCCAGCACGGCTTCGAGGCCGCGGAGATCTGCTGTGCGCTGCCCGAATATTCCCACGCCACGTTCGAGCACGTTGCCCACCACGCTGGTCTGCTCGCCCGAGCCGGTGATATTCAGCATGCATGAGCGGTGCGTGAGTGCCTCGGCGAGCTGGCCTTGCGTCACGCCGGGTTCGACAATCGCGTAGTGCAATTCCTCGTTGATCTCGAGTATTCGATTCATCAGGCTCAGGTCTACGACCGCGCAACCATCGTGGACAGGGAGCTTGGAACCCAACCCCCAGTTGCGGCCGGTGCTGATGGGGTGCAGCGGAATCCGGTATCTCGCGGCGACGGTGACGACCTGCCGCACTTCATGGCGGGAGACTGGCCGCAACACGGCAACGAGCTCTCGATTGGCAAACTCTGTCAGGTTCGCGGTATACGGCTGGGTGTTCGTGGTGGCGCGTTCACCGAGCACGGCTCGCCACTCGTCGAATGCACTGGCCATCACCGGCGCCGATCCAACCCTGCCTCGTCGCCGCCATGTCTACCGTGCACACCCCTGCGGGCGCGTGGCAGGTCGACGGTTTGTGGAAGGAGTTCGATGCGCGGCGCCAACACCGCATAGCGCGAGCCGCAGAACTTGGCCTCGAAATTCCGCATCCAGCCGTGATGCGACAGATTGCCCCAGCCATCGAAACCTACGATCGAAATGCCACTGCGGTCGTAACTTCCGGAGAGCAGGAAGGTCCAGTAGGTCTGATCCGGAAAAATGCCGTTCCGTGCCTTGAAGGCGGCACAGAAACACAGGTACCGCCGCAGATCGAGGCCGTGGAGGCCCTCGTCGTCATATTCACGCTTAGCGTATTTTCCGCTGCTTCCGATCAGTTCCGGTACCTTGGCGGCGGAGGTGACGAACCAATGTGATTCGCTCACCATGACGGTGCGGATCATATTCGCTTCGACATCGAAATTGATATTTGCCTGGATGTCGAACAGCTCGCACAAATTGCTTGCCGACAGTCCCGCAGGCACATAGACGAGTAGTTCGTCACTCGATTCGAGCTCGGCAATCTCCGTATCGGTGAACGGGCAAGGCGCGATGTCATCCGGTCGATTGTCACCGAACATCCCGTCGATGAGCTCGTTCAGATATGCTTCTCGGATCACCTGTCGTGCGCCTTCCTCATCGGGCTACGGTATTACATTCGAGGCAAAACGACATTCCGCGACAATACTGGGGAACACCGAAGAGTTGCTTCGTCGCATGGATGCTACTTCTACTTTGAAATACCTGATTCCCAGTGGGGGGACGGTCGAATGCTGCCCAGAAGCTGCGGCCGACGCTGCAGTGCCGCCTCGGCCACGCTGACGCCAACCTCACACCCTCGCTCGCCGTCGGCGCGGCCGCTGCGGCGGAGGCGGCACGAATCTCGATCGGCCCCATGGGCCTGCACCGCACCACGGCGGCCTTCGATGAACTCGCGGCCACCCTGCTGACCGGTACGCGACCAGAAGCAGACACGGCCCGACCGTGAGATCCGCGGGCCGGTTCGGGTCGCCGACGACCCGAACCGGCCCCACCCCCAGCTCTACCAGGCGCCGGCACTCCCGCGGTCGCGACAATCTGCTGATCGGGTTCATTCGGCGAGCACGCGGTGGTGGAGCGGGCCAGAGCCACCTCACCTCGGCCGCCTGGTGGGGCGTCGTACCTGATGATCGCCGCGCTCGAGAGCGGATTGAGCGGCGCACCGGCGGTGGCGGGATCCGGATGGCCGGCGCATCGCCCGTCACAGCGATCGTGTCCTGGTTGTTGTCGGCGAATCATGCTTTGTGGCAACGGCTTCGATGTCGCGAGCTGGGCGTGGGCGAGGAGGGCGTGCGACGTGGAACTGCGTAGCACTTCTGGGCGATCGTTAATCGATCGCTCTGTTATGCCTGGTGTGGCAACATCGCCGGTATGCCACGAGGGATGATGCCCGGCGAGCTTGCCGCCCGTACATCGCGTGCTCTCGACGCGGCCGTCGACGCGGGTCGCGGTCTCGGGCTCACCGTGACCAACGCAACTGTGCTCCATGACGTGTTTTCCGTTGTCGTGCATCTCGCTCCATCACCGGTGGTGGTGCGGGTGCCCACTGTTGTCCGTCCTACCTCGACCTCGACGCCCAGGCGACACGACAGCAAGCGGAGCTGGACGTGGTGACATGGCTTACCGAACAGGGCAATCCGGTGATTCCGCCGAGTCCCCTTGTGCCGCTGGAACCCGTGCACCGCGAGGGTTTCTCGATGACGTTCTGGCAGTTCGTCGAGCAGGACAACAGCGTCGAGCCCAACTACGAGCACAACTGCCGCCTGGTCGCCGACCTGCACGCCGCGCTGCGCGACTACCCGGGTGATCTGCCGTTCCTGTCGTCGGCCGAACCGAGGATGGTCGAAGAAGGACTCGCCGCCCTCGAAGCGCGTCCCGACCTCATCGCCCCAGCTGATCTCGACCGCGCGCGGCAGGAATGGGACGTCTTGGAGCCCGTCGTCGGCTCGCGCGCGGCGTTCGAGGCCGCGTTCCCCGGAATCGACCTCCAGCCGATCCATGGGGATGCCCCCGCGGCCAATATCGTCACTACGTCGGGCGGCGCACTGTACTCCGACTTCGAGTTGGTTACGCTCGGACCGGTCGAATGGGATGTGGCGTTTTTCGGGGCCGCGTGCGAGGCCGCGTACAACTCCGCAGCGCAGCGACGAGGTATACGTTGCCTGGACGAGCGTGTGCTGCGCTTCGTCAACGCAGTAGGAATGTCTCGGACGGTGGCGTGTCTCGCGCTGGTGCCGCAGTTGCCCATGCTGGAAGAGGTGCTGAAACCGTCCATCGAGCAGTGGCGAACGATGCCACCGTTCGCGGACGGCCTGTGCGGCTGAATGATCGTGAGCATGGAATGGCTCGCGGGCGCCGGATTCGGCCAGCAGAGCGGACGCCGCGGACCGATCGCCACCATCTACTTTCCGGAGATGGTCGGTGATCTGGCGTTGGAAACAGTGCTGAGCGAGCAGGATGCCGCCGTATGGTTCACACATGTGGCGCCGCCGCAGGAAGTGACAACCGAGTAGGGCATCGACGCCGGCCCCCTGCTGTCCGTTCCGCGTGGATCCTTCGTCCAAGGCATCCACGTAGGTGTGGTTGGGCCGCGCTGCGGGGATCACGAACTGTCCGCCCCCACGGCATCGCGCTTCGAGGTCAGGAGCTCCGCCGTTCCGGTCGGGACTCCGCACACTTCGGCGACGAGTGAGCGGAACCATTGGTGCGCGGGATGGGTGTGCAGCCGTTCGTGCCAGACGAGCTTGTCAATGAGCTTCTCGGTTTCGAAGGGCAGGGTGCGGACCGCCAGTCCATGCTGCTCGATCAGCGTCCGGCCATGTCCCTCGATGAAGCTGTTGGGCACGCAGGTCAGCAGGTCGCTTTCCGCGACAATGCACAGCGCGTCCGCGAAGTGGTTGACGACCGCGACGATGGTCCGGGTGCGGCCCCGCAGGCTGAGCCAGCCGTCGATCACGCCCAGATCGGTGCCTGACGGGGTCACCAGCACGTGGGCGGCCGCCGCGAACTGATCCAGTGTCATTTCCTGCCGCAGCACATGCCCGCGGTGCATCACGCACACGTAGTGATCGGCGCGAAGACCCTGCACCTGGATGCCGCGAGGAAGCGCCGGAAACATGCCGACCGCGCAGTCCAATGTGCCTCGTTCGATTCCGTCGAGCGAGCTGGCATTGGTGTGAAAAGAAGACGCGATGCGGGCATAGGGTGACGCGGACCGCAGCTCGAGGGTGATATCGCGGACCGCTTCCCTCGCCAGGCTGTCCGTGATCGCGATACGGAAGCTGGTCGGATCCGAGCTGGGATCGAAGTGCTGGGGTGTGATCGAGGCTCGGATTACGGCCAGCGAACGATGGAGCTCGGGCCAGATGGCCAGCATCCGCGACGTCGGCTGGAGATATCGCGGAGCACGGTTTGTTCCCGCGTTTCGACGACCGATGCCGGGATCTTGAACTGGCGGATCTTCTTGGCTGCCGCCGCCGAGCAGAACGCGAGAGTCGGTTCAGTAGCCTTTCGCCGGACGGCTCGGGTCCGTCTGCTGGACCTTCGCCTGCAGGTCATGCCCGTCTCGGGAGACGTTGTATCGTTCCATCACGTACTTCATGCTGGCGGCGACATTGGCCACCGGGTCGTGGATGTTGGTGGAGGTTCCGGCCACGTGATTGGCCTGGAAGGTGCCGGGAATGGTCTGGGTGAGTCCCCTGGAAGCCTTTCCGGCCGCGGCATTGCTGTCCCAATTGTTGACGGCGTTGGGATTTCCATTGGATTCCCGTTCGATCAGGACCCGATAGCCGCGCTTCCAGTTCTCGCGGGCCACCGGATCGGTGATACCGAGCGCGTCGAGCGCGCCCTCGATGGCGGCGTCGACCGAGACGTTGCCCTGGTAGCGGGCGTAATCGGCGGTTGTCGCGGAGGGCACGAAGCCTTCGTGGGGCGTGTAGCTGCGCTGCATGTAATTGCTCGGCACGTAATTGCTCGGCACGTAATTGCTCGGCATGGGGTTTCCGCCGCTGCTACCGGGCACAGGGGTGTACGTGGGGGCGGCATCGGCGATGTTCTTCGCGTGGCTCTGGACTCGGTCCGAGGCCTGCTCGATCTCGGTGTGTACGTCAATGAGCGTTTTCAGCACGGCGGTCGTCAGCCCAGACTCGATGTGAGGCGGCATGTACTGCTTCCCCGGGCTCGGGCCCGGAGCCTCGCGCAGCCTGGTGTCGAGCATGTCGACTCGTCGAATGATTGCCGAGAAAGTCGAACTCGAGATGTCGTACGCCCCGTATGCGGACAAGTCGACGTTGTCGCCCTGTTTGCGAATGTCGTCCTTGATGTCGCGGACCTCTTTCAGGCGCGTCGAATAGTCCTCGGCCATCACGGAGTTGTTCTGGTCGTCGACGAGTTTGTCGTCGCTCAGTAGTTTCACCAGATCCGGCGCCTGCGATGGCGTGCCGGTCGCCAGCAGATCTGCCGAAGTCTGAATCGTCTGTTCCGCCACCTCGATGACGGCTTTGAGGCCGGGCCGCTCGCCGTCGGGGTGGTGTAGTTTCACCACCCAGCGTCCGCTGGTCGGGGGGCTCATCGCGGCAACCGTTCGCCGGGAACCCGAATCCCGGTCGGCTGCGGGTCTGCGAACACCGGCATAGCCACCTCACTCGCCTGACAACCATCAGGCCATGCGCGGCCTGCCATTCCCGACGCCATCGAGTATTGCGCACTAGAAAATCACCCATTCTCGACATTGGGAACGGGTCGCTCCGCGAGGGACCGGCCGCTCCCGGCCGCCACCCGCACGTCCCGAACATGTGGCCTCCTTCGCCGACAGCGGGGCAGGTTGTCAGACCCATGTCGCTGTTTCGGGGGTGACGCCGTTGGCGCGGGACCGAGAACAGATCGAAGAACTAGAGTCCGCGGTCCCAGAAGTCCCCCGGCGCCGCCAGGTCGAAGGTCGGCACCGTGACGAACATCGGCATCCCGTACAGGCCGCGGAAAAGCTCCGGAGGCACGGCGTCGAGCGCGGGGGGAAGGGAACGGGACCGATATCGAATGCTGGGAAGTTGCCGGTAATGACGACATCGTCGAGCCTCACGCAACGCGAGGATCAAGCGGCGCAGCGGCCAAGACGGTACGGCATCAGTTGCCGAAGTGAGCTGGTTGTGCTGACGGCGGCTGGCCCTGATCCAGGCGGCTATAGTGGTGCCGATCCTCGCCCCGTGTGGCTCGTGTTGCGTTGAAGGTTGTCGACTGATGCTATTTTCTGGTGCCGGCGGCTCGTCATTCCGTGGCGCGGCTGTGTCGACGGGGTGATGTCTTATGCGGTCGGCTGATCGGGTTCGGGGCGGTCTCGCCGGGGTGACATGCGGTGTGCTCGCCATCGCCGCACATGGATTCGAGGGGGATCTGCCGCACTCGGCCGCCTTGGCATTGCTGCTGGTGGTGAGTGGTGTGGTCGGTTCCGCGACCGGGTCACGGACCGGTCGCGGCAGGGTGCGACTGTTCTCGATGCTCGCGCTGGGGCAACTCTTCGGTCACGTCGCGTTATCTGCTGCCGGCACCGCGGATGGGCACCGAGAGGTGGAGGGCGTAGGGCGGGAGGGATGGCTGGTGCTGGTGGCGCACGGAGTGGCGACACTGCTTTGTGCGCTGTTGATCGTGGCGGCGGAACATGTGTACACGGCCGCATCGACTGTCGTACGGACGCTGCTCGCCCGATTCGAACCGCTACCGGTGATCGGCGACGAGGCTGTGCCCGCACCGTCTGGTCTGCACCGATGCCGGGAAGTGCGGCTGCCCGCGGCCATTTCGAGGCGGGGGCCTCCGGGATAAGGAGTGTCCTGCTCCTTTTGGGAGTGTCGGCACGTTTACGTGACGTTTTGTGCTTCGACTGCTGGACCCTGCGCGTTCAGGACCATGCCAGCTCCCCACGGGGCAGACCTACGCCGATGGGCGCCTCGTCACATGGGATCAGCCCGACAGTCCGGACCGCTCCGATGCCGAACAACCTGTTCCGTCGCTGAGGCTGCGACGAGACAAGCCGAAGGCGCACACCGTCGCGACGTCGAGACGGCGACGACGAGCGGTTGCGCCAGCGGCATGACGGCCATGTGGCTCGGCGGGCTCGGCGTCCTCCCCCTCGGTGCCGTCGCCCTGGACGGCATTGTCGCGAACTGATTTGGCGTCGCTCCTGACAACCCGATCGAGCCGGTACCCGCGTGTCCTTGCCAAGTGTGTGCGGTGATGGCTCGAGACCGACCCGGTGGTGCGCTGACGCCACGGTCCCGCACTGAGCGGAGCAGATCCGCGAACCCCGCTATAGGAATTCGATAGGAATCGTATGGAAACATCGAAGGATTGGGCCGTTGAGTTCCAGCAAACCCTGAAATGGCTGCTCATCGCCTGCTCGATCACGGCGGTCGTCTTCGTTGTGATCGCCGCCGCGGTGTTCTTGTCGACGAAATGGGGTCGGCAGTTCTGGCGGCTCGTCGGAACCTTTTTCGTAGGTAAAGATGCCTTCCGCACAATGCTTTTCGTCGCTGGGATGTTGTTCAGCACCGTGCTTGCGGTCCGTATGACGGTGTTGTTGTCATATCAGAGCAACGACATGTTTTCGGCTCTTCAAGCGGCAGCCGAGGCGTTCACCTCGGGTGATGCGCATACCCTCGCCGCTGCCGAGCGCAAGTTCTGGAATTCGATGACCGTTTTCGCGATCCTTGCGACTCTGCACGTGGTGCGTTCGCTGGTCGACTTCTATATCGGGCAGGCCTTCGACATCAGGTGGCGGCGATGGCTGACCGAGCGGGTGACGACCGATTGGCTGCACGAGCGTGCTCATTATCGGGGCCGGTTCATCGACAACACCATCGACAACCCGGACCAGCGCGTGCAAGAAGACATCACCACCTTCGTGCAGCAGTCCAGGGTGCTGTCGATGGGTGGTGTCAGCGCCGTCGTCTCAGTGGTGTCGTTCACCCAGATCCTGTGGGATCTGTCGGGTCCGCTCACGATCGTCCACACCGAGGTGCCCCGGGCGATGGTCTTTCTTGTCCTGATCTACGTGCTGGTGGCAACGACGATCGCATTCTGGATCGGGCGGCCGTTGATTCGGCTCAACTTCCTGTATCAGCGCGCCACCGCGAACTTCCGCTACATCTTGGTGCGGCTACGGGACAACTCCGAAAACGTCGCGTTCTATCGGGGCGAGGAAACCGAGCGTGGTGGAATCCTGGGACGGTTTGCCACCGTTCTGTCCACCTACTGGGGCGTGGTGTATCGCTCGCTGAAATTCCAGGGCTGGAATCTGGGTGTCGATCAGGGGGCGGTCGTATTCCCTTGGATTCTGCAGGCGCCCAGATTCTTCCAGGGTTCGATCACCCTCGGCGGTATTCAGCAGTCGGCTACCGCATTCGGCGAGATCCATGCCTCGCTGTCGTTTTTCCGTGAGTCCTACGACCAGTTCGCCGCGTACCGGGCATCGCTCATCCGGCTCGACGGACTGATGGCGGCCTCCGACGCGTCGCGTCGACTGCCCAAAGTCGATACGGCCGCTCTCGATGCTGCGTTGGAGTTGGTCGGAATCGATGTGCGTAGGCCGGACGGCGAGGTGCTGATCGATGATCTGAATCTGCGGCTGAGTCCGGGCGATGCACTGGTGGTGAAAGGCCGGTCGGGGAGTGGGAAGACGACTCTACTGCGCACGCTTGCGGAAATGTGGCCGTACGGAGACGGCCTGATCCGGCGACCCCCCGGTAAGGGCAGCCTGTTCGCGTCGCAACTTCCGTACCTACCTCTGGGCGATCTGCATGCCGCGGTCTGCTATCCGGCGGATTCGTCCAGCATTCCCGAACAACGGATACGCGAATTGCTGGACAAGGTGCACTTGGGGCACCTGGTGGATCGGCTCGACGAGGAAACCGACTGGGCGACGATCCTATCGCCCGGTGAACAGCAGCGAATCGCGTTCGCCCGTATCCTGCTTCTCGAACCCGAACTCGTTTTCCTCGACGAAGCAACCTCGGCAGTCGATGAAGGTCTGGAATATTCGCTCTACCGACTGATCCGCACCGAAGCGCCTAACACGATCCTGGTCAGCGTCGCTCACCGAAGCACCGTCAACCAATTCCACACACAGCGGCTGGAACTCGACGGCAACGGTTCATGGCGGATGGAAGGCATACCAGCGACACCGTCGACAATCTGCCATTTGTAGCTGGATCGTTCTCCTCGCGATAGCCATCGATGGTGACCTGTACGACCCGCTCGAATTGGGCCCGTATATCGGCGGTGTCGGCGGGCACTGCCTTGACAGTCCCTGAGTGTAGGACGCGCCCACGCGCAGTCTGGCTCCACCGGATCGGGGTCTGCGCGACGGTGCCGATGTGGTTCGCCGATGCTGACCATCGGCCCGGTAGGTGATCCACCCGACTACGGGCCATGGGGTGGCGGGATGCCGGCGGCGTCGTGTTTCTTGCCCTCAGCGCGCTTCCAGTCGTAGTAGGTGCGGCCGGCAGGGTAGTGCAGGGCGGCGTCCCCTTCGATGGTCATCGGGTGGTGTGCGCGCCTCCGTTGACGTGCAGGGTCTGTCCGGTGATGTGGCGCGCACCGTCGGAGCTCAGGAAGTAGGTGGTCTCGGCGATGTCGCTCGGGTGTCCCGCTCTTCCGTTGTGGGTGGCTTCGATCAGAGCTACCCGCCGCTGCTCGCTGAGATTTCCGTGGAAGAAGTCGGTCTCGGCGATGTAGCCGGGTGCGATCAGGTTGGCGGTCAAAGCCTTGGGGCCCACTTGTGACGACAGCCCGGCAGTCCATGCTGCCAGCGCGGCTTTCGCCGCGCCGTACGAGGTCGCGGCGTATTCGGCGCCGATGGAACCGATGTTGATGATGGAGCCGCCAGGCCGCAACTTCTCGAGTACGGCGGTGGTGGTGAGTACGGCACTGAGCAGGTTGGCGTCCAAATTCGCCCGCCACGCCGCCAGGACTTCGTCGAGCTGTGTGCCTTGTCCGCCGGACTGGTAGAAGTCGGTGTTGCCGCCGGCCATGTTGACGACCACGTCGAGTTCTGGGCCCAGTTCGTCTGCCATCCGTGCCACCTGCTGTGGATCAGTGGCGTCACAGGTGATCGGCCGCGCGTCGATCTCGGCTGCCGTGCCGGCGAGCCGGTCGGCGTTGCGTCCGGTGATTATCACGGTGTCGCCACCCGCTCGGAACCGGGCGGCCACGGCCTTGCCGAGCCCGTTCCCACCGCCGGTGACTAGGACAATACGACTCACAACTGCTCCTTCCGTTGCTATGTTTAGCTCTAAACGTAGCGAGAAAGGCTGACGATGTCCAACGATCTCGATGCCGAGGGTTACCCGCTGAGCCCGATTTCCACGTGGCCCGCAGCCGATATCGCCGCGTCGTGGCAACGAGAGCTTCCCGGCGTGCGCACCGAATCGATCGAGATAATCACGCCGATCTGGCGGATCGCGAAAGTCCTCGCCGATGACCGGCGCCGCACGCTGGCCGAGCTCGGAGTCGACCCATCCACACTCGATCTGCTCAGCGTGATAAGGCGTTCCGGCCCGCCCTACGAACTCACGACCCGCGAGATCGCCCGCCGGACACTGATTACCGCCGGCGCGGTCTCCCAGCGCGTTGCCCGCGCCGAGCGGGCTGGACTGGTGGAACGATCATCGTCGTCGGTATCTCGCCGGGCGGTCGCCGTCAGGCTGACCGATATCGGCCACCGCCTGATCGAAACCACCGTGCGGCAACTACTCGAGCACGAAGCGGACCTGATCAGCGCGCTCACAGCTGCCGAATACACAGCGCTCGCCGGGATTCTCGCCACGCTGGAACAGACACTTGTGTCGTCGCCACCGAACGAGCCGCAGGAGTGAGATCCACAGACCTGGACCGAGGAACGTCCGCTCTGCGCTGCGGGCTCAGGCGGTCAACGCAACACCTCTTCGAGTGCTTCTGATGGTGTGCGGAATCCGAGAGTTTGTCGAGGGCGCCCGTTGAGTTCGTCG
>NZ_JBFAAB010000044.1:0-31540 GCF_040639505.1 Nocardia sp. NPDC023852
TGGTAAATGAGGATGCCCCTCACGGGGTGAGGGGTCCACCCGGGGACGGGTGGTCGCTGCGCTGGGCGTCGGTGGGACCGAGGAGGAGGTGGTTGCGGTGAGCGCGGAGGCAGGCGTGCCGGGGCAGTCGGAGGTGGGTGGTCCGCGTCGTTCGCAGAACATCGCGCGGTCTCGTCGGCGGCGGCGCCGGCCGAACATCGATGGGCCGAAGCGGACTCTCGAGGTGGTGTTGTCGGAGGAGGAGTACGCGAAGGTGGCGCAGTTCGCGGAGGAGGCGAACTGCACGGTGCCGTGGTATCTGGTGCAGTCGGCGGTGGATCCGGTCGCCGCGGCGTCGTCGAAGGACGGTGGGCCGTGGTTGCCGTGGCCGCAGCGGCGGGAGGTTGTTCGGTCGCTGCTGTCGGCGTCGAGCGCGTTGGACATGATGCGGCTGCATCACGTGTCGAAGATCGGTGGCAACCTCAATCGGCTTGTGCACTTGGCGAATATCGACGGCGTGGTGCCCGAGGAGTTGTACGAGGAGCTGTTCACGGTGTCGGAGGAGCTGGCGGCCGTGGCCGAGGATCTGCGCGAGCGCGCCGAGCGCCTGGAGGAGTTGGCGCGGAAAGCGGCGCGGCGATGATTCCGAAGATCCGGCGGGGGCAGAAGCTCGGTGGTCTGGTGGTGTACCTGTTGGGGAAGGGTGACCACAACGAGCACAAGGACCGGCACATCATCGCGGGCTCGCCGACGGTGATGCGGGAGATGTGGCTGGAGCACTTCGACGGTCTCGGTGACGATGTGACCGCGGCGGCGCGGGAGGTGGCTCTCGCTGTCGCGGACGAGATCGAGATCCCGCGCCGGTTGTATGGCACGCAGGTGCGGATGAAAGCCAAACCGGTGGCGGTCGGTGTCGGTGGGCGAGAACTCGGCTTGGATGTCATCGAGCCCGCCGGGAAGGGGGAGAAGGGGCAGTACCGGGATGCTCCGGTGTGGCATTGCGCGCTGAGCCTGATGCCGGGCGAGGAGCTCTCCGATGATCGGTGGCAGCAGATCGCCGACGAGTTCATGGAGCGGATGGGATTCACCGGCACCCCGGACGGCAAGCGCGCCCAGGCGCGGTGGGTGGCGGTGCGCCACGGGCTGTCCGGTGAGAACGGCGAGGGCCAGGACCACATCCACATCGCGGCTTCGTTGGTGCGTGAGGACGGCAGCAAGGTCTCCACCTACGACTACGGGCCCGGCAAGGCCAAGGGCGATTGGCGCCGCGCGGATGAGATCTGCGGGGAGCTGGAGCGCGAGTTCGGGCTGAAGGTGTTGGCGTCGCGGAAAGAGGGCGGCGGCCTGTCGGAGAACAGCCGCGCGGAGATCGAGCGCGCCAAGCGGCTCGGTACTGCGGAGACCGAGCGGGAGCGGCTGCGGCGGATGGTGCGCGCGCACGCGGTCGCGGCCGAGTCCGAGACCGAGTTCGTGACCGGGTTGCGGGAGGCGGGGATCTCGGTCCGGGCGCGCTACGCACCTGGGGGCACCACAGAGGTGACCGGGTATTCGGTGCGCTTGAAACGAGGCGACAGCGAGATCGGGCCGTGGGTCGGCGGCGGGAAACTCGCCGGAGATCTGTCGCTGACCGCGCTGCGCGAACAGCAATGGGACGACTCTCCCGAGGCGCGCGCCGATGCCTTGGCGGCGTGGAAGAACCGCACCAGCGGGCAGGCGGGCCGGACCCGGGAAGGCGGGGTCGGGGCGTGGCAGCGGGCCGCGACCGAGGCCGAACAGTGGCGCAGCAGGCTGGCGGACGTCCCACACGGCGACCGCGCCCAGTGGGCGTGGCTGGCCGGGCAGGCCGCTGGCGTCTTCGCGGCCTGGTCGGAAACCCTCGAAGGAGACCAACCCGGTGCGTTCGCGGCGGCGCAGCTGGAGCTGACACGCTCGGCGCAGCTGGCGCGGCGCACCGACCGGTGGCGGCCCCCACCCGAGCACCGCCCGAGCGCGTTCGGGGAGCTGGCGCAGCTGCTTCTTGCTCACCCCGCCGGGTCGCGTCCCCGCACCCACACCTCGCGTGGCGCCCGCGACGGTGAGGCTATCGCCGAGATGGCCGTGCTGCTGCTGGCGCTGATGCTGATGCTTCTGCTGTTGGCTATCGCCATCGCGGTGCAAGTCGCGCGGGCGCATCGGGCCCGCGGTGAACTCGCCCGCGCCACAGCGGTGGAACAGATGACCCGCGAGCATCTGGACCCGGTGCGCGCGAGCTGGGAAAGCGAACTCCAATCCCGCCGCGACCAATGGGACCGCGACGCCGCCCAGGTGTTCACCGCCGCCGCCGGCCGCGCCGCGCACCGCGTCATCGACCGCCAAACCGCGGTGCGGCTTCGCCCACCGAGCCAAGAGCGGCGCGAGCAGCACAACCACGAGCAGCAGCAGAACCGGGAATGGGCAGACAAGGTCCTCGCCGCCGCGAGCGGACCGCTCACCCCGCCGATGCCGGCCGCCGCCGACAAGTCGCGGCGCAAGTACTACAGCGAACTGACCGACGAGGAGAAATCGCGGCTGCGGATGATGAGCGTGGTCAACGCCCAATCCGCCTCCCGTGATCTCAAGCCGCGCGGATGGACCGATGAGCTGCTCGCCGCCGAGCTGGCGCACCGCCGCACCGAGGTCGAGTTGCTGGCCGCCGATATCGCCGATCGGCAAGCGGGTGGTGGCCCGCACATGCGGCAGGTCCTCGCCGACAATGCCGAACTGAGCAAGCAGGCCGAGAAGATCGTGCCCGCGCAGCAGGCCCGCACCGCCGCCGAGGAGATCCTCGCCGAACATCAGCGCCTGGCCACGCGGAAACAGAATCTGCAGTGGCAGCTGGAGGAGACGCCGGGCCGCAGAATGCTGGCCCGAAAGAAGCTGCACACCCAGATCACCGAAACCGAAGGGGCGCTGGAAGACCTCGCCCCGAAGCTCACCGCCGCCGAGACCGCCGCCAAAGCCGCGGCCAAGGCGACCGGTGTGCCCGTCCACGAATGGGACGCGACCCTGCGCCAGGCCCACGAGCAGCAGCAGCAATGGCGGCTGCGCGGAGCCCGGGCAAAGGACCAGCGCGACCTCGACGAGGACATCTCGCACCTGCGGGGCCTGCAACGCGACCTCGACGGTGTCGAAGCCGAACACGCTCGCCGCGAACAACTCACCCCCGAGCAGCGCGAACGCGAGATCCAGATCCGCACCCAGAGCAAACCCCGGACCACGCGCCGCACGATCCAGTCGCCCGAGCCCGGCCGCGGCGCCAGCATGCCGTACCAGCCACCGGATCTCGGGCGCGATCGCGGTCGCGACCACGGGCCCAGCCTGTAGGCCCTCCAACACCGAGCACCACGGTTTCGAGCGCTGAACAATGGCGGGTTGCCCCTGGATTAGCCCCTCGCAGCTCGGTGAGCTGCGGTGTTTGCGTCCCGGCCCGCACCTTCGTCCGCAAGCTCCCCGATTTCTCGACCACCCTCGATCTGCGTACCTGGATCAAGGGTGGTCGAGAAACCGGTTCGGGCCGGGACGCAAACACCTTCGAGACCAGACCCTGAAGCAGGGTGGCGGGGGAGAGGGGTTCGGCCGCCGCGTCAGCCATATCAGCGTGCCGTCGACCGAACACGCCGGGATGGTTCAGCCGAGGCGGCGAATGCCGTCAAAGGACAGCCAGGGGTAGCGATTAGGGTCGCGACTAGCCTCGCGCAGCCGTCGCTACCCTGGTCGCGACCCTGATCGCGACCCTGGTCGCTACCTTGATCGCTACCCCAGTCGCGAGGCCGATCCGCTCTGAGCTGCGGTGTTTGCGTCCCGCCCCGTCCCCTACGTTCGCGGGCTGCCGTTTTGTTGACCACCCTCGATCTGCGTACCTGGACCGAGGGTGGTCAACAAACCGGGGACGGGGCGGGACGGAATGCCGAGCAGTGGCACCGGATTCGGGGAGGACCGGGGGAGGAATGGCGGCGGCCGCCGGGAGGGTGCGGATGCTGCGGCTGGGTGCCTGGTCGCCTTGGAAGGTGCTGCCGCACGAGCTTCGCTCGCTTGCCACGGGACCACACGGCCCGGTGTCAGCAGGGGTCAGTTTCCGCGTGCTCGGTAGAACTGCTGGTGGCGCGGTGGGGTGTTCCGGCGCACGAGGTAGGCGATGCCGTTGTGCACCGGATCCGCCGATCCGGCGCGGAACTGTCCGGCGTCGAGCATGTCGCGCACACGCATCAGCACGTCGCGGATCGACCTGGGGGAGGACAACACCCGCTCGACGGCGGCGCGGTGTTCGGCGGCGACAGTCGGGAGTTTCGCCGGCGGATTCCGCGCCGCGTCCGGGTCGGCGGCGGCGTGGAATGCCTGCCACACATCGTGGATCGTCGGCTTGAGCCTTTGACGCGTGGCGGTGTCGGGTCCGTGGTGGCGCCAGCGGTGAGCGAGGGTGCGCAGCAGCAGTTCGGTGGCGTCGGGATCCTCCAGCAGTCGCGCGATCTGCCGCTCGAGCGAGATCCGTTCCGGCCGCCGCACTTCCCTCTCCCGCACGACTTCGTGGACGCGGATGCCTTGCTCGCTGCCGCGTCGTCGGCAGTCATCCGAACACCATCGGCGGCGGCGGCCGCGGTCGGGTTGCATGATCGTCGACCCGCACCGCGGGCAGTACTCGCGCGGCTCGTCGATGTCCATATCGACCACGCTACCGACGTTTCGTCGGACGAAACTCCCGACTGGGATCTACGGAGGTGCAGGAGGTGTGACCCGGATCCGGGTAATTTCGCCGGACGAAACTCCCCGGTTGCGCACTGATGGTGGAAGAGGTGTGGCCCGTATCAGTGGCGTCGGCGGGATCAGCGGTGCCGGTAGGTCGGTGAGCGGGGTGGGAGTGGCGCAGACGCGCAGGTGAGCGGGGCCTTCTGGAAGTGAACGGCCAGAATGCAAGAGATGTGTCGTGCAGGGGGCAGTGGCGTCGTGATCGGAAAGTTATCTCGGATGCAAGAGGTATGACCGGCGAGGACTGGCGAAAAGTGGGGCGGGAGGGGCTGTCGAGGGGACAGGCGAGAGGTGTGTGCGGGGATTGTCGGTGGTGCGCGGTGAGATGAACCGCATCATGGGACGGGGTACGTGGAAGGGGAGAGGTGGCGATGGTCCAGTACCGGTACTTGTGCCCGCACTGCGCGATTGGGTGGCACGACTTGCCGTTCTGCCCGTTGCGCCGGTCGGAGCCGCCGCGGGCGTTCACACCCGAGGAGATGGTGACCCTGCGTCATCTGCGCCAGCTCGAACGCGCGGGCATCCTGCCCGACCCGGACAAGGTGGCGCTGCACCGACGGTGGCTGTTCTACGGCCTGCTCGGCTTCTTCGTGTTCTTCGCGCTGCTGATCATCTTCTGACCCACCCGTGTCTCGCCGCGGCTCGCACTAAGCGTTGCGGAGCGGAACGGCTGCGGCGCACCATCGTTGGGTGGGTGACTACGACGCCGTCAACGCACACAACGCCGCCAAGGCCCGCGCGGCGGGCTGGCCGGAGCTGACCGGAAGCCCCAGCCAGGTGAGCTGGGCGACGACCGTGCGCCAAACCAAACTCGACGAGTTCGACACCGGGACGATCGCCGAACCCGAGCGCAGCCGCATGCGGGCGGTGCTGCTGCGGGAGACGCGGGCAGCGGTGTGGATCGACAACCGCAGGCACCCGTGGGGCGCGGTATGGCTGATCAACCTCACCGACGAGGAGCGGGCCGCCCTGCTTCCCGGTCAGAGGTGAGCTTCGGCGGCAGGCTTCCACTGGGGCGTCCACCCCCGTCCATCCACTCGGCATCGACCACGCCGTCCAGGACTCCGATATCGGACCGGTGCCGTAGCCTCGCGTAATTCCAACCCAACCACGAGAGGTGAAGCATGGCCGAGCACGAGCTCACGTTTCCGGCGACCACTGCGGGAGACCAGGCGTCCGAAATCAAGCTCAAGCAGCTCGCGGCCGACCCGAACGTCTACGACCTGTCTATGGCGCATCGTGGCGACGGCAACCTCATCACGTACAAGACGCGCGACTGACCCCTGACAACGCACCGCCGAGCGCCGAGCCGCCCGCCTGGCGCCCACATGGCCCTCTAGTGGCCGCGATCTGCCCGGACCTGCTCAACGGGTGAAGCGGTACATCCGGTGCCCGGTGGCCGGCGCGTCCGGCTCGGCGACGAACCCCGCCGCCTCGGCCACCGTGCGGCTACCCCCGTTCTTGCTGTCGATACCGGCGAGGAATACCGCGACCTCTGCCAGGGCGGGATGCTCCAGCAGCGCAGGCACCAGGGCCCGCAGCACGACCGGGCCCCGGTCAGCAGCACTGACGACTTGCTACTTCCCTGCCCTTCCCCCACGTCACTTCCGTGGGCACGTCGAGGGCTCGGCTCAGACCAGGCGCAGTACGGGGCGTTCATCGGGGTGGCCGAGCAGCAGCCGCAGCCGTGGCAGGCGCCAGCGCAGTTCGCGGGCGAGGCCGGTCATGGTGAGGGTGCCGTTGGATTCGGCGAGCTCGAACGCCTTGTGCAGCAGGCTGGGTACTTCGCCGGGATAGTTCGCTACCGGGTCTTGGCCGATGATGCCGAGTTCGTAGAGCTGGTTGAGCCGTTGGTAGGCGCGTCGGGCGCTGGCGTCGGAGATGGTGCCGAGTTCTCGGCAGCGGTAGATGAGCGATTTGAGGGAGACACCCCATGCACGGCTGAGCTGCTCGAGCGCGGTGAAGTCGACCCGGGTGGGCAGTTGATCGCGGATCCGGTCGGCGGGGGTGAGGAATTCGGCGGCGAAGGCGTCGGCTTGCTGTTCTTGTTCGGGGTCAGCGGGGGCGGCGTCGCGGTGCAGGACGAGGTGGCCGAGTTCGTGAGCGGCGGTGAACCGGTGCCAGTAGACGTCGTTGCCGCGGTCGGGGGTCAGCACGATCAGCGGTCGCGGCATCCGGGAGGTGGAGAAGGCGTCGATGGTGGCGGTGTCGGCGCCGGCGAACCGCACCATCGTGGTGACGATCCCGTGTGTCTCCATGGTCCGGACCAGGTGCGGGATCGGTCCGGTGCCCAGCCCCCACCGTGCCCGCAGCACCCGGGCGGCGGCCGCGGGGGTGTCGGGCAGGTGGTCTGTGTCGTCGGGCAGGAACCCCGGCAGGTCGACCGGTGGGAGCTGGACGTGTTTCTCCAGGGCGTAGGTCAATTCCCACATCTGTTCGACGAACGCGACGGCTTTGGCGCGCTGGGCGGCTTTGGTCGAGCGCAGGCTGCGGAAGTGCGCGGCGGAGCCGTCCAGTTGCGCGTACGGGCGGCCGACGGCGAAGAACTCGACCGGCACCTCGAGCACCTCGGCCAGGCGGGCGAGGTGATCCGGCCGCGGCGGGGACGTCCGCGCTTCCCACTGGCTAGCCGCCGCGCCCGACACCCCTACCTGCTGCGCCAGCGCCGCCTTCGTCAGTCCCGCCAGCCGCCGTGCCTGGGTGAGGCGGGCGGCGTCGAACGCCTCCGCGACCCCGGCGGCCGGGCTCGGGTCCTGGCTGGTTCGGAACAAGCGCAGCTGGGATCGTTCAGTCATCGCTTCCAGTCTCGGGTTGTGGTGTGGGTGGCTGCCCGCCGTCCGGCACGGTCGCCGGGTTACGTGGCGAGAGCAGGATCTCGTCCATCGGGGCCTGATCGAATCGCGCGACCGCACCGGTGGCCGGACCCGCCGGCCGCACCGGCGCGGCGCCTGAGGTGCTGGATTCGCCGATCTCGGAGACAGGTGGGATCGGTTCCATGTGACTCCAGTTCAGGCGGCCATTGCCGTCTGCTTGGGAGGCGTCACCCCAGTAGGCGCGCAGCACACCGGCGTGCGGGTTGCTGGCGTAGGCGATGATGACCATCCGCCCGGCTCGGGCGGCGTCATCGAGGAAGGACTCCAGATCCTGGAACTCCGCGGCCAACTCCTCCTCGCTGAGTTCGGCCTGATCCAAGCTCAGCTGGTCGGACACCGCTGGTGTCAGTGCCAGCAACTGCTCCCGGGTCTTCGACAGCGACATCCGCGCGGAAGTCACTGGACTGTAGGCGTCGTCGGAGAACCGCCACGGGTACAGGATGATGTTGTTGGCGCCGATGATCGTCAGCTCGTAGCGGGCCCGCTTCGGTTTGCTCCGGCGAACCTCGGTGACCTCCTCGAGCGCCTTGGCCAGCTCCTCGTTCTGGATCAGCCACAACTGCCCATAGACGTCGTTGGTGTCCAACCCGAAACCCAGATGCCCGGCCAGTGCCCTGCGGTGCGCGGCCTGCAACGCCCGCCATACCGCCGCCCGCACAGCGGGTGCCAGCTCACCGAACCGCTCGATCTCCCAATCCGACGGTGCCGCCTGCTTGCTCATGAACCCTCCCTGACCCTGCCCGCCCACTTACGGATCGAACAGCGCAAGGAGCGTAGCACTTAATTTTTGCGCGAGATCAGCGCGCAACGCCGACACGTCGACTGCTTCCATGATCGACGCACCAGCACGCCCGCGCCGCGTTTCGGTCGAGGTCGTATCGGAATACGCTGCCACCCTTTGGCTTCCACCACCGCATCGACAGACTTCACCCGTCTGCGGCACGCAGCATCAACAGCCGACGCCGTGCGCTCCAGATGCCTCATTCACAGCAAATGCGGTGAGTGCCAGACTCTTTGGAGCGATGTCGAAAATTCCCGACCCGCTGACTTATGCCGCGCTGACGTGTGATGATCGGCGCCGGTCCCGCAGGTGGGGTGGCGGCGGGCCCTGGTTCCACTTCTCCGGCTCGCAGGGGGCTGGGTCGCGGTAGTCGTGCGGGAGGCGTTCGGCTTGGTCGGTATCGGTGTGTTCCTCGGGTTCCTGGTGTTCGGGGTGGTGTGCGCTGCTGCAGGTTTTGTCGTCGGTCGCGGGCGCCTGGCTGTGGCCGAGGAACAGGCACGTCAAGGGCAGAAAACTGTCGAGCGGGTGGAGGCTGAGCGGGATGCTGCTGTGCAGCAGATCGGTGTGCTGCAACAGCAATTCCAGGACGCCACAGCCGCCCGGGCCGGGCTGGAGGCCGAACTCGCCGCGGTGCGGCAGCTCTCCTCTGAGCAGGCCCAGCAAGCCCGAGAGGCAGGCGAGTTGATGCGGGGCGAGCGGGATGCTGCTGTGCAGCAGATCGGTGTGCTGCAACAGCAACTCCAAGACGTCAAGGCCGCCCGGGCCGGGCTGGAGGCCGAACTCGCCGCGGAAAAGCAGCGGTCCGCCGAGCAGTTGGCGATGGTGCGCGACGAGCAGCAGCAGGTACAGCAGGTCACCGCGGCAGTGCTGCGGGAGTCCGGGCCGCAGCTGGTGCAGCGCGTCACCGAGGTGGTCGATCAACGCGACAAGGCCGCCGTCCGCGATCTCGATCAACGCAAAACCGCGATCGAAGGCATGATCGCGCCCCTGATCCAGCAGCTGGAAAAGATCACCGACCACTCACAGGCGATCGAGAAGAACAGAGTCGGCGCCTACGAAGTGCTGACTCAGCAAGTCGAGGCCATGTCCCGCGCGAACAAGGAGTTGCGGGAGGAGACACGGCTGTTGGTGACCGCGCTGCGTCGGCCGAACACACGCGGCCAATGGGGCGAGCGTCAGCTGCGCAACGTCGTAGAGGCCGCGGGCATGCTCGACCAGGTCGACTTCCTCGAACAACAACGCCTCGAGACCACCGAAGGCACGCTGCGGCCGGACATGCTGGTCAAAGTCGGTGGCGGAAAGACGATCGTGGTCGACGCCAAGGCCCCGTTCTCGGCGTTCTTGGAAGCCCAGGACGCCCGCGACGAGGGCGAACGCAAACAGCGGCTGTCCGCACACGCCGGCCATGTGCGCCGACACGTCGAGCAGCTGGCTGCCAAACAGTACTGGTCAGCACTGCCGTGCACGCCGGAGTTCGTGGTGATGTTTCTGCCCACCGAGGCGTTCCTGTACGCAGCCGAAGACCAGGACCCCAGCCTGTGGGAGTTCGCCGCCCGCAACAACGTCCTGCTGGCCACCCCCACCAACCTGCTCACCCTGCTGCGCACCGTGGCTTTGATCTGGCGCCAGGAAGCGATAGCCGAGAACACCCAACAGGTCATGGAACACGGCCGCGAACTGCACAAACGCCTCAAAACCATGGCCGACCACTTCGAGGCTCTGGGAAAACGCATCAGCAGCGCCGCCGAGTACTACGACAAGACCATCGGCTCCTACAGCCGCAGCGTGCTGCCCAGCGCCCGCAGAATGGCCGAACTCGGTGTCCCGGGTGCCACGCTCAAAGAACTGAAGCCCATCGAGCGCACCACCCGGTCGATCACCACGGCCACCAGCACGCTCGACCCGAACGACGACCACACGATGTAAGCCTCACCGGTCGAACCAGGGGTGTTGCGGATTGCTACAGATCATCGCCGACATCGAAAACGGCTCTGATCGCACCGACGTCAACTCCCCGTGGAACAGGAAGCCCCGCAGCATCGACTCCGGGGCGTTCCCATGCATCACAGATCGCCGGTCCGAATCGCTACTCAGCGTTCGGGCCTCCGAACGACGAGATCGCGGAGGGCGCGGACGGCTTGCGCGACGTGGCGCAGGCCATGAGTGCTACCGGTGCGCAGAACGACCACCGCGCACAATGCGAGGTAGCAGATGAAACAGATCGCACCCACCAGGGCGATTTCGACCACCGAAACTCCTTCTGGCTCTTGACACACCTCTCCCTTGAGAGGCAAGCCACCAGAGGTGGTGTGGGGTGGGGTTGAAGTAATGGAGCCCGACCGGCCTCATTACTGTCAAGCTTTTGAAACCCCTTCCCACCCTCCATGAATACAGTGATCTCCGTCACGCCCATCCACTTGCATCGTTAGATCGGTTCCTGGTCCCGCTCGGCGGCGGAGGACTTGAGGTATCGGATTTTCCGTTTCCGTACAACTTCGATGGAGACGCTGGGTGTTCGAAAAACGACCGTCTACCGAACACCCATCGCGCTGCGGACCGGCGCGACGTACCCGCAGGCGCGAATGTTCGGAAACCCGTTCGTTTTCCGGTAGGGTCCCACCTGGTTATCGAACACGTTTCTCGAACGTTCGGAGGGGTCTGGATGGCATTGGTCGGTCTCGTTCGCGTCAGCACGAGCAAGCAAGAGACCGCGCGGCAGCATGACGACCTCGATCCGATCTGCGTGAAGGTGTTCGAGGAGAAGATCAGCGGCAAGTTGAAGGTCGCCGACCGGCCGGGCCTGCAGGCCGCGCTCGATTACATGCGCCCCGGCGACATGCTCACCGTTCAGGAAGCCGACCGGCTCGGCCGCAACCTCCTGGAAGGCCTGATCGTGTTGAACGATCTGTTTCAGCAGGGGATTTCGGTGAAGATCCTGCACGGAATCGCCGCCGGCGAGCACACCGAACGCAGCCTGATCCTGGACCTGGCGCTCGCCCTGGCCGAAGACCGCCGCCGCGACATCGCCCGCAAAACCCGCGACGGCCTGCAAGCCGCAGCACGGCGAGGCCGCAAAGGCGGGCGCCCGCGCGTCGTCGACGCCGACAAGCGCCGCGCGATCCTCGCCCGCCACGCCGAAGGACAGTCGCTGCGCGAGATCGCACGCGGCGTCGGCGTCAGCCTCGCCGTCGTGCACGGCGAAGTGAAAGCCGCCCAGCTGGAAGCGGCGCCCGCCACGGAGTGACCAGTCGGCAGCGTTTGATGTCGGTGCCTCGGTGTACGATTCGTGCAACTGCGAAGGCCGCGGGTTCGAGTCCCGTCACCTCCACTCATGGGGGGTGTAGCTCAGTCGGTAGAGCAACGCATTGACCACAGGGCACCTCGATGCCCAGGTAGAAAGGCCCCGCCGGAGAGCTGGCGGGGCCTTTCGCATCGATACCACCGAACAGCGCCCACCATGCGACTGAGCACTGGGATCAGGGAGCAGGGGTGAGGACGTTGCCGCGTGCCCATTGCACGATCAGGACCGCGATCTGAACGACCCCTTCGGCTTCTTGCTGAGTCGGAGGGCGAGTTGCGCCGGTCGTGTGGCGATCAGGGTTCGGCCACATCAGTTTCAGCAAAGCGTGCAGTGTTTCGACTCCGCCGATGCTGTTGCTCGGGATCGCGAAATTCCACTTGGACGGTTTCGCTTCGATCGCCTTCTCGATGCTTCCGAGAGTCGCCTTCGGGTTGTTGGGAATCACCAGAGGCCACAGCGCCGCTTCGACGGCCTTGATGGCGTGATCCCATGCGTCCGACGGATCAGGGGTGCGACCGTATGCCTGCGCCCATGCCTCGCTCAGTTCGCGGGCGGCGTCGTCGCTGGGCTGAGAGGCGGCTGCGAACTGGGCTTGTGCGGTAGCGTCCACACGCCGCAGAAGTGAGTTGCCGTCCGGTGACACCGTCCACGCCGAACCCGCTTCAAGCAGCACGCGATCGAGAGACCTGTCGGGCTTGATACTCAAGGCGGCATCCACAACATCGAGGAACTTGTCTTCGTCACTGAGGCACGTATCCAGGATGCTGTTCATGAGCTGGCTTCCGTCGACACCCACTTTTACAGGGATCCTGGCGCGAACTGCGACGTTGAACATCAGCCCGTCCTGCATTGCGGATATACCGTTCCTGGGCCGCGTGCGGTAGCCGAACAGGCCTTGGAGGTAGTAGATCAAGCTCGGAGCGAGATGCTCCGGCACACCCTCATAGAGGACGCCCGCAGGCTTGCCCGATGTTCTTTCGGAGAGTGAACGCCACCCTGCCATCTATGTGCTTCTTCCCGTAATGGTCCGCTCGATAGGTCGAATCACGCTATCGAGCTGCTCCGACATCGACCTCGGATTTCCGGCGGCAATTCGAGCGCTCAGGACAGCGGGCGGGCAGGTCGGACCCCGCCTGGAGTTCGGTGGCCGGCCCGTGGTTTCGTGGGGTACGAGTAGGCCCCTGGGAGGTTCGGTCTCCCAGGGGCCTGCTCGCTTGTGTTCGTGCTGTCCGGCTTCGCGTGGTGGTTACCGGATGTCCTCGATTCGGATCCGGGCGTCGGCGGAGTGGATGGTGACGCCGGATCGGCCAGTGCGGATGGTCCAGTCGTTGAGTCGCTGGTATCCGCAGGCGCGCAGAAGTTCATCGGCGGCGCCGATGTCGACCGGCCCGGCCGCGTGCGGGGTGCCGTCGAAGGTCAGTGATTCCCACCAGCATTCGATGTTGCGGCCGACGATGGTTCCGTCGCCGCCGTGTTCTTCCCAGGGGTCGGATTGGAACAGGTCGATCACCGCGCCGTCGGGGTGGTCGAGGCGGGCGCAGATGTAGATGTAGACGATGTCGTCGATCTCGGTCACCGCGCCACCACCGGTTCGGGTGCGTGGGTGGCGAGGAGTTCGGCTTCGCGGACCCAGTCGGTGAGCAACAGGTTGATCGTGTTCAACGCGGCCGCGGTGATCCCGGCGGCGGTGAGCACTGCGGTGAGTTCGATCCGCGAACGGTGATACAGCGCCATGCTCTCGGCCGTGTCCGAGATCAAGGCGACCCGCCACAGGGCGAACTCGATGTTCTGGGCGGTGTGCTCGATGACCTCCTGGTGATGCGGGGTGAGCAGTTCGGTCGGCCCCAGCAGTGCGGTGAGCAGGCTCCCGCGTGAGGTCGACATGCGGGTCACGGCCCGCTGGTGACGTTCCAGTGCGGTGGCGTCGAGGGTGGGTTCGTCGGTGCGGGTCATGGTGATGTCTCCGAATGCCGTGGTGGGGAAGGTGTTCGAGGGATTGGTGCGGGTCATCGCCCGACCTCCGGCGAGTGCAGCTCACGACGCCCGGCGGCCCGGGTCTGGGATCGAGCGCGGGCCTGGGCCTGCACGTGAGCCTCCTGGGCGGGAGCCCGGTCGGGGCGGGGTGCGCGGGCCCGCCCGGAGCCCGATGCGCGGCCGGCGGCGGCGGCCTGGCGCTGGGCGATGGAGTCGTTGCGGTCGGCGACGGCGCGATCGAGCTTGGCCTTCCACTGCTGCTGGCGCTGCGCGGCGGTCTTGCCCAATTCCCCAGCCTGGCGGGCGCGCTCGTCGATCAGCTCCCGGATGTCGGTTCGTGCCTGCTCCCCGACGCCCGCCTTGGCCAGCTGCGTGCTCAGGCGGGCGCGTTTGTCGGCGTAGGACTTGCGTTCGTAGGCGATGCCGCCGTTGCCGCGGGCGCCGCAGGCCACGGTGTAGAGCGAGTCCCCGATCGCCGACACCGCGAGGGTGAGGCGTTCGGCATCCCAGCCCTGGGGCTCGACGCCGGACGCTTCGATGCGCTGGGTGATCGCTTCCCGGGTCGCGGCCGAGAGCCGGGAGGCGGGCACACCGACACGAACGACGTCCGCGTCGGCTTTGGTGCGCTCGTCGGCGAACAACAGCTCCGGCAGCTGCTTGTGGTCGCGGATGGCTCCGGCGTCGATATCGGCGAGCACAGCTGAGAGCTGGGCCCGCTCCACCGCGGCCAGTCCCTTGCTGTCCTGGATCGTGGCGCGCAGCTGTTCACGCTGCTGGGTCAGGCGGGTGATCCGGTCGCTGGTCTCGTCGGTGACGCCCGGAATGTCGTTCGCGCCGAGCCGCTCCCGTTCTTCGGCGCTGAAGCCGTCGTCGGCGAGATAGTCGGCCACGCTGCGCAATTCGCCGTAATCGGCGGCATACTCGGTGATTGCTTCGGCGAGCTCGTAGCGGTCGACGTGATCGGGCCACAGCCGGAAATCGACCTCACCGCCTCGGGCGATCTGCGTCCCGGCCTGACGGACCCGGTCCTGGTCGGCGGCGGTCATGACCGAGATCTCCTCGCCCACCATCGACGCGGCCTTCGGGTTGCTCGCGAACAGCTCCAGCAGACGCGGCACCCGCCCGCGGGCCTCCTCGCCCGGGTCGACGAGGACCGGGCTGTCGAGCAGGTCGACGTCGGTGGTGTTCCCGCGCAGGTAGTCGACGATGAACTCGACTCGGGCCTGGTCGGGCTCGGGCAGCTTCGCCGCCGCCAGATCGAAGCTCAGGTGATCCCGGCGCTTCGCCTCATCGTGCAGATGCGCCCGTGGATCGGCCGGGGAGATCCCGATTCCTCGCCATACCGAAATGGCCTGCATCGCAGCATCCTTCGCGGTGTCCAGCAGCGGCATGGCGGACACGATGTCCATCACGGCGGACTCGCGGTCGAACAGCCGCCATGCCTCGGCGTGGTCTTGCGCATCGACCGCATCGAAGTCCGGGGCGATGCCGACGGCGAAGTTCTCGGCGTCGATGAGCACGCCCCACTGCTCGGCGTAGTCGTAGGCGAGCTGGCGCAGGTGCTTGGTGGCGATCTCGGAGTGGGGGTGCCACATCAGCGCATCGGCCAGCGCCGCAACGGCCGCCGTCGGATTGTCTTGCCGCCTGGCCTCCAGGCGGGCCTCGGCGCGGGCCTGGCCCTGTTCGGACTTGGCGAGGAGTTCGTCGACCGCGTCGGGCCCGGCAGCCTGAGCCTGTTCGACAGCCTTCGCCAGGCGCTGGTCGCGGTAGCGGGCCTGGTTGACCGCGACCGTGGCCAGCAGGTACGCCATCCGCTGACCGTGCCCGGTCGGGGTGTCGAGCCCCAGCTGGTCCTGGACATCGATGCTCGGTTCTGACATGAGATTTCCTTCTTCCTTCGGGGTGGGGTTCTGCTCCCAGCCGGGAGCAGGTTCGAGCGGGGCGCTCATCTCGGCGCGGGAGAATCCGCGTCGTTCGGCGGCCCGGAGCTGGTGTTCTCGGGTGGCTTTGCGGATCGCTTCCAACTGCGCGGGACTCGGCACGCGCTTGTCGGGGGCGAGGTCGGGATCGAACAGCCGTGCCACCACACGCCGACCGCGGATCTTGCCGACCATGAGAGCGACGAGGGACTGCCCGGGGCTTTTGCCCATCTCCCGCAGCTGACGGCGGGTTTTCAGACCGGGCGGGGCCAGGCCCCAGCCGTACTCCTGGCGGAATTCGTCCGGGGCCTGGTCGACGGTGGTCATCGGCCGAGGTCGTTGTCGTCGAGACCGCGGCCTTTGCCGCGATGGTGGGTGTGCTGCACGCCCGCGCCGGGGGCGTTCTTGCGGGCCTTGTCCGGGATGCGCCTGACCGCTGCGGAGGCGGGTTTGGCGCGTCCGGCGTCGGCGGCCATGCGCTGGGCGACCTGGTCGGGGTCCAGGCCAGCGGCTTCGAGAGTGGCCGCGAACTCGGCGCGGCGTTCGGGACTGTCGTAGGCCGGTTTCTCCGGGGCCCGTTCGGCTTCGACGGCTTCGCGGCGCTGCTCCCACCGCTCGGCGATCCGCTGAGCCTGCTTGCCCAGGCTGGTGGCCTCCCCAGCGGCCAAATCCAGGTGTGCGGCGACCCGGCGGCGCATCGGCTCGCTCACCCCGGCGGCTTGCAGGGCGGTGGTGAACCTGCCGGCCACACCGGTGCGCTCGTAGTCCGACAGGCTGGCGCGTCCGGCGGCCAGGTCGGACTGGGTGTCCATGACCCGGGTGAGGTCGTCGCGGGTGCGGCGGGTCGCGGCGCGCGGTACCGCGTTGGTGTCCAGCAGCTTCTCGACGTGTTGGCGGTGGGCGCGGGTGGCGCCGCGCGCGATGCGCCCGGCCCGCTCGGCGTCGAGGGCGGCGGCGGAGCGGTCGTCGGCGAACAGCATCTCCGGCGTGGTGGCCTTGCCCGCCTCCACGTCCCGCAGCACGGCGGTGAGCTGGTCTTTCTCCAACTGGTGCAGGCCCTTGCCGTCGGTGATGGCGTGGGTGATCGTCTTGCGGTGTTTGGCGGCCTGCTTGCGCATCGCGGCGGCGGTGGCGTCGTCGATGTTGTTGGCGCGCACTGCGGCAGCGTCGGCCTGCGGCGCCAGGGTCGCGTACATGCGCACCACGGCCGCCAGCTCGTCGCGGTCCACGTGATCGGGCCACAGCGGCGCGTACGTGGCGGCCGGGTTCTTGCGGATCTCGTTGCCGCGGGCGCGGGCTTTGGCCTGATCCTCAGGGGTCAGGACCTTGAGGGCTTCGTTCAGCTGCGCCCGGATCGAGGCGGTCAGGTTGCGGTTGCCCACCTTCAGCCGGTCCTGGTAGGAGGCGAACAGCCGGTCGATGCCCGGTTTGGCTTCCTCCCCGGGATCGACCAGCGCGGCACCGAGCTTGCGCAGCTCAGTAGTCGGTGTCGCCGCCGAGACGGCGCCCAGCTCCTCGTCGGTCACCTGCTGGCCAGGGGTGGCCAGGTAGGCGGCGACGAACCGGATCCGGGTAACCGTCTGCTCACCGACGCCCTTGTCGGCCATCTTCTTGCTCAACGCACCCAGCCCGGTGGCGGTGGGGTTGGCCCGCCACGCCTCGATCTCGGCGTAGAGCTCCTCCTTCACCGACTGGTCGAGCTCCTCGCGGGCGACCATCTCGACCATGCGCTCCTGGGCCTTGCGGATCCGGTCTTGCGATGCCCGCTCGACCTCGGCGGCCTGCAGGCTGACTGCCAGCTCCGGGGACACTTCACCCTCGGGAACGACCTCACCGGTGATGGCGTCGATCTCGATGCCGTAGCGCTGGGCCACATGGGCTTTCAGCTCGACCAGGGCCTTGCGCGCGGCCTCGCTGTCGGGAGCCCACGCGGCGGCGTCGGCGACGACCTGGGCGATTTCGGCGCGCGAGGCGTTCTCGAGGCCGCCTTCACGCACCTTCTGAATCCGCGCCTCGGCGGCGGCGCGCTGCGCCGCCAGCTCCGCTTCGGCTTGGGCTTTCTCGTCGGCGTCCTGGGCGGCTTTGCGCTCGGCGTTGGCGCGGCTGGCTTCGCGGTGTTTGCGCGCGGCGGCGATCAGGTACTGCATCAGCATCCGCATGACCCCTGCCCACGCCGCGTTGACGTGGTCGACGGTGTCGTCGTGCTGCGGGTGGTGGGCGGTGGGTTCGAACATGAGGCTGCTGCTCATGGAGGGTCCTTCCTGGGGTGAAGACGAAACAGCCGAGACGACATCGGTCTCGGCTGCGGGGATTTCGGGAACAGGCGCGGCAGTCACGGCCGGGCCGGTGGGGGTGAAGGGATCCAGATGCGGGATCGGCTCCAACTCGCCGATCTCGTGCCCGGCCTGCAGGTGGTCGAAGAGGTCTTTGCCGGTGGCGGCCTGCACGACCCGCACCCGGCCCACGAGTCCGGCAAGGCTTCCCATCACCTTCTCGGCGCGGCGATATCCGGGAGCGTCCTTATCGGCGACGATCACGACCGTGGCAGCGCCACGCAGCCACGCCGCATGCTCGGGCTTCCACGCCAGCGCACCGCCGGCGTTGGTGGTGGCGACCAGATTCGCGGCCTGCGCAGCGAGGACGTCCTTCTCGCCCTCGCAGACATAGACGGTGCGGCCGTCACCGATCGCGTCCAGCACGCACGGCAGCTGGAACGGCAGCGGTTCGAAACCGGTGTCGGCCCACCCCGTTCCGGGGCGCCAGGCCCGCTGCCGGAAGCGCTTGTCCCGCCCGCCCGCGAACTTCGCCTCTTCTCGGACAACCTCACCAGCGACGGTGCCGTCCTCACGGGCATACGGGTAGGCGGCGACCTGCTGCCACGCCGAAACCTGGCGGCCCAGATCCTTTTTCGGCTTCACCAGCGGCAGCCCGGCCGCGTCGATCGCCCGATCCGCGCGCGAGAGCTGCCGCGGCCGGGGGCGGGGCGTGTAGTCGCGCCCGGTGCGATCGGGGCGGCGGTCGAACATGTCGCGCACCGCCAGGCCGAGCTTGTCGAGAACCACCTCGTTGTCGCATCCGGCGAAACAACGCACCACCGTGCGCTGCTGACCGGAGTCGTACTTCACGCCCAAGCTCGGGCGGTGATGGCCGCCGTCGCCCTCGTGAGCGGGGCAGCAGTACCGGGTCCATGCCCCAGACGGGCGTCCCGGGCCTACCGTCTGCTCCAGCGCGCCGGTGATCGTTTCCCACGAACCCCGGCTACGATCAGCCTCGCGCGCGCCCGCGCGTACGCGCGCCCGTGAGGTTCGGTTGAGGGCTGGCGCGCTCATCCCGGGAACTCCCAGCTGCCCGAGATCGGGCGGCGGTGCCCGACCGGCGCGGCGGGCACCACAAGCCCCGAGGCGGTGACCTGCTGGTCGTAGGAGTCGTCCTCGAAGACCTCCGGCGGGGCGGTCACGACCGGCAGCTTCGGCAGCCTGTTGCTGTGTCCTTCGGCGACCGAGCAGAACTCGAACGGGCCGGTCTTGTCGAAGATCCGTTCCATCATCGGGTCGAAGTACGCCAGCCACCACGTCGCGAGCTCGGTCTCCTCACCCTGGCGCAGGTGCTCGAACGCCTGGTGCAGCGCCTGGAACCGGGCGACCACCTCGCCGTGGACCCACCACAGCGGGCACCAGTGCAGCTGCCCGTTGAGGATCGACACCTTGCGCCGATAGATCTCGATCACGTAGTCCTCGACGAACTCCTTCACCGTCGGGAACATCAGCTCGCGTGGCTCGGGCTCCTCCTCGGCCTCCTCCGGCTCCGGCTCAGGTTCGGGTTCCGGGGCGGGCTCGGGCTCGGGTTCCGGGGCGGGGTTGAGGGCGAGTTCGGCTTCGAGGACCGCGGTTTCGCGCATCCCGGCGATGACCTCCGGGGTCAGCATGTCCGCGACCACGCCATCGGCGATCTTCTTGGCCTCGGCGCTGATCTGCGCGGTGACGGCCTTGCGGATCGCGGTGTCGAGCAGCTCTCCGAGATCCATCTGCGGCACCACCCGTTCTGTGGCCTCCGCGTCGGTGGCAGTGATGGTGGGCTGAGTTGCGTTGTCGGTCATGCGGTCTTGCCTTCCTCATCGGTCCACGGCCGCACCACACGCAGATGCGCACGTTCGGCCGACGTGGTGGGGTGGGAGTTGTCGAGCTCGTGCAGCGCCGCAGTGATCTGATCGGCGTAGGGGCGCTCGAACCAGGGCACGGTGGCGGCGAGAGTGGCGCGGTGCCCGCTGGTGAACACCAGCGCGCGACCCTTGGGCAAGGCGGCCAGATCGCTGGGGGCGAGGGTGATCTCGGTGGCGCGCGAGGTGGAGGTCGAACGGCTGGTGCTGCCGTTGCCGTTGCCGTGGCTGGTGCTGGTCGAGGTGACCAGCTCGTAGTGCTGCCCGACCAGCTCGCTCATGTCCTTGAGGAACCCGGTGTCCTTCAGGCCAGCGCCGAGAGTCAGCACGTTGGTGGCCGACAGCAACGCCCGCATGCCCGCCTCGCCCCAGCAGCGCATGCCCTGAGCCCACGACTGCAAGATCGTCATCACGACCATGCCCCGCGACCCGTAATGGGAGTACTGCTTGGGCAGATCCGCCCAGCGCACGATGTTGGCGGCCTCATCCAGCACGATCAGCAGCGGCACCGGCAACCGCCCGCCCGGATGACGACGGCCCTCGCTCTTGCCCGCGTCGCCGATCGCCGCACACAAAGCCGTCACCAGCGGCCCCGCGGAGCCCTTGCCCTCCTCCGACAGCGGGAACAAGGTGTCACGGGAGGTCACGAAGTCCGCGACATCGAACGCTCGCCGCGGCGCCTCACCCTTGGCCGGCGGGGTGACCCACGGCCGGATCCGCGAATACTTCAGGCACGACGCCATCTTCTTCGCCGTGGAGAACACCCCGGAGCGTTGTTTGGGATCTGCGTTGTACTGGTCCGACAGCGCGGCGGCGAACAGGTCGCACCCGCTTGCTTGGAGGATCTCGATCGGCTCGTGGTCATTGACCCTGGTCACCCACTTGAACGCCTGCGTGATCGGGCGCTTGGCCATCGCGCACGCCAAAAACAGCCCCGTGAGGAGGTCTTCGCCCTCCTTGGGGAAGAAGTTGTCGCCCTTGGCGTCCTCGCCGTCTTCGGACGCGGCGAAATGCCCGGCGAGCTTGGCGGCGCGTTCCTCCGCGTCGCTGCCGCCGTTCGCGGCCACCCACGCGATCGGATCCCAGTACCAGGTGCACGGCTCCTCGGCCACGCCCTGGGGGTCGAACACGTGCACGTCGCCAACCAGTGCGCGCGCCTTGCGGGTCGCATCCACCACATCCCGCTTGTTCGACGTGGCGACCACCGCGCCGATGGCTTCCATCACCGCCGGAATCACGCGGCTGGTCGACTTGCCCGAGCGCGGACCCCAAATGTCCAGATGCAGGTCTTCATACGAGGCGTAAAGGTCCTGGCCGTCGGCGACGGTGCGGCCGATCAGCACGCCCGGCTCGTCGCCGTCGCGCAGCTGCACCCGCAGGTCTTTCGCCTTGCCCAGGATCGCGTCGCGGCGAAGGTCGGCCAGCTCCTTGCCCCGGGCCATGAACGGAGCCTGGGAGTCGATGGCCTCGCGCTTGATCCGGCCGCGCTGGCGGTAGAGCTGGGAGCATTTGCGGCAGGTTGCCCGCCACGCCCACACCGACCCGGCCACCGACAGCGCGGTCCCGGCCACCAACGTGACCGCACCACCGGTAGCGGCACCAGTCCACGCCAGATCACCGGTCGCCAGGTTCAGCGCCATCGTCAGCGGGTTCCAGGACACATGCTGCTCAGGGCCGCCGTAGAGGGCCTCACCGACCCGGATCGACATCCCCGCCGCCTCACCCACACCGATCGCAGCAGCGACAGCGACCGGGTAACCCCAGGTCTGCGCGAAATCAGAGCCATTGGGCTGCTTCACACTGCGGTCCATCAGGCGCCGCCTTCCGTGAGATCGGCCAGCAGCACCACACGGGTCGCGCCGTCATGGCCGTGAATGGTCTCGATGTCCTCGATGCGAGCGGCCTCGACCGTGGTGCGGATCTCGCCACGCCACCGCATGGACACCGCCCCGTCCGGCCACACCACGCCGTCAGCGACCACACCCGTGCCCGAGAAGCCGGTCACGTCCTGGTCGCGGTGCAGCTGGAAAAACCGCACACCCGTGCAGGTCTCGACGCTGGTCATCGCGCCACCCCCGCACCCGGAGTCGCCGTCGCGGTCGCAGTGCAGAACGGAGCGCAGCCGCCCCCGGTCGGGATCGTGCTGCCCGGCCCGAAATCCGTGCAGGACACGACCACACACACGACGGCGGCGAAGACCACGACCGCGGCGAACATCGCGGCCATCGCCCCGACGACACCGATGCCGTTGCCGCCGGAGTCCGGCACGACCGGGATCACCACGTCGACCACACGCTCGCGCACCATCACCGCGCCTCCTCGACCAGCTGGTAGAGGCGGGTGTCAGTGAGGCGAGCGGCGTCCATCGTCTGGACGCGGGTCAGCGCCAGCTCGACACCGTCGCGCACGACGACCCGGTAGGTGATCTCGCAGCGCTCGACGCCCTTGTGATCGGTGCGCGGCTCGGCGATCTCGACCACCGCGATCACACGCGCACCGTCGCGGTAGACGTCGGTGTAGCGCTGATCGACCTCGATCAGAACACCCTTCGAAGTGGTGTAACTCAAGCGCTCCATCACGCCGCCACCACCGATCCGGCGGCGGTCTGCGCGACGTCCACGACAAGATGCCGAGCGCGAGGCGCGCCCAGCCGCGCAATCGCGGCAGCGGTGGTCAGCTGCTCCATGCACGCGGCGCCCGCGATCATCGACTCGCGGTCGAGCAGGTCATCGACCAGCCGCTGCATGTCGTGCAGCTCGCCGCGCAACCGCTTCACCTCAGCGGTCAAAATCGCCACGAGCTGATCAGTAGTCAGATCCAGAGCAGGCCCAGCGGGCCGGACGTTGAGATCGGTCGGCCTCGGTACGGCCGGGATCGTCGGGGATGCTGCGCGACGCCGGGTCTCGCGCGGCCGGGTAGCGGGGATACTCATCGCGACCACTCCGCCCGCTCAGCTGCGGTCACCGGCCACTCCGACTGCTGCACCCGGATCACCGCATCGAGTGCGTCCAAACCCAAAGCGCGGGCGTGCATCCGGATCAGGGCCCACACCATTGCGACGTTCGGGTTGTCCTCCCACAGCAGCGGGCCCCACTGATCGACGATCTCGGCGACCGAAAGGCCAGCCACCGCCTGCGGGGCCGTCACAAGCCGCTCCGGCAACAGTGACAGCCGGTAAACGCCCTGCTCAAGCTCACATCCGACATGCTCAGTACGGGTGGCGATGAGCCACTTGCCATCTCGATGGATTGCCATTCGGAGTCCTCCCTGATTGCTACTTGGCAAAGTCATTAGCCTCTGTATAGTCCTAATTAGGACCTGTAGGAGTAGCAGTTGTCAAGAGTCAAAGAGGAGTTGCGATAATGAGGCCCATGGCACCGAAATACGAGAGGATCGCGACCCGGCTGCGGCAGATGATCCGCACGGGCGAGCTCGATCCGGGGCAGCGTCTTCCAGCCGAGACCGAGCTGGCCGCGACGTTCGACGTATCGCTGCCCACCCTCCGCCAAGCCGTGAAAGTGCTTCGGTCAGAAGGACTACTCGAAGCCCGTCACGGAGTCGGAACGTTCGTCCGCCCCCAACGGCATCGCACCCAGCGGCACAACAGTCGGCACCAGTGGGAGAAGGACCGTGCACGCCTCCCCGAGGAGGAGCGACGCCAGACCGGCACCACCGAGTACGACACAGGCCTGAAGATCAACGACCTCGCGTTCTGGGCGAAATACACCGTTACCGCGGCGGACTCGGATCTCGCCGAGGTCTTCAAAGTGCCGGTCGGCACCACGCTGTTGCAGCGGGACTACCGCACCCGCAAGGGCGCTGAGGCGCCATTCGGTCTGTCCAGGTCCTACCTGCCTTACGACTTGGTAAAGACCAACCCGGACCTGCTCGAGGACGCTCGCGAGCCGTGGCCCGGCGGCACACAGCATCAGCTCCTGACCCTCGGCATCGAACTCGACGCCATCGTCGACACCGTCACCGCGAGGCCGCCGACGATCGAGGAGCAGACCGAACTCGACATCCACACAGGCATCGCGGTGTTGGTCGTGCGCAAGACCTCGATCGACACCACCGGCCGTGTCGTCGAAGTTGCGGACATCATCTGGCCCGGCGACCGCACCGAGCTAATCTTCGAGACCAAGTTGGAGCGCTGGAAGTAACCATGCTGATCTCTGTCCTGACCGCAGTGCACCAACCCAGCGCGGTATATCTCCCCCAGACGCTTGCCAGCATCGCCGCACAGACGCTCCCTACCGGCTGGGAACTGGAATGGGTTCTCCAAGAAGACGGCCCAGCCTCCTCGGAAGTTGCCGGAATCACGGGCGGCCACGACTGGGTCCGGTACTCAGCCAACGGCGCCAAGCTCGGGATCGCTGGCACCCGCAACTTGGGACTAAATCGCGTGCGGGGCAGCCTCATTCAGGTGCTCGATAGTGACGACCTGCTACTGCCTGGCGCCCTCGCTACTCTCATTCCCCACTTCGACGACCTCAGCGTCCACTGGGCGCTCGGGCAAGCTGACGACCTGCTGCCTGATGGCACACGAAAGTCATTCCCTCCATACGAAGGCCTACCCTTCGGTCGGGTCCCGGCGGGAGCCGTGAACACCTGGGCACTCGAGACCGGCGGTAGCTGGCCGGTGCACTGCGCGGGGCTCATGCTGCGCAGCACCTCGGTTCGCGTCATGGGCGGCTGGGGTGGCGTGCCCACCAACGACGACCTGGTCATGTTCGCCGGACTATCCGGCGCCGCAGACGGCTACTTCGACGCCACCACCACCTGGCTCTACCGCCAACATGATGCACAGACCGTGCGAGGGAGCCACCACCGCACCTGGGGTGAAGAAACCCGCCGAATGGCATTGCAACGCGCTGTGGCAGTGCGCAACTCAGGTCTTCGGCTGCCCGATGCGGTCCCGGCCGCCAGCGAGAAGGAGTACGACGTGTCAGTCGCGCCTTCGCTGAAAGCTGTGGTTCCAGTCGACGATCCAAACTGAAATCGGCTTCTTGGGATCGGCGTGTCGTCACTCAGTTCCGCGTCTTCACAGATTGTCATGGAATGCTGTGCGGCATGGCTCAGAGAGCTAAGGGATCACGGCAGCAAATAGGGCCGCGGCTGGCCCTCGAAGTATTCGAGGAAATCCGTCAGCTCGCCGAAGATAACGACATGAGCATCGCCCAGTACGTCGCCGACGTCATGGCGCTCCATGTCGGCCGCGAGGACCTGGTGCTCGAGCTGGGCAAACCACGGAAGCCGACTGTGCGGCAGATGCGGGAGATCGCCAAACAACAGCGGGAAGCCGGTGGGGCGCAGCACAAACCAACGAAGACTCACAGGAAGAAGCGCAACGGACAGCACGAGGAGCTGCGACTGGCTGGATAACCCGCGCGACGTCCCTGCGCCGCCACAACAGAACAACCCCATAAACGCGGAAAAGCCCCCGGTCTAGCACACCGAGGGCACCGCTCCCCGAAGGGACATGTCTTTGCAGGACGCGTCTCAGGGTAACGCACGCCCGCACGCAGCTGCGCGCGAACACACCCTTGTCCGCAATAACGATTCTCACACCCCGACTGACCAGCGGAAATACTGCGCTTTCCGGCCAGTGCGGCGCCGGAAAGGTCCCTCGCTGGCGGCTGGGCTCTTTCCGCTGCCTCCGCTGCGCCTCAAGCTGCCCGAGGACGTCTACAACGCCGTCCCGACGTGCTGGTGGTCGCGTGAGCGGTGGATCGCGCACAACCTCGCGCTCTACGACGAGCACTACCAACGGCTGCGTGCCGAGGATCGGGTGGACGCAGTCGGCCGGCGCACGTTCGAGCACTACCTCATCGCCGAGTCCGGCGGCGCCGACTACAAGACCGGCCGCAACTCGCGCGTGACCATCGTCCAACTGCAGGCCGCGACCCTGCGCAGCGAATCCACGATGCACCGCTGCCGACGCCTGGTGAACACCCTGGGCACCCGCACCGTGGTGTTCCGAGGCCGCCAGCGCACGAAGCTGGAACGGCTGGATTCCTGGCGGCGCGGAGACCGCGCCCGCGGCTGGGCCGCCGTGTCCGCACTGCACGAATCCGTGGTCCTGCCTGTGGATAACGAGACTGTCGAAACCTTGCTCCACCAGGGTTTTGGCACCCCACCGGGGCGAAGCTCCGGTCCGCATGTTCTCTCACGCCCAAATCGGGTTTCTCCACCACAGAACGTGATGAAAGGACGCGCTTCGCGCGGCCAGGACGAGAGGAGGCGGCGCAGGAATCCCCGCGCCTACGACTCCAGAGCCCTGCTATTGGGGGCCAGAGTGCGCTCTGACGCCCGAAATCCGCTGTGGGTACGGCAGCTAGGGGTCCAGGGGCTGGCGGCTGTGCTGACGCGACGAGCGGTGGCCGGGTGGCAGGCCGATGACGTGCACGCTGCCCTGGACGAGGTGTACCTGTCCGGCCGCAAGATATTCGACCGGCCCCGCGACCCCTACGCCTACTTGGCGTTCCTGCTCAGCTCGACACCGGTCGACGAACCGCCGATGCTGCTGGACCGCGCCCGGGAGGCCAGCCTCGAGGCCGAGCGGCAGGCCCACCAGCGGGCCGAGCGAGAAGCGCGCCGCGCGGAGGCGATGGCGAAAGTCCCTGCGGCACCGGATTCTCCGGCACGCGCCGCAGCGCTCGCGGCCGCGGCCACGGCCGGGCACCGTGCGATCAGCAAGGCCGCCGCTCACCGCCAGGCCGCCGAGTGCGCCCGCCGGGAAATCGCGCGTTTGGCCCGTGAGCAGGACTGATCCTGCCTCTTTCCCTGGTGAATGCCTCGCGTACGCGCGGGCGCGCGTACGCGAGAGACCACACCGCAGTGTGTCACTCGGTGTAGAGGGTGATGTCGGCTTGGATCTCCGGTGGCAGCAGATGCCAGTCGATGCCGTGGCGCTCGCATGCCTCGAGGATGTAGCCGGCCAGCAGTCCCGCTGCGGTGCCCCGCCCGAGTGCGGCGTCCCGTTCGGCGATGAGTTCGTCGCGGCGGTCGGCGGCTTTGCGGGTGGCTGCTGCCCAGGCGTGGGCGGCGTCGCGGGCGGACTTGCGGCCGCGGGCCTCGGCCAAGTCGCGGGCATGGCCTCGCGTCTCGCGCGGACGCGCGCCCACGCGCGATGCATATTCCCTGGTGGCAGGTGGGGCCGCTGGTGGCGGGGCGGGCTGTGCGGGGACCGCCGGCGGTCGAGCGGAAACTTCCCATCCGTCGTCCTCGGACAGCAGGGACTTGCGGCGCTGCGGTGGTTGAGGCTGTTGGCTGCTGGTCATGCGGCGGCCTTGAGCATGTGCGCCGCGATCGGGGAGAACACGTCTTCGGACAGGATCCGCAGCCGGGTGTCCTTGGACTGGTCGAGGGCGATACCGGCTTTGATGGCGTCGGGGATCCCGACCCACAGCGGAATCTTGTTGTCGATCCAGACCGGGACGCCGGGGAAGTGCCGGGCCATGCCCTCGATGATCTCCGCGGCGGCGGTGCGGCCGGAGGTGGTCTCGCGCCACTTGTTCATGATCGTGCCGATGATCTGCAATTGCTGGTTGTGGTAGGTCCGCACCTTGGCGATGGTCTTACCGAGCAGCGCAAGGCCGTCGCCGGACCATTCGTCGGCCTCGGTCACCAGCACCACGGCGTCGGCGGCGGTGAGTGAGTTCTTCAGCAGCTGACCCAGCAGCGACGGCGGGTTGTCGATGATGACCAGGTCGTAGTCGGCGCGCACCGGCGCCAGGGCCTCACGCAGCCCGAATTCGCGTCCGTAATCCGAGGCGCTGAGCTTGTTGTCCGCGATCGACAGCGCCGACCCGCCCGGGGCGAGGTCCACGCCCTCCCAGATCGTCGGCACGAGCACCTCCCGCAGCGCGACACCGCTGTCGGGGGTGATCGCGTCGGCGAGGGTTACCTCATCGGCGGCCAGCGGGTCGCGGGCGAGGGTATTGGTCACGTTGCCCTGGGGGTCCATGTCGACCACCAGCACCCGGGCGCCGTGGTAGCGGTTCGCAGCGCGCGCGGCGCAGATCGTGCATGTGGACTTGCCCACGCCGCCCTTCTGGTTCGCCATCGCGACCACAACCGCATCCTCGGCCATCAGCTGCACTTCCTCCCGGGCAGGCCCCCGGCGGGCCGCCGTTCCCGGTCACGATGGCACACCGCCCGGCGACATACGAGCGGACACGCTGCCTGGCAGCCGCGCGTGCACACGCCTCGCGCGTGCGCGCGTACGCGCGTACTCAAGATCAATCAAATCGTTTTCAAAAATACGTAATTCTTTAACGTAAGAACAATAAACGAAAACAAATATGGTATGATCGGTGGGTGACGAATTCAGAGACCGCCCCGGGGGACACCGGGGGCGATGCTGCCGCTGAGCAGCGTGTATGCCAGTTCCCAGTCGCGTACGACACTGCGATCGGGGATTTCGTGGCGGCGGGGCACCCGCTGCCGCCCGCGCCGCCGGGTCGGGGCCGCCGGTCGGACTATTGCGGGGAGTTCCATGTCGATCCGGACGGGGTGCGGCGACGCCATGACCGGGCGACGGCGTTCCAGCGTCGACGGGAGTTGCAGCTCGAGGCTGCTGGTGCCGCGCCGAAGGTGCAGCGTCCGGCACCGCGGCCGGTGACCTCGTCGCGGGCGAGCCTCGCCGAGCTGATCGCCCAGTGGGAGATGGTCACCACCGCGCACCGCGACCAGCTGGCCGAGATCGTCGCGCGCGCCGCGGAGATCGTCGCGACCGCGGGCGATCCGGACGCGGCGGTCGCGGAGGTCAACCGGATCCGCGCCGAATCCCAGGCCGAGATCGACGCCGCGCGGGCTGCCGCGGCCGAGGCGGAGAACGACGCGTTGACCGCACGCCGCGAACTGGCCCGCGCCCTGGAGGACAAGGCCCTGGCCGAGGGCGCGGCCGAGGACGCTCTCGCTGACCGGGACGAGCAGGTCGCCACTGCGAACGCCGAGGCCGAGCAGGCTCGTGCCGACGCTGTGGCTACGCGGGAGGAGCTGGAGCGGGTACGCGTCGCAGCGGCCGAGCAGGTCGCCACCGCGAAACGTGAGGCGCTGGAGCTGGTCGAACGGGTCGAGCGGGAAGCCGACAACCGTGTCGCGCTGGCCGACCGGTCCGCCGCCGAGCGGATCGAACGCGCCGAACAGGCGGCAGCGGCCCAGGTCACCGCCGCGAACGACGCCCGGGATACCGCCGTGGCCGCCCGGCATCGCGCCGAAGCGGAACTGGCGGCCGCGGTGCAGGCCCGCGACGACGCCCGCACCGAACTCGAGGCGCATCGCGCCCAATCACGCGATGATGTCGCGCAGGCGAGGGCCGACGCCGCGGCCGCGCGGGAGGAGCTGGCCCAGGCCCGGACCGAAGCTCGCGCCGATCGCGAGCAGATGCGCGCCGACCACGCCGCCGAACTCGCCCGCGTCCAGGCCGCCGGCGAGGCCCGCGCGGCCACGCTGGACCAGGCGCTCACAGCGGCCCGGGAGACCATCAGCCGCCTGGAAGCCCAGATCACCCCGAAGGGGGACCGCTGATGTTCCGTCGCAAACCCAACCCCGATCTCGCCGCCACCACTCGCGGCGCCGATGATCCGCTGTTGACCGCGGATCTGCCCGAACGGGTGGCGACCGGCCGCGACCGGCTGGCCTACCAGTCCGATCCCGCCCTGCGGGAGGCGCTCTCGGAGCGGGAGCTGCAAGCCGAGCGCGCGCTGGCCGAACGGGTCCGCGAGCACGAACGCATCGAGCAGCTCGCCGAGCTGGAGACCGCCGAGGCGACCGCGGCCGAGGTACGCAAGACCACGACCGAACTCGTGCGCACCGAAGCCCGCGACCTGATGCAGTCTCGTCGCGCGCTGGCCGATCAGCGACGCGAGGCGTCCCCGCACGCGCAGCTGGCCCACCTGTACCGCATCAAGCGGTGGTCCGGACGCGGGCTGGCGGGTGTCGTGGCCGGGTCGATGCTGTTCTCGGCCGCCAACGTGCAGCACAACCTCGCTCCGGGCGGGCCGAGCGAGCCGCTGTACTGGATGAGCTACCTACTCGAGGCGCTGATCTCGACGGTGCTGGTCGTGTTCATGGTGTCCGGATCCGCCGTGGCGCGGTGGAAGATCACCGAGGGCGAGACGACGATCCGGTGGACCGAGGCCGGGTTGCTGGCCGGGTCGATCCTGCTCAACACCTACCCGTATCTGCGCTCCCCGCAGGACTGGTCAGGCGTTGCGGTGCATTCGGTCGCGCCGATCATGATGGGTGTCGCCCTGTTCGGCCACACCGCCGTCGCCAAGCGCATGGGCGCGGCCATCGCGAAAGCCTCGCTGGAGCTGTCGGTCACCGACGACACCGCCGAACGACTGGCCGAACTCCTCGCCCGCGCCCACACCACCGTCACGCAACCGCCAGCCCCGCAGCAGGCAGCGGAGCCGCTCACCGATGATGCGGTGCTAGCGGACTTCGAGCGCGAGTTCACCCCCGCACCGCAGCAGCCCCCGCACTTCGCGACGCACGAAAGTGCGGACGGTCAGCACTCCGAAAGTGCGGGAAGTGCGGGCACGTCCAGCACTTCGCCGGAGGTGGTGGCGGAGTCCGCACCGCACTACACAAGTGCGGGAAGTGCGGGCAGCCCGCACTTGCAAAGTGCGGGCGCTGCGGAGCCCGAGGAGATCGTCGCTGACCCCGCACCACATCAGCCGGTCATCGAAAGTGCGGGGCCTGCCGTCGAGGTCGCGGACGACGCTCCCGCACCGGCCCGCACCAAAACCAGCACAGCTTCTACCTCGACCGATGTCCCGGCACAGGCGGTAAGTGCGGGCGAAATGCGGGAGGAAGTGCGGGCGTCTCGGGCGCCGCGTTCCCGGACCGCGCACCCTGCCCGCACCAGTGGTGCGGGGTCGTCGGCACCAGCAAGTGCGGGGGCGCGGGCACAGTCCGCACTTGCGTTGGCGACGGCGGAAAGTGCGGGGGAAAGTGCTGGCGGTGGTGCGGGGTCGTCGGCCCAAGTGCGGGGTGCGCTGATCGCACTTGCCGAGGAAGTGCGGGCCCGCGGTATCGGTCGGCGGCTCGACCTCGACACCGTAGTGCGGGTGCTGGAGATGGCAGCCGCCGACGCGTCGACGAACGCGATCAAGGAGGCGACGGGTGTGCACCGCACGACGGTCGACAAGATCCGCACCGCCGCGGACGTGGTGCGGGCCGAGGCCATCGCGGGCGGGGACGGCGGGCGCGTGATCGAACTGCGCAAGCCTGCCGATCGGACGTAGCGCACCACACCCAGGAAGACGACGAAGGCCCCGGCGGCTCGAACCCGCCGGGGCCTTCATCTGTTTGGAGCCTACTCGTCGCCCTCGCCGAGTCTGTCGTCGGTGGCGGTCGCGAGCCGGGCGTGGATCTCGGCCTGGCGTTGCAGGCCGGCGACCCAGTGCCAGCGCTGAGCGAGCTCGGCAGCTTTGCCCGGTTCGGTGTGCATTCCGTGCTGTACCGCCTCGGTCGACACCCTGATCGCCTCCATCAGCGCGTCATGCGCATCCTTCGCCAGCCATTCAGCACGCCCGAAATGAGATAGCACCATGACCCCAAACGTACGGCCACAACACATCTCAACCCGCCCAAATCCCTCCGATGAGGTCACGTCAACAACCCCGACCACTGATCGAATTCCCGATACACTCCTACCGAACTTCAGGCAGAGCAAGGTAACATTTACCCCTGGTAAATGAGGATGCCCCTCACGGGGTGAGGGGTCCACCCGGGGACGGGTGGTCGCTGCGCTGGGCGTCGGTGGGACCGAGGAGGAGGTGGTTG
>NZ_JBFAAB010000045.1:0-28448 GCF_040639505.1 Nocardia sp. NPDC023852
CGGCATTCGGGTCGGTCGCAAACGAGTCGAGCGGTTGATGCGGTCGGCGGGGTTGCAAGGCGCATTCCTGCGGCGCAGGTGGCGGGTTCCGTCGACGCGACAGAATCCGCGAGCCACACCGGCACCGGATCTGGTCGAGCGCGACTTCACCGCCGCTGAACCGAACAGGCTGTGGGTGGCCGACGCCACACGTATCCCGACCGGTCAAGGCGTCTTCTGGCTAGCCGCGGTGCGGGATGCGTTCTCCAACCGGATCGTCGGATGGAAGACCTCGGACCGCTGCGACACCGATCTCGTGCTCGGTGCGCTCGAATACGCGGTCTGGTTACGCGATATCCGTGACGGTGAATTGATCCACCACAGCGACACCGCGACGCGGATCGGCGAGGTGTCGGGTTGTCGTGTCGGCGATATCGATACCGACCAGTGGATATGGACTCTCCGGCGCCAGACAACGCCGGGGCCGGGTGGGATGAAGGACAAACGCACGAAGGGCAAACGGTCTCGGCCCATTCCGGTGATCGAGGAGATCCGGCCGATTGTTCTGCGCCGCATCAACGCGGCGGCTGTTCGGGTTTCCGCGGATCCGGCATTGGGGGGATGCGACCGAGGAAGAACGGAGTGACGCGCTGCGGGACGCTCGGTTGTTCGTGGGGCCACGCGGTGGGCGAATAGCGACCGCGGTTCTTCGGGACGCTACGAACTGGGACACGGTAGTGACCCGGCTCGGCTTCGAGCACCTTCGTCGTCACGACCTACGGCACACAGGGCTCACCTGGCTCGCCGATGCTGGTGTCCCGCTGCATCGGCTGCAGCGCATCGCCGGCCACACCGACCCGCGAATCACGCAGCGCTACCTCCACCCCGATATCGAGGCCCTCCGCGACGACGGTCAAAAGCTGTCTCAGCACCTGCAGAGCGGCGATGGCCCCAAATTGGCCCCAACTCTCCGGATAGCCCAATAACGAAAAATCCCCTCCGGCCCAGGTCGGAGGGGATTTTTCTCTGTCGGGCTGACAGGATTTGAACCTGCGACCACTTGACCCCCAGTCAAGTGCGCTACCAAACTGCGCCACAGCCCGTTCGCGTCCGTCGTGCGGGCGCTCGAAGAGATTACCGCACGACCCGGTGAGGGAGCTAATCGCCTAGTCAGGACGTGGTGGGTGTCCGAATGGTTTCGTCAAGGAGATGGGGCTCAGGACATGTCAAGCGTGGGATGAGGTTGGATCGTAAGGATTGGGCCGTGGTAGCTGTGGGTGTTGTGAAGCTGCGTGTTCGCGGCGGTGTACCTGGCAGTAATGGAAGCCGCCGGGCTTCGGCCGACCGAATAGTAGACCGACAGCCGGACGATCCGGTGCCCCGGCGCTCGCGCAGCGAATGTCGGGGCACCTCGCTGTGGAACCGGAGTCGTCGTGGAATAAGCGGACCTGAGCAGGTGCATCGGTGGCGTGCAGACTGCGCCCGCTCGGTCGTGGAGGTCATGCCCGCCCACTGAACTGTGCCGATCGACACCAAGGGTGGCGCGCTGCCCACCCTTGGGTTTGCTGGAAGATCCCTGAGGTTCCTGGTTCCTGGTTCCTGGTTCCAGGGGCCTGTACGCCCGAGAGTTATAGCAGACACCGATGACTATCCCTACCGCGGAGGAACCAGGAATGCAGCCTAGTTACGTCCACCACGTCAGGCAGCAGGTTGCCTCGTACGGGGAAACCAGGTCGTACACCTACCTTCGGGAAGCAGGGCGTGGGCTCAGCGAAGAGACCGTCACCTACCGTGAGCTCGACCGTGACGCAGGGCTTTAGCCGCCTGGTTGGTGGGCCGTCCGGAATCGGCGGAGCCGGTCGTGCTCCTCTATATCGACGGAATGGCGTTCCTGCGGGCGTTTCTCGGCTGCCTGTACGCCGGCGTCGTGGGCGTCCCCGCGCCCGTGCCGCACGATGCCCGCAGTGCCCGGCGGGTAGCGGCGGTGGTGGCGGATTCCGGCGCCCGACTGGTGCTCACGACCACACACTTCCAGCCGCTCGTAGCGGCGGCTACGCCCGCGGTCGTAGCCGCAACCGACGGTCCGCTCGGTGACCCCGACGCGTGGCAGATGCCCGACATCGACTCAGGGACGATCGCGTTCCTCCAGTACACGTCGGGATCGACCGGGACACCGAAGGGCGTCGTCGTGACGCACGGCAATCTCATGCACAACGAGGCCGCCATCGCCGCCATCGGGATGAACGATGGCGGGATCGGCGTCAGTTGGATCCCGCACTTCCACGACATGGGCCTGATCGGCATGCTGCTCGGGGCGCTGTACTCCGGAGCGAATCTGGTGCTCATGGCGCCGACGACGTTCCTCGAGCGTCGACAACTACGGCGCAACCTTCACTACCGCACCGAATTTCGCGTACGACTTGATCACCGCGTCGGGTGACCGACGAGCAGGTGGCCGATCTCGATCTCAGCACCCTGGAGACCGCGTTGAGCGGCGCCCGAGCCGGTCCGCGAACGGACCATGGCGGCGGTGCTCGAGCGGTTCGCACCTGCGGGTTTGCGGCCGACGGCGTTTCTGCCTGCCTACGGCCTGGCGGAGGTGACGCTGCTCGCCAGCGCCGGATCGATTCCCTCGGCACCCGTCTACCTCGACGTCGGACGCGATGCCCGACTCGTCGGCTGCGGATACGCGGCCCGCGGTCTCGGCATCCGCATCGTCGACCCGCACACGCGGCAACAGCTACCGGAGAACACCGTCGGCGAGATCTGGATTCGCGGCGAGAGTGTCGCTGCCGGCTACTGGAACCGCGCCGACGAGACCCGCGAAATCTTCGATGCCCACATCGGTACCGAAGGGCCGTTCCTGCGCACCGGTGATCTCGGACTGCTGCGTGACCACGAGTTGTTCGTTGCTGGCCGCCTCAAGGATCTGTTGATCATCAATGGCCGCAACCTTTACCCCCAAGACATCGAGGAACTGGTGCGCGAGCTGCATCCGGCGTTCGCCGACAGTGCCGGTGTCGCCGTCTCGGTCGACGCGGGGGGCCGGGAGCGACTTGTCGTGTTGCAGGGTGTCAAGACGGCGCTGCAGGGCAACGCTACCCTCGCCCAGCTGACCTCGGCGATCAAGATCGCGGTCGCCCGCGGATTCGACGTGCCCGCGCCGAATGTCGTTCTAGTAGCGACGCGATCGGTGCACCGCACCACCAGCGGCAAGGTCCAACGCAGCTCGATGCGGGAGTCGTTCCTGCAGGGTCGCGTCGAAGGTGTCCTGCACGAAGATCTCGAACCGGCACTGAGCCGATCGATAACCGTCTGACCGACCTGTACCATCCGAGGAGCCGAACATGTTCAGCACAGCCGTCATCTGCCCGACGACGATCCAGGGATGGCTCGTGGACCGAGTCGCCGACTACACCGAACGTGCACCGCACCAGGTAGATCCGGCGGTCCCGCCCGCCGAGCTAGGCCTCGACTCCGTGTGTCGGCGTTGAACCTGTGCGGCGAGATCGAGGACCGGTGGTCGCTCGACATCGACCCGACGCTGGTCTTCGATTACCCCACCATCGTCGATATCGCCGGCTACCTCGCCGCTGAGTCCGCCCTCGCCGCATGACCGATATCGCCATCGTCGGCCTGGACTGCCGATTCCCGCAGGTAACCGATCCAGCTGCTGTGGCAGCTGCTGATCGACGGACGAGACGTCATTTCGGAGGTTCCGGCGAATCGGTGGAATGTCGACGACTTCCACGATCCGGCCGGTGCACCAGGCATGATCAACACCCGCAGTGGCGGGTTCATCGACGATGCGGATGCGTTCGACGCCGAGTTCTTCGGTATCACCCCCCGCGAGGCGGAGGCGATGGACCCGCAACAGCGGTTGCTGCTGCAAACCACCTGGCGTGCCTTCGAGGACGCCACGCTCGACCCGCGCGCCCAGTCCGGTTCGCGGACCGGAGTTTTCGTCGGCGTGATGGCCAACGAATGGGCCAATCTGCAGATGAGCGACTATGCCGCGATCACGCCGCAGCATGGCTCGGGCAACGGATACTTCATGACCGCCAACCGGCTTTCCTACCAATTCGACCTGAAGGGCCCGAGCATGGCGGTCGACGCCGCCTGGTCATCCTCGCTGGTCGCGATTCGCCTCGCGTGTGCGGCACTGGCTTCCGGCGAGTGCGACCAAGCCGTCGCCGGTGGCGTAAACCTCGTGCTGACCCCGGCTGTCGGTGTGTTCTATACCCAGGCGGGTCTCTCCGCGCCGGACGCCCGGTGCAAACCGTTCAGCGGCAACGCCGACGGAATCGTCCGCGGCGAGGGAGTCGCGGTGCTCGTGCTGCGGCGCCTGGCCGACGCGCAGGCCGCGGGCCTCCCGATCTATGCGGTGGTCAAGGGCAGCTCGGTCAACTCCGATGGGCGGAGCAACGGCATCACCGCACCGAACCGGTGGGCGCAGCAGCAGGTGATCGGCGAGGCGTGCGAGCGGGCCGGGGTACAGCCCGAGGACGTCGATTTCGTCGAGGCGCATGGCACCGGAACGGTGCTCGGCGACATGATCGAGGTCAAGGCACTCGGGCGGCTGCACGTGAACAACCGGGTGCGCCCCTGTGGAATCGGTTCCATCAAGGGCAATCTCGGCCACACCGAGGGCGCCGCGGGGGTTGCCGGTCTCATCAAGGTCGCCCTCAGCCTGCACCACGGTGTCGTTCCGCAGTCGAAGTTCGCCGACCAGGAGAACCCGCGGCTGCGGATGCGACAGCATGGTCTGCACCTGCTCGCGGAACCGATGCCGCTCGAGGGGCCGGCGCGCGGCGGTGTCAGTAGCTTCGGCATCGGCGGCACGAACGCACACATCGTGCTGGGCAGCGCCCCCGTGATCGAGACGCCCTCGGCGTCCGGTGTCGGCGTGCTCACGCTGTCGTCGAACACTGCGCAGGATTTACGGCGCAACGCCCTTCGGCTGGCCGAGGCGTTGGGGGAGGTGCCGCAGGATCGGTTCGCGCAGCTCTGCTGGACAAGCAACAGCGTCAAGTCGTCCGGCCGTCACCGGCTCGCGATCGTCTCAGCCGACCGCGACGATACGATCGCGCGCCTGCGCGACGGCGCCGAAGCCGTTGTCGCGCAACCGATCACTATCGTCTGGATGTTCACCGGCCAGGGCTCGCAATTCGCCGGAATGGCAGGAGCGTTGGACGCGGCGAGTCCATCGTTCCGGCGCGCCCTCGGGAGAATCGACCACACCATGGCGGGCCACCTCGGCCGTTCGGTGCGAGACCTGCTGCTCGACGGGAGCATCGACATCGTCCGCACCGAACTCGCGCAACCCGCGATCTTCGCGATGGAGTACGCACTCGCCGAGTCGCTCGCCGAGGCGGGCATCCGACCGGTATGGCTGATCGGACATAGCGTCGGGGAAATCGCGGCCGCGGCGGTCGCGGGGGTGTTCGACCCACACCGGCCAAGACGTACCAGAACCCCAGCTCGCAGCCGTGGCACCGGAGTACCGGATCTCGGACTTCGCCGAGGTGAAAGCGATCGCCGATCGGCTATCGGGTGCCGAGGCGCTCGGCCTGTCCAACCCGTACTTTCTGATCAACGACGGAGTCACCAGAGACACCTCGGTTATCGACGGGGCACCGGTACTCAACTTCGCCAGCTACAACTACCTGGGCATGTCCGGTCATCCGACGGTCGTAGCGGCCGTGCAGGACGCCGTCGCCCGCTACGGCAGCTCGTGCTCGGCCAGCCGGGTGCTCTCCGGCGAGAAGCCGGTGCACCGCGAGCTGGAGGCCGAACTTGCCGCTTTACTCGGCACCGACGATGCGATCGCACTCGTCGGTGGACACTCCACGAATGTCACGATCATCGGGCATATCGTCGGACCGGAAGACCTTGTCATCCACGACAGCCTGGCGCACGACAGCATCTTGCAGGGCTGCAAGCTTTCGGGCGCGACGCGTTGGCCGTTCCCGCACGACGACCATGCCGCACTCGACCGGCTGCTGAGCGAAATCCGCCACCAGTACCGCCGGGTCCTCATCCTCATCGAGGGCGTGTACAGCCAGGATGGTGATATCCCTCATTTGCCCGCGATCATCGCGGTCAAGAAGAAGCACAAGGCTCTGATGAGGATCGACGAGGCGCACAGCATCGGGGTGCTCGGCAGGAGCGGCGGCGGGATCGGCGAATTCTTCGGCGTCGACCGGCGCGACGTCGAATTGTGGTCCGGCACCATGTCGAAAGCGCTCGCCGGTTGTGGTGGCTACGTGGCGGGCAGTGCGGAGCTGATCCGCTTCTTGAAGTACACGACGCCCGGTTTCGTCTACAGCGTCGGCATGACACCGATGAATGCGGCGGCCTCCGCGGCGACGATTCGACAACTACGGGCGGACCGGGAGCCACTCGAACGTCTGCGGCACAACTCGCGGCTGTTTCTGCGGCTTGCCCGGGATGCCGGAATCGACACTGGCGACAGCAACGACACCCCGATCATCCCGTGCATCGTGGGCGACTCGCTGAAGACCCTGAAACTGTCCAACGCATTGCTGTGCCGCGGCATCAACGTCAACCCGATCCTGTACCCGGCGGTTCCAGAAGACCTTGCGCGCCTTCGGTTCTTCGTCACCGCCTGCCATACCGAGGACCAGATTCGCGATGCTGTCAAGGTCCTCGCCGAGGAACTCGCGCTGCTCGACAGGGGGTGTAGTAGCGCACCATGCAGAGCGGGCAGCCATCGCACTGCCCGCCCATGGCGGCCCATCGTGCTCGCGGCTGTCGGTCCGTGCGCGGTGCCTCACTCCGGTGGCTCGGGCGTGCGTACATCCTGGGGCACCGAGCCGCCGGCGATGTCGGCGGCGATCCCGAGTCGTTCCTCGTAATGGTCGGAAGGCGGCTTCGCCTGCGAAGGCTCGATCGGAGTGTCGGGCTCTTCCTCGGCCAGACGCTCGTCGAGTGGCCGCGGATGTCCTTCCTCCCAGGGCGTCATGCCGTACTTCGTTGCACCGGACCAGTGTTCGGGCGGATCCATTCCTCGCTCGAGTGGATCTTCGTGCAGTCGGTCCTCATCGAGGTCCTCGGCGCTGCTGAGCGCCGCCGGGTCGGTCTCGACGGAGTCGGGTAGCCCGGTGTCCTGAGGTGGGTCGTAAGTCTCATGCGGTTCGCTCATTGCTGCGTCCCTCTCGTATAGACGATTTCCAGTTGCACGGCACCAGCGCGAATTGCTTGTCTGCGAGGCAGGCAGCGGCGACCGCTAGTGCCGAACACCCGGGCGGCGAATGCCGCCTACCCGCAGGCAGTGGCTCGAAACCGATCACCGGAAGTAGCCAACGGCGGATTCCGCTCTCAGCGGGAACGATGGCGCCGAGGCGCGGAAATGCACCGACACCGTTCTTGCTGGCACCCGAGTCTTCGGGTTTCGGCCACTACCGGTCGGGTACCGCGGGTGCATCGGCAAAGCTGGTTGGCAGCGAGGAGGTCCTTGATGAGCGAGTCGGCAGACTGGAAGCGACAGTCCCCACATCGGCCCTGCCCCAGGGAGAGCTACGACGACATCGAGCCCTGGTTCGAGAAGTTGTCTGCCCTCGAAGCCGATGATTCGCATCGGCGACTGGTGCGCGACGAAATCATCGGGATGTGTCTGCCGCTGGCCGACCATATCGCGCATCGATTCAGTGGCCGCGGCGAGCCGGTGGATGACCTGCTCCAGAGTGCGCGGCTGGGGTTGGTACACGCCGTGGACCGCTTCGACGTCTCCCTGGGTGCGCCATTCCTGGGATTCGCGATTCCGACGATCATGGGCGAGGTCCGTCGCCATTTTCGAGACCACACGTGGGCGGTCCAGGTGCCGAGGCGAGCGAAAGAGATACAAGCACTGATCGGCCCGGCCACAGAACTGCTGACGCATCGGCTCGGACATGTGCCCACCGCTCGTGAGATCGCTGCCGAACTCGACCTCGGTCTTGACGAAGTCACCCGCGCGTTCATCGCGCGAAACGCTTACCAGGCGAACTCATTCGATGCGGTGTTCGGCGACGAGGAGGACGACACGCCGCCATCGATCCTCGACCGCCTCGGCGCCGACGAGCCGTGCTATCGGCTGATGGAAGATGCCATGGCGGTGCGGCCGTTGATCGAAGCGCTGCCCGACCGTGAACGCCGGGTGCTGATCTGGCGGTTCTTCGAGTCCAAGACCCAGTCTCAGATCGCGGCGTTGCTGGGTGTGTCGCAGATGCAGATTTCCCGCATCTTGTCGCGGACTCTGGCCATGCTGCGTCAGCAAGTCGCGGCGGAACCCGCGCGAAGGCCTACCGCAGTTGCCTGACCGGCTCGGCTGGGCCGAGCGGGAGTTCCCGCTCGGCCCCACACTCACGCAGTACCCGGGCCCACACCGCTGAACAGGTCCCTCAGGAGCAGGGACCGCGGCGCACCTACATATCCCTTGCCAGTCCGGGTTCGAGCCGATAGTCCCGTTCGAGTTCCTGCAGCAAGATCGCGCGGCGACGTCCCCCTCCGCGCGGCTCGATCTCTGCGTAGGGGACCGGACCGCGCCGGATCGCCGCGACTTGAATTGCCACGTCGTTGTTATCGAGACGGATGAGCTTCGCACCGCGCGTAATCATCATGGTGTGGAACCTCTCCACTGGTAGGGGTGTTCCCCGGCGCGACTACCCGGTCCAGTTGGCGTCAAACCGGGTTGGAAGGACGACGCCCCGGTGTACGGCTGGCTGTGTTTCGGCGCGATGAAACGGGTCATTCCGCACCCGCGAATCGGATTATCGCTTTCGTGCCCCGCGTGCCCTTCGGTCGCGGAAGGGAAGCATCGTAAAACGCGCACAGGAGGATCCCATGGTTTCACCGGATATGATCGCCCAACTCCGCCAGGACATCACCACCGCCGAGGACGCAGGAGACAAACCGACCGCCGATCGCCTTCGCGCTGAGTTGGCCACCGCGTTGCAAGCGGCTCGCGGCGGCGAACAGCTCGACGACCTCGACGAGCGATAACTCTTGGGCAGCGCCGCGCACACGAAGGATCACTCGTCGCCGCGATCCGTCGACGGCCGGAGCGCGGGGCCCCGGTGGCGATCTGCTCGATCGGACTGTCGACCTGGTTTGTGACCGGCGTGCCGCCCGCTCAGGCGACTGGCTCATTTCTTTGATGTGCGGTCAACAGCAGGTGGTCGAGTCGTGTCCGAAGTCCGATTTCGTCGCGGGCGACTGCGGGTAACTCGGCGATTACCCGCGCGGCGAGAGTTCGCAGTTTGGTGTTGGTGTCTTGGGAGCGCCATTTGAGTACGCGGAATGCTTGATCGGCGTTGATGCCATAGGCCAGCATGAGTGCTCCCTTGGCTTGCTCGATTACTTCCCGGGCTTCGACCAATTGCGGCAAGGTGTCATCGAGAGCTTCCCGGCGACACTCGGCGAGGGTGTCGGTCAGATCGATGTAGTAGCCCCAGGTGCCGATGACGTCACCGTTGTCGTCGATCATCCGATCGGAGACCACCATAACTTCGTGCACACGACCGCCGGCGTCGATGATGCGGTGCCGGCTGGAGAAGGGACCGCCGTCTTCGACCGAGGTGATCATCGCCTCCAACCGATCGCGATCCTCGGGATGCTTGTGCGAAAGCAGGAGCTCGGTGGTCGGCTCGACCGCATCGGGCTCATAACCGTGCAGGCGCGCGACCTCCGCGGACCACTCCCAGCGCTTGGTCGCGAAGCAGAATCGGAAGCTGCCGATGTCTTGCGGACTACCTACACCGATCGCACGCTCGAGTTCCACTACTTCGTCTGTCGAGAGATCGCCGCCGTGCGTCATGATCCCGAGTATTCACCCGTCGGACCGTACGGTTTGTCGCAATGCGACTTTTCGTGCTCTTTCGCGCGCGGTCGGCTGTCCTCGAGTTCGTCTCGAACGTGGCGGCGCGGGCGACTCGCCCGCGGCGCCGCCACGATGATCAGGGTCGGTGCGCCTGAGCCCACCCCTTCGGCCTCGCGCCAGCGGAGCGTGAACATCGCATGACCGGGTATTCGCCCGCCATGGCAACAATCGCTCCGCTTCCGCAGGATCGCGTCGGCGCGCCACTGCGTGCTGTGGTGACCGGATCCGACTCGGGCATCGGCGCGGCCACGGCCGTCGCCTTGGCAGGCGGCGGCGCCGATGTCGGCATCACCTTTCACTCCGACCGTCAGGGAGCCGACCGGACCGCCGAACAGGTACGCGACCAAGGCGTCACGGCAGCAGTGCGTCGTCTTGACCTCGGCGACCTGCCAACCGCGGCGTCTGTGATCGACGAACTGGCCGAAGAACTCGGTGGCATCGACGTGCTGGTGAATTGCGCGGGCACCGGCTCGGCGCAGAAAGCTATGGACATGGATTTCGACACCTGGCGCCACGTACTATCGGTCGACCTCGACGGGGCATTCGTGTGCTGCCAACGCGCCGCGAAACACATGATCGCCGCGGGAAAAGGCGGCCGCATCATCAATATCACCAGCGTCCACGAGCATGCTCCACGTGTTGGCTCCGCGCCGTATTGCGCGGCCAAAGCCGGGCTCGGCGCACTGACCAAAGTGCTCGCCCTGGAACTTGCCGAGCACGACATCACAGTAAATTCTGTCGCCCCTGGTGAGATCTCGACTCCGATGACCGGCCAAGAGGACGTCGATCCGCGAGCGCAACGGCGTCCCGGTCTTCCCTTGGGCCGCCCAGGCCATGCCAAGGAGGTTGCCGCGGTCGTCGCTTTCCTGACCACGCCGGCGGCGGGTTACGTGACCGGCGCGTCGTATGTGGTGGATGGAGGGATGCTCTTGATGGGGCCGCAGGCGAGCACCCTGCTCACCGACGAGGAATGGCGGCAGCCGTAGTGGCATTCACGGCCCACGCTCGAGGGTTCGCTCGCGGGACCTGCCGACGATAGCGATTCGTCCCGCATGGATGATCGCGGCTGCGGTTACAGCATGGGAGTCTTTTACCGACCGATACGTTTGTTGTGTATTTCCGGTGGTACTCGCCGTACGTATCGGGCCGACAGCGCGGTCGTACCGCCCGGAACCGCGAGGGACCTGCGCTGCTCGACGAGCCGCCGAAATCGGCGGCGACGCGTCGCGTCCGACCGGCACCCACGAACACGAGGGTCCTCCGCGATATCTGCTCCACCGCAGAGGAACGGCATCATGATCGAGAACCCGAGTGTGCGTACCGCCGATCAGGAACGAGAGCCCGTGGTCTGGCCCGATCCGAGCCCACTCAGCTCGTGGTGGGCCGACGTCATGGCCCACCGGTCCGCCTCGGACCCGAACATCGATTGCCGGCCCGATGCAGAACTGGCCACTGACAGCAGCCGAGATCGGCACCCTCGGTCGGCTCGGCCCGATCACAACCTCCGGCGCCGCACGGAGTTGGCTGATTCACCAGGTGACGCTGAGTGGCGCACGCTGCCAGCGATGCAGACCCCGATCCGTGATCGGTAGGCTGGGCTGCGCACGGTGAGTGAAACGTGTTCTAGAAAGTGGGCCGATGAAGTCGATCTTCGCGCTGTGGGGCGTCCGTGACCTCCTGACGGCCGACCTGGCGCGGCGGCTCCCAGGTGCCGAGGCGGTACAGGTGAACGTCTCAGACGCGGCGGTCGAAAACGCGATGCTGCGTATCACGACGTTCGATTCGCCGGTCCAGGCCGTCGTCGGAGTCTGGTGGGCCGCGGATCCGCAGCCGGCCGCGTCGGCCGACGTGCTCGGCACCCTCGCCGAGCGGGTGGTGGGCTGGCACGTCGAGGAGGTGACGCCGATCGTTCCGCCGGTCGTCGCTCCGCTGGTGCGTTCGCCGGGTCTGGCGAACATCGCCTTCCTGCGGAAACCGGAGGACCTGTCGCACGCCGAGTGGCTGGACCGTTGGCGCACCCACCACACTCCGATCGCCATCGAAACCCAGGCGACGTTCGGCTACGTGCAAAACCTCGTCACCGGGCCGGCCACGAACGACGCCCCCGTTATCGCGGGCATCGTGGAGGAGCTGTTTCCGATCGAGGCGCTCACCGATCCGCATGCGTTCTACGGCAGCGGCGGTGACGACGCGGAGCTGGTGCGCCGGATCAGCCTGCTGATGACGAGCGTGGCCACCTTCGGCGGCGACCGGAACCTGGATCTCGTGCCCACCAGTCGATATCGGCTGCACTGACGGTCAGCGCTCCGCCGAGTTCCGCAGCGCGAACCAGGGCCCGCACGGCGTGGGATGATTTCCGGTGCCGCGCCGACAGGCGAGACGGGTTCGTCCCCGAGGCGGCAGCGGGCCCGCGGGGCCTTTGACGAATTCTCGGCATGAAGAACCGTAAACAGCTGCTGCGAAGACCACGGAGGTGCAACGCTGAAGCGGTGACACAACCTCCGGATACTCGGGCGGCTCGGCCTGACCCGTCGGCCGACACATTGGACGCGGCCGTCTTCAAGGTGGCAGGCGTAGTCGTGCTCGGCGCGATCATGTCCATCCTCGACATCACCGTCGTCAGCGTTGCGATCCCCACCTTCCAGCGCGAGTTCGACACGAGCTACGCCATCGCGGCGTGGACGATGACGGGCTACACGCTCGCGTTGGCCAGCGTGATCCCGCTGACCGGCTGGGCCGCCGACCGTTTCGGCACCAAACGCCTGTACATCATGGCGTTGACCTTCTTCGTGCTCGGCTCGGTGCTGTGCAGCACGGCGTGGAACATCGAGTCGCTCATCGCGTTTCGCGTGATACAGGGCATCGGCGGCGGCATGCTCATGCCGCTCGGCATGACCATCATGACGCACGCGGCAGGCCCGCAACGGGTCGGCCGGGTGATGGCGGTGCTGGGTGTTCCGATGCTGCTCGGCCCGATCGGCGGCCCCATCCTGGGCGGCTGGTTGATCGAGAACTTCAGCTGGCACTGGATCTTCCTGATCAACGTGCCGATCGGCGCGGTCGCGCTGCTGCTCGCGGTCATCGTGCTCCCCGCCGACAAACCAGAGCCGTCGGAGTCGTTCGACTTCCTCGGAATGCTGCTGGCCTCGCCCGGTCTCGCACTGTTCCTGTTCGGTGTCTCCTCCATCCCCGGCGAGGGGACGGTCCTGGCGATGAAGGTACTGATTCCCGCGATCATCGGCGTGCTGCTCATGATCGCGTTCGTGTTCCACGCGCTGCGCACCGAGCATCCGCTGATCGATCTGCACCTGTTCCGCAACCACGCACTGACCTTCGCGGTGCTCACCATGGTGCTGTTCGCGGTCGCGTTCTTCGGCGCGGGGCTGCTGCTGCCGACCTATCTGCAGCAGGTGCGGGGTGAATCGGCGCTGCAGGCCGGTCTGCTGATCGCGCCGCAGGGCTTGGGTGCGATGCTGACCATGCCGATCGCCGGCCGACTGGTCGACAAGATCGGTCCCGGCAAGATCGTGATCTTCGGTATAGCGCTGATCGCGATCGGCACGGCCTACTTCGTGCAGCTCGACGCGGACAGCTCCTACGTCTTCCTGCTCACCGCCCTGTTCGTCATGGGGCTAGGTATGGGCTGCACCATGATGCCGATCATGACCGCCGCGATCCAGACCCTGACCCATCAGCAGGTCGCCCGTGGTTCGACACTGATGAATATCGTCAACCAGACCGCGGGGTCGATCGGGACCGCGACGATGTCGGTCGTGCTGACCAACCTGCTGAACAACGAGCCGCTCGCCCGCCCGGCGGTCGCGGCCAACTTCGACCCCTCACTGGCGAGCCAGCTGCCGCCGGGTGCGGTCGAGGCGGGTCTGCAGCAGGCCGCGCAGGCGTTCAGTCACACCTACGTGGTGGCATTGGTTCTGATCGTGCTCACCTTGGTCCCCGCATCCTTTCTGCCGCGGACCAAGCCGAAGAACCAGGAGACCGCCGACGCGGCGAGTGCGGTACACGTGTAGTTCGGTGGTGTCCCGGGATCGCCACCTATGCGGTAATCTCGGGACGTCGCCGTCCGCCGGGCTTCCCGGCCATACGGACGCGGCAATTGGCCGCAACGACGATTTTCGGGCGCGAGGCCGTCTCAGCTCGGAAGGTGCCGTCGATGGCGTAAAGGCGGGCGGTTTCGGCCGCATATCGTCCCGGGGATCAGGAACATGCCTCGTCCAGGAAGCTCAGGACGAGCGGGCTGGCGAGGGCGCGGAATTCGTCGAAGTACGCGTGCCTGGCGCCGGGGATGAGGTGTAGTCGGGCGCCGGGGATACGTTCGGCCAGCAGGGGAGCATTCGCGGTCGGATTGAACCTGTCTTCGGTGCCGTGCACTACCAGCGTGGGAATTCGGATATCCGGCAACGCATCCCAGGCGTCGTGCTTGTTGCTGGCGTAGAGGTGCCTGCGTCTCGCGTAGGCGGGCATGGTGGGATCGCCGAGCGTATTACACGGTCCGGACATGGTCGCCAGCCATGCCGGGCTGTACATCAGTTCCCGCAGAGCCTGTCTCGCGGCGAACGGATCCGGCTGCGCCAGCGACCTCCTGATCTCAGGGCCGCGCTCGACGCTGTGCCTGCCTCCGGGGGAAGTGCAGCCGAGCACCAGGGTGTGCACCCGATCCGGTTGGCGGGCCGCGAGCCATTGGGCCACACGTCCGCCCATGGATGTGCCGTAGACGGCCGCTCGATCGACGCCGATCTCGTCGAGCACCGCGACGACATCCTCGGCGAATTCCTTTGTGCTGTATACCTCGTCGGGTTTGTCGCTGTCCCCGGTGCCGCGCCAGTCGAGCGTGATCGTGCGGTGCTCGGCCTGGAAGTCATCGCGAATGCCATCCCACCAGTGGTGGTTGTTGGCCTGCCCGGCGAGCAGGACCAGCGGTTTGCCCGCGCCCGCGATGTGATAGGCGAGGCGAGCCCCGTCGGAAGCCTTGGCGTATGGCACGGTATGCGCAGTCCTTTCCGTGGGTCAGCCGGCCCGGAGGCCGTCGAGCACGAAATCCAGGCATCGACGCCATGCGATGGGGCCGGTGGCCTCGCCGAGCAGCGCTAGCGCCCATAGGAGGTTGACGATGTCCTCGTCGCTCGCGTCGGCCCGCACGGCGTCCGCCTTCCTGGCGCGTTCGAGAACTGTGGACAGCTGCGACATGCCACGATGACACGCCTCGACCAGCTGGGCCGCCGCGGGATGGTCGCCGGTCAACGCCTCGAGCAGTCCGCGATCGGCGGTCAGCCGGTCGAGTAGATCGCCCACGAACCCGGTGAACGCCGCCCACGCGTCCGGTTCGGTCGCCGCTCGCGCGGCGATCTGGTCCAACGCCGCCACCCGCGGCGGGATCAGCGCGTCGATCAGCGTGTCGCGAGTCGGGAAATGGTTGTACAGCGTTCCGATGCTGACCCCTGCGCGCCGCGCGACCTCTTCCAGCGAGCCGTCGAGGCCCTGCTCGGTGAACACGTCGGCCGCCTCCCGCAACAGCTTCTCGCGATTGCGTGCCGCGTCCCGGCGCAGCGGTCTGGTCATGGCGACATTCTACAAAATCTGAGGGCGGCCTCGAATTCGTGCTACCGTCAGAAGTCGAGGGTACCCTCAAATTAAAGGAGAATAATGTCGAACAGCAGAACGGCCCTGATCATCGGCGTCGGACCCGGCCTCGGAATGTCGATGGCACGGCGCTTCGGTCGCGAAGGCTTCCGCGTAGCGCTCGTCTCGCGCAGCGATACCAGGCACGACACGTATCTCGCGGATCTCGCGTCCCGCGGTATCGACGCCAGCGCTCACGTAGCCGACGTCACCGACCGGTCACGCCTGAATGCGATACTCGGCGAGATCCGCCGCGACGGCGACGTCGCCGTGGCCTACTACGGCCCCGGCCCGGCTCAGCAGCCCGTGCCGATCACCGAAATAGACATCGCTACAGCGCAATCCGCATTCGACTGGGTCTGGCCCGCAGTCGAAGTGGTGCGCGCCGTCCTGCCCGGCATGCTCGACCGCGGTGACGGCGCATTGCTTTTCGCGGGCGGCCTGTCCAGCGTCCGCCCGATGCCGATGCTCGGGCATCTCGCCCTGGCGACCGCAGCCCTGCGCAATTACGCTCTCACCCTCAACGCGGCCCTGGCCGAGGGCAATGTCTACGCGGGCACCCTCACTGTCGGCGGGCTTGTCGAACGCGGCGACATCCACGCCATGGTTACCGCCGACCCGGCCCGCTTCGGAAGCCCCGAAGGCCACACCCTGGACCCCGATCGCCTGGCCGACACCGCCTGGGACATGTACCGCGATCGCGACCGTGCCGAGGAAGTCTTCGACGCCTTCGCCGGATCGTGAGGCGCTCGGGCAGCGATTGCGCGAGATCCGGCAGGGCGCCGGGCTCATCGACCGCCAGCTCGCGGAATCCGTGGGCCGGCACCAGATCCGAAGTCTTGTTAATGGCCACGCCGAATGCACAGATCGGATCTCTGATCTCATGGCCGCTCTCAGGAAATACAGCCGGCAGCGCATCCTCGCTCGTGGCGGTCGGTGACGACGCGGTATGAATAATCGGGCGGGTGGATCGGCTCTCGCGGTGACATGCATGCCGCACCAGCGGATCTCGGGGTAGGAACTCAGGCGTACAGGGCGACGAATCGGTCGAGGGAGCGTTCGATGTCACCTTTGACCGCGCGGGCGACGCCGGAGCCGATCGGGCCGAACAGTGGCTTGCCGCCGAGTTCGATGTCGACGGTGACTTCGGAGCCCGAGCCTTTCGGGGCGACGAGCAGTTGCAGGCCCAGTTTGGTGCCACCCTTACCCGCGCCGGTCAGTCGCAGGCGGCGCGGCGGTTCGGCGGCCTGGACAGTCCACGACACCCGATTGCGCAGGCCCTTCACGGAGGCGATGCCGACCAGTTGCGTGCCGACGGTCAGTTCGGCGGGGACGGGACCGCGCCACGCTTCGTGCATGGTCAGCCATTTGTCGAGTTCGGCGAGGTTGGAGGTGTGCGACCAGGCATCCTCGGGGGAGATCGGGACGTCGACGGAGACCCTCAGCTTTGCCATGAGCGCATGGTATCCGGTACCGGCGGTCTTCCGATGTGAGGGCGGAGGGGTGTGGTTGTGCCGAGAAGAGGAGTCGGCCGACGGTATTCGAGTGATAGGTCCAACGCGATGGACATCTCGTCGGGCACCTGAGGAGGTAATCGAATCCATACGCCGTCAAGACTCGTTGATAGATCAGTAAACGCCCATTCTGCCTGGGAATTCCCAGTGTCGAGGACGTCGGCGCCTGCGGGCTCGCCACCATCTCGGTCGGTGCCCATCCGCGATACTGGCTCTCGCGGAGCGAACGGTGATCGGATTCCATTGCAACCCAACATTATTGCGCATCCATGCTGCGACCTGCGGCATCGCTCGTCCCGGTTCGGGAAAGCGTAAAAGTGTCGGTGGGGATGGGGAGAGACTTCGTTGAAATACTGCTAATGTGCGAATGGTCGGGTTCTGGTAACCGTTCGGACACGGTCCGTACGGTCGGCGATTCAACGCGTAATCGCCTGCCCCGCGGGCACTGTGCGATAGGCGCGGTGAGTGCCGAAGCGGAGCTCCGGTCCTCCGACACGGACGCGACCGACCCGGTCAGTCCATGGTCGGCAGGTGAGGAAGGCGAGCGAAGCAGGATGGCAGAGAGCCGATTCCTCGAGACAAGTCAACGACGAAAGAACTGATGAATCAAGATATCGCCGTGGTGCTTTCATGGGTGCTCGCCGCCGCTCTGGTGATTGCCGTAGCGGGGGCGTTATACGCAGTGCAATATGCCAACGGACAGCGAGACCGGGTCGAGGCTCTAACCAGGGAACAGCGCGCAACGGAGGACACGCTGGAGCGGTTCGCCGCCACCACGCTACCCGCGGTGGCCGACTCGATCCGCCGGTTCGAGTCGCAGGTGCCTCCGGTCGAAGTGCAGGCGGGCATGGAGAATTCCCGGCTCGCACAGTGTCTGCGCTGGATCTCCGAGCGGTACGCCGACGATCTGAGCCTGATGCGCTCGGAGACCAGAGAGCAGACCAACAACGAAGCGCACCAGGCGATCAAAGCCGCCGAGGAGGCCGCGCGCACGGAGGTGTCGGCAGCGTCGCGCCAGGCGACCAGCGCCGCGGTCCGCTCGTTCGGCACCTCCGTGGTCAGCCTCGGCGCGGACGTCAGCCAGGTGGTGAGCGCCGCGTTGCGCGAACACCGCGACGACGAGGTCTACGCGACGCTCACCCGCATCGACCACACCATCCAGCAGATGATCCGCCAAGCGCAGGCGTTCGTGATCGTGTGCGGTGGCCTGCCCGGTCGGCGGTGGCCACAGCAATCGCTGACCGACGTCGTCGGCGGCGCAACCGGCCGCGTTCGGGATTACCTGCGCGTGCGCTCCGGCCAGCTGGATCGGATCGTCATCAGCCGGGCCGTGGAACCGCTCGTACACACGTTGGCCACTCTGCTCGACAACGCGCTGCGCTATTCTCCGCCGATGTCTTTCGTGGATGTCAGCTTCCAGGAGGGGCACCACGGCGTCACCGTCATCATCGATGACGCGGGCGTGCGGATGAACGCCGAGCAAATGGAAGATGCGCGGCAGGTGCTCGCGAACGAGCGACCGGTCGACATCCACCAGCTCGGTCCCGCGCCCAAGGTGGGATTTCCCGGTATCGCCGCCCTGGCCCGCCGCTACGGTTTCACCGTGTACATCGACGGTCCCAACGTCTACGGCGGCATGCGCGCGATGGTGTACATCCCCGAGTCCCTGCTGGTCGCTCCGCAGAATGTCGAACAGTCTGTCGAAGCCAGCAGTCCCGCACAGCCTGAGCCTGAGCCGGTACCTGTGCTGGCCGGAGTGAACGAGCAGCCGAGGGAGGATGAGCGGTCCACCGTGCACGAGATTACCAGCGGCGGCCTACCCAAGCGGCGGCGCCGAACTGTGACGTCGGTGTCCGAATCGGCACCGGGTGGCCCGCGCACCGAAACCGGACTCGCCCGCCCCGATATCGCGGCCGCGTGGCAGAGCGGCTCCCAGAGCGGCCGTGCTGCCGCAACCGATCACACCGAAGGGATGACATCCTGATGAGCACACCGGTGACCGACAGCAGCAACAAACTGGGCTGGCTACTCGAGGACCTCAGTATTCCCGGTGTCCGGTTCTCGGTCCTGCTGTCGGAGGACGGTCTGCGGATCGCGCATTCGAGCGGCATCAGCAAGGACGATGCCGAGCGGTTCGCCGCGGCGGCCTCGGGACTGCGGTCGCTCGGCAAGGCGCTCGGTGAGTTCTGCGGCGGCGCGAACAACGGTGTACGGCAGAACATGACCGAGTACGACCAGGGGATGATCCTCATCACCGCAGCGGGTGAGGGTGCGTTACTCGGCGTCGCCACCACCACCGATATCGACGTGGGTCTCGTCGCGCATCGGATGAACGAGCTTGCCTCGCGGGTCGGGCGCGAGCTCGGCAGCCAGCCCCGCAGGAGGCCCGACGGCAGCGAAGTGTCATGACGAGGTCCCGGCGTGATCCCGATCTGGTGCGCGCCTACGTGCGCACCGGGGGACGTTCGCGTCCCACTCGCGAACTGGATCTGGTCACCTTGGCCGTCGCCGCCAAGGATCCGGCGGCCGGTGCGAGCCCCGACGCCCGCCGGGTCCTGACGCTGTGCCGCAGTGCCCTGTCGATCGCCGAGATCGCTGCCTATCTCGACCTGCCGCCGTCCGTCGTGAAGATCATCGTGGCCGACCTCCTCGACAGCGACCATATGGTCATCCCAACCCCGGCCGAAAACCTGCCGGAGATCGCCCTGCTGGAGGAGGTACTCAATGGGCTCCGTGCTCTCGCGGTCTGATAACGCCGTCGATTACGTGCCCGATACCGTGGTCCGGTCGGTGAAGCTGCTTGTCGCAGGCAACTTCGGTGTCGGAAAGACCACGTTCGTCAACAGCGTCTCGGAGATCAGGCCGCTCCGCACCGAGGAGACCATCACCGAGGCCAGCGTTGGCGTCGACGACATGGCCGGTTTGACCGGCAAATCGGAGACCACCGTCGCCATGGACTTCGGCCGCATCACGCTCAGCCCGCAACTGGCGCTCTACCTGTTCGGCACGCCCGGACAGAAGCGCTTCGTCCCGCTGTGGGAGGAGTTGGCCCGCGGTGCGCTCGGCGCGCTGGTACTGGTCGACACCCGGCGTATCGAGAAGTCGGACGAGGTTCTGTCGGTGCTCGAGCAACGTGGCGTGCCGTATTCCGTCGCCGTCAACCAGTTCGAGGGTGCCAGGCGTTACGCCCTCGAGGAAGTACGCGACGCGCTCGACCTGGAACCCGACACACCGCTGACCTCGCTCGACGCACGTGACCGAGGTACGTGTCTGCGCTCGCTGATCACTCTCGTCGAATTCCTGTTCCATCGTCTGGAGTCAACTCATTGACCACGCCGCAGTCCCCACCGGTCGTGCCGCGCGACAACACGACCGGAACGTGTCCCGTCGCGCACGGCTCGCCGATCGACAACGATGGCCCCAGAGTTCTGCTGTATACCCCTGAGTTCGCCGCCGATCCGCATCGCGCGTATCACGAGATGCGCCAGCAGCACGGTTCGCTGGTCTCGATGGAGTTGGCGCCAGATGTCCCTGCGACATTGGTGATCGGATACCACACTGCGCTGCGAATCCTCAACGATCCCGAGCATTTTCCGGTGGATCCGCGTCGATGGCAGCAGAACATCCCCGACGACTCACCCATCAAGCCGATGATGCAGTGGTACCCGAATGCGCTGCGCAACAGCGGAGATGCGCATATTCGCTATCGGCAGGCATACACCGTGAGCATCGACGGAATCGATCTGCACGAACTCCATTCCAAGGTCGAGAAGATCGCCATCCCGCTGATCAATACCTTCTGCGCGGATGGTTCGGCGGACCTGGTGACTCAATACGCGTTCCCACTCGTCTTCGAGATCCTCAACCAAATGGTCGGCTGCACGGCGGAACTGGGGCAGCGGGTCGCGACCGGCATGGCCGCGCTCTTCGATACGGTCAATGCCGCCTGGGGTATGCAGACGCTCAGCGAGGCGCTGATGGAGCTGGTCGAACTCCGCCGCGCAGAGCCCGGCGACGACGTCACCTCGCGGCTGGCGCATCACCCGGCCGAACTCGACGACGCGGAGATGCTTTCTCAGCTGATCAGCTTCTACGGTGCGGGTATCGAGCCGCAGCAGAATTTGATCACCAATACCCTGCTGCTGATGCTCACCGACAAACGGTTCGGTGGCGACGTCCTCGGTGGGAGCTTGTCGACCCGCGACGCCCTCGACGAGGTGCTGTTCGATGACCCGCCGCTGGCGAACTACTGTATGACCTATCCGCGGCAGCCGATCCTGATCGAGAACACCTGGCTACCCGCCCACCAACCGATCGTCGTCAGTATGACCGGTTGCAACAACGATCCCGCGATCCGGGGCGGGGACTATACCGGTAATCGCTCGCATCTGGCGTGGGGCGCCGGGCCGCACGCCTGCCCGGCCAAGTCTGTGGCGTACCTGATCGTGCAGGACGCTATCGATCAGCTGCTCGATGCCATCCCCGAGATGCAGCTGGCCGTGCCGACGGACGAGTTGGTCTGGCGGCCCGGTCCATTCCACCGGGCCATGGCCGCATTACCGGTCGTTTTCCCGAAGTCCCCGCCATTGAACGTGCCGTAAAGGAGTGTCCGATGCAGCGTGAACCGATAGCTCTGGACACAACCGGCACCAATATCCAGGGCGAGTCGGTGCGGATCCGTGAGCGGGGGCCGGTCACTCTGGTGGAATTACCCGGCGGCGTGCCCGCGTGGTCGGTGACCGACGCCGTTGTGCTCAAGAGCCTGTTGGCCGACCCCCGGGTGTCGAAGGACCCGCGGCAGCACTGGGCGGCATTTATGAACGGCGAGATCACGCAGGACTGGCCACTACACCCCTGGGTGTCGGTGGACAACATGTTCACCGCGTACGGTGCCGACCACCGTCGCCTACGGAAATTGGTTGCGCCGGCGTTCACTCACCGTCGCACCCTCGCGCTGCGTCCGCGCATCGAGTCGATTACCGACAACCTGCTCGACGAGCTGTCGACGACCCCGCGGGGTGTGATGGTCGACCTGCGCGAGCGATTCGCATACCCGGTCCCCATCCAGGTCATCACCGAGTTGATGGGGGTGCCGGACCACTTGGGCCCCGCGATGCACGAATGTGTCGACGGATTCTTCGACGGCTCGTTCACACCCGAGCAAGCCCAAGCCAACTACTTCGAAATGTATCGACTCGTCAGTGAACTCGTGGCCTATCGGCGGGAGAAACCTGGTGATGACATCACCAGTGTGCTGATCGCCACCCAGGATGAGGACGACGGATCGCAGCTGACCGAGAAGGAGCTCGTCGACACGCTGATGCTGGTCATCAACGCCGGGCACGAGACGACGGTCAACCTGCTCGATCAGGCTATCTGCGCGTTGCTGACCCGTCCACAGCAGCGCGCCGACGTGGTCGAGGGCCGGGTTTCCTGGTCGGATCTGGTGGAGGAAACGCTGCGTTTCGAGGCACCGGTTGCACATCTGCCTTTGCGCTACGCCGTCGATGACATCGAGATCGGTGGGATCAACATCCCCAAGGGGGAGGCGATCCTGGCCTCCTACGCAGCCGCCAACCGCGATCCGAAGGTGCACGGCGCCACCGCTGACGAGTTCGATGCCACGCGTTCGACCAAGGACCAACACGTGGCCTTCGGCTATGGGGTCCACCACTGCATCGGCGCCCCGCTGGCCCGGCTGGAGGCGTCCATCGCCCTCCCGGCTGTCTTCCGGCGCTTCCCGGATCTGCGGTTGGCCGTGGCTCTGTCGGAGCTGGAACCTGTGGTCAGTTTCGTCTCGAATGGGCACCGGACGCTACCGGTTTATCTAACTGTGGGGGAGTAGCCGTACCTTCGAAGGGTTTTTCGCACCGAGGTGTGTCGTCAGCGCGGCGCACGTCGCGATGATCGAGACCCGGCCCCCCGACCCGCCCCGCCCCGACTCTGCTCTCCGACACAAGGGCACACGCCCGAGTTCACTCAGCACGCCCGTCGTATTCGTGTTCCCTTCCTGCCGTCGCGAGCTCGCCGCCCACCTGGACACGCTGGTGAATGCTTTCGGCATCCCTCGCCTGGCGGCACCGATCGCCGCCGACGACTATCAGCAGGCATGGCTGGATTTCGCTGGCTGGGATCCGCTGCTCAGCGGGGGAGAGTAGGACGGATTGCTGGGGTGCGGGTGGCGCTCGCGTTGATTGCGGTAGGTCCCGCACCCCCGCATCCTCCCGGACGGACATATCGAGTCGTCGCTTCGTTCGGTCGTAGGGGGTGCTGATCCGCTTCTGCGGATCTACGGTCGATCGAGATGCGCCGACGAGATCTGGCCGCCCCCAGCATGATTCGCGTACGGTATGCGGAGGGTTCGGTTCGAGGAACCGCGCGGTACCCGTTCGACGAGGCATGCGTGGACTCTCGGCCGAAACCGACGCCCGTACGCCACTCGACGCACGTGACCGAGGCACGTGCTTGCGCTCGTTGCGCATGTTCGTCGATCCTGTTCGATTGTTTGGAGTCTCGTCTTTGACCACGTCACATTTCCCGCCGCACAGCTCGGCGTCCACGAACGCCTGCCCCGTCCAGCACGGATCGCCCATCGATACCGACGGCGGCCCCCGGGTCGCGCTGTATTCGGAGGCATTCGCGGCGGACCCGCACCAGGTCTACCGGGAGATGCATCGCCGGTACGGTTCGCTGGCGCCGGTGGAATTGGCGCCTGGCGTACCGGCAACACTGGTGATCGGATATCACACCGCGCTACGGATCCTGAACGATCCCGACCATTTCCCGCACGATTCGCGCACCTGGCAGACGGATGTCCCCAGCGATTGCCCGGTCCTGCCGATGCTGGAGTGGCGTCCGGCCGTGATCCGCAACGACGGACCGACGCACACCCGCTACCGGCAGGCCATCGTGGCGGGCATCGAAGAGATCGACCTGTTCGCCCTGCATGCCACAGTGGAGCAGATCGCCATTCCGCTGATCAACACCTTTTGCGAGGACGGTTCGGCCGACCTGATCAGCCAGTACGCATTGCCGCTGTCCTTCGCGGTGATCAATGCCATGCTCGGCTGCCCGCCGGAGATCGGTCAGCGGGCCGCGACCGGGTTGGCCGCGATGTTCGAAGGCGTGGACGCCGACAAGGGCAACGCGATGTTCAGCCAGGCGATGTTCGACCTGGTGACTCTCAAACGAGCCGAGCCGGGCAATGACATCGTCTCTGGGCTGCTGCAACATCCAGCCAACCTCGACGACGAGGAGATGATCCACCAGGTGCTGTGCCTGTACGGCGCGGGAATCGAGCCGACGCAGAACCTGATCGTCAACACCCTGCGGCTGATGCTCACCGACGACCGGTTCGGCGCCGGCCTCCTCGGCGGAAGCCTGTCGACGCGCGACGCATTGGACGAGGTGTTGTTCACCGACCCGCCGCTGTCGAACTATTGTGTTTCCTTCCCGAAACAACCGATGCTGATCGACGGTGTCTGGCTGCCTGCGCACCAGCCGGTGGTCGTCAGCATGGCAGGCTGCAATAATGACCCCTCGATCAATTCGGGCGAATATACCGACAATCGAGCTCATCTTGCGTGGAGTCTCGGGCCGCACGCTTGCCCGGCCAGGTCGGTGGCGTACATGATCGCCCAGGACGCCATCGACCAGCTGCTCGACGCCCTGCCTGACATGCGGCTCGCCGTCGCGGCGCAGGAGTTGGTCTGGCGACCCGGTCCGCTCCACCGGGCGCTGGCCGCTCTACCGATCGTTTTTCCCGAATCCCCACCGCTGAACATCTCGTAGTCGTCCCGATTCGCTCGGTGCGCGAGAACGCGGCGCACCGTATTCCATTCGCCCCCATGGGCGCGGTCACCGTCTACGCGGTGGGCGTGCTCGCTGTACGGAGTCGCGCCCGGCACGTGCTGCGATGTTCCCGGTCCTTTGGTGAGTTTTTCCGGCGGACCGGGAACTCTGAAACGTGGGCCGTGATCCGGACATTCACGGACAAACCGAATTCGAGACTGTGAGCGGGCTGTCAATTGGCAGGCAATCAGCCGTGATCCACTGTCCGTGGCGAAATCGGGCATACGCTGCTAGGGAACGCGCGGTGCAATGGCGGATTCATCCATTGCACCCCAGCGATTACGGGAAATTCTCCTGCCTGAGGAAGGCCTGATTCATGATTATCGCTATGCTCGTTGCCGGCCTGATCGCGACCGGAAGTGCCGCTGCCGAAGCGACCGGGAGCGCCGCTATGGGTGCGGGAATGAACATCCCCAACTACCAGTAGTCCGGTCTCCTGTCTCCCGATGGCGGTGCTGGACGAACGTGGATGTTGGATGTTGTCGCGAAGGTGCACGCGGATCATGTTGTGCTGGATTATGATCCACCAGAAGTAGATCCGAACGTCTTGATCTACGGCAGCCGTCTCAGGGCATCCAAACCCTCTTCGGTGTGGCCGTCTCAGACGATTTCCCGCCATGGCTGTAGGGTGAGTGATGCTCGCTCCGGCACGTTTGCCCGGCGATCGCGCGGGCATCCGGGGAAGACGTCGCATCATGCTGGGAGGACCGATGGCTACCGAAGACCGGACCGCCCTGTTCGACGCGGTGGTCGCGGCGGCGGACTACCCCATGCTGGTGGTCACCGTCCAGGCTGGTGGTCGGCGCGCCGGATGTCTCGTCGGTTTCGCGACGCAGGTGAGTATCGAGCCGCGCCGATTCCTGGTCGGCCTGTCCAAACGCAACTACACCTACCGGGTCGCGGAGCACGCCGAGCGGCTGGCCGTGCATGTGCTCGGTAGTGAGCAGCTCTCGCTGGCCCGGCTCTTCGGTGGGGAAACCGGTGATGATATCGACAAGTTCGTGCACTGTGACTGGCACGTCGGCCCCGGCGGTGTGCCGGTGCTCAAAACGGTGCACAGCTGGTTCAGCGCCCGAATTCTCGAACGACACGACTTCGGTGACCACGTCGGGGTGCTGCTCGATCCGGAGGATGGCGCGGCGCCCCGACGCCTAGGCGAGACACTGCGCTATCACGCGGTGGCCCGCCTGAGCGCGGGCCACCCGGTATGAGACGGACCGCCTACCGCGGTCGGTCGGCCGATGCGGTCGCGAGTCCGAAGCGTTCGGCGAAGGTCGACAGCTCGTCGCGAGCGAGTTCTGGGTCAGCCGTGCTCGCGCTCACCACGATTCGGGTGACGCCCTGCGCGGCAAGGCTTTCGACGCGTTCGAGTGGCATGTCGATCGTCCCCCATCGGGTGTACTCGAATGTCTCGGTGCTTCTGCCTGCCGCGGCGGCCGCGGAGCGGGCGATCTCCAGCTGGTTGCCGCGTTCCACCGGTCCGAGCATGCCGCCTGGGAAATAGCCGTCGCCGCGGAAGCCGGCGCGCCGGGCGGCGGCCCGGCTCGATCCGCCGACATGGATCGGCAACTGCTGGGATCCAACGGGTTTCGGGAAACTGCAGAGGTTCTCGAAGCGGAAGAACTCGCCCTTGAAACTCACGCCGTCCGCGCCGCCTGACCACAGCAGGCGCAGCACCTCGATGGCCTCGTCGGCACGACGGCCGCGGGTACCGAAATCCACGCCCGCCGCCTGCGCCTCGCCGGGCAGGATGCCCAGTCCCACCGTGAGCAACCGCATCCGGCCCTTGGACAGCACATCGATGGTCGCCAGGCGCTTGGCCAAGACCACAGGGTGGTGATAGGGCAACAGCAGCACCGCCGTTCCGAGGAGGATCTTGTTCGTCGCGGCGGCCACGAAGCTCAGCGCGTCGAGCGGGTCGGCATAGGGCAGCGTCGGCGTGATTTCCATGGGTCCAACCGTCGCGCCGGGGTACAGGGCGATGTGCTCCGGCAGGTAAAGGGCCTCGAAGCCGCAGCGCTCGGCGTGCCGGGCGTAGTCGATCAGCCGGTCGGGATCGGCGCCGAAGAACGGCGTGCTGTAGCTGACCGCGAACTTCACCGCGAATCCTCGATTCTGTCGTATTCGCATGCTGCGACGAGCCGGCCGCGCAACTGATGTCGAGCAGTCTCCAGCCGCTCGATGTAGGAGTCGACCTCGGCCAGTTTGCGCCGCAAGGTGGAAACCGAGTCCGGGCAGACGTCGCCGGAACCATTGCCCGCCCGAAGGCAGGCGACGAACGGGCGAATGTCGTCGAGGTCGAAGCCCTCGCCGAGTAGCGCCCGGATCTTGCGCACGACCAGCAGCTCCGCCTCGTCGTAGGAGCGGTATCCGTTGGCGGCGCGCTGCGGCTGCACCAAGCCGTGCTCCTCGTAGTAGCGCAAAGCGCGGGTACTGGTGCCCGTCCGCTGCGCGAGCTCACCGATCCACATTCATCCTCCTTGACCCGAACCCCACGGCAACGCTAAACCTTCTCGCCGACGTCAAGGCAAGTAGAAGCCTTCTCGCGACTACCAATCCACCGTGCCGAGTTCGTGCAGCCTGCGGAACACCATCATCGAGCCGGGCGCGACGTGGTCCATGGCGGCGTATTCGCTCACGGTGAAATAGCGCAGTTCGGCGATTTCGCTGGTCGGTTGAGGTTCACCGTCGAGTTCCGCGGTGAAACAGGTCATGTGCAGGCGGGTGCCGGGCGTGTGGCCGTACGCTTCTGCGAGAAATACCCCGAGCTCATCGAACGACGCGACGCCGACACCCAGTTCCTCGCGCACTTCACGGTGTAGTGCCGCTACCGGAGTTTCGCCGGGGTCGATCTTTCCGCCTGCCATGTAGAAGACGTCCTTGCCGACCGATCGCGCCTGCAGCAGGCGACGATCCCGGACGTGGGCCAACGCGGCGGTGCGAATCACCGGCTCACTGTACTGAGCAGTCGAAATCGGGCGCCAACCGGTTTTCAGCCGGCGCCGATCGCTATTCCGGAACGGGTCGCTGCGAGAGTTGTATTTCGCCGGGCAAACGTGCGTGCAGCCCATGGTCGACCGCGGACTGCCAGCGGCTGATGGAGGCCCGGCCGACGGTGACCCGCCGCCTACCGCACGGGCGCGCGAGCTGTAACTACACCATCGCGCGAGAGATGGCCGCGACCAGTCCGCCGTCGATGATCAGGTCCTGTCCGTTGATGTAGGACGCTTCGTCGGAAGCCAGAAAAGCGACCGCGTCGGCGACATCGTCCGCAGTTCCGAGTCGACCGGCTGCCACCTCGGCGAGGACGGCGGCTTGTGCTTCGGCAGAGACGTTGTCGTGGAACATCGGGGTTTCGATGTAGCCGGGACTTACGGAGTTGACTCGAATTTTTTTGGGCGCCAGTTCGGCCGCGAGTGTGTGCGCGAGGTTGTGCACGGCTGCTTTGGTGGCGGAGTAGAGGGAGGCGCCGGGCATGCCGCGGTGCAGCGTCCACGATGCGTTGATGACGATCGCGGCGTGGTCGGTCAGTAGGGGGAGGGTTTTTTGGATGGTGAAGAAGACGCCTTTGAAGTTGGTGTCGACGA
>NZ_JBFAAB010000046.1:0-26006 GCF_040639505.1 Nocardia sp. NPDC023852
TCTTTTCTCCGACAGTGGTCTGCTCGAAGCCATCGCGCATCACATCCGTTCCTCACCAGGAGATTCCAGTGTTGCGCTGACCCATTGAGACCAAGCCGATGAGCGAGCACAGACCCGGGCATCGCCATGCGCCTAACTAGCCGATGAGCGCGGACCCGTGCAGGTGGCCAATGGCTCGTGTCGGTCAGGATGCGGATGCAGCGGCCTGTTCGTTTGCTATCGGCCCTACGCGACAGCGCGAGCCCGGGTGGCGTTGACCAGTATGTCCACGAGCCGCGCCAGCTCTGGTCCCGCGGCCTGGTCATCGGCGCGCCTGCTCACCGCGAGCACGGGCCCGGCCTGGTCGAGTACCACCCCGCCGCGGGCCAGCCGCTGCGCTACACCCCGCACGACTTCCGCCGCTTGTGGGCCACCGAGGCCGGTCAGTAACGGCCTGCAGGTGCACATCGCGGCAAAACTGTTGGGGCACAAGAACGTCAACACCACGCAAACCTATGTCGCGGTCTTCGACGAGCACCTCGTGCGCGCCTACCGGGCCTTCCTCGACAATCGCCGCGCCAGCGCCCGCAAGCCGAATACCGCGATCCCACCGATCAGGAATGGCGCGAGTTCCAGCAGCACTTCGAGCTGCGCAAACTCGAACTGGGCACCTGCTCACGCCCCTACGGCAGTCCCTGCCGGCATGAGCACGCCTGTTTCTCTGAACTACTGGTAGGGCTGGTGACGTGCGAAAAGTATTGCTTGCGAAGCTTTCTCTTCCGGGGCGAGCAGCATGTGAGCCTCGACCTTGAATCCGGCATCACGCAGCCAGGTCGTCATGAGGTCCGGCTGCCGACGGTGGACATGGACATTCATCGGGTGACCGCCGTAGCCTTGGGTTTTCAACTGCGACTCGGTGCCGACGTGGAACAGTAATTGCAGTGGTCCGCCGGGACGCAGTACTCGATGAAAGTGCCTCAGCACGGCCGGGACCTCGTCGTCGGGGACGTGGATCAACGACTGCCAAGCCAGCATGCCGGCCATCGAGGCTGCCGGGAAGTCCAGCTCCGTCATAGAACCCACCTCGAACCGCAGTCCAGGGTGGTCACGCCGAGCTGCCTCGATCATCCCAGGGGAGAGATCGACACCGAAGGCATCAACACCCAGCTCGTGTAAGTAGGCGGTAACGTGTCCGGGACCGCACCCGACATCGGCTACGAGCCCGCCGCCAGCGGCCCGCACGCTGTCTGCGAACAATGCCAGAGCTGCACGGAGGTATGGGTGTCCAGCCAGGGCATCGCGCACCTGGTCGGCATAGCTCAGCGCGACAGTGTCGTAGGAGATTCGGGTATCGGTCAACCAGTCGTCTGCGCTCATCACCGGCAGGGTAGTCCGTAACCATCAATCGCCATTGACCGACGCTGCGGCGGCTGGATTAAGGAGCATCTGAGCTATTCCTATGGGGCAGTAGTCCTTCCGGAAATGGCATCGAATCCGGGATGCCGAGTTCGGTCGCTGCTGTGGTTCGCTGGAGCGTGGCGTCGATCTGGGCGAGTTTGTCGTTGACGCCGCTGTAGCTGACCTGCAGGCCCTCGACTTCGCCGAGCCAGCCCTCGCGTCTGGCCTCAATGATGCGGGCTTCGAGATTGACGCGGATCTCTTCGAGCCTGGCTCGTTGGACCGGGTCCGGTCTCAGGAGTGAACATCGGACACATGCTTCTCTGAACTAACTGACCATGCCCATCCCGGCGTCTTTCGAACGCACGCTCATGCCGCTGTGCGCGCGGGTTCGGTTGGCCACCAGTCCATCTCGCGAAGGCACGCACATGCCGATGATCGTGCATCGTTTGGCTGATGTCCTGATCTCAGTCGAACCTCGGAGTTGGAGGCACCATTGCTTTGGTTGCTCGAAAGAGATGACCCGCTACCAGTGAGTGGGGTCACGGCATGGCAGCACGCGGCGGTGGTGGTGTCTGTCGGCCGCAGGCCTGGTCGAGGGAAAGGATGGTGGGGACCTGCAACGAATTCCTTTGACCATGGGAGGTCCTGTGTTATCTGTACGTTCCGTGCTTACCGGTGTGGCGGCGGTCGCGCTGACCTCGTTGATCGTGGCTGCTCCTGCCGCGGCCGCGCAGGACGACATCGATTTCGGTGCCGCGCCTTCCTCGTCCTCGACGGAGAACACCGACCTGGCCCAGCGCCCACACCACCCTCAGAAGTCGTATCAGCAGCAATTGCAGGAATGTCGCGATGAAAATGAAAAAGACCCGGCGGCGCAAAAATGTTGTGAGCGCGCGGTCAAAGAGCGCTATGGACAGAAGTAGCAGTCTCGGGCCGAGTCGGAGTGTGGCTCGGACCCGAATCCCTGGCGCGTAGCGATTGGCGTGCAGGCTGTGGTACGAGTGTCGGGGGGTCGCCGAGATCCTGAGTCGACACGGCTTCCCGACGTTCGTATAGGTCCTCGGTAAGGATCACTGATCGGCGGTCAGCATGGTCTCCGCTCTGTCCGCATGAACGCACGAAAATGCCGCTGTGCGCGCGGGTTCGGTTGGCCACCAGTCCATCTCGCGAACGCACGCCCATGCCGATTTCAGTGCATTGGTCGGATCACGCGCAGTTCATGAGCAGTTCGAAGGCACTGTGCAGGTCGGGCTCGTCGAAGGTCTCCAGGGGCCCGTCCGACGGGGTGCGATGCCAGACGATGTAGTGAGTGGCCAGGTAGCTCAAGTCTCCCCATGGCTCCTGCGCGTGGACCCGCGCTAGCACTCGTTCGCATCGCAAGCATTCGAGCCATGGGACGACGAGTAGGCGTGTCAGCGCAGCGTCGGTGATGCCGATCTGGGCTGGATGGACTGGTGTCGCGCGATCATCGGGGAGTAGTCGTATGGAACCGTCATCGGTGGAATCCCTGACGCACGCGGTGATCTGGTCATGGCGGGCCAACCGTTCGCCCCACTGCTCTGCGAGAATTTCGATCTCGGCGCGTGTTCGGTCGTCGATCGGAATCTGGTGCTCGAGAAGCCGTTGCATCAAGATCCACAGCCCGGCTTCTTGGTGGCCTGATTCTCGGCAGTCGCGAAAATTCTCGGTGTCCTCGGCCGAGGGCAGCAGTCCGGCCAACCGTTCCCATAGCTCATCTTCGTATGCCTCGTAACGGTTGCCGCTCCCCATTGTCGTGACCCTACTGGACAGAATTCGGGGGCGCGCTGTCCCTCGTTCGCGCCTTGTTGCCAACGGGTGAACGCACTCATCTGCCGCTGGGCGGGCGGTGGTCAGCAGTCCAGATCCGTTGGTCGGCAAAGCTTCTCAACGCGCGCTCATCCCGAGTTCCGGATATGAAACGCGATGGCATGTTGTCTGCACCGCTGCAAGAATTCTGCCGGTGGGTAACTCATACGCGTTTCCGGCGTTCCGGACGCCGGATGTCGACGAGGCGCTGCGGGTGGTCAACCAGCTGCTGGAACTGGCTGATACCAGCCAGTTGGAGCTGGACTTCGACATCGCGGTCACGAGCACACGGACGCTGACACGGCTGTTGGCATTGTTGCCCGAGGCTGATTGGTGGTGCATCGACCCCGGACAGGAAGAGCAAGTACTGAGTCCCTCGTCGCAAAGGGGCGACGACCCCTACACCAGCTTGCCGATCCACTTCCAACACTGGTGTGTGCCACCGGAGTACCTCCCCCCGATACTGGCGGCCGTCGGCAGCGAAATGGCGGCTATTCGATGGGATTTCACGGCCTGGCCGGCAGTACCAGAGCTGAAACTTGACTCTTCTGGGAAGTGTGCGTACATCACGGTCAGCATCAACGCGCGTACCATCTGGCCGGACGAATCGAGCCCTGACCACACCGTGCATATCCACGCGGCAGAGTTCTATCCCGAACGGGCCACCTGGCTGGCCGCGCAGGTCGGTCTTGAGATCATCGGCGATCCCGAAATGTCAGCTCTCTGACTGGGAGCCAAAACATCCGCTCACCCGCTGGCCGCGCTGTGAAGCGGCCGCCCTGAGGCGGCCTGCGGGCCAGAGCGGTTACGGCTCAGAACACGCGGTAGTGCCGATTTTGGGTGCGAGCCGTTGCATACTGTGGGGCGTGCCAATCGACCCGCCGGGCAGCCCTCATCATTGGGGTTGCGGCGTGTGCTGCGCTGTTCGCGCCAATGTCGGGCTTACGGGGCATGCCGACCGCGTTCCAGGTTGAGTGCCTGCTGCTTTCAGCGTGGTGCGGCGGCACAGTGGCCTGGTTGTCGGCATCCGACGATGCCTACACGGATTAAAAAAAGGTCGTAACTTGACTCGGAACAGATTCGGAGGCGAGCCGAGTTCGACCGCACCTGATGACATGCGCTCATGCCGCTTATCGCTCGAATCGCCTACTCGGCACAGGGTTCCCGTAGTCCGGTTAATGTCGCTAGGTACAGGCGATTGCGTAAGCCAGGTCAGATGGCCCGCTTGGAGGTTCTCGCAGAGGGTCTTTTTCGGTTTCCGAGGCGTGTCTGATCGTGCGTGGCCATCATCATTGATCCGGCTTTCGTGGGATGCGGCTGATGGCAGAAATCAGCGGTGGGGAAGGGATCGGGGGAGCCCGAACCACGGGAATACGCTGTTGTCGAAACGGGTCACGGCACTGATCCGGTCGCCGGCAAGCGTGAGGACGAGAAGTCCGGTCCCGCGCCGGATGCCGTCGGTTGCCGAGCGCAAATAGGTCCCGAATGCCGGTTGGCTGTTGGCCTGCGTAGGCACCATGTGGTACGTCCGGTCGGCGCTCATGAGCGCGGCGTAGAAGCCGGCGACGGCGTCGCGGCCAACATATTCGAGGGGCATAGGCGGCATGGAGATGCGAACGTCGTCGGTGAGTAGGGCGACCAAGGCATCTATATCACCGGATTCGTAGGCGCGGGCGAACCTCGCTACGAGTGCCTGTTCGGCGGGTGAGGCGGGCGAGGGAGGCGAATCGGCGTCCGTACTCGACGGGAGTCGCCGTTGCAGCGTGGTGCGTGCTCGCTTGAGGGCGCTGTTGACCGATTCGACCGTCGAGTCGAGCATGTCCGCGACCTCGGCTGCCGGGTATCCGAGCACCTCGCGCAGGATCAGAACGGCGCGCTGGCGCGCGGGGAGGATCTGCAGCGCGGTGATGAAAGCCAACGAGATGGACTCGGCCTGCTCATAGCGGGCTTCCGGGCCGAGCGGCATGGCGATCGCAGGGTCGAGGAGCGCGTCGGGATACGGCTCCAGCCACACCACCTCGCCACGCCGGGTCGGCTCTGGGGGTTCGATCTCGGGCACATCCCACTCCTTTGCCGGGCGCCGGCTGGCCGAGCGAAGCGCGTTAAGACATTGATTGGTGGCGATCCGATACAGCCAGGTGCGGATCGAGGAACGCCCTTGGAACCGGTTGAGACCGCGCCACGCCGCGAGCAGCGTGTCCTGGAGTACGTCCTCGGCGTCCTGGAACGAGCCGAGCATCCGATAGCAGTGTCGGTGCAGCTCCCGGCGGTGCGGCTCGGTCAGCTGTCGGAACGCCTCGTCGTCCCCGGCCCGCGCCCTCGCGATCAGGTCGCTCGCGGTCACGTGTCATCACCCCTACCTGGTGTCAGGCTCGCCGCTGTCGGTCTTCTCTGTGTGGTGACACTGCCCGGGCCGCAAACTGGGCGCTCCATGCCCGCCCATTTTCTCGAGGTCGGGGTGTCTGCACCATCGACGGTTCACATTCGCCTGATAGGAGAACACATGACTCGCGCGGACAAAACGGTTCTGGTGACCGGAGCCAACCGAGGCCTCGGACGGGCTTTGGTCGACGAAGCCCTGAGCAGGGGCGCCACACGGGTCTACGCAGGCACACGGCAGCCCCTGACTCACCCCGACGAGCGCGTCACGCCCCTGGCCCTGGACGTGACCGACGCCGAACAGATCGCCGCCGCTGGCGAGGCCGTTGCTTCGCTCGATGTCCTTGTCAACAATGCGGGCCTGGGAGGCTACGAAGACCTCGCTGATCGCGCCGCCCTGGAGCAGTATCTCGCAGTTAACCTCTTCGGCCCGTACGGCGTCACACAGGCCCTCCTGCCCCGGCTCATCGAGTCGCGGGGCGCGATCGTCAACGTGGTGTCGATGGCGGCGTTGGCGGCATTGCCAGTCAGTCCTGGCTACTCGATCTCCAAGGCCGCCGCGTTCTCCATGACACAGTCCCTGCGTGCCACCCTCGCCGGTCAGGGCGTACATGTCCACGCCGTGCTGGCCGGCCCCGTGGACACCGACATGGTGCGCGATCTCCCGATCCCGAAGGCGTCACCATCGTCAGTTGCCCAAGCCATCTTCGACGGAGTAGAGGAGGGCCACGACGAAATCTTCCCCGACCCCTTCTCACAGGCGTTCGCCGACGGCTGGAACGGCGGCACGGTCAAGGCGCTCGAACGCGAGAACGCGGCGCTGATTTCCGCGGCACAGAACCCGTAACGGAAAGGGCGGACCACATCAATGAGCACGAATTTGCTGCTCGAGGACAAGAACGCCGTCATCTACGGAGCCGGCGGCGCCATTGGCCACGCCGTCGCCCGTACGTTCGCGCGCGAGGGGGCCCGGGTCTTTCTCGCCGGACGTACCGCCTCGAGGGTGGAGACGTCCACTGGATCACCGCCGAGTGAAAGCCACCCTGCCCAGTATTGGACCTGTTGGCCGCCGCCCTGGCCACGGCGTCTGAACCCGCGCAGCGCGTGCGACTGATCAACGAAGGAGTTCTGCCGCGAGTGCGCATCAGATCGCGTTCGCCCGAGTATTTGTCGTGAACCCCGTGGGTCAGGTCTTGCTGGTCCGTGACCACTTCGGGTACTGGAATCTACCCGGCGGCAAAGTCGAGCCAGATGAGATGCCCGCAGCAGCCGCTGTCCGAGAGATACGGGAGGAGATGGGCCTGACGATCGTGGAGATCGAGGAAGTCCATCACGATGAATACGAGTTCGACGGCGTTTCCTGGACCGGTTACTTCTACCGGGCGCAGTGCGTCGCCGGTCAGCCTGCGCTGCAAGAACCTGACAAGGCAACCGAACTCGCCTACCGCGACCCCGCCGAGGTGGCGTTCCATCCGGCGGTTTCGGCGGCGATGACGGCCCTGTGGATCAGGCTCAGCCCTGATCTCGGGCCGACCGCGCATCGGCCGCAGATTCAACGCTACTGCGCGCCGTAGACCTGTGGGCCGGGGTCCAGTGCGGTGGCCGCCGTCGAGCGCGAACGACGATGATGCCTGACGTGCCAGAATCCGACATGGTCAACACTCGTCGGCATCCCGTGATCGGCATCGTTTCCGGCCCTCCAGGCTCAGGGAAGTCGACCCTGGCTCACGCGCTTGCCACCGACATCGGCGTCCCCGCGATCATTCGCGACGAGATCAAGCAGGGCATGGTCGCGGGCACCGCACCAACCAGCAACACCGGGTACGAAGACCTCGACATCCCCGTCCTGCACACCTTCTTCGACGTGCTGACCCTGCTCGCCCGCAGCGGTGTCAGCGTGGTCGCCGAAGCCGCGTTCCAGGACAAACTGTGGTTCTGTAGCCGTCTTCCTGTTGTGGTTCGATGGCCGAGATCGTCGAGGAGAACTGCAGAGGGTGCTGGGTATTGGACCGTGCTTCGGTTCGATCTGGAGCGGTCGTGGCCCGAGTTGCCTGCAGATCTTCCACGGCGACGCCATGACCTGCGTGTTCAACCCGAAACAGGCCAGCTGCGCGGCGACACCGAGGACCCGCTGGTCACTCCCGACATCGACGACTGCCGGCCCCGCTGCCCGAACATAGCGAGGACAGACCGTGGTATCGCCGAACTACGCAGGCGCCGGGACGAACTCGCCGAGATTGTCGCCGACCCGCTCGCCCCGCCGATCCGGCACCTCCGCGAACGACACGAACTCGATCGCCTCGACATCATCCTGGACGACCACCGGTGACACCGACCGCAGCGACCGAGAAGGACCCCGGTCCGCAAGAAGATCCTCGCCGCCATGGACCGGCTCCTGGACGGCAAGCCGCTGCGTTCGACCGGCCGGCACAGCATCTCCCAGCTCGCGGTCGAAGCCGGACTCGGCCGCTGGCATCTGACCCACCAGCACACCGACCTCAAGGAACTGTTCCAGGCCCGCGTCAAAGAGGCGACGGTGGCGGCCGCTGATGCGGCGCCCAGCCCGTACGACAAACTCGAGGCCGAGCACGCCGAGCTGCGCGCACACTGCGCCCACCTCGAACAACAACTGCAGCTCTACGCCGCCGCACCCGTCACAGCAGCATCGGTCCCTGCTGATGGCCACCATCCCTCGGGGCAAGCCTTGCCGCACGACGCACGCGACGCGGTTCGCCGTCTCCCCGCCGAGGCAAGAGAGTCGGGGAACGGTTTACGGAATCGAATCTTCGGCTACCGATCGTCGTCGCTCAGACGAGCAACCCCGGGGTATTCCGCGGGTGTTCGCCAGATGGTTTGGTCAGCGGAGTTCACCAGGCCGGGATCTGACGGTCTCGGATGCGGGCTGATGGTGATGGTGGCTGCTGGTGCGGGCCGGGCGGACTCCGGCAAGGCCGGTCCAGCACAGCCCGGCGGTGATGGCGACGGCGTCGTGCTTGGGGAGGAGTTTGCCGGTGGCTGCCCAGTCCCGCGCGCACGACTGGGCGATGGCGACCAGTTCAGCGGCGATCAGCCAGCCCTGTTCCGCTCGCGGCAGGGGGAACGGCGTCAGTGCCCGTGAGAGTGTGTCGGTGCAGATCGCGGCGGCCTGGTGTGCCATGCGCTGTGCGGAGGGCTCTTCGGCCACGGCCGCGTCGGCCAGCAGTGCGGCGCTGCGTGGGTGGGTGTCGGCGAAGTCGAACACTGCGGCCACTGTCGCCGTCACGATCGATTCCATGCTCTCGGCGTGGTCGAGCGCCGCAGTGAGCGTATCCTCCAGCACCTGCACGGCGTCGTGCAGGACTGCCAGATACAGTTCCAGCTTGCTCGAGAACGATTTGTACAGCACCGGTTTGCTGATCCCGGCCCGGCACGCGATCTCTTCCATGCTCGCCGCGCGGTAGCCGCAGGCGGCGATCAATCCCGCCGCCGCGGCCATGACCACGCGCCGTCGTTCCTGCCGGGCCCGCGCCACTTTCGCATCCACCGCCCTGGTCTCCTCTGCTCCTCACGGTACCGACACCGGATCCCGGAGCCTGTGAGCGCGCCCGCCGCGGGTCGTCATCTCCGATCCCAGGATCCATGCAGTGCTCAACCTATGCGCCGTGCAGCCGCTGCGGATAGTGCATCGGCTCACCGGAACTGGATCACCGGACGATCCCGTCAAGTGGCGGTGTCGTACGGGCGGTGACGAGATACCCGACATCGGTGCCGTGGTGGGCCAGTCGGTTCGTGGCGGTGTGGGACCGGGGGACGGACTGCCGGGCGAACGGGAATAAGGGCTGTCGTCACCGGTCTTCGCCGAGGCCGCTCCGGATTACTGGTTATCGTCCCGTGGGAGGGGTGGCGATGGGCCATTCTGGTGGGAGCTGGAGCCAGCCGCCGATCATGACTACTGCGCTCAGCAGTGCCTGGATACCGTCCCAGCCGGAGGCGACCGCGCGGGACGGTCGTCGACCCGGAACGGGCACAACGCGATCCCCAGGTCCGCGACGGGGAACGGACGCCCGATCGTGACCGTGTGCCTACCGTGCGCCGACTCGACCGTGCGGGTCGCCACCAGTTCGCCGACCGAATCACCGTCCGGCGCTACGACCTCGTCGATGCTCGTGGCAGGAAATCCCGCCGTCGCTCGGAGGGCTGTGCCGGGGCGGTTCCCGCGACGGGGGGTGAGCCGCTGCTCGATGTCGGTCAGGGCCCGGTAGAGCGCGGCCACCTCGTCGGCTCCGTGGACGGTCCACTGCCCGTGGCCGCGCAGCCTGTAGCTGCAGTCGGCGCCATCGGTGCCGGGTGTGGCCATCCGACCTCGACCACGGTGGGCTGTTCGCCGAACGTCACCTGAGAGGCCGTCATCACCCGCATGCGTGTAGTTGTCGTCGGTCAGCTCCCGAGACTCGACATCGTCAAGCCGGCCCGCCGTGCGAACGGCCGGGTTGGCGCCGTTACTCCCATCACACAACCGTAGTGGTTCGCTCCGCCTGCGACGGGGGTGTACGCCAGTGGTACCGGTGTGCCCGCAACCGGCGGCACGCCGCGTCGACCCGTGCCGTATCTCGTGGTCTTCATGATCATGGCCTGGCGACGACCGCAACCTGGAGCGCGGCAAACAATCGGCCACCCGGGATGCAGTGGCCACGGCACGTATGCAAAATAGGGCATATGCCCCACACCACTCCTGTTACCGCTTGGAAGACTCTGCGCGACGGCAACGACCGCTTCGTCAACGGCACTTTGCAGCACCCCAATCAGGGTGCGGCCGACCGGACGAAGCTGGCCGGTGGCCAGCACCCCTCGGCGATCCTGTTCGGATGCGGTGACTCCCGGGTCGCCGCGGAGATCATCTTCGACCAGGGCCTCGGTGACATGTTCGTCGTCCGCACCGCCGGTCACGTCGTCGACGGCTCGGTCCTCGGCTCCATCGAATACGGCGTGCAGGTACTGCAGGCTCCGCTGATCGTGGTCCTCGGTCACGACAGCTGCGGCGCGGTGCGGGCCACCATCGACGCCCTCGACACCGGCGCGGTGCCCGGCGGGTTCATCCGCAGCGTCGTCGAGAAGGTCACCCCGTCGATCCTGCTCGGCCGCCGCGACGGCCTCAGCACCGTCGACGAACTGGAAGCCCGGCACGTGGCCGAGACCGGCGAACTGCTGACCCAGCGATCCACCACCATCTCCGAGCGGGTCGAGGCCGGAGAGCTCGCCATCGCGTGCGCCACCTACAAGCTGTCCGAAGGCCGGGTCAACCTGAACCGGGTGATCGGCAACATCGGCGAACTCGAGTAACGACCCCCTATCGGCCGGTCGCCTCCGCGCCGGTCGTGTCGTGCAGGTCCGGGATCACGGTGCGCAGGTCCTCGGTGCTGATCGCGCCCGCCCGGACCAGCACGGGCACCGCGCCGGTCACATCCACGATCGAGGACGCCACCGCGGCCGGAGTCGGTCCTGCGTCCAGATAGACCGCGACCTTGGCGCCGAGCATCTGCTCGGCCGCCTCACAGGTCTGCGGTGACGGCGCGCCGGTGCGATTGGCACTCGACACCGCCAACGGGCCGGTCTCGGCGAGCAGCTCGAGGGCGACCGGATGCGCCGGCATCCGCACCGCCACCGTGCCACCGGTATCACCCAGATCCCACCGCAGCGACGGCTCCTGCCGGACAACCAGGCTCAGACCACCCGGCCAGAACGCGTCCACCAGATCCCACGCCCATTGCGGAAGCCCGGCCGTCACACAGGTCACCGCGGCCGGGGACCCGATCAGCACCGGCGAGGGCATGGTGCGGCCCCGTCCTTTGGCCCGCAACAGCCGCCCCACCGCTGCCGGATGGGACGCGTCGGCAGCCAGCCCGTACACCGTGTCGGTGGGCAGCACCACCAGCTCGCCACGGCGCACCGCCGCAGCAGCTGCGGCCTGTCCCGCCGCACGTTCCGACGTTCGGCAGTCATACCACCGAAGCATTCACGCCTCTATTCACTAGCGCCGCACCCGATCCCGAACCCTATCCAGGATTCCGGCCAGTCATAGCGCAAAACGAAGCCCGGGTGGCGCCTGGTGGAACCCACCGAAGAATCTCACCACGATGGCCGAACCACTGCCCGACTCAGCCGGTGCCGCGCCGACTCCAGTCGGCGCAACCCCGTAGCCCCCTAACCCCTCTAGGGCAACAGCGTTCCGGACCATCGCACCCCAGGAACCGCTCGTCCGGAATGCCGCGATCGTGCTTCGATCGCGGCACTCCGCACCAGCCATGCTTCGCCGGACACGGGGCCTGCGTCTCCTTCACGCCGGGGCCATCGTCCGGTTCGCTGTTATGAAACTCCGGCTCGTCGAAGTTCCGGCTCGTCGCGATCGGCGGTGGTTCGTGGCCCGGATTCGGTCGACGGCATGAGCAGGTGACGTTGACGGTCGTAGGCGAGCCCAGCCACGGCGATGAGGACACAGACCGCGGCGGGCAACAGCAGTGCCGCCTCGCCGATCCGGCTGCCGAGGGCGGTACCCGCGACGCTGCCAGTGATGAACGTGATGACCGTGGCCGACAACACGGCGGCCCGCCAACTGTCGAAACGGTGCCGTCGTGAACGCCCGATCAGCAGGCCGAGGTCGGTGACGGTGCCAGTGAAATGGGTGGTGCGGATCTGCATCGTCCGCAAACTGGAACTCGTTCCGTTCTGCAGCCCGCAGGCGAGCGAGGCGAGGAAGATCGACAGCATGTCTCCCGACCAGGTGAAGGCCAGAAACAGCAGCAACGCCTCACCGGTCATGATGGCGCTGTGCCGAGCTCCCGCATGTGTTTTCGCCGGCGCCAGCACCGCACCGGCCGACGCCGCTCCCACCAGAAATCCGATGATGATCGCGGCGAGCAGGCTTGTTTCGAACATCCACGGGCTGGCAGCGTCCATCCCCAGCTGCGTTGTCGTCGCGGTCACATTGGCAACCGGGACGGCTAAAGTCAAGATGGCCACGGCATTGACGAAGCCCGCAACAGTTGCGAGCAATGATCCGTAGGCGAGAACGAGCGCGCGATGCGGCGCGGTGAGGCTCATGGCAGGCATACAGCTCCCCGAGTTGCTTGTCTGACATTGGGCAAACAGAACAAAACGTACCGGGGCTACCTCAGAAAAAACTGAGAACCTTCGCCTCCAGGAGTGGGAAGACGCAGGGCACCAACGCAACTAGCGAACCCGAACCGCAACCCGCCGCCGGAGCGGACGACGCGGCGGAATTCCAGGACCCGCGAAGGGGCTGCCCGAGGTGATAAAGCATATGCCTTGCCGTGATCACGCCACAGGCTCCGTCGGCAACGGGGATCTCCTCGGCCGCCGCACGAATACCTTCGACTCCCTCGATACGTGACGCGGCCTCGACGGCGGACTGGGACGTGTCGACCCCCGCCAGCCTGCCGATGTGACCAGCACTGACCAGATGGCTGAGGAATTCGGCTGTGCCGCAGCCGACATCGATCAGAAACTACGATCCGGTGAGCCGAAGCGCCTCAACAACAGCGCCATTGACGTCATCCGTGAATTCGAAGAAACGCTTGTGCGTCTCGATCCAGACCTGCAATGGATCCAGATCAGAAGTACCAGCCCAGGACAGCGTCGCGGTCGGTGCCGAAGGCTTCGTCGAGGGCGTGCAGTTGCCGGGAGTCTTCGGCCTGCAGGCGGTGAGCAGCGGACAGCGCGCGGGCGCGGTGGGCGCCGAGGTACATGCTGGCGAGGACATCGATACCCAGTTCGACATCGGCTGTGCGGGTGGTCGGTTCGGATTCGGCGATGCCGTCGCGGACCCGGAGGGCGAAGCTGCCGCCCGCGTTGCGGAACGGGTCGGTCACCGCGAGCACGATATCGAGATCGCGCCGGTATGTGCGGGCGGACAGGGCGGCCGGGATGTCCATCAGCCGGGCCCACAGCCCGTCGTAACGTCCGGTGGTGCGGACCAGTCGGGGATCGGTGAGCAGGTAGGGGAGTGGATCGTCGCTGCTGATCGTGGCGTGCACGGTGTGGACAAGGTCCAGGCCCAGCATCGTGCGCCACAGCGCGGCATGCGCGTGGGTGGTCACCGCGCGCAGCTCGATGACCTCGGCCTCCATCCCGGACGCGCGGTGGTGGTACCGATAGAGGGCGTAGCCGTCGGGATGGACGAGTGCGAACACGCCGGTGGTTTCGCTGGTGCGGTCGGCGGCGAGGTGGGCGAGGTTGATCGTCCACGCGGGGTCCGGCCGCACTTGCGCACCGGGTGTCAGGCGTCGCCAGCGGTCGTAGATGGGCGGCAGCAATGGGATCGCGTCCTCCAGCGGTGCCAGATGGACGCCGCCGGGATCCGGTGCGGTGGGAAGGAATTCGGCGAATCGGCGATCGATGCTCACCCGGTTCTCGACCACGGTCGGGCTGTACCCGAACCGCTGGTAGATGCTGCCTTGGCTGGCAGTGAAGATGGTCAGCGGCAACCCGGCCGTCTCTGTGCGCTGGTGCTGCTCGGTGTACATCGCCCGCAGGATTCCCCGCCGCCGATGCGTCGGCGCCACCGCGACCGCCGCGATCCCGCATGCTTGCACGGTTCGCTCGCCCGGCACGGTCAGTGTCATCGTCGCCTCCCGCGTATGCCCGACGATCCGGTCTGCGTCGACCGCCACGAGGGCACGCTCGACCGGCCACAGCCGCGCGGCCTGCTCCACTATCACCGGGTCAGGTTCCGGCGTCCCACCGAAGGACGTCGCAAGCAGCAACCGGATCGCGGCCGCGTCCTGTTCGTTAGCCGACCTCAGAGTGACACCCGATGCGATCACCATCCACCGACCATGACACGCACCGCAGTCCCACCGCACCCGAATTACACGCCCTGAGTACGAGGCGGTGATCGGCTCGGTGCCATCCGTCCACTCACAGAGCGGAGTTCGGGCCAGCCTTCGCCGGCGTCGTCTTCGAACAGTTCCGCATAGCTACCCAGTCGACGGGTGTACGCGATTGCGGGTGTCGTAGGTGACGGCGGGGCGGGGGAGGCGACGAACAAGCCGTCGGGCAATCCCGTTCCACGGCTTGGGCCGGCACGGTGGGTAGAACCGACGCTCGCCGGCACTGTCTACTACCGGGAGTTCGCCGGCGCGCGCTTCACCACCCGAGCTGGGCAGGGCTGCGGGCAGAGCACGACCCCGCCAACGTCCAGATGCCCACTGACAGCTTCGGCTCCTCCGAGAAGGTGCGGTACAGCTGCGCCAGTAGCGGCAAACCAGGCTGCTTGTCCAGGTCAGCGGTGCCGGAAGGAGTGCGTCACCCGGCGTTGGCAAACGGTCAGGATGGTTCGGTGACGCCTTTGCCAGCGCGTGGGTGAGGTGTACGTCGAGTTCGTTGGGGCCCGAGACCATGCGCAGTATGCACTGCGATGCGTCGATGTCGTCGAGTCGGCGGTGGGTGCGGTCCTTGCTGGGTTCAAATACCGTTGATGGGTGCGGTGGGATTCGTGAACGGACATGTTCGTCAGGCCGACTTCGGTGGCGCCGTCCTCGCTGGCATCTACTTCAATTCTATTGGTGATCAATCGGAGTCGGGATGAGGATCGCGGCCTCGGCGCTCATCCGCCTGTTCTAGTTTCAGTCGTTCGAGCACGGCTTCGGGTGTGATCGACCAGTGGTTTTTCTCTGGGGCAAGCAGGTGGAACAGTTCGGCGCTGCCGTCGGCGAGGACAGTGGGGAGGCCGGATGCGTCGAGGGTCTGGGCGATTTCTCTCATTTCGGCTTCCCAGCGCCATGCGCGGGCGGCGACGCTGGGCAGGTATGCGCGGTCGGCCAGCGCGGTCGCGCCGAATTGCTCTGCTTCGCGGATTAGGGCGTCGGTGATGCCGTGCTCGTCGGCGAGGGCGTGGGCGATGGCGGCTAGCAGCCGGTTGGTGCGCAGGTAGGACGCGGTAGCCATTTTCAGGGCACTGGCCGCACCGATCTTGTCTGCGAGCACGGTGGTATCGAGTTCACTGGTAGAGAACAGATCCCGGGCTTCGGCGGTCGCACCGGATGGTCCGGCGAGGTAGATGCGTGGACGGGCGTCGTTGCGTGGGGGTGGTCCGCTGATGACGGCGTCGACGACGCTTGCACCGGTTTTCGTGAGCAGGTCATGGATGTGGTGCATCCTGTGAGGGCTGATCGCGTTGGCGTCGACGTAGATTCCGGGGTAGTGGTGTTCGGCGACGTGTTCGGCGACTTCCTCTGCTGCGGCGGCTGGACAGATCGACAGCACCACACTGGCTTCGGCGAGTAGCTCGGCGAGGTCCTCGACTGGGTGAAGGTCGGCCTCGTGTGCACGCTGGCGGGTCGCGTCACTGCGCCCGGTCGGATGCCACAACACAGTGTGGCCACTCCGGGTGAGGCGGGCACCGATCGCGGCGCCCATCTGGCCGGGGTGCAGGAGTCCGGCGATCATCGGGCGCCCCCGCCGCTGGGCAGGGCCGGTTGAGTTCGGATGGGTGAGCAGCTGATGCGTTCCCGCAAGGTTGTCGCCAGTGCTGAGGTTTGGAAGTGCGGACGGTCCAGGGCGGTACTCAGTTGCAGTAGTCGGCGTGCGACGGATTCGGTGCGGCGTTGCCCGCCGACTTCCAACACCTGCTCGACTTGTTCGGCGGCGCCGTCGAGGTCCGATTGGGCGAGGCGGGCGACAGCGAAATCCAGACGAGCCAGCGACATTTCACCGAGGCGACGTTCTTCGGGCGGGTCGGTCTCATATAGTTCGACCGCTTCGGCAGAGAGTCGTTCGGCCTCGGCAAGGTTGGGTTGGCCACCGAGCCACAAGCGGGCGGCCCCACCGTAGAACTGTTGTTTGGCCATCGGGAAGGCCATCATGCCACCCGGATCGTCGGGGGCGATGATTGCCTGACGGGCCTGTTCGGCGCGCAGCAGAGCATCATCGGTGCCTTGGGTGTCGTGTAGGCGGGCGCGGGCGCGGGCTTCGATACAGGCGAGCCGGACACGGGCGGTGCCGTTTTCGGGCATGAAGCGCCATCCGTCCTCGGCGAGATCGACTGCGGCGCGGGGCCGGTCGTCCCAATAGGCGATGAGGGCCTGGGTGCCGCGGATCCACGCCCGCATCCCGTTGTGACCAGCTAGTTCCGCGGCCATGAAGGCAGTGCGGGCTTGGGTCTCAGCAGCCGCGAGCCCAAGTCGAACGATGCGTTCGACAGCACGGCGCACAACGCGGCGGCGGTGAAGTACAGCTCGCGGGTCTGGCCGGGCGCTTGCCGCCCCTCCAGCAGGGTGAACGCGCGGTCCCGAAGCGCGCGCAGTTCGACGAACAACGGATACACCGGCCGGTTCGGGTAGACGCGGACGATGCGCCGCAAGTCGGCGTGGAACTGCTCGATGGTGTGTGGTCCCACGTTGGTTTGCTCGGCGAACTGGCCGAACCGGGCGGACTCGGCTGCTGCCATGGATATCGCCTCCTCGATCTCGTCCCAGGAACTCGGTGACCGCGTCTGTCGCGGCCGGTCTGCAGAATGTATGCCCTCCGTGCGAGAGCCCAGCACCCCCGGCGCCGTGCTGGTGTTCATCGCGTCGGGTGGCCCGAGTTCGCTCGCATCAGGTTCGGCGAACAGCTCTTCGACCGGTTCGCGGAACATCTGCTCGAGCACCCGACATGCAGCCGGGCGCGGCAGCCTGGTCATACCGCCGGTCACCCATCGGGTTGCCTGGCGCGGTGAGAGCGAGACCTTTCCGTCTTTGCTGGAGGGCTGGGTGAGGGTTGCTGCTGTCTGGTTGAAAGCCCGCATGAACTCGCCGATGGTCAGCCGCCGCTGGCGCAATGCTGCTCGAGGCGCGTGCGAGCAACTCGATCGCTCATCTTGACCTCCCTCTCGCTGATTCCACTGACTGTCGGTGCATGTGCGATTTCAGGCTACGGACTCCCGTGCCGCGCAGGAGATACACGGCACTCGAATGGCACCCAAATGGCTATCGAATGGCCACCTCATGGCCGTGGCCGCCGCCACATGATCGAACCCACTGTTCCGGATGGAATTCCCCCGGGTGAGGAGGGTATCGAATGAAACCCACGATAGGGCGCCTGATGACCGTGCGCATCTGGCGATCGAAGTATCAGCATTCATCGCCTGACCAGCATGAACATGACACCAGCCGGCCGGAAAGAGCTGCGGCTGGTCGGTCAGATCGTCAGCCGTGCCCGGTCTGCGACGACCGATGTCCTACCCGTGGCGCGGTCGAAGCAGGGCTCACCGCCACGCAGGCTCGCGACATCCTGCACCGCGGCGGTCACAACCTGAGCTGCCTTACATGGCTAGCCGCACATGCCCTGTTGTCGGCCGGACTCGACGAGCACTGAAGGGGCGCCAGATCATGTCGCTGTACATATTCCCGATCGTTCTGGCTTGCGCCGCGGCGACCGCTGTGGTGGTTGTCGCCATCAGGTGGGAACGCCCCCGCCGCGGTCCGGGCGGCCCCCGCATTGCCAACCTGAAACCTCGGTCGGGCTGGGACGAGGACTCTGCTGCTGCGTTCAGTCTGTCGCACCGCGAACCGGATCAGCCGTTCACCATCGAGCAAGCCCACCATGCCATGCAATCGCACCGGCAGTGCCGCGCGAACACCTGCCCACGCAAGCAAGCAGCGTTCCGGACCCTGGTGGCGGCCGGCCGGGTCGTTCCCGACTTGCGGGCGGACGGATATGCCCAATGACCAGCGAGAACACCTCGCATTGCGAGGGCGTGGATGACGGGCGGGGCTGTCCAAGACCTGGACGTTGGCATCCTGCGTCGTGTCGCGAGACCGATCCGCTCCGCGGCCGCTTCTCCATTGCGAGGGCGGACATTTTTAAGCGAAAACTGTTGACAGGCAAGGCAAGTCGTTGAGTAGACGAACCAATTGAAAGGCTGGGTTATGTATTTCTATGGTGACGCGCGTGGTCTGTTGGCGGGGGTGGGTTTGCCTGGTGGTGACCCGGATCTCGGGCTCGACGATTCACCGCGAACATTTCCCGATGGCGGCCGGTGGCGGATCGAGGTCCCCACGGTGAACTCCGCGGACGCGGCGGAATCTCTGCTGTCACAGGCGCAGGATCGCGGTGTCCGGATCAACCGGATTACCGAAACCAAGGGAATGTGTCGGCATCCGGCCGAGGAGATCCGGCGATACGTCGAGCTGGGTCGCCGACACGGCGTTGAGGTGTTGATGTCGGTGGGACCGCGTGCCACGACCGACACCAGCGCGACGGCGAGAACGCAAGAAGGAGCGCGGATCGGCTACCGGCTCCGCGGCGGTGAACAGCTCGTGCGGGCGCTGGAAGATGTCCTGCGCGGAGTGGAACTCGGGGTGCGTGGCATCGTGGTGTACGACGAAGGCCTGCTGTCCACGCTCGACTCCCTGCGTCAACGCGGAGAGTTGCCGGCGGAGCTGCATTTCAAGGTGTCCGCGCATTGCGGGCACGGCAACCCAGCCTCGATGCGGCTGCTGGAGACGTTGGGTGCCAACAGCATCAACCCGGTGCGGGATCTGAGTTTGTCGATGCTTGCCGCATTGCGGCAGACGGTGTCGGTTCCGCTGGATGTTCACATCGACAACCCGTCGTCCTCGGGGAATTTCATCCGCACCTATGAGGCGCCGGACTTCGCGAGGATTCTGTCGCCGGTGTATCTGAAGACCGGCAACAGTGCACTGCCGGGGCATGGTGTGAGCCCCACAGCGCAGCAGATCGGTGACATGGTCGATCAGATCGCGATCGTGGTCGAGTGGCTGGCCCGGCACTATCCGCAGGCGCGGCAGTCGGGCGTCGATGCCGCGGTGAAGGCGGTCTGAGCATGTGTCGAATCCATGGGTACCTTGGTGGTGGGCCGATCGAACGGGCAGTGCTGATGACTGTCGCGCAGGCGCAGCGCCATGGCGGTCCGGACGCGCAAACCGTGCAAGTAGGGGCGGGCTGGGCTCTGGGAAGCAATCGCCTCGCGGTACAAGGCGTCGATCACGGCAGGCAGCCCTATCGCCTCGGTCCCGGGCTGATCTGTGTATTCAATGGCGAGATCTACAACCACGTCTCGCTGCGCGAGCAGCTGGCAGGCGACGGGTTCCGGTTCGAAGGCACCTGTGACGGTGATGTCATTTTCCCGCTGTATGAGCGTTACGGCAACGAGTTCGTGACGCATTTGGAGGGGATGTTCGCGATCGCGATCGTGGACAGCCGCCAAGGGGAGCCGATCCTGAAGTTGTTCAACGACCACGCGGGCATGAAAAGCCTGCACTACTACGTTAGCGGCGCCAGACTGTGTTTCGCCTCTGAGCTGCGAGCACTGTCGAGGTTCCCGGACTTCCCCACGGAACTGGACCGATTGGCCATCGACCGCTACTTCGGTGGGAAGGCCGTCTGGGGGCCGGTGACGATCTTCTCGCAGGTGCGCACCATGCCACCGGGCAGTGTCGTCGAATTCAGTGCCTCCGGTCGACCGGGCGCAACCTCGTTCACCATGCCCACGCCACTGTTCGCGCAGGACGCCGACCCGGCCGAGACACTCGAGGAGTTGTTGCGGGAGGAGATGAACAGGATGCTGGCCGCGGACGTCGCGGTGTGCGCGATCACCAGCGGTGGTCTGGATTCGAGTCTGCTCACCGCGTTCGCCACTGAACTCGCAAGCCAGGTTGACACATTCAATGTCTCCTACCGCGGCGATTGGCCCGCCGACGAACGGCACTTCGCGGCGCAGGTCGCCGCGCACTGCGGCACACGCCATCATCAAGTCGAGTTGGATCCACGCGAGTTCCCCACCCTGATCGACGAATTCGTGGCGCATCTGGATCAACCCAACAACGCCCCTCACAGCCTGTCGACGTTCGGGTCGTTCAAAGCGGTACACGAGGCGGGGTTCAAGGTTGCGATCACCGGCGACGGCGCCGACGAGCTGTTCGCGGATACCGCAGGTACCTCACCGCAGCAGCCGACACCCGCCCGGGATGGCATCGCCGGTACCAAGCCACCCTGGCCATCGCACCTGTCTCGGTGCTCGCCGGCCTCTACAGCGACCATTTCCGCAACGAAATCCTGACCAATGGCGGATACTTCAGCAATCTGGTCGGTGCCGAGGTAGCCGCAAGCCGAGACCTCGGAGAACGCGGCGCGCTCGAGTCGCTACTGCACTTCGACCGCGTTCGGCGGTTTCCCGAATACATTCTGCGTCGGCTCGACAACCTGAGTATGGCGTGGGCGGTCGAAGCACGGGTTCCGTTCCTGCAACCACGGATCATGGCCTTCGCCAGCCAGTTGTCTGCACGCGCGAAGACTTCCGGTGGCGCTGGTAAGGCCCCGGTCGCGGCCGTCGCGCGCGGGAAGCTTCCCGCCTCCATCGTCGAGCGGGACAAGCAGCCGTTCACTCTGCCGATCACAGCGATGATGCAACCGGGGCAGCCGCTCTACGACATGGTCGGTGACGTCGTGCTACCCGCTGAACGCAGCGGCAACCTGTTCAATGCGGTGGAAGTGAAGTCGCTGTTCGCGCGACAGACTGCCCGGCCTGCGAACCAGACCGCGCAGTTGCTGTAGTCGATTCTGATCTTGGAGCGATGGCTGGCAGTTCGGGGTTTGCAACTGTGAGAGGAGACATGGCAGTGGTGACAGGTGCGAGGAGCGGCCGGTGACCGGCATCGTCGACACGATCGAAAAGCTGGCACCGGTCGCGCTGATCTTCGGGGCGGGTGTCGTGTTCGCCCGCCGCAAGATCATCGACTCATCGACCTCGAAAGCATTCTCCGAATTCGCATTTCGCTTCGCGATCCCCGCCTACCTGTTAGGCAGCCTTTACGCCAGCAACCTGGGTCGGGTATTCAACGCCGCGGCGATCGGTGCTTACGCCGCGACGGCCGTGGCCGCCATGGTGGTCATCGCGATCGTGGCGCGAGCTGTGACGGGGTCGAGCACCCGAGGAACAGCGCTGCGGATCATGAGTGCCTGCCAGGTGAACACTGCCTATTTCGCGATCCCCGTGTTCATCCTGCTCTTCGGCGACGCCTCGCCCATCTTTCCGGTGATTCTGCTCCAGGTTTGTGTGCTGACTGTGGTGGTGATCGCGATCATGGAGTCCGCTGGCAGCCACAACGATGTCGGTGTTCCCACGCCGGTCAAGGTGCGGCGCGGCATGTGGGCGGCGCTGACCACCCCAGTGGTACTCGCCTGCTATGCGGGCATCGCCGCCAACGTCACCCACGTGCCGGTGCCTGGCTGGGCATTGGATGCGTTGTCGTTGGCCGGTGCAGCGGCATCGCCTGTGGCATTGTTCGCGCTGGGTTTGCATCTCGGGGGCACTGGCCTGCGGATTAGGGGTACGACCAGCGACGAGTATTGGCTGATCGGTTTCAAATGCGTGTTGTTCCCGCTGCTGGCCCTCGCAATCAGCCGGTACGTATTCGGCCTGACCGGCGAGTGGCTGGGCTACGTGGTGCCGATCGCGGCCATGCCCGCGCCGCAGAATCTGTTTATCTTCGCTCAGCAGTACGACACCGAAGTCGAACTAGCCGCCTCCGTCGTCGTCAAGACATCCATTGTCGCACTGCTGTTACTGCCGATATGGGCACTGGTCGCACGATGACCACGCCCACTGTGAACGAGGCGATCAGTGCAGCCCGTATGGTGCATGGGAGATCATTCAGTTGGCACGGAAACGAAACCCATACTCGATCACCCGCATCAAGGTTGGCCAGGCCGGTGCGCGCGGTGACCGCATTGGCCAGAACGACGGGGTCGGACAAAGCGGTGAACACCGTCGGGTTCGCGTCGATGATGTCGTAATCGAGTACGTCGAGCAGCTGTGCCGGCCTTTGCCGCCGGTGGCGGGCACGATCAAACCGATATCGGGGTCGATGAAGGCCGCCATTCAGGTCGGCGCCCGGTCATCAGTGGGCCCGGCCAGATAGTCGGTGGATGCCCGCGCGTGCGGCGCGACGGTGACCGGGTGACCACGGCCGGAGAAGTAGGCCACGACCCGGTCCAGCTCCTCGGCGGGGATCGGGTCAGGAGGAGGCGGTTTCGATCACCGAGAGCCACGTGACTGCGTTGTCCTTGAAGGACTGGTGCACTGGCACCAACGCGCTGTGGTCGTCGAGGCTCATCATCGTGACGCCGACCAGTTCTGCGTCACCGTCGTCCTGGGCGGCGACAGAGCTCCCGCAGAAGCCACGCTGGGAGTCGGGGAAAGTGTTGTACCAGACCGGCTCTCCGCCTGGACCGGTCCACTCGAACCCGTCGCGAGGGAAGTCGACCCACGACATCACCGGTGGGGACACGAACAAAGGTGCGGGAAAGTAAGGTCACCCGACGCCTGATACCGGATGTTGCCGCTTCTCTGCACCATGCAAGTGGACTCGCCGTCGACTGCCGCGTCGCCAATCGTGGGACTATCGACAATGGCTGATAATCCCGGGAAACATGTTCCAGATCTGTCACGCCGGCTGATCATGGCGACGGCAGCCGAGCATCCCATAAGTAGCCGATTCCAGGACATCGAATGCTTCGTTGTCTTCGACCTGGCGCTTACCACAAGATGGTGCATCTGTTCCGGGGGCATGTCCATGTCCGAGGTTGAGGCGTCAGGCCGGACCAACGACCCGCGACCGGGCCGCGCGTACATGCCGAGCACCCGGACTGAAATGCCACAGATCGTGTTGCTCAGCAGCGGTTTCTGCTGGCTTGTGTGCTGCCCCAGCTGGGCGCGCGGCCCGTGCGGGAGGGCTGTCGAGGTCCGAAAACAGCTGGTGTAGTGATCATCAAGATGGTTCCGGCGGCCAGCGCGGTACCGGACCATAAGGGCAGGGATGCGGCCGGGGTGTGGCTCAGCAGGGCGGCTCCGAGTGCGGAGCCACCGGTTATGCCGAGTTGGTAGGACACGACGTAGGCGCCGGACGGGATGTCCGGATCGTCTGTAGCCGCGTGGAGGACGGTGTGTTGCAGGATTACCGGCAATGCTGCTGCGGTGGCGCCCCACAGCATGACGAGGATGAAGACGATCCAGCCGAGATGCGCGATGCCGAGCGCGGTGATTGCGCATGTCAGCGTCATGGCCACGGTGAGAGCAGTGCGACGCGGATAGGCGTCGAGCACGCGTGCGACGAGAGTCACCCCGAACAAGCCCGCGATGCCGTACCCGGCCAGAACGACCACCAGCAGCGATCCGCTCAACCCAGCCGGCGCGATCAGCAGTGCGAAGTAGGTGTAGCTCACGTAGTGGCCGAGGACCAGTGCGGTCGTGACGAGGCAGACTACGAGAACCGGTCCGAGATTGAATGTTCTGTGGGTGCGTACCGCGCGCGGTGGTGGAGGTGTTTCGGGTAAGACGGTTCGCAGCAGGACCGCGGTGGCGCCGGCCGCACCGGCGAGCGCGAGTGCGGCTGCGCGCCAACCCACTTCGTGTGCCAGGCCGGTAACGATCGGCGCACCAGCGATCAGGCCCAGCGAAGAGCCCGCGAAGACGGCTGCGGTCGCGCGGCCGCGCATTCCGTCCGGTGCGTACCGTGCCGCTACCACGGGGATCTGCGACCACACCAGGCCGTGTGCGACCGCCGCCACGCCGCGTGCCGATGCCGCCACCGTGAAGCTCGGAGCCAGACCGAATGCGACCTGCGAGAAGGCCAGCAGCACAAGGGATACAGTGAGGGCGCGGCGCCGGTCCAGCCGCCGACAAGCCCACACCGCGGGTAGCGTCGCCGCCCCGGCCGCGATCGCGTACGCGGTGAGCAGGAGCCCGGCCGTGGCGGGGGCCACGTGCAATCCCATGGCGAGGTCGTTCAATGCGCCGATCGGGAACAGCTCGGCGGTCATGTACACGAACAGTGCCAGGCCCAGCGCCGCCAATCGTCCATACAGTGCACCGGCCGTGTTCGTTTGCGGTGCGGCCATTTGCGTCATCGCGGCATGCGGTCCAGGAAGGCGGACACCTCCGCAACCCACGGCCCAGCTTCCGCAGGCGTGAAAATATGCCCGGCCGAAGGGTATTCGATCAGCTCGGCACCGGCGATGCCGGAAGCTAACTGACGAACGGTATCCGGCAGCACGACCCGGTCCTCGCCACTCACGACGACGAGGGTGGGCACGTTGACGTCGGCAAGCAGCGGCCGAATATCGGTGCGGCTCACCAGCTCTACATGATCGGCGCCGCCGACGGGGTAGCCGGCGCGGATCTGCCGGACCGCCGCCGCGTGCTCGTCCTCGGACACACTTGTGAGCGTTCCAGGTGAGTTTGCGTAGAAGAGCAACTCGGCCAGGATGTCGAAATCACCGCGCTCGGCCAGATGCCGCCACACCCGGCCCAGTGCACGTGCCTGCGCGTCCGGATACACCAGCCCGACGGTGAGTACCAGCGCGCTGACGTGCTCGGGATGCCGGGTGGCCGCGGCCACGGCGACAGCAGAACCCAGCGAAAGCCCGACGATCGGAAATCGTTCGGCACCGGCCTCCAAGGCGGTCGCGACCACGGTGTCGGCGAGTTCGTCGATCGACAGCGGCGCGGTCGCCTGCGGTGTTTTGCCGGCGCCGGGATAGTACGGTCCGACGAAACGCCGATCCGCGATGGTATCGATGAGCGGTGCGAAGTTCTCGCGGACACCACCACCGGCGCCGTGGGCGAGGGCGACCACCGGACCGGTACCGCTGTCGACGACATCTACCTGGTCCAACAACTGCTGACGCTGTGCATCGGAAATCATGCGACGAAGCTAAGCGTTGACGTTGGCGTGAAGGTCAAGACGAACTCCGGACCATGCAGGGCGCGGCATGCGGATCGGTGAACTCGCCCGCCGCTCGGGCACGACGACGCGCGCATTGCGCTATTACGAGGAGCAAGGCCTGCTCGCGTCCGAACGGACCGGCAACGGCTACCGGGACTACAGCGAGGCGTGTCTGGTGCGAGTCCGCCAGATCCGGGCACTGCTCGACGCCGGGTTCAACTCGCAAACCGTCGCGCAACTGCTGCCCTGTGCCAGCGGCTCGCGCCCACAGCTCGAACTGTGCCCCAACATCGTCGCAGCCATGCAAACAACCTTGAAGCGGATCGAATCCAACCTGGAGACCCTCAGTAGCCACCACGCAGCGGTGTCCTCGTTTCTCGAGGGTGAATCGTCCTCGGATTCCGCCTGAGAAGTTCCGCCCCGGCACAGGGGTTGCCCGGCTCCCCGCGATTACTACCGGAACTCCGATATGCTGGGCGTATCCGCTCAGTAGCCGCGGGGCGGGCGTTCCGGAACGCGGTATCCGCCAGTCAGCGGTGCGACAACCTGTTCCACTTCTGTACGGCCATCGAAGGTTCCACGCCTGGCAACCTCGCGGTCCTGAGGTTCCGCCGCTTTCTCGGAGGGCTCTGTGCATGGTCCGATAGGACGATGGAAGGAGTCATTCGTGGCAGCACCGAAGAAGTACCCCGATGA
>NZ_JBFAAB010000047.1:0-25810 GCF_040639505.1 Nocardia sp. NPDC023852
ACCGCAGCGGAGCATAACCATGAGGGCCCAGCCAGCGCCGCGATTGATACCGTGACGTTGCGCCGGGCAGGAGTGTCGTCATTCGGTATGGGCGGCACGAACGCGCATGTGATTGTGGAGGAAGCTCCCGCATGGACTGCGGGCGAGCCCAAATCACTGTCGCCGATTGCGGCGGCCGATGTCGTCATCCCGGCGCGATTCCCCGGACAAAGCCACTCCGGGACACACCCGGCCCGGAACGTGGACGCCTCGCGGCCGCTGGCATGGGTGTTGTCCGGGCAAAGCCGGGAGGCTTTGCGGGAGCAGGCTGTTCGCTTACAGGAGTGGTTGGCCGATCACCCGCAGGGGGGTGGCGCCGAGGTGGCGTATTCGCTCTTGCGTACGCGTACGCAGTTGGAGTGGCGTGGTGCGGTGGTCGGGCACGACGTCGACGCGATGCGCGCAGGGTTGGCGGTGTTGGCCGATTCGGCGGCGGAATCGGTGGAGACCGAGCCCTACCTGGTGACCGGTCGTGCCCTGTCTCGGCGGGTGGTTTTCGTGTTTCCGGGGCAGGGCAGTCAGTGGGTGGGGATGGGTGCGGAGTTGTTGGCGTCGGGTGGGGTGTTCGCGGAGTCGATCGCGGAGTGTGAGGCGGCGTTGGCGCCGTTCGTGGCTTGGTCGTTGACGGAAGTGCTTCGCGGGGAGCCTGGTGCGGCGTCACTGGAGCGGGTGGATGTGGTGCAGCCGGTGTTGTTTGCGATGTTGGTGTCGCTGGCGCGGCTGTGGCGAGCTGGTGGGGTGGAGCCGGCTGCGGTGGTGGGGCATTCGCAGGGTGAGATCGCGGCGGCGGTGGTGGCGGGTGGGTTGTCGTTGGCGGATGGTGCGCGGGTTGTGGCGGTGCGGTCTCGTGCTGTCGCGGAGGTGTTGTCGGGTTCGGGGGGTATGGCGTCGGTCGGTTTGGCGGCGGATGTGGTGGCGGATCGTGTGGCAGCGTTCGGTGATCGGTTGTCGGTCGCGGCGGTGAACGGACCGGGGCAGACGGTGGTGTCGGGAGAGTCGGAGGCGTTGGCCGAGTTTCTTGCCGGGTGTGCGGCCGATGGGGTGTGGGCGAAGCAGGTTCCGGTGGATTACGCGTCGCATTCGGTGGCGGTGGAGCGGATTCGGGGTCGGGTGCTGGCCGAGTTGGCGCAGATTCGGCCGAAATCGGGTTCGGTTCCGTTCTTTTCGACGGTGACCGCGGAGTTCGTGGACACGGCGGAGTTGGATGCGGGGTATTGGTACCAGGGTTTGCGGGAGCGGGTGCGCTTCGGTGAGGCGATCGAGTCGTTGATCCGTCTCGAGATGAACGCGTTCGTCGAGGTCAGCCCACATCCGGTGGTGTCGGCGGCGGTCGAGTCGACTGCGGAGTCGATCGGTAGAGCCGATCAGGTAGCTGCCCTCGGCACGTTGCGGCGTGGTCGGGGTGGTCGCGAGCAGTTCGCCGCGGCGTTGGCGGGTGCCCATTGTGTCGGCATCGACGTCACACCAGAGGTGTTGGCTACGCCGGCGGCGTGGGTGGAGCTGCCGACGTATGCGTTTCAGCGACGGCGGTGCTGGACGCCGCGTCTCGTGGCGGGTGTGGGGTTGGGTGAGGTGAGCCGTGCCGGGTTGATTCCTCCGGGTCATCCGGTGTTGGGTGCCTCGGTGTCGATGGCCGGGCGGGACGAGTGGTTGTTCACCGGTCGCCTGATGCCCGAGGCCCATCCGTGGCTTGCCGAGCATGTGGTCTTCGGGTCGGCTGTGGTGCCTGCCGCGGTGTGGGTCGATGCCGCGTTGAGCGTGGGTGCGAGGGTGGGTGCGGAGTCGGTGGCGGAGTTGCGGCTGTCTTCGTCGTTTCCGCTGCGGGCTATGGCGTTGAACATCCAGGTGAGTGTTGCTGCGGCGGACGAGCACGGATGGCGAGCTTTCACGATCCACGCTCGTCCCGACAGCGCGGAGTCCCTCGGGGGGCAAGATGGCGAGTGGGCTGTCGCGTCCGAGGGCGACATCTCGCAGTGGCGGCAGTGTGCGACGGGGGTTCTCGCCCCGCACACTGACGACGCGCTCTTGTGGTCGGGTGGTGAGTGGCCACCCGTGGCGGCCGAGCCGGTGTCAGCCGAAGAACTGTACGGCCGGTCGGCCGAGCGTGGCGTGGGTTACGGTGTGGCGTTTCAAGGAGTCACGGCGGCGTGGCGGCGCGGTCGCGAAGTGTTCGCCGAAGTGTCGCTCGACGAGACCGTAGTTGATCGGAACGAGCGTTTCGGTGTTCATCCGGCGTTGCTGGATGCGATGCTGCATGCTGGTACGGGCGGGCTCGGCGAGACCGATGGCGTCTGGATGCCGTTGTCGTTCAATGGTATTCGACTCTATCGCGGTGGTGTGGAAGCGGCGCGGGTCCGAATCGACCAGGTGGGTGCGAACACTGTTCGGGTCACGGCCGTTGCTGAGGATGGTGAGCCGATCCTGTCGATCGAGCAGTTGCTGCTTGCGACAGTCGAAGCGACCGAGCGTACATCTGCGGAGTCGCTGCAGCGCAGTGCTTCTCCAGTGCGTAGGCGGCGGCGTGCTGTGGTGGCGGGTCCGTTGGCGCCGCGGTTGTTCGCTGTTGCTGAGCAGGACCGTGATGCGTTGGTGTTTGCGGTGGTGGCTGAGCAGGCTGCGGCGGTGCTTGGTCACGAGTCTTCGGAGGCTGTTCGTCCGGATCTGCCGTTCACTGCGTTCGGGTTCGATTCGCTCAGTGGTCAGCGGCTGCGGAATCGGCTGATGACGGCCACTGGTGTGGAGTTGCCGACGACGCTGATTTTCGATTATCCGACGCCGACTGCGGTGGCCCGGTTGGTGCGGTCGCGGCTCGAGGGTATGGATCTGGATGTGCGGCGGGTTGTGCGTCGCACAAGCTCGGACGAGCCGATCGCGATTGTCGGGATCGGTTGCCGTTTCCCCGGTGGTGTCGAATCCGGCGAGGATCTGTGGGACCTCGTTGCGGCGGGTCGGGATGTGATCGGGCCGTTTCCGTCGGATCGTGGTTGGGACCTGGAGCGGTTGTTCGATCCGGATCCGGACAAGCCGGGCACCGTCTACACCCGGCAAGGCGGATTCCTCTCCGCCGCGGGAGCTTTCGATGCGGGCTTCTTCGGTGTGGGTCCGCGTGAGGCGGCGGCGATGGATCCGCAGCAGCGGCTGATGCTGGAAGTCTCCTGGGAGGCTCTGGAGGACGCGGGGATCGACCCTGCGTCGTTGCGCGGTACCGATACCGGGGTGTATGTCGGCGCCTGCTCGTCGGGGTATTCGCGAGGGGTGGTCGGCGAGTATGAAGGCTTCCGGCTGACGGGGACGTCGCACAGTGTGGTATCCGGCCGTGTCTCTTATGTTTTCGGTTTGGAGGGGCCGGCGGTCACGGTGGATACCGCGTGTTCGTCGTCGTTGGTCGCGTTGCATCTGGCGTGCCAGGCATTGCGTCAGGGTGAGGCATCCCTGGCCCTGGCGGGCGGGGTGAGTGTGTCGGCGAGTCCGAGTCTGTATGTGGATTTCGCGCGACAGCGGGGGTTGGCGCCGGACGGGCGGTCCAAGGCGTTCGCTGCCGCGGCCGATGGTGTGACGTGGTCTGAGGGTGTCGGGGTGGTGGTGGTCGAGCGTCTGTCGGATGCGCAGCGGTTGGGCCACAACATTCTCGCGGTGGTGCGCGGCAGTGCGATCAATCAGGACGGTGCGAGCAACGGCCTGACCGCGCCGAATGGTCCTTCGCAGGAGCGGGTGATCGCGCAGGCGTTGGCGAATGCCGGGCTTCAGGCGTCGGATGTGGATGCGGTCGAGGCGCATGGCACCGGAACGGCATTGGGTGATCCGATCGAGGCGCAGGCGTTGATCGCCACCTATGGGCAGGGTCGGTCGGAGCCGTTGCGGATCGGTTCGGTGAAGTCGAATATCGGTCACGCGGTCGCCGCTGCGGGTATCGGTGGTGTGATCAAGATGGTGGCGGCGTTGCGGCATGAAATGCTGCCGAAGACTTTGCATGTGGATGTGCCGACGCCGCATGTGGACTGGTCCGCGGGCTCAGTGCGGTTGTTGACCGACGCCGAACCGTGGCCCGTCACCGATCGGGTGCGGCGTGCGGGTGTGTCGTCGTTCGGAATCAGCGGCACCAACGCGCACGTGATCCTCGAAGAAGCCCCCTCCACTGCCGTTTCCGTGGTCGACAGTTCCGCCGGTGCCGGCGAGTCGGCCGTGGCTACCGATGTGGTTGCGTTGCTGATCTCGGCGAAGTCCGACGACGCGCTGCACGCACAAGCCGATCGGTTGCGGCAGTGGCTGATAGACCGGCCCGACATCGATGTGCGCAGTGCCGCGTACTCGTTGATCGAGTCGCGTGGGCACTTCGATCGACGTGGCGCGGTCGTGGGCGGCGACCGGGAACAGTTGTTGGCCGGCCTTGCTGATCTCGCCTCGGGCGAGGTGACATCGTCGGTCATCGAGGGGCAGGTCGCAGTAGGGAAGACGGCGTTTCTGTTCACCGGTCAGGGTGCGCAGCGGGCCGGGATGGGCGCGGAGTTGTATCGCGCGTTTCCGGTGTTCGCGTCGGTATTGGACGAGGTGTGCGCCCAGATCGATCCGTTGCTCACCCGGCCGCTGAAAAACCTGATGTTCGACGAGAACAACGCGGCGCTATTGGATCTCACGGAGTTCACGCAGCCTGCCTTGTTCGCGTTCGAGGTGGCGTTGTTCCGGTTGGTGGAGTCCTTCGGTGTGGTGCCGGATGTGGTGATCGGGCATTCGATCGGCGAGTTGGTGGCTGCGTATGTGGCGGGGGTGTGGTCGTTGGCGGATGCGTGCGCCCTGGTGGTGGCGCGCGGTCGGTTGATGGGCGCGCTGCCGGAGGGCGGGGCGATGCTGGCGGTGGCGGTGCCCGAGGAGCGCGCCGCCAGGATGCTGGCCGATTTCGCGGGCCAGGTGTCGATCGCCGCGGTGAACGGTCCGTCGTCGCTGGTGCTGTCCGGTGATGTGTCCGCGATAGCCGAGATCGAGGACGAGCTCGCTGTCGAGGGGGTCGAGACCTCCCGGCTGCGGGTCAGCCACGCGTTCCATTCGGCGTTGATCGAGCCGATGCTCGACGAGTTTAGGGGCGTAGCCGAAGGCTTGACCTACCACCGGCCGGCCGTCCCGATCGTGTCGAATGTGTCGGGAGTCGTGGTCGGTGATGAGGTGACTGATCCGGGGTATTGGGTCGAGCAGGTGCGGGGTTGTGTGCGGTTCGCGCCGGGGATCGACACGGCGGTCGAGGCAGGGGTGCGCCGGTTCGTCGAGATCGGGCCGGATGCTGTGCTGTCCGCGATGTCCCGGCTGTGTCTTGCCGAGACCCCGGATGTGGAGGCCACATCGGTCGTGGTCGCGGTTGCTCGGCGTTCGGTGGATGAGCCGACCCAGTTGGTGTCTGGTTTGGCAGCGGCCCATGTGGCGGGTGTTGGTGTGGACTGGCGTCCGTTGTTGGGTGGGACGCGCCGGGTGCCGTTACCGACTTATGCGTTCCAGCATCGGCGGTTCTGGTTGCAGCCCGAGGTTGTCGGGGCGGTGGGCGGCGTCGATGGTCATCCGATTCTGACGGGTGTGACGGAGCTCGGGGGTAGTGACGAGTGGTTGTTCACCGGCCGGTTCTCGTTGCGCACGCATCCCTGGATCGCTGATCACTTGGCCTACGGCATGGTGGTGGTGCCGGGGGTGTTGTTACTCGAGTTCCTTCTCGTCGCGGGTGGCCGGATCGGTTGCGAGGTAGTCGAGGAAGTCATGGTGCAGGCGCCGATCCGGCCCGGTGCCGACGTGGTCGAGTTGCAGGTGTTGGTGCAGGCGGCAGACGAGTCCGGGCGGCGTTCGTTCGAATTCTTCTATCGGAATTCCTCCGATGAGCAATGGGCACGCAATGCGACCGGTGTGCTTGCGGCGCAGCCGGCCGGTGGTTCGGCGTTGGTGTCGCAACTGCGGGACCAGCAGTGGCCGCCGGTCGATGTCGAACTCGTAGACGTAGACCGGTTGACGCTTCCGCAGCAGATCACGCAGGACACCGGACTCGAGTACGGTCCGGCGTTCATCGGTGTGCCCGCGGTGTGGCAGCGTGGCGACACGGTTTTCTCGGAGGTCGTGTTGGACACCGACGCGGCACCGGAGTCCGGGCATGGTCTGCATCCGGCTTTGATGGAGCTGGTGGTGCATGCGGGGCTTTCCCGGTTGGTTTTTCGTGCTGCCGATTCCGACCCTGACTCCGGCTGGTTGCTGTTCCAGTGGGGCGGTGCGCGTTTCCACACACCGGTGCCCACGAAGGCGACAGCGCTTCGAGTTATCGCGGCGAAGGCCGGAGTGAACACCATCGCAGTCGCGGCTGTCGATGTGGACGGCAATCCGATCCTGTCGGTCGACGCGGTCATGATGCGCCGCAATGATGTCCAGGAATTCCGGCGCGGCTTGTCCGATGGCGAGGCAAGTCTGTACCGGGTGCAGTGGGAGCCCACCGCGGCAGCGACGGCCGCCGACCGGCCGACACTGCCGATGGCCGTGCTCGCGGATTCGACGGTGCCGGGGATCGATGTGTCCTTCGCATCCGCCGCCGAGGTTGTTGCCGCACAGCATGTTCCGGAAGTGGTGATATGGCGGAGCCCGGGGCGAGCAGCCGATGATCCGGCAGTGGTGCGGGCCGGTGTGCATGCCACGTTGGCCACGGTGCAGTCGTGGCTTGCCCAAGAGCGTTTGTCCGATGTTCGGATGGTGGTGCTCACCACGGGGGGTGCGGGGTTGCCCGGACAGGTTCCGGATGTGGCTGCGGCCGCGGTGTGGGGGTTCGTCCGCAGCGCGCAGTCGGAGAATCCGGGACGGTTTGTTCTCCTCGACGAGGACCCGGCCGAGCCGTTGGATGCCGATCGGATCGCGGCCGTGCTGGCTTCGGGTGAGCCGCAGGTCGCGGTGCGTGGTACGGAGATCCTGGTTCCCCGACTGACGCGGGCATCGGGCCGCGACGGCGGCCACGACATTGATGCGTTGCCGTCGTTCGGTGACGGCACGGTGTTGATCACCGGCGGTACCGGCGGGCTCGGTGCATTGTTAGCTCGTCACCTGGTCGCCGAACACGGCGTGCGCAGGTTGGTGCTGTCCTCGCGGCGAGGACCCGAAGCACCGGGCTCGGCCGAGCTGGTCGCCGAACTGGCTGGTGCGGGTGCTGATGCGCGGGTGGTCGCGTGTGATGTCACTGATCGTGATGCCGTGCGGGACCTGTTGGACGCTATCGAAGCTGATGGCGGGTTGACTGCGGTGGTGCATACGGCGGGTGTTCTCGACGACGGCACCGTGGAGTCGTTGACCGGTGAACAGGTCGATCGGGTGTTGGCGCCCAAGGTTGACGGGGCGTGGTATCTGGACGAGCTGACACGTGAGCGTGATCTGTCGGCGTTTGTGGTGTTCTCCTCGATGGCGGGGGTGCTGGGTTCGGCCGGGCAAAGCAATTACGCTGCGGCGAACGGTTTCCTGGACGGGTTGGCGCAGCGGCGCCGCGCGGCGGGATCGACCGCTGTGTCGTTGGCGTGGGGGCCGTGGAACTCCCGCAGCGGGATGACCGGTGAGCTGGACCGCACCGCCCTGGTGCGGTGGGAGCGGTTGGGGCTGGGCCAGCTCGGTGACGGCGAAGGTCTGCGATTGTTCGACGACGCGGTTGCCGGTTCGGACGCGCGTGTGGCCGCGATCCGGTTCGACGCGAGTGTGTTGCGGCGCGCGTCGGATCCCGATGCGGTCCCCGCGGTATTGCGTGGGTTCGTGCCGCGTTCGAAGCGCCCGACGAAGGCCGCGGCAAAGCCCGCGGCGGGTGCGTTGGCTCAGCGGTTGGCTCAGGTGCCGCAGGCCCGCCGTGGTGAGGTGGTGTCGGAGGTGGTGTTGGCGCAGGCGGCGGCGGTGTTGGGGCATGATTCGGCGGCCGACATCCGGCCCGATCGGCGTTTCGACGAAATCGGTTTCGATTCGTTGGGCGGGGTGGAATTTCGCAACCGACTGGGCAAGGCCACCGGCATACAGCTGCCCTCGACTCTGGTGTTCGACTATCCAACTCCGGCGGCGGTGACGAAACTGGTGTTGTCCCGCGTGGAGCCGAAAGCGGCGAGCGAGCCGGTCAATAAGGTGGCGCGTCGGGTCCGAACCGACGAGCCGATTGCCATTGTGGGGATGGGCTGCCGGTTCCCCGGCGGTGTGAAATCCCCGGAGGAGTTATGGGATCTGCTTGCCGCAGGAATCGACGCAACCAGCGAATACCCCTCGGACCGAGGCTGGGATCTGGAGCGGCTGTTCGATGAGGATCCCGACAAACCCGGCACCGTCTACAGCCGTCGTGCCGGCTTCCTCGACGACGCTGCTGATTTCGATGCCGGTTTCTTCGGAATCAGCCCGCGGGAGGCATCCGCGATGGACCCGCAGCAGCGTCATCTCCTGGAATCATCATGGGAAGCGCTGGAAAACGCGGGTATCGACCCACGCGCGTTGCGCGGTACCGATGCCAGCGTATTCGTCGGGGCATGCTACTCAGGCTATTTCAACCGGGTCACCCCCGAGTTCGAGGGCCATCGGCTCACCGGCACACAGGGCAGCGTGACTTCGGGAAGACTGTCGTATGTCTTCGGCATAGAAGGCCCTTCCGTCACCGTGGACACCGCCTGCTCGTCGTCGCTGGTCGCATTGCATCTGGCCTGCCAGGCGCTGCGGCAGGCAGAGACCTCCCTTGCGCTGACCGGCGGCGCCACGATTTACGCCGATCCCTACCTGTCCATCGATTTCGCCCGGCAACGCGGCATATCACCCGAAGGGCGTTGCAAGTCCTTCGCCGCCACAGCAGACGGCACCGCCTTCTCCGAGGGCGTCGGCATGCTGGTACTCGAACGCCTGTCGGACGCGCAACGCTTAGGCCACCCTGTGCTGGCGCTAGTGCGTGGCAGCGCGATCAACCAAGACGGTGCAAGCAATGGCCTGTCAGCACCGAACGGCCCTTCGCAGGAGCGGGTGATCACGGCGGCGTTGGCGAACGCGGGATTGGAGCCAACCGACATCGATGCAGTCGAAGCACACGGAACAGGAACGCCGTTAGGTGACCCGATCGAGGCACAGGCACTGATCGGAACCTACGGGCAAGGACGATCGAGTGGACCGTTGCGGCTCGGGTCGCTGAAGTCGAACATCGGGCACACCACCGCCGCGGCGGGTGTAGGTGGAGTAATCAAGATGGTGCAGGCGTTGCAGCACGAAACACTGCCCAAGACCTTGCATGTCGATGAGCCCAGCCCGAAAGTGGACTGGTCAGCCGGCGATGTCGAGTTGTTGACCCAGCCACAGCCATGGCCACGCAACGGGCGAGTCCGCCGGGCCGGAGTGTCCTCATTCGGAGTCAGCGGCACCAACGCCCACGCCATCCTGGAAGAAGCACCTGCCCAGCGAATTTCGGTATCGCAGCTGGCGCCCCGCCCCTCGGTGACCGTACCGTGGTTGGTGTCGGCGAGTTCCGAGTCGGGTCTGCGTGCGCAGGCGGACCGACTGCGGCAGTGGTTGATCGACCATCCTGACGCGGACGTGTGGGATGTCGCGCATTCCTTGGTGACGACCCGTGCTCGGCTCGACTTCCGCGGAGCTGTCGTCGGGCGTGACCGAGGCGAGCTGCTGGCTGGTCTGACCGAGTTGGCGGCGGGTTCGCCGGGCACGATCGAGGCGACAGCGGGTTCGGGCAAGGCGGCGTTCCTGTTCACCGGGCAGGGCGCGCAACGGACCGGGATGGGTGCGGGGTTGTACGCGGCCTTCGACGTGTTCGCGGCGGCGTTCGACGAGGTGTGCGCCCAGGTCGATCCGCTGCTCGACTGGTCGCTGAAGGACTTGGTGTTCGATCCGAGTAACGCGGCGCTGTTGGATCTCACGGAGTTCACCCAGCCCGCGTTGTTCGCGTTCGAGGTGGCGTTGTTCCGGCTGATGGAATCGTTCGGTGTGGTACCGGACATGCTGATCGGACATTCGATCGGGGAGCTGGCCGCCGCATACGTGGCGGGAGTGTGGTCGCTCGAGGATGCCTGTGCCCTGGTAGTTGCGCGCGGGCGGCTGATGGGGGCACTACCTGAAGGTGGGGCGATGTTGGCGGTGGCGGTGGGAGAGGCGGATGCGGCGGGAATCGTCGCTGGATTCGACGGCAGGTTGTCGGTCGCGGCGGTGAACGGTCCGTCGTCGGTGGTGTTGTCCGGAGACGCGTTCGCGATCGACAAGATCGAGGACACGTTTGCCGTTGCCGGCGTGAAGACCTCCCGGCTGCGGGTCAGTCATGCGTTCCATTCGGCGTTGATGGAGCCGATGCTCGACGAATTCCATAGGACGGCGCGAGGTTTGACCTATTACCAGCCGACTCTCCCGATCGTGTCGAACGTCTCCGGCGTCGTGGTCGACGCGGAGGTGACCGACCCGGGGTATTGGGTGCGGCAGGTACGCGGGTGTGTCCGGTTCGCGCCGGGGATCGACACCCTGGTCGAGGCAGGGGTGCGGCGGTTCGTGGAGATCGGGCCGGATGCGGTGCTGGCAGCGATGACTCGGCAGTGTCTTGCCGAGACTCCGGACATCGAGGCCCGCTCGTCGGTGGTCGCGGCCGGCCGGCACTCCGTCGGCGAGTCGACCCAGTTCGTGTCGGCGCTGGCGCGAGCCGCTGTCGCGGGAATGGAAGTGAACTGGACAGCGCTGTTCGCGGGCCGCGTCCGGGATCGAGTTCCGCTGCCTACGTATGCGTTCCAGCATCAGCGGTATTGGTTGCAGCCGGTCGGCGTGGCAGATGTGCGGCAGTCGGGTATGGATGATGCGGGACATCCGCTGTTGGGCGCGATGGTGCGGCTGCCGGATTCCCAGGACGTGGTGTTCACCGGCAGCCTGTCTCGAGCCGGTCATCCGTGGCTGGCCGATCATGTTGTCGCGGGGATGGCATTGCTGCCCGGCGCTGCCCTGGTCGAGTTGGCGCTGCATGTGGGAACGGTGGTCGGGTGCCCGCGGTTGGCGGAGTTGGTGATCGAGGCACCCCTGCCGATTCCGCCCGCCGCAGCGGTCGGGCTGCGGGTAGTGGCGGGCGGACCGGATGAGACGGGTGCGGGGACGGTGTCGGTGTACTCGCGTGCGCACGGTGGCGACGAGTCCGATAGGGCCGAGGACCAGTGGGTCCGCCACGCGGTCGCGACCGTCACCGCCCAATCGGATCAGCCGTCGCTGGACACGAGGATGGACAGTTGGCCGCCGGCCGGCGCGACTGCGATCGAGATCGATGACCCCTATGCGGATCTGGCCGACTTGGGCTATGAGTACGGACCGGCGTTCCGGGGACTGACTGCCCTGTGGCGGCGCGACGGTGAGGTGTTCGCGGAGGTCGCGGTGCCGGAGCAGATCCGATCGGAGGCTGTGAGTTTCGGTGTGCATCCGGCGTTGCTGGACGCCGCGCTGCACGCGATCCTGCTCGGCGGGCTGGTTCCCGACACGCGGGCCGGTGCGGTCGTCGTCCCGTTCTCCTGGGAGAACGTCACGCTGCACGCGACGGGAGCTAGCGCACTGCGGGTCCGCGCGACCGCGACCGGCTCGGCACCGGGCGGTGACCGGATCGCGGTCACCCTCACCGACGTGTCGGGCATGGTGGTGGCCGAGGTGGACGCGTTGACGCTGCGTCCGCTGTCGACCGAGGCGCTCGGCTCGGCGGACCGTCGGGCCGACGGCGCCGGTTACCAGGTGGACTGGGTCGCGCTACCAGACCCCGCGGGAGGACTCGCCGTGGCCGACACCTGGAGCCCCGCCGAGGACGGAGAAACCGTCACGATCGCGGGACGGGTCGCGACGGTGGTACGGCTCGACGATCCGCGATGGAGTGAGCACTCGCGCATCGACGCTGCGGCCATCGACGGCGCTCTCCCGACGATGGTGCGAAATTCGGTCGCCTTGCTGGCGGAGCGGGTGCAGCGCCTACTGACGGGAGACCGGCTCGTCGTTGTGGTGTCCCGGCAGGCGGTGGCGGTGCATCCCGGCGAGCCGCTGGACCTGCCCGGGGCGGCGGCGTGGGGTCTGCTGCGCACCGCGCAGAGCGAGAACCCGGACCGGCTTCTCTTGGTGGACGTCGACGACCGGGCCGACTATCGGAATGCCGTGGCACTGGCCCTCACCCGCGCCGGTGAACCTCAGCTGGCGCTGCGGCGTGGGACGGCATACGCGCCGCGGCTCAGGGTCGCCGTCGATGGAATAAATGGCCTGTTCAGCTCGTCCGGTGTGCACAGTGAGCCGGTCGCCCCCTCGCCATGGGCGTTGACTTTGCGTGGCAACGGTACGTTGGCCGCTGACAATTTCGGTCTGAGCGACAACCCGGGTGTGTTGGAACCGCTTGGACCGGGGCGGGTTCGGGTGAGCATGCGGGCGGTGGGCCTCAATTTCCGGGACGTATTGATCGCGTTGGGCACTTACCCGGACCCGAATGGTCGAATCGGTGGTGAGGGGGCCGGGGTCGTGCTGGAGGTGGCGCCGGATGTGACCGAGTTTATGCCTGGTGACCGGGTTTTCGGGTTGATCTCGGGCGTCGGGTCGGTTGCGGTGGCTGATCGTAGGTTGCTCGCGCCGATGCCGCGCGGTTGGTCGTTCGCTCAGGCGGCGGCGGTGCCGATCGTGTATGCGACTGCCTATTACGGTCTTGTCGATCTGGCCGGGGCGCAGGCTGGTGAAACCCTGTTGTTGCACGCGGCCACGGGTGGTGTGGGTATGGCGGCGGTGCAGTTGGCGCGGCATCTGGGTTTGCGGTTGCTGGTGACCGCGAGCAAGCCGAAGTGGAACGTGTTGCGCGATATGGGGTTCGACGATTCGGAGATCGGTGATTCGCGGACTTCGGATTTCGAGCGGAAGTTCCTCGACGCTACCGGCGGTCGGGGGGTGGATATCGTGCTCGATTCGCTGGCCGGCGAGTTCGTGGACGCGTCGTTGCGGTTGCTGCCGCGCGGTGGTCGGTTCGTCGAGATGGGCATGCTTGATCGACGTGATCCGGTCGAGGTGGCTGCCGAGCATCCGGGTGTGGATTACCACAGTTTCCTGTTGATGGAGGTGGGTCCGGATCGGCTGCGCGAGATTCTGACTGCTCTGGTCGGACTTTTCGATGCCGGGGTGTTGGCGCCGTATCCGACTACCGCGTGGGACGTGCGGCAGGCGCCGGAGGCCTATCGGTATCTCAGCCGGGCCCAGCATATCGGCAAGAACGTGTTGACCGTGCCGACCCGGTTGCGTCCTGATGGCACGGTGTTGATCACCGGCGGTACCGGGAGGTTGGGTGCAGCGGCCGCTCGGCACCTGATCAGCGCGCATGGTGTGCGCAGGCTGGTGTTGACGAGCAGGCGTGGTCCGGAGGCGCCCGGCGCGGCCGAGCTCGCTGCCGAGCTGACCGCGTTCGGTGCGCAGGTCGATGTGGTCGCGTGTGATGCGGCTGATCGGGTGGCGCTGGACGCGGTGTTGGCGGCGATTCCGGCGCAGCATCCGTTGACCGGTGTCGTCCATGCCGCGGGTGTGTTGGCCGATGGGTTGCTGGCAACGATGACGGCGGAGCAGATTGCGATGGTATTGCGGCCGAAGGTCGATTCGGCGTGGAATCTGCACGAGGCGACCAAAGACTTGGATCTGTCGATGTTCGTGTTGTATTCCTCGATCGCCGGTGTGATCGGTAATCCGGGGCAGGCGAATTATGCGGCGGCGAATGTGTTCCTCGACGCGTTGGCCCAGTTCCGGCAGGTGAGCGGTTTGCCGGCGACATCGGTGGTGTGGGGACCGTGGGAGCAGAGCGGCGGTATGACCAGTGCGCTGGGTGAGGCCGATTTCGCTCGGTTGCGGCGGGAAGGTTTTGTTCCGTTGGGTGACGTGGACGGTATGGCGTTGTTCGACGCGGCACTGGCGGGCGGCCGGCCGGCGTTCGTGGCGGTCCGGATCGATCGGAACGCGCTCGCCGAGACAGATCCCGATGGTTCGCGCGCGATCCTGCGCGGCGTGACACGGCCGGCGCACCGCCGTGTGAGCGCCACCAAGAGCGGGCACCCGACAGCGTTGAATGGACGCTCCGCAGGCTCCCCGCCTTTGGCGGCGCAACTGCTCGGCCGCTCGACCGCTGAGCAGGAACGCGTCATTCTCGACGTGGTCCGCGTCCAGGCCGCGGCCGTCCTGGGACACACCACTGCGGACTCGATCGCCCCCGACAAGCCGTTCAAAGATCTCGGGTTCGACTCGCTCGGCGTGATGGAATTCCGCAACCGCCTGAAATCGGCTGTCGGCGTGCGATTGTCCCCGACCACCATGTTCTCCTATCCCACTCCGGAAACACTGGCCGGTCACGTCCGCCAGGAGATCGCTCCGATCGAGGACCCCGTCGAGCACACCCCGGCCGAGGACCTTTCCCGTTTGCAGGCGATGGTCGACCGCCTCCTTGCTGTGGCGGAAGACGACGAGGCGACAGTGACCACATTGCTCGGCATCAGTGACCGTCTTCGGTCCCATTTCGGTGGGCGACGGCGCAGCGATGGGGACGACGACTTCGCTGCGCATTCGGGCAGCGAGCTCTTGGATTTGATTGATGAGGAGTTTGGTCGAGCATGAGTATCGAGGAACGACTCACGCGGTCGCTGCAGAGGCTGGCCGGAGATCTGCGCGCTGCGAACCGGAATATTCGGGAGCTGGAGGAACGGGCGCGGGAGCCGATCGCGATCGTGGGGATGAGTTGCCGCTATCCGGGGGGTGTGAAATCCCCTGCGCAGCTGTGGGATCTGGTCGCTTCCGGTGTCGACGCGGTCGGTGGGTTTCCGACCGATCGGGGGTGGGATCTGGATCGGCTGTACCACCCGGATCCGGATGTGCCGGGCACGATCTACACCCGTGAAGGCGGGTTCCTGGACGTCATCGGCGACTTCGATGCGGGTTTCTTCGGAATCAGTCCTCGTGAGGCTGTGGTGATGGATCCGCAGCAGCGTCTGATGCTGGAGGCGTCTTGGGAAGCGTTGGAGGACGCGGGTATCGACCCGGTGTCACTGCGTGGCAGTGACACCGGCGTCTTCACCGGAGTCATCCACCAGAACTACGGCCCTCGCATCGGCTCGCCGACCATCACCGCCGAGGCGGAAGGTCATGCCTACCTCGGCGTCGCGAACAGTGTGCTGTCCGGTCGGATCGCCTACACCTTCGGCTTCGAGGGCCCGGCGATGTCGGTCGACACCGCGTGCTCGTCGTCGTTGGTGGCATTGCATCTGGCGTGTCAAGCGTTGCGGCAGGGCGATGCCACGTTGGCCCTGGCGGGTGGCGTCACCGTGATGTCGGATCCGTCTCTGCTGATCGCATTCGCGCGTCAGCGTGCGCTGTCATCCGATGCCCGCTGCAAGGCGTTCGCGGCGGCCGCCGACGGGACCGGTTTCGCCGAAGGCCTCGGAATGCTGGTGTTGGAGCGGTTGTCGGATGCCCAGCGGCTCGGGCACACCGTCTTGGCGGTGGTGCGGGGCAGCGCGGTGAATCAGGACGGTGCGAGCAACGGCTTGACTGCGCCGAATGGCCTGGCGCAGGAACGAGTGATCATGCAGGCGTTGGCGAATGCGGGTTTGTCGGCGTCGGATGTGGATGCGGTGGAGGCGCATGGCACGGGCACGATGTTGGGGGATCCGATCGAGGCGTCGGCACTGATCAGCGTCTACGGGAAGGAGCGTGCGAGCGCTCCGCTGCGTTTGGGTTCGCTGAAGTCGAATGTCGGTCACACGTCGGCGGCAGCCGGGGTGGGGAGTGTGATCAAGATGGTGCAGGCCATGCGACACGAGATGTTGCCGAAGACGTTGCATGTGGATGCGCCGACGCCGCATGTGGATTGGTCCGCGGATACGGTACGGCTGCTTCAAGACAGTGAGCCGTGGCCTGCGGGGGAACGGGTGCGTCGGGCGGGTGTGTCGTCGTTCGGGGCCAGTGGTACCAACGCCCACCTCATTCTCGAGGAGGCACCTGCCGAACCGGTCGTCGCGGACCCTGGCGGCGACGCCGAGCAGATGGCGGCTGCGAAGCAGCCCATCGTGTCGGATGTCGCCGCGCTGGTGATATCGGCCAAGTCCGTCGAAGCCGTCCGCGCACAGGCCGATCGCTTGCGGCAGTGGTTGCTCGGCCACCCCGACGCGGACGTGTGGGATGTAGCGCATTCCTTGACGACCTCGCGGGCGCTATTGGACTGTCGCGGTGCGGTCGTGGGACGTGACCGGGACGAACTGCTGGCCGGTCTTGCCGAGTTGGCGGCGGGTGCGCCGGGCGCGATCGAGGCGAAAGCGGGTTCTGCCAAGACGGCTTTTCTGTTCACTGGTCAGGGTGCTCAGCGAGTCGGGATGGGCGCAGGGCTGTATCGCGCGTTTCCGGTGTTCGCGGCGGCGTTGGATGAGGTGTGTGCGGAGTTCGACCCGTTGCTCGGGCGCTCGCTGAAAGATCTGATGTTTGCCGATCCGGATGGGTTGTTGGATCGGACGGAGTTCACCCAGCCCGCGTTGTTCGCGTTCGAGGTGGCGTTGTTCCGGCTGATCGATTCGTTCGGTGTCGCACCGGATGCGGTGATCGGGCATTCGGTCGGCGAGTTGGCGGCTGCGTTTGTGGCGGGCGTGTGGTCGCTGTCGGACGCGTGTGCCCTGGTGGCGGCGCGGAGCCGGTTGATGGGTGCGTTGCCGGCGGGTGGCTCGATGCTCGCTGTGGCGATCGGCGAGGAGCGAGCGGTGGACGCGGTTGCCGGGTTCGGTGATCGGGTGTCGATTGCGGCGGTGAACGACCCGTCGTCGACGGTGTTGTCCGGGGACGCTGCCGCCATCGAGGAGATCGAGCGGCAGCTTTCCGCCACTGGAGTCGAGACGAATCGGCTACGGGTCAGCCACGCTTTCCATTCGGCGCGGATGGATCCGATGTTGGCCGAGTTCCGTGCGGTGGCCGAAGGAATCGCATACCAATCGCCGACGTTGCCGATCGTGTCGAACGAGTCCGGTGAGTTCGCCGACGATGCGGTGACTGATCCGGAGTATTGGGTGCGGCAGGTGCGGGGTTGTGTGCGGTTCGCTCCGGGCGTGGATGCACTGGTCGCGGCTGGTGTGCGGCGTTTTCTCGAGGTGGGTCCGGATGCGGTGTCGGCGGCGATGACGCGTGGGTGTCTGGCCGAGAACCCTGAGGTCGAGTCGGTGTCGCGGGTGGCGGCGGCCGCCCGGCGGTCGGTTGATGAAGTGGAACAGTTCATTACCGCCTTGGCGCAGGTTCATGTTGCGGGTGTGCGGGTGGACTGGCGGCCGTTGTTCGTCGGCCGTGGGGTAGGTCGGGTCGCGTTGCCGACGTATGCGTTCCAACATCGACGGTTCTGGTTGCAGCCCGGCGGCGATGCGTCGCAGTCATCGACGGACCATCCGATTCTGACGGGTGTGGTTGGGTTGGCGGGGACCGACGAGTGGTTGTTCACCGGCCGGTTCTCGGTGCGTACCCATCCGTGGATCGCTGATCACATGGCCCACGGTGTGGTGGTGGTGCCGGGGGTGTTGTTGCTCGAATTTCTCCTCGTCGCGGGCGGTCGGATCGGTTGCGAGGCGGTTGAGGAAGTTATTGTGCAGTCGCCGATCCGGCCCGGTGGCGACAACGTCGAGGTGCAGGTGCTGGTGCAGGCCGCAGACGAGTCCGGGCGGCGTACGTTCGAGTGCTTCTACCGGAAGTCGTCCGACGCGGAAGCAGAATGGGAGCGCAATGCGTCGGGTGCGTTTGCGGCGCGGCGTAACAGCGCGGAGCTCGTCGAGGGCGGTTGGTCGGGTGACGGGTGGGCTGGGGAATCGGTGCTTGTGTCGCGGTTGCGGGACGAGGACTGGCCGCCGGTCGATGCCGAGCGTGTAGCTGTGGACAGCGTGACGCTTGCCGAGCAGATCACCGACGACACCGGGCTCGAGTACGGTCCGGCGTTCATCGGGGTGCATGCTGTGTGGCGACGTGGCGACACGGTGCTCTCGGAGGTCGTGCTGGATACCGACGCGGTGGCGGAATCGGGCCGCCATGATGTGCATCCGGCCTTGATGGAGCTGGTGGTGCACGCGGGGCTCTCCCAGCTGGTTTTCCGCCAGGTGGATTCCGATCCGAACACCGGTTGGTTGCTGTTCCGGTGGGGTGGTGCGCGTTTCCACAAGCCGGCGTCTGACGGCGGGCGAGGTCTCGGGCCTGCGGAGGTGACATCGCTTCGGGTCATCGCGGTCAAGACCGGAGCCGACACCGTGGCCGTCGCGGCTGTCGACGCGGACGGCACCCCGATCCTGTCTGTCGACGAGGTGTTGCTGCGTCGGTATGATGTCGAGGAATTCCGAAGCAGCCTGTCCGCTGACGAGGCCGGCTCGTATCAGGTTGATTGGCAGCCAACCGCGGAATCGGTTGCGAGGACCGCTCAGCCCGCACCCCGCATTGCGGAGCTCGCGAATACGAGGGTTTCGGGGATCGAGGACTCCTATACCGGGGTTTCCGATGTTGTCGCGGCCGACCGTGTTGTGGATGTTGCTGTCTGGCGGGCGAGCGAGCAGGCCGTTGACGGCCCGGGAGCAGTTCGGGCTCGGGTGCACGCCACGCTGGGCATGTTGAAGTCCTGGCTTGCCGAAAAACGCCTGTCCGATGTCCGGCTGATGGTGGTCACCACGGGCGGTGCGGGGCTGGCTGGAGAGGTTGCGGACGTGGCCGCGGCCGCGGTGTGGGGGTTGGTTCGCAGTGCGCAGTCGGAAAATCCGGAGCGGTTCGTTCTTGTCGACGAGAATCCGGCCGAGCCGCTGGATGTCGAGCGGATCGCGGCCGTGCTGCGGTCCGGTGAGTCGCAGGTCGCTGTGCGGGGTGCGCAGATTCTGGTCCCCCGGTTGAGGCGTGCATCGGAGGACACCGTGCCGCGGCCTGCCTCGGAGCGTTCCGGGGGGCAAGACCATCGGGACAAGCCGCGTCCGGGGATGGGGGGTGGGACGGTGCTGATCACCGGTGGTACGGGTGGATTGGGTGCGTTGTTCGCCCGCCATCTCGTCGCCGAGCATGGTGTGCGCAGGCTGGTGCTGTCGTCACGGCGGGGACCCGCGGCGGCCGGTGCGGCCGAGTTGGTCGCCGAGCTGGCGCAGGCGGGTGCGGACGTGCGGGTGGTCGCGTGTGATGTCGCCGACCGTGATGCGGTGCGGAACCTGTTGGACACCATCGATTCCGATGGTGGGTTGACTGCGGTGGTGCATACCGCGGGTGTGCTCGACGACGGCACCATCGAGACTCTGACCAGTGAGCAGGTGGATCGGGTGCTGGCGCCGAAGGTGGACGGGGCGTGGCATCTGGACGAGCTGACGCGTGACCGCGACTTGTCGGCGTTCGTGGTGTTCTCCTCGGTCGCGGGGGCGCTGGGGTCGGCCGGGCAGGGCAACTATGCCGCGGCGAACGGTTTCCTGGACGCGCTGGCGCGGCGGCGTCGCGCGGCAGGGTTACCTGCTGTGTCGCTGGCGTGGGGGCCGTGGAACCAGAGCAGCGGGATGACCAGCGGCCTGGGGAGTACGGCCGTGGCGCGGTGGGGTCGGCTGGGGTTGGGTCAACTCGAGAATGCCGACGGTGTGCGTCTTTTCGACGATGCCCTCGCCGGCGCCGATGTGTGTGTGGCCGCGTTCCGGTTCGACATCGGCGTGCTGCGGCGGGAGTCCGACCTCGGTGCGGTTCCCGCGGTGTTGCGTGGGTTCGTGCCGCGTTCGACGTATCCAGGGAAGGCGGCGCGGAAGCCCTCACCGGGTCTGGCGGCGGGTGCGTTGGGCGCTCGGTTGGCTCAGGTGCCACCGGCCCGACGTGGTGAGGTGGTGTTGGAGGTGGTGTCGGCGCAGGCGGCGGCGGTGTTGGGGCATGATTCGGTCGACGACATCCGGCCCGATCAGCGTTTCGACGAGATCGGTTTCGACTCGCTCGGCGGCGTGGAATTCCGTAATCGGCTGGCCAAGGCCACCGGTCTGCAATTGCCCTCGACCCTGGTATTCGATCATCCGACTGTGGCGGCAGTGGCGAAGTTGGTGCAGTCCCGTGTCGAGCCGGAGGCGGTAGGCGAACCGGTCAGGAAGACGGTGCGCCGGATTCGGGCGGATGAACCGATCGCGATCGTGGGAATGGGATGCCGGTTCCCGGGAGGTGTGAAATCGCCGGATGACCTGTGGGACCTGCTGACATCCGGAGTCGACGCGACCGGTGAGTACCCGTCGGATCGGGGCTGGGATCTGGAGCGGTTGTTCGATCCTGATCCGGACAAGCCGGGCACCGTTTATGCCCGTCGTGCCGGATTCCTCGATGCTGCCGGTGATTTCGACGCCGGGTTCTTCGGTATCGGTCCGCAGGAGGCGTCGGCGATGGAGCCGCAGCAGCGTCAGTTGTTGGAGGCATCCTGGGAGGCCTTGGAGGACGCGGGTATCGACCCGGTCTCGTTGCGCGGCAGTGACACCGGCGTGTTCGTGGGAGCGTGCTACTCGACGTACTACACCCGGGTGGCCGGCGAATTGGAGAGTTATCGGCTCACTGGTTCCCAGTGCAGCGTGACCTCCGGCAGGCTGGCGTATGTCTTCGGTGTGGAAGGGCCTACCGTCACGGTGGACACCGCGTGCTCATCGTCGCTGGTCGCTTTGCATCTGGCCTGTCAAGCGTTGCGCCAGGGGGAGACCTCGCTGGCGCTGACGGGCGGTGTGACGGTTTATGCCGATCCGTTTCTCTCCGTGGAATTCGCGCGGCAGCGTGGTCTGTCGCCCGATGGACGTTGCAAGTCGTTCTCAGCCGCGGCCGACGGTGTCGCCTTCTCTGAGGGCGTCGGCGTGCTCGTGCTCGAACGCCTCTCGGACGCCCGTCGCTTGGGCCACGATGTGTTGGCGGTGGTGCGTGGTAGCGCGATCAATCAGGACGGTGCGTCGAATGGTCTGACCGCGCCGAACGGTCCGTCGCAGGAGCGGGTGATCGTGGCGGCGTTGGCCAATGCGGGGTTGGAGCCCTCGGATGTGGATGCGGTAGAGGCGCACGGCACCGGAACGCCTTTGGGTGATCCGATCGAGGCGCAGGCGCTGATTGCCACCTACGGGCAGGATCGGCCGGATCGGCCGCTGCACATCGGGTCGCTCAAGTCGAATATCGGCCACACCGCGGCCGCGGCGGGCGTGGCCGGGGTGATCAAAATGGTGCAGGCGTTGCGGCACGAAACGCTACCGAAGACCTTGCATGTCGACGAGCCGAGCCCACACGTGGACTGGTCGGCGGGCGATGTTGCGTTGTTGACCGAGCCACGGCCATGGCCGGCCAACGGCCGTGTTCGCCGCGCCGGAGTGTCGTCGTTCGGTGTCAGCGGCACCAACGCACACGCCATCCTGGAACAGGCACCGACCCGGCGGTCGGGCCCGGAACAGGTAATACACCGCCACCCCGCAGACGACATCGGAGGCCGGGAAGTCCCCACCCCGCAGTCCGCGCCGACAGCCCTACCTCACCCTGCCGCGGCCGTACCGTTGCTGATATCGGCGAAATCAGAGTCGGGTTTGCGGGCGCAGGCGCAACGGTTGCGGCAGTGGGTGATCGACAAACCTGACTTGGATGTGTGGGACATCGCATACTCGCTGGCCAACTTTCGTGGTCGGCTCGAGTACCGGGGCGCGGTTGTCGGCGCAGACCGCGGCGAGTTGCTTTCCGGTCTTGCCGATTTCGCGGCAGGGGTGATGTCTTCCGGTGCTGTCGAGGCAGTGGTCGGGTCGGGTAAAACGGCGTTGCTGTTCACCGGGCAGGGGGCGCAACGCGACGGGATGGGTGCGGGCCTGTACCACTCGTTCGAGGTGTTCGCGGCGGCGTTGGACGAAGTGTGCGCGGAGTTCGATCCCCTGTTGGGGCGGTCGCTGAAGGATGCGATGTTCGCGCGGGGTGACGGTGTGGCGTTGTTGGATCGGACAGAGTTCACCCAGCCGGCGTTGTTCGCGTTCGAGGTGGCGTTGTGTCGTTTGGTGGAGTCTTTCGGTGTTGTACCGGACATGCTGATCGGGCATTCGGTCGGTGAGTTGGTGGCTGCGTATGTGGCCGGGGTGTGGTCGTTGTCGGATGCGTGTCGTGTGGTTGCTGCGCGCGGTCGGTTGATGGGGGCATTGCCTGCCGGTGGGGCGATGCTGTCGGTGGCTGTGGGGGAGGAGGACGTGGAAGAACTTGTTGCCGGATACCGGGACAGGTTGTCGATAGCAGCGGTGAACGGTCCGTCGTCGGTGGTGTTGTCCGGCGACCGGGACGCTATCGAGGAGGTGGAGCGGGGTGCCGGCGCGGCTGGCTACAGGACCACCCGGTTACGGGCCGGTCATGCGTTTCATTCGGCGCGTATGGATGCGATGCTGGCCGAGTTCCGTTCGGTGGCCGAAGGTGTGACCTATCATCTGCCGAACGTTCCGGTCGTGTCGAACCTCGATGGTGCAGTCGTCGGTGTGGAGTTGACCGATCCGGATTACTGGGTGAAGCAGGTGCGTGGATGTGTGCGGTTCGCATCCGGCGTCGACAGCCTGGTCAACGCCGGCGTGCGGCGGTTTGTCGAGATCGGCCCCGAGGCCGTGCTATCGGCGATGACCCGGCAATGTCTTGCCCAAACCCCGGACGTCGAGGCCCGCTCGACAGTGATAACCCCAGCCCGACGCTCGACCGACGAACCGACACAGTTCGTATCCGCCCTCGCACACGCCCACACCGCAGGTATCGACGTCGACTGGAAGCCACTGTTCGACAACCGCACCGTGTCACGGGTCCCACTACCCACCTACGCGTTCCAGCACCAACGGTATTGGCTGCAGCCAGCTCCCGATGCGTCCGCACCGTCCCGCCATCCAGTACTGACCGAAGAGGTGAGGGTCGCAGGCAAGGACGAGTGGCTGTTCACCGGCCGACTTTCGGTGGCGTCGCATCCGTGGATCGCCGATCACACGGTATTCGGCGCGATACTTCTCCCGGGAGCCGGTTTCGTGGAATTGGCGTTGGCGGTCGGTGCTCGATTGGGTATCGAGGTCATCGACGAGCTGGTCCTGGAAGCACCCCTGCGATTGGACGACCGGACCGAGGTCGACGTTCAGGTCGGCGTCGAAGAGCCCGATGACGACGGGCGCAGACGCTTTGTCGTGGCGTCCAGGGTAATCGGCGAAAATTCCGATAGTGGATCCGGAATCACACATGCTCGTGGCATTCTCGCTCCCAGCGCGGTGAGTGATGCTGCGGCCGATGACAGCGTCCAGGGTCCGGAAGCATGCCCCGGAGTGCCTTTACCTGGGGACGATGTGACGTTCGGCGATTCGATGTATGGCCGGTTGGCCACGCGCGGACTGGACTATGGCCCCGCGTTCCGGGGGGTGAGTCGCCTGTGGCGGGACGGCGGTGGCGATATCTTGGCGGATGTGCGGCTGCCGGCCGAGGGCGGCGCCGATGCCGACCGGTTCCTTCTCCATCCCGTGTTGTTGGACTCCGCGCTGCACGCTGCGGTGGAGGAGCTGGCCGCCGACTTTGCCGCCGACCAGGCGCCGCTGCCGTTCTCGTTCACCGGAGTGCGGTTGTACCGTCCCGGGGCGACGGCCGTGCGGGCACGAATCCGACGCAGCGAAGCCGCCAGCGGTATGAGCGTCAGGCCCGAGGCGGCAGCGGAGTGTGACCATGAGGGTCCAGCGAATGCCGCAGTCGAACACAGCGGTATGAGCGTCAGGCCCGATGCGGCAGCGGAGTGTGACCATGAGGGTCCAGCGAATGCCGCAGTCGAACACAGCAGTATCCGGCTCGAGCTCGGCGACGACACAGGCGCTCTGGTATTGACAGTCGAGTCACTGCAGGCGCGTCCGGTGAACAGCAAGGCATTGCACGATGGTCGGTTCGCCGGTCACCACCGGCTGTATGACGTGCAGTGGAGCCCAGTCGATGGTATCGATGCTCAACCGCTCCGTTCCTTCGCTTCTGGTGGTACGGGTGGCCGGCGGATCGTCGTCGTAGGCTCGACGCAGGCCGATGAGCGTGCCAAGGACACCTCGCGGCCACAAGACCACTGGGACAAGCTCTCTCTGGGGTTCGCGGAGAGCTACCCGAATGTGACCGCGCTGAGTGAGGCTGCCGGGGACGACGTTCCGGATGTGTTGGTGTGGTTCAACGACAATTTCGCCGAGGAAAGTCGGGCATTGTCGGCGGAGGTCGTCCACCGACGTGTGCACATGGTGCTGGCGACGGTCCGCTCGTGGTTGTCTCTACCTGCGGCCGATGCGCGGCTGGTTGTGGTGACGCGCAATGGTGCCGGTCTGCCGGGAGAAGACCCGGATCTGGCTGCGGCGGCGACGTGGGGTTTGCTGCGCAGTGCTCAGTCGGAGCATTCCGGCCGAATGGTGTTGGTGGACATCGATATCGACGGTGAGGTGACACCCGAGCTGATATCGGCCGCCCTCGATGCCGACGAGCCGCAGCTCGTGGTGCGCGCGGGTGTGCTGCTCACACCACAGCTCATTCGTCGCGACACGCAGCCGAGCGGGTCGGGTATCGCGATCGGCTCCGGCGCGGTGTTGATCACCGGTGGTACCGGCGGGTTGGGAGCGCTCGTGGCCCGGCACCTCGCCCACAGGCACGGCGCGCGGAATCTGGTGTTGGTGTCACGGCAGGGTGAGCACGCCGAAGGCGTCGCCGAACTCGTTGCCGAGCTGGCCCAACTCGGGGCTCGGACACGGGTGGTGGCCTGCGATGTGAGCGATCGTGCCGCCGTGGCGTCGATGCTCGACGATCTCTGCGACGGTCCCGCACTCACTGCCGTCGTGCACGCGGCGGGTGTGCTGGCCGACGGAACCGTGGACACGCTGACACCCGAACAGATCGACGGCGTACTCGCACCGAAAGTCGATGCGGCGCTGCATCTGCACGAGCTCACGCTCGATCGCGACTTGTCGGCGTTCATCATGTTCTCCTCGGTCGCGGCAATCCTCGGATCGCCGGGCCAGGGTAACTATGCGGCGGCGAACTCGGTGCTGGACGCGTTGGCGCGCCGCCGTGTCAACTCGGGCCTGCCCGCGCTTTCGGTGGCGTGGGGTCCGTGGAACCAGGCCGGCGGAATGACGGCGGATCTGGGCAATTCGGGCCTGGATCGATTGTCGCGTAAAGGGTTTCGACCATTGAACGAGGCCGACGGTCTCGCGCTGTTGGATTTGGCGGGCGGCGCGAGCACACCGTTCGTCGCCGCAGTCGACTTCGACATGGCGTCATTGGCCATCCAGGCGCGGGCTGGCCTGTTGTCGGGGCTTTTGCAGTCGCTGGTGCCGGCACCACGGCGTACTGATAGTGGTGGTGGGGATCTGGCGCGGCGGTTGGCTTCGGCGCCGCCGGACAAGTACGACACGGTCGTTGTCGATTTCGTGCGGGATCAGGTGGCCGCGGTGTTGGGCCATCCCTCTGGCGCGTTTATCGATGCCGAGAAGCCGTTCACCGAACTCGGTTTCGATTCGTTGGGTTCGGTGGAGTTCCGTAACCGGCTCACCAAAGCTACGGCGCTACAGCTTCCGTCGACCCTCGCGTTCGACTATCCGACCGCGACGGCACTGGCCCGCTACCTACGTTCCCGGGTCGAGGGCGCCAACGCCAAGACACGCGCCGCGCGCACCCCGCGCCGGGTGCTCACCGACGAGCCGATCGCGATCGTGGGTATGGCCTGCCGGTATCCCGGCGGTGTCGAGTCGCCGGATGAGCTGTGGGATCTGGTGTTGTCGGGCACGGACGCCATCAGTGAGTTCCCTTCGGATCGTGGCTG
>NZ_JBFAAB010000048.1:0-17475 GCF_040639505.1 Nocardia sp. NPDC023852
GCACACCATTGCGATGATCCAGATCCGGATGAGGACCAGCGTCGGGCGCAGGTACTACGACAAGAAGATCGGCGAAGGGAAGTCACCAAAAGAAGTGGGCTGTCCTGATGTTCTGTCCGCTGGGTTGTGAGATCCCCACCAGTTGGATGGAAGGATCTCCGCCCGTGCCGATGATGTACTCACCGCAGTTCCGCGAGCGAGCCGTCGCTCTGATCATCGATGAAGGTCGTCGGGTTGCCGATGTCGCCCGCGATCTGGGAGTCACCGAAGGCACCCTGTACCGCTGGAAGCAGCAAGCCCTGGTCGACCGCGGTGAGACACCCGGCACATCGACTGTCGAATCGGCTCAACTACGGGATGCGTTGAGCAGGATCAAGCAGCTGGAAGAGGAGCTGCGAGCAACTCGGTTGGCAGCCAAGATCCTCGATGACACCATGATCACCCCAAAAGGCGCTTCCCGGTTGTCTCGTCCTTGACCGGGCAAGGAATCAGCATCCGCACCGCCTGCCGCGTCCTCGGTGTCTCCGAACGCGGCTACCGCCACCACCGCAACCGACCGCCGAGCCAGCGTCGGCTTCGCCACGAGATGCTCGCCGAAGCGATCAGAGCCATCCACGCGGCCTCACGCGGCTGCTACGGTGTGCGCCGAATCCATGCCGAGATGGGCATCGGGATGGGCATCGAGGTCGGCTCCGGACAAATCCACTCGATCATGAAACAGATTGGTGTCCAAGGTCTTTCAGGCATCCGGAAGCGCTACATCAATAAAGCCGACATGGTCACACAGGAGGACCTGGTCAAACGGAACTTCACCGCAGCGCGGGAAAACCAGCTGTGGTGCACCGATATCACCGAACACCCCACCCGGGAGGGAAAGGTTTACTGCTGCGCAGTGATCGACGCCTACTCCCGCCGCATCGTCGGCTGGGCCATCGACTCACGACAGACCGCCTCGCTGGTGCTCAGCGCCCTCGACATGGCCATCGCTGCGCGGTCACCAAAGCAGACGGTAGTCCACAGCGACCACGGCACCCAGTTCACGTCCTGGGCGTTCAGCCGCCGCATCACCGAGGCCGGCTTGGTCGGTTCGATGGGCACCATCGGCGACGGCTACGACAACGCGTTGATCGAATCCTTTTGGAGCAGAATGCAAATCGAACTCCTCGACCGAAAGAAGTGGAAGACCCGCACCGAACTGGCCAACGCGATCTTCGACTACATCGAGATCTTTCACAACCGCCAACGACGCCACTCGGGCCTCGGCTGGCTCACACCATCGGAATTCGAGAAGACGAACCGGCACCTACAATCGGTTTCCTAACTCTCACAACCCGGCGGACACCAACTGCGGACAGCCCAGGTGTCCGTGCGGGAGAGCACCGCTAGTTGAGGTTCCCCCGCTTATCCGGAGAGCGGATTATCTGGTTCCTTGCGTCCACCTTTGTCCCACGCTTGCCGGACCGGCACCATTCGGCAGTGCTGACACCTCCCGGCGTTGTCGGGGCTGCTCCCATCCTCCCCGGCGTCTCCCGGATCAGTCGGGTAAGGGCAGCGCATTGCTGCGCCGCCCTCCCCTCAGAACTGCTCGGGCGGCTTTCACCGCAAGCAGCTCAAGCAAGCTGCAAAGACAGCACGGGTTGAAGTGTTGCGCCACTGCGTCGGCGGGCGTGCAGCCCGTTTCGGCAGGAGCGATGGACCAGGCGGGTTTGGTCACCGTCCGCTGGGTCAGGTCTTCCGTGGTGGACAAGGTAGTCCGCAGTTATTGCCTTCCGGATGATCAACAGCCACCATCGTTCCCATTCCTGGGGCGATTCCGGCGGCTGATCGGGGCTCAGCAATTCGTTCCCGCAGAGAACGCATAGACCGTCCTGCCTGGTGAGCAGGCGCAGCGTGTAGCGATCCACCGAGGGTTTGACCTTGCGTCGCCGCTCGGCCCAGTATTCGATCAGCGCCGGGTCATCGGGAGACGCCCGGCCTTTGACCAGGGTGTGTCGGACGATGTCCGTCCAGGCGAACCGCGCAAGGTGAGCGCCGCTGGCGACGTCGCCGAATACCCAACGGTTGTTCCTGAACTTGTTGAATTTGCCGAAGTAGCGGGAAGAAATCCACCATTTCGACTTGTTGGGGTGGCTGAAGATCGCCCACTTGTAGGTGAGAGACCACATGTAGTCGTCCAAGACGCTGAACGTCCTCTTCGACACCACGCCCCGGTAGTAGGCAGCCCATCCCTTGACGATGGGATTGAGCGCGGCGATGACCGCTCGCGCGTTGGACCCGCGTAATGCGTGCATCTCCGTTCGCAGCCGTTCCCGTATTCGCCGGATCGCTGCCTTGGATGGTTTGATCAGCAACTTGCCGTTGTAGCGGCGGACATTGAAACCCAGAAAGTCGAACCCGGACTCACCGACATGAACAATCCGGGTCTTGTCGTTGTTGAAGACCAGACCTCTGGGTGCCAGCCACTCGGCCAGCTTCGCCTTGACCTGTTCGGCCTGCCGCTGGGTGTGACACAGCGCGACAAGATCGTCGGCATATCTGATCACCACCGGTGAATCCGTCTTCGTTTGTTCGGCGCGATCACCGGACTTCACGTAACGAACTCCCGCAGCTTCTTCCAGCCCGTGCAATGCGATATTCAATAACAGCGGACTGATCACGCCGCCTTGGGGCGTTCCCTCCTCGGTCGGCGCAAATCCCTTGCCCGCCTCGAATACTCCCGCTCTCAACCAATCCCGGACCATGTCCCTGGCGGGGAACGACCCAAGCGATTCGAGCAGCCGAGAATGATCGATCCTGTCGAACGCCGCAGCCAGATCGGCGTCCAGTGCCCACACCCGCTTCGCCCGAGAGCCTCGGCAGACGGTGTAGATCGCCTGGATCGCGTCATGGCAGCTACGACCCGGCCGAAACCCATACGACTTGGGCTCGAACCGGGCCTCCCACTCGGGCTCCAGCGCGGCGCGGACCCTGCCCTGATGACATCGGTCCGCGATCACCGGAATCCCAAGCGGCCGTAGCTTTGCACGATTACCCGCCTTGGGTATATACACCCGCTTGACCGGCCGGGGCCGCCACGACGAAGCGTCACGATGCACCTGCATCGCCAGCTCCATCCTGGCCTGAGAAGTCAACGCGACCTCGCCATCGATCCCGGCCGTCTTGCGGCCAGCATTACGCTGCGTCGCCTGCCGCACGCTGATCAGCGTGTTGCTCCAGCTCCGCACCATCAACTTCTGCAGGTTCCTGACCGCAGCCAAGTTCCTGTCCCGTGTTGCCGCGAAGATCCGCTGCCGCAGCCGCCCCACGTTGTCCTCGTGTCGCCGCCAATCGACAGCATCCCACGAAAGACTCGCGCCCGCAGGTCCGTTCACCATCAGGTGTCCAACTTGCCCTTCGGTTCCGGCGGTTCAGACCGCTTTGCTTCACCAGCTCACCTGTCCACGTCAGCGCCCCTTTCGGAGCCCAGGCACCATGGCCCGGTATCCGGCCAGTTATCCAGCAACGGCGACATGGAGGAGTCGCCACGGCGTGCTGGTTTCCTGTCGGCTTTCGCCCACCGGCATTGGCTTCTTGGACATCCTGTTCCCGCCAGAGAATTCCGCTCTCCTCACAGTCGGCCTACCGATCCGCCGGTAGACGAATCGGACTCTGTCGGGGTTTCCGTGTTCCACACGCATGAGATACGACCGGGTTGGGTGCCTTCTTTACCCCGGGGCGGCGGTGTCCTCCCGACCAGCACAGCCTCTCTGGTCGGCGCCTGCCGCTTCTCAACGGCCAGCCTGTGCCCCACTGAAACCTCCCACCTGCGGAGCTGCTGATAACGAGGCATACGAAGATTCACTCGCGTTCACCCGTCCGGTCTTCCCCTCGCCCGTCGTCCCCGGGTGGAACAGGGACGCTTCGGCTTTCACCCTGGGCTTCGCACCCCGTGGTCACCCACGACGCACGCCAAGGCGGGGACGGCCCACAAGACACTGGACCGGGTCACATCCTCAAACAGACCTCCACTCGAACGTAACCACTCACCGCGTGCGACATCACGTCGCACGGCTGCCCTCGGCTCCACCGACCTGCTACGACAGACCGGAGGCGGGGGTCTCTCACCTCCACTCGAATCACAGCGCCTCACGGCGCAAACGGAAAATGGGCCAGAACCCAGATTTCACCCTTACGGCCAAACGGCAGAACGCGCTCGAAACGGTCGCGAACGCGGACACCAGCAGCTGGTGGGAGTGGGTGCCGCTGATCGGCGATATTTGGGGCGGCGACCTCAATTCCGGCGAGAGCCAGTCTCTCGAGGCGGGGCGGGAGTCCGCGAGCCGCGACAAGTTCGTCGCGGAGGTGGTCGAATCGGCGGTCTAGGACATCGAGGCCGGCAAGAAGGCTTCGCTCGGCCCGAAAGAACGTGGCGAAGTCAACCCAACGGCGACGGCTTGATCAAAATGGTGTCCGATACAGCCTGGGCAAGATCTTCCTCCCAGTGTTCTCGATGCGGCTCGTCGGTCATCCGGGAGTACACGTCGCGGCCGAGCAGGCCGTTGAGCAACGCTCCGTGGATCAGGGAGGTAAGAATCAGGGCGTCTCCTTGTCGCACCTGACCGAGAGCTTGTCCCGCTTCGATGACCGATCTTGTCGCTCGCACCACGCCACGGAGGGGAAGCGTGCCCGCCCCGGTGACGCGACCGGTTCGGTCGAGGAATTCTTGAGCGACGATCATCAACGCGGTAGGCCGCGCCCGATACATCTCGATCAGGACGTCGACCAGGCCCCGCAACTGCGCGGCAGGGTCATTGCCAGCAGCCAGGGCGGCCGCGTTGCGACGGTCGATGTCCTCGCCGATGTCGACGAGCACGGCACGGTAGAGCGCGCTTTTGGACGGGAAGTGGTGCAGCAGCCCGGGGTTGCCGATCCCGACCGTGCGGGCGACCCCGGAGAGACTGGCGCCGGCGAATCCGCGCTCGGCGAACGCGTCCTCGGCTTCGTGGAGGATGCGCCGCCGGGTGTCGCGCTCAGGCCTCGATGACATGGTCGGGATTCGGACGTCGGTCACGGGGCGCCTGGCTGTAGTCCCCGAAGGGTCCGTCCCGCTGGGTGATCGCCGTTCGGACGCCGTCCTCGCGAGCGGTTTCGATCCAGCTCTTGGCGTCGGGGGTGTTGCGCATGAGCCCGTCAAGGATGGGGCCGAGCGTCTGAACGGCGGAAAGCCCCATCTGCTCGTAGGCGTGGTTGACTATCATCTTCTGGGCTGCCAGCTGGGAAGCGGGGATGGCCATGAGCTTGGCGGCGACGTCAGCGACCGTGTCTTCAAGCTCATCGAAGGGCACCGCTTGGTTGATCAGTTCGATGTCGGCGGCCTCACGACCGGTCAGCGGAGTGCCGGTCAGCGCATGCCACTTTGCCCGGGTCAGCCCGAGCCGGTAGATCCACATACCGGTCAGGTACGCGCCCCACATGCGCGAGTACGGTGTACCGATCACAGCGTCCTCACTGGCGATGACCAGGTCCGCCGAGAGCGCATTGTCACTGCCACCGCCGACGCACCAGCCATGAACCTGTGCGATCACCGGCTTCGGGCAGCGCCACATCGAGAAGAACTGCTGATGCGGACTGGTTGCCGAGGCGGTCGCCGAGGAAAAGTCCTTGCCAGGATCCCACTGCTGGTCGGTCGTGACTGCCTCATCCCAGTGGTGGAAACCGCCACCGAAGTCATAGCCGGCGCAGAAGGCGCGGCCCGCACCCCGTACGACAATGACCTTCACCGTCGAGTCGCGAGCAGCCTTCGTCATGGCGTCCTCGAACTCCTGCGGCATCGGCGGAACGATCGTGTTCAGCGACTCGGGCCGGTTCAACGTGATCGTCAACAGGCCATCAACCAGATCTGTCTTGATCGTCTCGTACATCTCACGCACCTCGCTCTTCGCGACTCAACGACTACCGACTGACTAGTCAGTCGGTACTGTAGAGCTGCAGATGGCCGGCGGTCAAGCGGTGGGACCGCATCCCGGACCGATGACGAGCTGCGCGATGCCTTGCTGCCCGCCGAGCGGCGTCTCTGGACGCGCCCTTCGCGAGGTGTTCGACCGCGCGGCCCGGATCGACGATCGCGAGACCGCTCGAACCGAGTTCGAGTCGCTGCTGGCACTTCTGCGCGGACTGGAGCTTGGCAGGATCATGCGGCAGGACGACGCTGTCGCCATCGCGGTCATCGAGCAGTGGCTGGATCGCTTCGAGCGCGAGCATCAATGAACGGCGCGTTCGTCTGACTCCCTGGGCTCTTGACGCTCAACCACGTCCACCGTCGGCAATTAACGTTGCCGACACCCGCCGCTGGCGGCAACAGTCCCGTCGTCGGTTTGCAGGCAGCCGCTGGGATGCGTGGATGCCTCCGTCACGACGGGGCTTGTTGGCCGGGATGCTGCCGGACGGACCGCGAGGGGTGTCTCCAGAAGCCGGGCACGATCACCGCGGCCCAGAGCAGGGCGGGAACGAGGGCGACGATGGCTATGTCCCAGCGCTCTCCGTGGCATGACAGACCGCGACCGAGGTATTGCCGATGCTCATCATCCCGGATCCGCGCAGCGGCCGGTGGGCCGACCCTCCGACCGTAGAGCTGCGATTGAGCGCCGAGCAGCAGCACGGTGCTCCGGGACCGCCGCCGCTACTGGACTGACTTGGTCGACTTCTCGGCGTTCGGCGAACGGGCTGATGACCAGCTCACCAGCATGGCCGTGACGATCTCGGCGCCACCGCTGCTTCTGCGGGAACTCCGCCTGACTCTGACTCGCCAAGCTCTCGTACATGGGTCAAGCGTTCGGCTTCACCGATGCGTCTGAGGATCGGCTGTAAAGGGCCACGCCGGATCGGGTTGTCCTGGGTCTGACCTTGCTGCAGCCACAGTCTCACGCGCTCCGATGCACCAGCTGGCCGCTGACGGCCGTGAAGATTGGCGAGAGGCTCAGCAGTTGGTCCGGCTCGCAGGTGAGCGGGTCCGCCGGGTAAACAACCAGGTCGGCTGGAGCGCCGGGTACGAGGGTCCCGGTGGCTCCGTCGCCGAGCAGTTGTGCTCCAGCGCTGGTGTACAGGCGGAACGCCTCTTCACGGCTGATCGCGTGGCCCGCTCCGAGAACCCCTGCCGACGTCCGTCGGGTGACCATGCCATACACGCCCCGCAACGGATCCAGTGGCCCGATCGGATGATCGGTACCCGCGCTGATCCACGCGCCGGCGTCCACCAGCTTCCTCAGCGGGAACAGATCGGCCGTCCGGTCTGCTCCCCAGGAGGCGACCAGTGCCTCCCCGAGCCCGTCCAGCAGCGCCTGCTGAACGGTGATGTGCACGCCCAGCTCGGCCGCGTCGGCGATCCGGTCACCCATCAGCCCGCCGTGTTCGATCACCAGCATGCCCGGGGGCAGCGGGCCGGTCTGCTTGCCCACGGTGCGCGCGACGTCGAGCATCAGCGCCACGGCGCGGTCGCCGAACGCATGCGTGCCGGTCGGCCAGCCCCGGCGCACGGCGGTGGCCAGGGCTTGCGCGAGTTCTTCGCTGTCCCACATCAACTCGCCCCGGAAACCGGGCCGGTCGGCGTACGGCTGCTCCAGCGCAGCCGCCTCGACGCCGCCGTCGAGCACCAGCTTCAGGCCCCACAAACGCAGTCGGCCCGCTCCGGCGCCGGGCCGGATGCCCTGGGCCTCCAGCCCATCGATGTACGCGTCCATGGATCCAGCGGCCTTGATCGCAGCGGGCGTTGAGAAGATCATCGCGTGGCTGCGGACCGACAGCCGCCCGGCCGCCTGGGCCTGTACCAGTGTGTGCCACTCCTGCGGGGTGACGGCCGGGTCCCGCACCGTGCCCAGGCCGTGCGCCGCATACGCGGCCGAAGCCTGGGCCAAGCCCTCCGTGAGCAGTTCGGCGGGCAGCGGGGGCAGCACCTTTTGGGCCAGCTCAAGCGCAGTGTCCTGCACCCAGCCGGTCGGACGGCCCGCGGCGTCGCGGGCGATGAAGCCGCCCGGCAGATCGGGAGTGTCGGGGCCGATGCCTGCCAGGCGCAGCCCGGCGGAGTTGAGTACCGCGTTGTGCCCGCCGCGCATGGCGAGGACGGGATGAACGACGGTGGCGCGGTCCAGTTCCTCCGCGGTGGGCATCCGGCGCTCGGCCAGCCGCAGCTCGTGCCAGTCCGCGCCGGTGACAATCCACTGCCCCGTAGGGGTCCGCGCGGCCCGCTCACGGATCAGCTCGATGAAGGCCGCGATGTCCCGGGCCTGGGAAACCGGGACTCCGAGGATGTTGCGGCCCGCGAGCATCAGGTGGTTGTGGGTGTCGACGAACGCCGGGAGCACGACGAAATCGGGGTCCTCGAGCACTGTGGTGTCCGGGCCTACGAAGGCGTCCAACACGTCCCGTCCACTCCGCCGCCCGGCCAGTGCGACGATCTTGCCCTGCCGCACCGCCAACCCGGTCGCGCGCGGAGCCGCAGGGTCCATCGTGTGCACGGTGCCGGCTCGTACCACCAGATCGGCCGCCGTCGCCGCTGTCATATCAGTCTCCATCTGTAAGACGCTTCAGACACGTTTGAAGCCGGTGCTCACGCGCCGGTCAGTTCCCGTGCGGGTCCATGGCGTTGAGCACCTCGACAACCTGCTCATAGTCACCACGAACCTCCGCATACCGCAGAAACTTGACCCGCTCCACCTGAATCTCCTTCGCATCGGGCTGAGCTTCGATGATGCTCATGACCTCCGCGATGTAGGCATCGAGCGGTACAGCGTGCGGACTGTCTGCCTGCCCCGGCATCAGATCCGTCTGAACCAACGGGGGTTCGAGTTCGACCACCCGTACCGATGTGTCGGCGAGCTGGAGCCGCAGTGACTCGCTGAGCATGTGGATGGCGGCTTTGGACGCGTTGTAGCTCGGCGTCATCTTCAGCGGAGCGAACGCGAGTCCGGAGGAGACGGTCATGATGGTGGCGCCGGGCCGGGCCTGCAGGTGCTCGACGAAGGCGGCGATCAGGCGGATCGGGCCGAGGAGGTTGGTGGTCACGATGCGCTCGGCCGAGTCGAGGAACGTGTCGGGCCGGTGCCAGTCCTCCGCGTTCATTATCCCGGCCATGGTGATCAGCACGTTGAGCTCGGGGTGGCGGGCGAGCATGTCCTTGGCCGCGGACCGGATGCTCTCCGGGGCGGCGGTGTCGATGCGGACGGTGTCGACGCCGGGGTGTTCGAGAGCGATCTTGTCGAGCAGTTCGGTGCGCCGGCCGCCGACGATCACGGTGTTGCCGCGCTCCCGCAGGGCGAGGGCGAGCGCCAGGCCGATGCCGCTGGTGGCGCCGGGGATGAAGACGGTGTTTCCGGTGATGTCCATGCCACGACTTTCGCGCTGAAGCCTCGACGCGCGGCAGAGATCACTTATCGGGGGATCGGCGATCCCTGGCTCGCGTGAGCAGGAGCCGGATACTGGGACTATGGATCGTGCGGAGCTTGCGGCCTTCCTACGCCGTCGCCGGGAGGACCTGCGTCCGGAAGACCTCGGGTTGCCGGCGGGCGCGCGCAGGCGGGCGCCGGGGCTGCGGCGGGAGGAGGTCGCGGCGCTGGCGGCGATGTCCACGGACTACTACACGCGGCTGGAGCAGCAGCGAGGTCCGCAGCCGAGCGAGCAGATGCTGGCCGCGCTGGCACGCGCGCTGCGGCTGACCGACGACGAGCGGGACTACCTGTTCCGGGTGGCCGGCCGGAACGCCCCGTCGCCGCAGGTGACCGCCACGCACGTCGCACCCGGGTTGCAACGGGTACTGGACCGGCTGTCGGACACACCCGCGCTGGTCCTGTCCAGCCTCGGCGAGGTGCTCGTGCAGAACCGGCTCGCCGAGGCCTTGTACGGCGACACTTCCCGGTACACCGGGCCGGCCCGCAGCTGGATCTACCGCTGGTTCCTCCACCCCGACGGGCGCCTGATCTACCCGGAGCGCGACCACGACCGGCATAGCCGGGCGCAGGTGGCGAACCTGCGCGCCGCGTACGGGCCGTTGGGTCCGCGTTCACGTGCCGGTGAGCTGGTGCGCGTGCTGTGCCGGGAGAGCGCCGAGTTCGCGGAGCTGTGGGAGCGGCACGAGGTCGCGAAGCGGTTCGTGGACCACAAGGTGCTCGTGCACCCGCAGCTCGGCGAGATCGAGGTGGACTGCCAGGCGTTGTTCACCGAGGACCAGTCGCAAATGTTGCTGGTGCTCACCGCGCCGCCGCGCACGGAGGCGTTCGAGAAGCTGCAGTTGCTCGGCGTGCTGGGCACCGAGAAGTTCGGCGACGCTCAGCGGGACAGCCTCTCCGCTGGCCAGGCCGGCGAGAGCGGGTACCGGTAGTCGATCGCCGCGTGGCCGGTGTCGAAGATCCCGAGTGCGTCAGGAAGGCCGGGTGGGCCACAGTGCGCTGACGTCGTCGGCCGGGGGTTCGTCGATCATCCGGCCGGCATCCGCCGGGGAGCCGCCGATGGCCCGGGAGTTGCCCGCGGCTTCCGGGGCGTACAGCGGCCAGCCTGGGGAGCCGGTGGCGGCGAAGGCGGCCCAGGCGCCGACGAGGGTGTCGCGGGCGGTGAGGTGTTCGGGGGTGTCGGCGCCGACGATGGACAGTTTGTCGAAGACGTGGAGTAGGTCGGCGCCGTGGAAGGCGCCCATGGCCGGGCCGCACGGTTCGTCGACGAGGAGGTAGTGGTAGGCGCGGCCGCCCGCCTCTACCTGGGCCTGGGCCAGACGCGTGGCCGGGATCCGGTAGAGGGCGTCGGTGAGGAAGGTACAGCGCAAGGTTGACAGGTCGTCGGAGCCGGCGGTGCGGCGGCGGTAGGCGTCGAGGAGCTTCTCCGGCTCCGTGATACCAGCCCGCCGCATTTCGCGGTACAGGGCCGTTTCGTCCTCGGGGCGGAAGGAGTCGCCGCCGATCATCTGGAAGACACGGACTTCGTCGCGGGTAGCGCCGACGAGCAAGGGAATCCCGGTGGCGGCGCCGTCGGCGACGGCTTGATGCGGGGCGACGGGCAGCACGCTGCCGTCGAGTACGGCACCCCAGGACCGGCCGCCGGGCAGGTTACGCTGCCCGATGTCGCCGGTGACGACAGCGCTCTGTACGTCCAGGATCCGCTGACAGGCGACGGTGAGCAGATCCTCGGGGTCGTCGAGACGGAGTGCGGTGATCAGCTCCTCGGCAATGGTGGTGGCGGTGGCCCGGTCGAAGATCCGGGATGTACTGCCGCTCTGCAGGATGGCCTTGTGGAAGAGGCCGGCGGCTGCGGGTGCGGCCAGCAGGGCTCCGATGGAGAAGGCGCCGGCGGACTGTCCCGCCACGGTGATATTGCCGGGGTCACCGCCGAAGGCGGCGATGTTGTCCCGTACCCAGCGCAGCGCCGCCATCTGATCCTGCAGGGCGAGATTGGTCGACCCGGCCCACTGGCTGCCGAGGTCGGCCAGGTGCAGGAAGCCGAGTGCCCCCAAACGGTAGTTGGCGGCGACGACGACCGCGCCGGTCTGCCGGGCGAGAGCGGCCCCGTCGCTGTACGGGGGTGCGGCGGAGCCGGCCTCGTATCCGCCGCCGTAAATCCACACGATGACGGGGCGGATGGCGTCCTCAGCCGTCGTCGTCGGCGTCCAGACGTTGAGATACAGGCAGTCCTCGGACGTCGCCCGGATCTCCGCTGTGGGGAAGGACGGGAAAGAGGACTTCTGGCTCGCCTCCGGCATCAGAGCAGACGTGCCCTGCGCGGGAGCCGGTGCGAAGCTGTCGGCCTGGCGGACACCCTGCCAAGGCTGGGGCGGCTGGGGCGGGCGGAACCGCAGCTCGCCCACCGGGGGTGCGGCGAAGGGGATGCCGGCGAAGAGATGACCTCCGTCAAGGAGTGCGTATCCGCGAACGGTCCCCGTGGTGGTGTCGATCAGGAGTGCGTCTGCCATTGCGTTAAGCCTGTCTTCCTAAGGTGCGAGCGTGCTTGACGCCATCGGCCGACTACGCACGACGGCAGGTCGGCATTGAGACCGGCCCGGCAAACCGGGCACACGTACCTGCCGCTCGGAGAGGTACCGGCCACCGTGCCGGGGAGCCGACAGCGTTACCGGGTGGAAAGGCCGGGGAGTTCCACCACCGCCGATTCCGGAGATCCCCACGGTTCCTCCAGCGCGGCCCGAAGCGCGATGACGGTATCCGCGCCGACGCGCCCGGCGAGCGCGGCTTCGAGTCCGGCCAGTATCCGCATCGTCTCCGCGCGGCGCCGAGCACCGGCCTCGGTGAGGCGCACGAGCTTCGACCGAGCTGACCGCGGGTCGCTCTCCACGGTCACCACGCCCGCGGCGACAAGTTCATGGACCCACTGGTGCGCGGTCGGTGCGCTGACGCCCAGACGTCGAGCCAGCTCGGCGCTGCTCGCCCCCTCCGAGGGGAGCTGGCTCAGCAGGGTCACGTGTGCCGCGCTGACGGTCGCCCCGTCTTCCTGGGCTTCGAACGCACTGGTCAGGGCGGCTCGGAACCAGTGGTGTGCGCGCCACAGCAGCCGGATGAGCGGCTCGGATTCGGGCGAGGAGGAGGGCATGGGGTTCTGCTTTCACGGTGGGACGGGCGGTTCGGCGCGGTCTGCCGATAGTTAGCCGGTCGGGGTGGTGATCGACATCACTGGAGCTTCGGAGACCACTGTACCATTAGGTAGCCTACGATTAGGTTACCTAATGGTACGGGTTGATCTCCACTCCGGACCCCGATTCTCATAACCGATGGAAAGGCATGACGATGACGACAGGATCGTCCGTATCCCCCCTCGCCGCGGGCGGCCCGGGGCATGACACCAAGGTGATCGCAGTCGAAGAGGCGTTCTCCGTTCCGGAGCTGATCCCGTGGCCGGGCGAGGCCCGGATGCCTGCCGGCTGGGGGCAGGAGTGGGGTCGCCGGCTCGCCGACATCACGCAGCTGCGGCTGGCGGACATGGACGAACACGGGGTGGACATGCAGGTCCTGTCGCTCACCTCACCCGGCGTGGAGGTCATCAAGGACCCCGCCGCGGCCGTGACCACGGCCCGCCGGGTCAACGACTACCTGGCCGGAGTGGTCGCCGCCCACCCCACACGGTTCGCCGGTTTCGCCGCCCTGCCGTTGCAGGACCCGAAGGCCGCCGTGGTCGAACTGCGCCGGGCGGTGGAGCAACTCGGCCTCAAGGGAGTCCTGCACAACGACCACGTCCAGGGCCACTACCTCGACGAGCCACAGTTCCGGCCGGTGTGGGCCGAACTGGAACGGCTCGGCGTGACGCTCTACCTTCATCCCGCGCTCCTACCCGCCGATCAGTGGCGGGTGTTCCAGGGACATCCCGTGCTGAGCGGGCCGTCCTGGGGATGGACAGCGCAGGTCGGCGCCCACGCACTCCGCCTGATCTACAGCGGAGTGTTCGACGAGTTCCCCGGGGCCTCGGTGACGCTGGGACACATGGGAGAACTGCTTCCCTTCCAGCTGGCCCGGCTCGACAGCCGCTACCAGCAGGCAGACCCCACGAGCAGGCCACGACAACTGCCCTCCCACTACCTGCGGCACAACCTCTACGCGACCACCAGTGGCGTCTTCTCCCACGCCGCACTCCTCGGAGCCGTCCACGCCATCGGCGCCGACCGACTGCTGTTCGCCGTCGACTACCCCTACGAATCCACCGCCGAGGCAGTCGATTTCCTCCGCACAGCACCGTTCCACCGCACCGACCTCGAACGCATCGCACACCTCAACGCGACACACCTGCTACATCTCTGATCAGACACCGTGCCCGCGACGTGAAGCCAACAACGCCGCCGTACGCCGGCGGCGTTGTTACTCCACTGTCCCGACAACCGCAAGAACGAATTCCCGGACGAAATACACCGAGATCGAAGAAATCAGCCAATGAGCCTGACCAACGAGAGGAACAAGGACGTGGACATTGCGACGGTGCAGCGATTGCTGGACGAGTCGGAGGGGACTGCTGCAAGATCAGGTGACAGCTTCGGTCACGCGGCCTGACTGGCCGCTGGGGTCATGATTGTCTCGTATTTGACCGGCGTCAAACGCCCGAGAGCGGTTTGGCGTCGGCGGCGGTGGTAGGTTCGCTCGATCCAGGTAACGATCGCGATTCTCAATTCCGCACGGCTGCACCAGGATCGACGATCGAGGACGTTCTTCTGTAGCAGCGCGAAGAAGCTCTCCATGGCAGCGTTGTCACCGGCCGCGCCGACACGGCCCATCGATCCCGCCATGCCGTGACGAGCCAAGGCGCGCAGGAACTTTCGGCTGCGAAATTGCGACCCGCGGTCGAAATGTAGGATGCAGCCGGCCACGTCACCGCGGCGAGCCACCGCGTTGTTGAGCGCGCGGACCGCGAGCGCCGATTTCATCCGGGAATCGATCGAGTAGCCGACGATCCGGTTGGAATAGACATCCTTGACCGCGCAAATGTAGAGCTTGCCCTCGCTGGTCCGATGCTCGGAAATATCGCTCAACCACAACCGATTCGGGCCGTCGGCAGCGAAATTTCGGCGGACCAGATCATCGTGAACAGGTGGACCGACTCTGCCCTTGCCGCTTCGTTTCTTGCCGAACACGCTCCACCAGCCGTGCTGTGAGCAGATCCGCCAGGCAGTGCGGTCGGCCATCGGTTCACCAGCGGCGCGGGCCTCGTCGGCCAGGAACCGATAGCCGAACTCGGGATCGTCGCGGTGGGCGTCGAACAAGGCGTTCGCTCGGTAGGCGGCGATGAGCTCGGCGTCGGTGACCGGTTCGGCCAGCCACCGATAGTAGGGCTGACGTGCCAGTTTCAGCACCCGGCACGTCACCGTGACGGGGATCCCGTCCTCGGCCAGCTCACGGACGAGCGGGTAGATCATTTTCCCGGCAGGTTCGCCTGCGCGAAATAGGCCGCGGCCTTCTTGAGGACCTCGTTCTCCTGCTCCAGCAACCGGATTCGTCGTTTCGCGGCCCGCAACTCGGCCGACTCACCGGTGCTGGTGCCGGGCTTGGTGCCCTCGTCGACATCGGCCTGGCGCATCCATTTCGACAGCGTCACCGGGTGGACCCCGAAATCGGCGGCGACCTGCTCGAGCGTCACACCATCATCGCGATTGCGAGCGACGCGCACGACATCGTCGCGGAACTCACGAGGGTAGGGCTTGGGCACAGCGACATCCTTCCAGCCCACCCGAAGGGCAAGCCAACTCGGTTGTCACCTATCCCTGCAGCAGTCCCTAGCCGTCTTGTGGGCAGGGTTTGGTAGTTCCGCTTACATCATGTGCAGGCCGCTCGTACGGCAGGATTGCTGACTCTGCTGGCCAGGCCGAGGCGATTGCTCGGTCGTCGGGTGGAGAGCCCTCGAAGTGCACCGACGCATCCACTTGATGATCCTGTTCTGGCGATCGGTAGTACTGCTTCAGTTCCGTACCGCCACCACATCACCACAGGTCGACAGGATTTTCGCCGGGGGTTTCGTCTCTGTGGGGTATTCGGGGGGTTGGGGGTATCTCCTGCGGGAGGGCATCACGCAGTGGTGCCCTCCCAGCACTTGCAATACACCGTCGTTGTACGAGAACTCAAGAAGAGGGAGGCTTCCATGAGCACAGCAGCTATCGCTACCGGGGCCGTTACCACAGTGGCAGGTACCGGCGCCTGGGGTTACGACGGCGACAACAAGCTCGCCATCTTCGCCGACCTCGACAACCCGACTGACGTGGCGATGGACGGGGCGGGCAACCTCTACATCGCCGACGACCTCAACCATCGGGTGCGGAGGGTGGATCATGCCACCGGGCGCATCACCACGGTGGCGGGTACCGGCACCGAGGGCTACAACGGCGACGACCAGCTCGCCGTCAACGCCGACCTCAACTACCCGCAGGGTGTGGCGGTGGATGGGGCGGGCAATTTCTACATCGCCGACTGCGACAACGATTGGGTGCGGAGGGTGGATCCTGACGGGGTCATCACCACGGTGGCGGGTACCGGCAACTGGGGCTACAACGGCGACAACAAGCTCGCCATCAACGCCAAACTCAACGAGCCGACCGGTGTGGCGGTGGACGAGGCGGGCAACCTCTACATCGCCGACAACAAAAACTAGCGGGTGCGGAGGGTGGATCCTGACGGGGTCATCACCACGGTGGCGGGTACCGGCATCTGGGGCTACAACGGCGACAACAAGCCCGCCATCGACGCCGAACTCCGCGAGCCGGAGGGTGTGGCGGTGGACGGGGCGGGCAACCTCTACATCGCCGACAGCAGCAACAATCGAGTGCGGAGGGTGGAGCCTGTCTTCACCGTCGTGCAGGACCCACCGGATCCGGTGGTGATGACCGCAGGGGTGAGCACGCAACTGAAGTTCACGGTATCGGCGAACGCCACGGTCCCCGCCGGTCAGAAAATCACCCTAGATTTCCCCTCGAGCGTGGGATTGGCGCCTGATGGCGTCGTCCGCTACCGCTGCCCCGACACCGGCATCGACACCGAGCTGCCGGTCACGGTCGGCGACGACGGGTCGGTGAGTTTCACCGCCAACGAGATCACTGCCTCGACGGGATGTTTCTACTCCGTAGACGTCTGGGTCCCGGTCTTCATCGAGGATGTCCCCGAGGGCACCATCGCCGTCGGCGGCACCACCGAGCCGACGCACTTCCGCGTTCAGGAACCTGTCTTCACCGTCGTTCAGGATGCCCCGGATCCGGTGGTGATGACCGCAGGGGTGAGCACGCAACTGAAGTTCACGGTATCGGCGAACGCCACGGTCCCCGCCGGTCAGAAAATCACCCTAGATTTCCCCTCGAGCGTGGGATTGGCGCCTGATGGCGTCGTCCGCTACCGCTGCCCCGACACCGGCATCGACACCGAGCTGCCCGTCACGACCGGCCCCAACGGATCCGTCAGCGTCACCGCCAACGAGATCACTACCTCGACGACATGCTTCTACACCGCCGACGTCCAGGCCCCGGCGATCCCCGGGGGCACCGTCGGCGTCGGCGGCACCACCCAGCCGATCCACTTCAGTATCGAAGCGGTGCCCTCACAGACACGTGCAACACACCGTCGTTATACGGAACTCGAGAACAGGGAGGCTTCCAAGAGCACAGCACCCATCGCCATCGGGGCCATTACCACAGTGGCAGGTACCGACACCTACGGCTACAACGGCGACAACCAGCCCGCCATCAACGCCGAACTCAACGGCCCGTTCGGTGCGGCGGTGGATGGGGCGGGCAACCTCTACATCGCCGACCTCGAAAACCATCGGGTGCGGAGGGTAGATCCTGACGGGGTCATCACCACGGTGGCGGGCACCGGCACCAACAGCTACAACGGCGACAACCAGCCCGCCATCAACGCCGAACTCAACGGCCCGTTCGATGTGGCCGTGGACAGGGCGGGCAACCTCTACATCGCCGACCTCGAAAACCATCGGGTGCGGAGGGTAGATCCTGACGGGGTCATCACCACGGTGGCGGGCACCGGCACC
>NZ_JBFAAB010000048.1:17572-25116 GCF_040639505.1 Nocardia sp. NPDC023852
ACAGGGCGGGCAACCTCTACATCGCCGACCTCGAAAACCATCGGGTGCGGAGGGTAGATCCTGACGGGGTCATCACCACGGTGGCGGGCACCGGCACCCAGGGCTACAACGGCGACAATCAGCCCGCCATCCACGCCGAACTCAACCTCCCGCGCAATGTGGCGGTAGATGGGGCGGGCAACCTCTACATCGGGGACGAATGCAACGATCGGGTGCGGAGGGTGGATCCCGCCGGGGTCATCACCACCGTGGCCGGTACCGGCACCAACGGCTACAACGGCGACAACCAGGCCGCCATCAACACCACCCTCGACGGCCCGTGCGGTGTGGCGGTGGACGGAGCGGGCAACCTCTACATCGCCGACCGCGGGAACCAGCGGGTGCGGAGGGTGGATCACGCCACCGGGCGCATCACCACAGTGGCGGGAACCGGCACCAACGGCTACAACGGCGACAACCAGCCCGCCATCAACGCCGCACTCAGCTGGCCGGGTGATGTGGCGGTGGACGGGATGGGCAACCTCTATATCGTCGACAACGGCAATGTGCGGGTCAGGAGGGTTGAGCATGCCGTCTTCACGGTCGTTCAGGATCCACCGGATCCGGTGCTGATGACGCCGGGGGTGACCACGCAGCTGAAGTTCACGGTATCTGCGAACGCCATGGTTCCCGCCGGTCAGACGACCATCACGCTCGATTTCCCCTCAGGCGTGGGCCTGGCCCCGGGCGGCGTCGTCCGCTACGTCTGCCCGGACACCGGCACCGACACCGAGCTGCCCGTCACGGTCGGCCCCGACGGGTCCGTCAGCGTCACGGCCGAGGAGATCACTGCCTCGACGGCATGCTTCTACACCGCCGACGTTCAGGCCTCGACGATCCCCGAGGGCACCGTCTGCGTCGGCGGCACCACCCAGCCGACCTACTTCCGCATCAACCTGTAGACACATCTGGTGTAAGCGGTGCGGGGCGCGGAGGGGAGGATCACGATCATCGGGTTGGCCCGGCCGGGCAGAGTCCTGAAGACAACGACCAATCCGGCTGCGGGCTGGTGTGACATCGAGGGCGGTCGCGTCTATGCCGCGACCGTCCTTCACCTTGAAGACCTCGCACCTCATCAATGGCCAGGCCGGCAGGGACGGGCGACGCTCCGAATCCAACCACCTCACCCCGACAGCGAAGTCGACCGCGCCTCGAGGAACAAGGACGGCACCCACCGGCGACTGGACGACATCGACGCCCGCCGCGGGATCTGGACGCCCGGCGAGGACGAACCCCGCGGCCCGGCTCTTCAACGCCGAGGCGCTCGACTGACTCGGCTCATCCCGGGATTTCGTGTGGTCAGCTCCGTCGCCGGGTTCGGGGCGAGCGGCGCCAGGCATCGGCTTGCGTGACGATTTCCTCAATCGTCACAAACTCTGATACAGACAGATTGGGTCGTGGATGGCTTTGCGGTCAGCGCGGGGAATCCCGTTGCTGTCCATGATCCAGGGGCGGGCCTTCAGCGGACAACGGATTGGGGCCGCTGCCGGATATCGCGACCGTGATGAGAGTGTCCGTGCGGACCGCAGAGTCCGGGATGGCCGCAGCAGGTGGTTTCGGATCGCGCCGGAGGCTCCGAACAGTCCGGTCGGCAGCTGGTTCCAGCCGATACCGGTGCGGGCCACGAACAGGATGCCTTCCAACGCCGCGCGGTCGCCGGTCCGCCGACAGCCGGGAGAAACCACCGCTGCCGCACCGGAATCAATCGCTACAGCCTCGCCCACAACGCATCGGCCACCACTTCATCAACAGCAAGAGTCTCAAAGACGTTGCACGGCAAACCAAACCGACACGCCGCTACATTCTGAACTGATCTCTAAGTCACAACAAATTCGTGCTCCGTCCCCTGCTCAGGGCTTCCCGCTCACCGCGCGCTCCAGCGCATCAGCAGCAGCTTGATGAACCCGTCCGCGCGCCATGTACCTGCGCTGCGTCATGGCCGGATCTACGTGCATGAGCACATCCGCCGTCACACGTGCCGACAAGCCCGCGTCATCGAGGATCGTTGCCACCGCACCCCGGAGGCTATGCGGAGTCACGTCAGGGATGCCGAGCGCATCACGAACCCGCTGCCACTCGTGGCCGACGTTCTGTGGATCGCGCAGCGTCACACAGTTGACGGAAACACCAGATCGAGCGTGGCTTCCCCTTTGGGAGGCGATGCCAGCTTGCGAGCGGCGATGGCGTTCCGCCGCCGCTTCAACACCTCTACGGCGAAACTAGGCAGCGCTATCACACCCTTGCGGTTCTTCGGGTCGTCGTCGTTCTCTACTCGCACGAGACCCGTGCCCTTGACCCCGTACGACCTTGCCGCTTGTTCGGAGTGTGCGCGTCCAGGTTGATGTCTGACCACAGCAGCCCCAACACCTGGCTACGCCGCAATACAGTACCGGCGAGCAGTGTCACCCAGTCGGCAAGGTCGGCGCTCTCGCAGAACCCGCCACGGTCGGCGGGGTGTAGGACTTCACTGGCTTGCCGCATGTGCGTTCGGCTCGGGACAGCTTTCGCGGGCAGGGGAGATCCGACGTTCGGACGGCCGACAGGATCATGCGCAGCTCCTCTACGGTGATATCCCGTGCGCCACCGGTCCGCCCTTGGCCTCGATGTTCTGCGCTAGCTGTAGGAGGCCAGGACGTTGCTAACGCGTGATGGCGTCGCGGATGCGGGTGGTTGTCCATCGTGCGCGCCGTGTGGTCGGTGGTAGTTGTAGTGCTGATTCCAGATCTTGAGTGCGGCCGCGCGCTCGGTTTCCGAGTTCCGGGTGCGGGCGTAGAGAAACTCTTCGGCGAGAATCCGGTTGTATCGCTCGACTTTGCCGTTGTGTCGAGGCGTATAGGGCGTGATGCGCTGGTGGCGGCTGGAGCCGACCGCCTCACGGAAAGCGGCGGCCCGGTAGCAGGAGCCGTTGTCGGTCACGACCCGCTCGATCCTGGTGATGCCGTGGGCTGCGAACCAGGCTTTCGCGCGGCCGAGGAACGCGACAGCTGTGGCGGCCTTCTCATCACATAGGGCTTCGGTGTAGCCGAGTCGGGAGTATCCGTCGATGGCCGAGTGCAGGAAGACATATCCGGTCTTCGCTCCACGAGTCTTCGTACGGGCGACGGCTTTGGCCTCCGCACTGCCTTTGCCGTGTACGCGCCACCCACCACCGTCGGGAATTCGTCCGACTTTCTTCACATCGAGATGCACCATGTGGCCCGGGCGTTTGGCTGTGATGCGTTGCGGATCCCGGTTCGTCTCGCCGTTCGGGTCGATGAACTTCCGTGTGTTCAGGCCCAGTTGAGCGAGTAGCCGGCTGATGGTGCGCCTGCTGACCGGCGTCCCGACTTGGTTGAGTTCGAAGGCGATGCGGGATGCTGACCATTTGTGCTCGCGCAACATCGACTCGATCTGCCCCACGAGCTGGCCAGGGGTCGCTGATGGCTGCCGGATCGGAGAGGACGAGCGATCCAGCAGGCCGAGTTCTCCGAAGCGTCTGTACCTGTTGACCCATTTCGAGGCGGTCGCGCGGGAGATGCCCATCTCTTTGGCCACGTGCGCGATCGGCCGGGTTCGGCAGCGTTCGATCAATCGGCGGCGTCCTTCGGGTGAGAGCGGCGCATTGGCGTGCAGACGTGAAGTCATGACGATCTCAGATCAGTTCCAGCACTGGTCCTTCATGGACTGCCCGATATATGACGTTGCGTATCACGTTGGCCTGGTCCGAGGTCAGTGTGCGGTCGATGGGGCGGAGCACGATTCGCAACAGGAGGTTGACCTGACCTTCCTGTGTGCCGAGGCGAGCGCGCGCTGCCTCGGGCAGTTCCGCGTGCGTAGTGCGGCTGAGCACGTCGAGGGACTCGATGACGTCGGCGTCGCCGCCGAGGGCGATGCGGATACGGTCGCCGAGCGTCTCTTCATCCTCTTCTTCTGCCACGACCACCGAGATGTCGCGCCGGGAAGCGGGCAGCAGCGAGACGTGCTGCCAGGGCTCGAGGTTCAGCATTTGGGCGGCGATGCGCGGGTCTTGTGCCCGTAGATAGCGAATGTCGGGTATGCCTTTGCGCAGCATCAGGGCCCGCTCCAACCCCATGCCGAGAGCGAGGCCGGACCACTGCTCCGGGTCGAGCCCTGAACCGCGCAGCACCTCGGGATGGATGCGTCCGCACTCGGCAAGCTCGAGCCATTTACCCTCGTGGAGGACGTCGATCTGCCTGCCGCCCACCGTGTACGGGTGCGAGACATCGGCCGTCTTCCACTTGGCGCCCGGAAGAACCGCCTCGACCAAGCGGCCGATCATGGTGAGCATGTCCTCGTCACCCGTGTCCGGAGTGCTGCGGATGCGCCATAGATCCACCTGATGCGGCTCGCCCACGTGGCTGCGATCGACGGCGTCACGCCGGTAGACGAGGCCCGGGGCCACGATCAGCTCATCGACCTCGCTACGTCCCGCGTAATCCTCGAGGGCAGTCGGGAGTTCGGCGCTCGTCTGGCTGCGGAGCATCACGGTGGGGCTGATGTAGCGGGTATACCGTCGGGCGCGGGTGACATCGTCGGGGTCGTAGCCCAGGCGGTCGTAGTTTTCACGCACGGGCACGACTGGAGAGTTACGCACGTAGCGGACGGAGGCGCCCCACTCAGGTTGCAGCGCACCCACGACGGAAGCGAGAAGAGCCTGGATGGCGTGCCCGCCCTGAGCGGGATCAGTGAGGTCGCGCAGGTTCAGCGCGTAGCAGAGCTGGTCAGAAGTCAGATAGTCAGCGTGCGACATGTGGAGGTCTCCGAAAGGGTTGCAAGCCAGTGAAGGAAAAGGGCTTCCCCCCGGCCGTGCCTGCGGAGACCTATGCGCTAGTAGCGCGCGTCGATGACCCCGCGGCCATAACCCGGCCGGGGGTCCCGAAATCGCTGCTGCCTAAGCACGGCTCCAGAGTACCCGCGCGACTACTTCCTGACGACCAACGTCAACAACGTCATGGCCAGCAACAGCCTAGCTGTGTCTCGCGGACGGGTTCACGCTCAGGAAACTATTTGCGGTAGCAGGGGAGGGCATGAAACTGTCCACACGACAACCTCGTTCGGCGAGCATGCGGCGGATTAGCGCCGGACCCGGCCGAACTGTTTTTCAGCCCCCTTCAACGGGCCCGGAGGGTGGTTCCTTTCGTTCGTAGGGTTGGTTGGTGCTGGCCAACCGGAGGCCGTGCCGGTCGGTGAACCGCAACTGGGCGCCGGCGGTGCAGGCGTTTCAGTGCGGACGATAACGCGAATGCCCGATGGCCGGCCGGACAGGCCGAACAGTCCGGATGTGGACTGGTATGCTCTCGAATCAAACACTGCGACAGTGGAATAGGGTCGATATGAACGACTTCCTCGCACCTGGGACCGGCTTCACCGCCACCGTTGCGGCAGAGATGGATGCGGCCGCCGCGATTGCGGCGGAACAGCATCCGTTGCTGCGGCGCAAACAGCTGCGCATGTTCGCGGTCGCCGACGTCGACGGTGACGGTGTTGTCACACCGGCCGATACCGCGGTCCTCGCGCGCAGGCTCGCACAACTGACCGGATACGACGACAGCTCTCCGCGCGTCGCACAGCTCTCCGCGGCCATCGACCAGGTCTGGCATGCCTTCGTCGTCAAACCCCGCTGGGTGCCGGACCTGGAGCGGCTGGATCGCGAGCACTTCGTGATCGCCATGGCCAACAGCGTTGCGACCACGCCGGACAAAACCCTGCAATACATCGGCAATCTCACCAATCTGGCCTTTGCCATGATCGACGCCGATAACGACGGCTTGATCGACCGGGACGACGCGATACGGCTGGGAACTACGATCCTCGGATTTTCTCCCGCCGACGCCGAAACTGCCTGGGCTGCAATCGATCCCGACAACAGCGGCAAGCTGAACTACGCGCAGTGCCTGACCGCGGTCACCGAGTACGTCACCAGCGTGGACGCCGCCACACCCGCGAATCTGCTACTCGGACCGTTCTGAGGCGCCGAGCATGCCTGACCCCACCATCCTGCTCACCGGAGCCAGCGGGGTCGTTGGCTCCGCAATCCTCGAGTGCCTCCCGAGTGATTCGGTTGTCGCCCTGACGCATTACCGACCGGTCGCCGTACCTGCGGTCCGCGGCAACATCACGCGTCCCCGGCTCGGTTTGTCGGCCGCCGAATACCAGAACCTCACCACCCGAATCGATGTCGTCATCCACTGCGCAGCGGCGGTGAACCACACCACCAATCGTCGATACCTTCACAACGTGAACGTTTGCGGGGTTGAGCAGCTACTCCGATTCGCGGCAGACGCCGACGCACGGCTGGTGCACGTAGGAACCGCCTTCGTTGCCCGGGCCGGAGGCGGCACACCCTTCGACGCCTACGCCGAGTCCAAGGCGGCAGGCGAGACCCTGATCCGCGAATCAGGGGTGCCCGCAAGCATCGCGCAACTGTCGACCGTTATCGGCGACTCGCGCACCGGTCGGATAGCTCGCCTGCAAGCACTGCACTACCTGCTCGGGTTCGCCCTCTCCGGACAACTGCCCTTCCTGCCATGTGAACCTGGCACCCACATCGATGTCATCCCGCAGGACATAGCCGCTGCGGCGCTGATCGCTCTCGCCTACGCGCACGACACGACCGGCACCTTCTGGATCACGGCTGGTGACGCGGCGCTGCCGATGACCCGAATCATCGACCTTGGATCCGAATTGGTTGCCGCGCGAGCCCGAACCGATGCACGAACAAAAGATTTCGATCCTACCGTATTTCGAACCCGTCTGGTGGACCCCGCGGTCTGCGCGACTGTGATGAACGCCGTCCTGAACCGCGCGGCACCCGAAGCCGAACCCAGCGTCATGGTCCGCGCCGCCCAACTAATGACCGCCTTCAACGGCGCGGAAACCTTTCCGACGTCGCTCGGTGAAATCCCGGGCGGCCCAGCTGCGCTCACATTGGAGATGCTGGAACGCGCACTCGAACCAACCCTGCGATACCTCCTCGACCTCCCCGAAGCCACCTGGACTCGCGCCAGCTGAACACGGACGAGAAGCCGACTGCCAGGACAGTCGCCTGCTTGCGAGGAAGCAGCTCAGGAGCCAGCGGAAAGCTGACGCCTTCCATCGGGGTCGGGGCTGAGGAACAGTTCGGCCGGGTTCGGCAGTAGATGTTGGGGTGATGCGGCCGGGTCGCAGCCTTCAAACGAGCTCCTGCGTGAGATCCCTGCACCGGTCCTCGCCGACCTCGTCGGTTGCAACCCACGATTCGCCGCGGAACGCGCCTCGGCCCTTGCGACTGACTGGGCCAACTACGCCGCCATCCGAGCCCGCCCGGCGCCCGATATCCGTGAGCTCCAGGGGCATACGAGCACGCCGAATATGGGATCGCGCCGGTCGTAACTCCTTAGCGCCGGGGGCGGATTTGCTCGCCCCCCGATAAGCGGTGCGGGCTCAGGCGGTCAACGCAACACCTCTTCGAGTGCTTCTGATGGTGTGCGGAATCCGAGAGTTTGTCGAGGGCGCCCGTTGAGTTC
>NZ_JBFAAB010000049.1:0-23869 GCF_040639505.1 Nocardia sp. NPDC023852
GCCGAACCGACACCGTCACGACCACCACGCAGCAACCGCCAAAAACCCGCGAGATCGACCGCACCCGGCAACCGGCACGACATACCGACAATGGCAATTGCACCGCTCGTAAGGTCCGGTGGTACGCCCCGCTGCCTCCTCGGGCCGCCGTCTCGCAGCGCGGGGGCAATCGCATTCGCTGCTTCAACCATCGGCCCGCACCTTCGCCTCGAGCCAGCGCCGTATCTCGTCCGCCACTCCGGAGGACTTCGCTCCGATGATCGAGAAGTGGTCCGCGTCGATCTCCACCGTCTCGCCCGTGTGCAGCCAGGCCGGCACCCGCTCGACGAGCTCCCCTCCGGGCAACGGCGTTGCCGCACTCAGGCTCAACATCGGCGCGGCGATCGACGCGGGTTGCCGTTCGTCGAATATCTGCATGTACTTGGCCATGGCGACCAGGCCGTGGTCACCGATCTCGGTCATCTCGTCGCCGAGATCGAGCAGCGAGCCCATCGCACTCACGAACACCCGCCGACGTTGCTCCGCATCGTCGGGCGAATAGGGGTCGAGCAATATCACGGCCGCGGGACCGTGCCCATTCTTCTCGAGGCGATGCGCCAACGCCTGCGCGATCGCGCCACCCGCCGAATAGCCGACGAGAACGACCGGTCGCGAGTCCCCGGCCTCTTCCACAATCGCCGCGAGGCAATCCAGCAACCCATCCCACGACCTGGGCAACAATTCCCCGGACCGGGTTCCCGGCAGGCGCAGCACAGTTATCGGGTAGTCGGCGCCGAGCTCACGCGCCAGCCGACCGAACATATGCGGTCCGGTCCCGACCATGAACGACGGAACACAGATCAACGAAGGGCCGACTGGAGCACGGTCGCTCCGCAAGCTCCGCTCCGTCCCTCTGCTCAGCGGTATCGGGGTCGGGAGAACCGGCAGATCGTCGATGGTGGTGAAGGTCTCGGCGAGCTTGGCGATCTCCAGCAACATCGGTATCGCGGTGTCGACTCGCCCGCGCCGGTGCGCGGCCACGACCAGATCGGTGAGCCAGTCCCGAGTCCCGGTTTCCACTGTGGTGTCCGGCATCGGCAACGAGACCAGCATCGGAGCCCGACCCGCGAACAACGGCCCCCAATCCACGTCGATCCCCGCATGGTGAGCGTGCGCGAGGAATGTCAGCAATTGCGTCACCTCGTCGACACCGCGGCGGCCCGCCGCCGCGAACAACGGCGCGACATCCCCGGGCCGACCGGCTAAGCACTGCCGGGTCATCGGCACCAGCACTTCGTCCGGCCCGATTTCCAGGAAACGCCGCACACCCATGTCCACCATGGCGTCTACCCCGGCCTCGAAACGAACCCTGTCGCGTGCGTGACCGACCCAGTACATCGGTTTGGCGGCAGCCACGCCCGCGACCATGCCGAACACGGTGGACACCACCGGCAACAGCGGTCGGCGGTAGGTCACCCGGTCGGCCACGGCGTCGAATTCCGGCAGCATTGGATCCATCGCGCCCTCGGTGGACGATGTCCCCGTCAACCGATCCCGCGCCACAACCAACGCGCAGGCATCGGCCGGCGACCACATCCCAGCCACGTACGCGGCAACCAACTCGCCGAGCGAATGCCCGATAAGCACATCCGCAGTGATCCCGAACGACTCGACCAGCCGGAACAACGCCACCTCGTACGCGAACAGTGCCGGCTGCGTGTACTCCGTCCGATGCGGCCACGCAGTTCGATCCACCCCGGCTTCGCCCACATCACCGAAGACGATGTCCTTCAACGAAACATTCAGCAGCCGGTCGAACTCGGCGCACAGCTCGTCGAACGCTGACGCGAACACCGGAAACGCCGCATACAACCCGGCACCCATACCGACCCGTTGCGCACCTTCCCCGGTGAACAAGAACGCGACCTTCCCGTCGACCGGCACGCCCTCGGCCACACCCGGCACAGCCGATCCCGGCAGACCTTCTGCCAGATCAGCCAACCGGGCCAGCATGGTATTCCGGTCAGCTGCGACGACCGCCCCGCGCCACTGCATGCGGTCTTGCCCGGTCAGCAGCGAATGGGCCACGTCCACCGGTTCCACGTCCGGATGCACCGACAACCACTCACGCAGTCGAGCCGCCTGCGCACGCACTCCCGCTTCGGATTTCGCCGATATCAGCAACGGCACCATCGCCGATGCCACGGCGCCGGAGCCTGATGCGCTCGGCTCGACCGCGCGCCGGGGACTCGCGAGCGCTGCCGCGACATCGACCCGGGACAGCACGAACGCCGCCAACGCCGCCGCAGTGGGATAGTCGAACACCACTGTCGACGGCAATCGCACATCACAGGTTTTGGCGAGCCGGTTACGAAGCTCCACCCCAGCCAACGAATCGAACCCGAGCTCGGTGAACGGCGCATCCGGATCGATAGCGTCAGCGGAGATATGTCCCAACACACCGGCGACCTGCTCACGAACAACGTCGAGCACAATCGCCGTGTGATCCTGCGCCGGTGCGGCGGCCAACCGCCGCACCAATGTCCCGCCATTGTCCGCGGCGCGGCGCACCGGCACCGTGACGATCGAATGAAACATACTCGGCAGAGTTCCACTGCGCGCCTGCGCCGACAGCACCTCGGTGTCGAGCTCTATCCCGATCACCGCTGGCGCCACTGCGGCGATGGCGCGATCGAACAACGCCAAACCATCCCAGGTCTCCAGTGGGCGCACCCCTGTTCCGGCCATCCGCGCCATCGCCACGCTGTCCAGACCGCTGGTCATGCCGCTGCCCTGGTTCCACGATCCCCACGCGATCGACACCGCGGGCAGGCCAGTCGCCCGCCGGTGCGCAGCCAGCGCGTCCAGGAACGCGTTCGCCGCGGCATAGTTACCCTGCCCCGGCGAACCCATCACCCCCATGATCGATGAGAACAACACGAACGCCGAGAGATCCACGCCCTCGGTCAACTCGTGCAGATGCCACGCAGCCTCCGCCTTCGACGCCAGCACCCGGTTCAGCTGCTCGGCGGTCAGGGTCTCGACGGTACCGTCATCGACCACGCCCGCCGAATGGATCACCGCGCTCGGCGCGAACTCGTCCGGCAACTCCGCCAGCAGCGCCGCCAGCGCGGCACGATCGCTCACATCGCAGGCCGCCACCCGAATCTGCGCGCCGGACGCCGTCAACTCGCCCACCAACTCGGCTACCCCGTCGGCCTGCGTACCTCGCCGCGACACCAACACCAACCGGCGTACGCCATGCACTTCGACGACATGCCGAGCGACCAGTGCTCCCAAACCGCCGGTGCCGCCGGTGATCAACACCGCACCCGCCCCGAACGCCGAAGCGGCTTCGACGACGGCGTCCGCGTGGGCCTCCATGGTTGTGGAGACTGCCGCCTGCGACCCTGACGCTCCGCGCCCCGTCGCCGCGGCCGATTCGGCGTGTCGCCGCAACCTCGGCACCTGGAAGGCGCCGCCGCGCACGGCCAGCTGCGGCTCGTCCGAACCGACCGCTGCGGCGATCATGTCGGCTGTCAGGCTCTCCTCGACACCCGCGTCGAGGAGAATGAACCGCCCCGGATGCTCGAATTGAGCACTGCCCACCAAACCCCGCACCGCTGCGCCCGCCGGATCCGGCGCCTGACCTGTCGCTCCCCGCGTCAGCACGACCAGTCGCGAGTCGCTCAGCCGCTCCCGAGTCTGCCACTCCTGCAAGAGCTCCAACGTCGATCGCAGCCACGCGCGCGTCCGGGCCACCACATCACCGTCACCGCTGGGTGACCACACGACCAGCTCCGGCACCACTCCACCGTCGAGCAACCCCGCGAGTCCGGTGTTATCGACACCGAGCATCGCAATCTGCCTCGGAGTGCTCTTATCCAACGACCGCACTTCCGCCCCGGAGTCACCCGGCACCGCCATCCATTCGACTTCGAACAGCGATACACCACGACCGGCGCCCTTGTTCAGCGTCGTGGCGTCCACGAGACGGACGACCACCGAATCGAGGCTCAACACCGGCGCACCGGCGTCGTCGAAGGCGACCACCCGCATCCGCCCGGCGTCCAATCGCACCAGCCGCATGCGCACGGCCGTCACCCCACTGCGATACAGCCGCACTCCGCCGAACGAGAACGGCAACGGCAGCTGCCCCGCCGGCACGTCGTGCGCGAATTCGGTGATCAGCGGGTGAAAGGCGGCATCCAACAACGCGGGATGGATCCCGAACAGCGCTGCCTGATCGCCGGATTCGCCATCGAGCGATACCTCGGCGAGCAGATCGTCACCGTCACGCCAGACCGACCTGACCCCCTGGAACACCGAACCATAGCCGATCCCCATGTCCGCCAACTGGTCGTACAGCCCATCAATCGCCACGGGATCGACGCCGTCGGGCGGCCATCCTCCGGAGACCGCCGATTCGACCCACGCCGGAGCGGCCTCCGCAACCGGCGTCAGCATGCCATTGGCATGCGAAACCCATTCGGCCACATTGTGATTCTCCTCGGAGACAACACGGGAATGGATCACGAACCGACGCCGGCCCGCACCGTCGGCGGTTTCGACGCCGATTTGAATATCTACTGCAGTGTCGTCCTCCAACAGCAGTGGCGCTTCCAGCAACAGCTCCTCGACGAACTCCGTGCCCGCCTTCGCGCCCGCGGCCAGCGCCAGTTCCACAAAACCGGTCCCGGGCAACAGCACCGAACCGAAAGCCGCGTGATCGGCGAGCCACGGATGAGTACGCAATGACACCCGACCTGTGAACAGCCATTCGTCCTTGCCCGCCAACGGCACGCCGCTGGTGAGGAGCGGATGATCCGATGACCCCGCCGAAGAACCACCACCGAATGGCTTCAACCAGTACCGTTGGCGCTGGAACGCATAGGTGGGCAAGGACATCCGGCGCAGCGCCCGGCCCGTGAACAATGGTCGCCAGTCCACCGCGATACCAGCGGTGTGTGCTTGCCCCAGCATTGTCACACACTGCGTCACCTCGTCGACCGAGCGTCGAGACCCGGCAGCCACCACAGAGTCCGCCTCGATGTCCGGGTATTCGGCCAGGCACCGGCGAGTCATCGAGGCCAGCACCGCGTCCGGCCCCACCTCCACGAATCGTCGTATTCCAGCCCGCACGAGAGCGTCCACACTCGGCGCGAATCGCACACACTCGCGCACCTGCTCGACCCAATACTTCGGCTCACACACCTCATCGGCTGCCTGCGCACCCGAGACGGTCGAGAAGATCGGGACGGTCGGCGCGCGATAGGTCACACTTTCGGCTACAGCATGGAATTCGACCAGCATCGGGTCCATCCGCGCCGAATGGAACGCGTGGCTGACCCGCAATCGTGACGTCTCGACCCCCTGGTCGGACAAGGTTCGCGTCGCCTCGTCGACGGCTTCTTTGTCACCGGACAGCACCACCGACGACGGACCGTTCACCGCCGCGACCGACAGTCGATTCCCATACGGCGCCACGATCTCTACGGCACGCTGCTCGGTCACAGCGACCGCCACCATCGCCCCGCCCTCGGGCAACGCACCCATCAAACGCCCCCGTGCCGCCACCAGCACACACGCATCCGCGAGTGACCACACCCCCGCCACATACGCTGCGGCCAACTCCCCGATCGAATGCCCGACCAGCACATCCGGAGTCACACCGAACGACTCCAACAGTCGGAACAACGCCACCTCGAACGCGAACAACGCCGGCTGCGTGAACTCCGTCCGATCCAACAGTCCTTCGGAGGCGGAAGGCGGGTGAGTATCGCAGGAACGAGGAGCGGAGCCCGCCTGGAACCGGCCATCGAATACAGCATCGGCGAACGTCACCTGCCGCAACGAACCACCGAGCAATCGGTCGAACTCCGCGCACACCTCGTCCAACGTCTCCGCGAACACCGGGAACGCCGCAGCCAGCTGCGCCCCCATCCCCACCCGCTGCGCACCCTGACCGGTAAACAGAAACGCCGTCTTGCCCGCCCCGGCCGTTCCTTCGACCACTCCTGGCGACGACGAACCGCTCGCCAACTCGGCCAGGCCCGCTACCAACTGCTCCCGATCGCCGCCGACCACCACAGCGCGGCGATCCCACTTCGCCCTGGTCTCGATCAGCGATGACGCCACGCTCCACAGGTCCGCATCCGGATGGTCGATCAGCCATTGCCGCAGCCGATTCGCCTGGGCGCGCAGCGCAGCACCGGACTTCGCCGACACCAGCAACGGCAGAACATCCACCGTGGCCGTGGGAACCGCGTCACCCTCGACCGAGGAGGCAACTGGCACGGGTGCTTCCTCGAGAACAATGTGCGCGTTGGTGCCGCTGATCCCGAACGAGGACACTCCCGCCCGCCGCACCCGCTCACCCACACGCCACGGCTGGGCCTCGGTCAACAACCGGACCGTGCCTGCCGACCAATCCACATGCGGCGACGGCACATCCACATGCAATGTGCGCGGCAATGTCTCGTGCCGCATGGCTTGTACCATCTTGATCACCCCGCCCACACCCGCGGCCGCCTGCGAATGCCCGATATTCGACTTCAACGACCCCACCCACAGCGGCACCGCACGACCCTGCCCATATGTCGCGATCAACGCCTGGGCCTCGATCGGATCACCCAACGGCGTCCCCGTCCCATGCGCTTCGACCGCATCCACATCCCCCGGCTCCAACCCCGCCGCCGCCAACGCCGCACCGATCACCCGCTCCTGGGACGGACCATTAGGCGCAGTCAAACCATTCGACGCGCCGTCCTGATTCACCGCGCTGCCACGAACCACCGCCAAAACCTCATGCCCCAAACGCTGTGCATCCGACAAGCGCTCCAGCACAAGCACACCCACCCCCTCGGCCCACCCCGCTCCATCCGCCGATGCCGAAAACGCCTTGCACCGCCCATCGCGTGACAAAGCCCGCTGCCGGGAAAACTCCACAAACGACAACGGCGTCGACATCACGGTCACACCGCCCGCCAACACCAGCGACGTCTCCCCGCGCCGCAAGGCCTGGCAGGCCACGTGAATCGCCACCAACGACGACGAACACGCGGTGTCCACCGATAACGCCGGTCCCTCCAAACCCAACGTGTACGCCACCCGACCCGACACCACACTGCCCGCCGACCCGGTACCCGCGTACCCCTCGGCAACCGGACCCGCCGCCATGGCCATATGCTGATAGTCAGCATGCATCACGCCCGCGATCACGCCGGTGTCGCTGCCGCGCAACGAGGTCGGATCGATGCCCGCGTCCTCCAAGGCCGCCCAGGACACCTCCAGCATCAGCCGTTGTTGCGGATCCATCGCCGACGCTTCACGCGGACCGATCCCGAAAAACCCCGCATCGAATTCGCTGATCCCGGAAAGGAAACCGCCCTCCCTCGTGTATGTCTTCCCGAACCGGTCAGGATCGGGATCGAACAACCCCTCTACATCCCAACCCCGGTCCACCGGAAACCCGCCCACGGCATCCGAACCGGAATCCACCAGATCCCACAACTGTCCCGGCGACTCGACGCCACCCGGATACCGGCAGCTCATCCCCACGATCGCAATCGGCTCGTCGATCCGCGCCCGTAACTTTGTCAGCTCGTCGCGAGTCTCCATGAGCTCGACGGTGTACTTTTTCAGGTACTCAAACATGCGTGCGGACGAATCGCCAGCGCTTGTGTCCACGGTGTCACATCCAAATCCAGCGTATTCAGTGTCGTCTAAGAAGCCCGATGGCGAGCGGGCCATCGGGCTACCGATATCGGTCGGTCAGGTGTCGGTTCCGAGGCGGCGACTCGCCGAATACCGATTGATTCGACCGATTGACAACCTTGTGGTGAACCGAGACTCCTTTCACTGCGGTGAAAGGTACGCCGGAAGTGTCATAGGTCTTGCCCGACTCGAGCCCCGCGGCCGGTGCCCTACTTCCCAGAAGACGAAATCAGCGCTCATCCAACATCTCTCTTCGCCGAGCAGGCAGCAACAGAGGCGCCCATGTTGCCTGCTGAGCAGCAGCTTGCCAGCGGTATCGGGTTCTCGCAACTCGTGCAAACGCTCGCTCCGGAGCAGGCCGCGGCCAAGACTTCGTTCGCCCGAATCGAGCCCGGTCACCGCTGGTCGAGCACACATATAGCAGCGGGATCTGCCGGCGCTGCTGCGTGAGGGGCCACGGCGATGCGCACCGCAGCGGCCCGCACCGACCAGGTGGCTGCCGTCGCCGGATTCCACCCCGCCCTATTGGTCACCGACGCGCCTGACCGTCCGCGGCCACCCGGCCGTGCTACACAGCGACAACGGCCCCGAACTGACTGGAAAGACGACTACAGTGCACTGCATTCGACCTCTGCGCCCCGCCGGGCAATCAGCCCGCGCAGTTCCAGTGAACCGGGCCGGCATCGTGTGGGAGTTCACTTCGCTTGTCGTCCGCTGCTTCGACATCATGCCTGGGGCACTGGCTGACTCAGAGATTCGGCGCTGCAGCGGATTCGGCGTTTCGCGTCGCGGAACTCGGTGGTCAGGTGTTTGTCCCGGCCGGTGTCCGGACGACTATTTCGCCACCCAGTTCGTAGTCACCGGACAGCTGTAGCCCGTCTCCGCTCCAGAATCGCCCGGGGTCATACCAGTTGGGGCTGCGGTGCTGCGGCAGCAGTCCCATCGCCTGGTATGTCACAGCCACGATCTCCGCGCAATACGCGCTCTCCAACTCGCGGGCGGCTGCCTGGCTCGGCTTGTGGCGCGGCAGGCGCGCCCGGCCGCGTAGCCAGCGCCCGGCGAGACCGGCGGTGGATGGGAACGGGGTACCGTCGAGCCGGGCAATGGTGCGCAGCAGGCTGTCTTCCATCTGTTGGGTGGCCGGACGGTTCAACTGGCGCAACCAGGCCTGCTGACCGTAGCGGTGCGCCCACACCAGTACAGCATCGCGCAGATTGTGCAACTGAACGCCACGGTGCGCTACTCCCGACCACATGTCGGGTAGAGACCGGCCGAGTTCAGCATGCCAGATCAATGCGGGCAGATCGTCGATCACGACCGACATACCAACATGGTTCACCGGACTGTTCGTCGTCATCCGGATCGCCCGGTCGACTGCCGAATGACCACGGAACAGCCAAATGTCGCCAGTTCTGGTGAGCTCGAGCGCTCGATCCAGACTGATGCCCGCACCCGTCATGGCAGTAGCCTATGCGGTATGAGGTGGTGGAAGGCAGTGGGATTGGCGGGCGCGGCCGGTGTGGTCGCCACTGGTGTGGTGATCGTGCGCGCCGATCGCCGCCGCCGTGCCTACACCCCAGATCAGGTCCGCGAACAACTACACTTGCGATTCGCCCGAGCGACGCCGGCCCAGGCCGCTGCCGAAAGCACCCCTCCGGCAACGCGGGACGCCTCTGGTATGCGCGGGCGCATCCGACGTTTGTTTCGGCGCTGACCACAGCCGGGAAGCGCAGGGACCGCGATAGTCGTCGGATGGGTAGAGCTATTCAGTCGCGTTGGTTCGGCGCCGGGCAGGCTTCGAGGCACGCGGACGACGGCGAGCACTGGGCTGTCAGCGTGTGATTCGACACCACTAACGGTCGGTACCGACCTGCTGATGTCGAGTGTCGACGCGCATTCGATGTTCCCGCCGACCGCGGGCGGAGAGTTCCCGAGCAGCACGCCCGGACTGCGTGCTCTCAGAGAGCAGCGAATGACTTTCCCATCTCGCTCAGTCGCCTCTGCCGGATTCGATGGCACCGGCCGCTCGATGGAGCGTGGCGACGAGGGCCGGCAACTGATGACGGTCGTAGCGGACCGTCGGCATCGAGATCGAGAGGCCAGCGAGCGCCGTACCGTCGGGGTCCCGAACCGGGACTCCGATCGCGACCACACCTCGCTCCGACAGGCCGTTGTTGAGCGCGAACCCGGCACGGCGGACGCGGGTCAGCTGGGCCCGAAGGCTCGGCACGTCCGGCCGTTCCTCGGGGCGCTCGACATACCGCTCCGCGGCATACAGTTCGTCCAACTCAGCCGGGTCGAGGGCCGCGAGCAGCACCAGGCCGGCGGTCGTGCGGTGGGCCGGGAACACCATCCCCTCGCGCGAACCCACCCGGAGGGCGTGCCGGCACTCGACGCTTGCGATGAACCGCGCCGTGTCGCCCGTGCGGATCGTCAGGTTCGCCGACTCGCCCACGACGTCGACAAGCCGCTGAAGATGCGGCAGGGCAGCAGTCCGGAGCCGCGACGTGCGGGTCTGCGAGTGCCTTGCGAGTTGGAGAACCGGACCAGGGTGGTAGACACGCTGGTCGTCCTGAACCGCGAAGTCGCGGTAGACGAGCGTCTGCAGCAATCGGTGGGCCGTCGACCGCGCCACCCCGAGCCGCTCGGCGACCTGGCTCACCGTGAGCCCGCCCTCCAGCTGCAGCATGACCGCGGCCCGGAGCGCGTGGTCGGCACTGGTCACAACGTACGTCGGCGGTGTCTTCGGTTCAGCGCTGCCCATGCCTGCTCGTTCCGCTGTCCAGAATCTCGTGTTCCGCTGATGCGACAAGTGTCAATCTAGGCGACATGAGCACGACTGACATCCCTGTCCGCTTACAGGCGGTCGCGCTGCCGGACCAGCCGGAGGTGACTCCTGCGCTCGAGGAGCTGTACCGCGGCTTCGAGCAGGAGCTGCTCGTTCCGCTGTGGACCGAGATCGGTGACCTGATGCCAGCGCATCCGCGGTCGCGCGCAGTGCCGCACCTGTGGCGGTGGGAGAACCTGCGACGCCTGGCCGAGAAGGCGGGCGACATCGTCCCCGTCGGCCGCGGCGGTGAACGTCGCGCGATCGCGCTGGCGAACCCGACCCTCGGCGGTCGGCCGTTCGCCACCCCGACGCTGTGGGCGGCGATCCAGTACCTCATGCCCGGCGAAGACGCCCCTGAGCACCGCCACACCCAGCACGCCTTCCGTTTCGTGGTCGAGGGCTCGGGCGTGTGGACCGTGATCGGCGGCAGCGGCGAGGTGCCCGTCGGCGACGCCGTCCCGATGCGCCGCGGCGACTTCCTGCCGCAGGCCGGCTGGAACTGGCACGCGCACCACAACGCGACCTCGGAGCCGATGGCGTGGATCGACGGGCTGGATATCCCATTCCAACACGTCATCGAGTCGCAGTTCTTCCAGTTCGGTCGCGAGGAAATCAGCGAGCCCGAGCGGATCACGTCGGAGCGCTCGCGCTCCGAGCGCCTGTGGGGCCACCCAGGCCTGCGGCCGCTCTCCGTGGGCGAGGTCGCTCCCGGCTCGCCGCTGCTCGCCTACAAGTGGGAACACACCGACGGCGCCCTGAACGACCAGCTGCTGCTGGAGAAGGAGGGGTACGGTGGCACCGTCGAGCCCGGCCACGCGGCCGTCCGCTTCTCCAACCCGCACAACGGCTCCGACGTACTGCCGACCATCCGCGCGGAGTTCCACCGGACCACCCGCGGCGCGGAAACCGCACCGGTTCGTGAGACCGGGTCGTCGGTCTACCAGGTCTTCGACGGCTCCGGCACGGTGACTGTCGGCGACAAGACCTGGTCGGTCACCCGCGGCGACCTGTTCGTCGTCCCGTCGTGGGAACCCTTCTCCGCCAAATCGGAGGCCGGCGGCACCGACTCCGACTCCGGTGCGCTCGACCTCTTCCGTTTCTCGGATGCGCCCGTCTTCGAGGCGCTCCAGCTCAACCGTCAGGAGACCACCCGATGAAGCTCGCCACCCTCCGTGTCAACGGCGGCACCCGCGCAGTCCGCCTCGACGGTGATCTCCTGGTCGACCTCGGCTACGACGACCTCGGCGCGCTCTTCGCTCAGGACGAGTGGCCCACGATCGCCGCCACCGCCACCGGTGAGACCTGGCCGGCCGAGGGCGCCGACCTCGCCGCCGTCGTGCCCAATCCGTCGAAGGTGATCTGCGTCGGCCACAACTACACCAACCACATCAAGGAGATGGGTCGCGAGCTCCCGAGCTACCCAACCCTTTTCACGAAGTTCGCCGATACCCTCATCGGTCCGAACGACCGGATCGTGAAGCCCGCCGAGACCGACGCGCTCGACTGGGAGGTCGAACTGGTGGTCATCGTCGGCAAGCCGGTCCGCCGGGCGACCGAGGACGAGGCCGCCGCCGCCATCGCGGGCTTCACCGTCATGAACGACGTGTCGGTGCGCGACTGGCAATTCCGAACCATCGAGTGGACCCAGGGCAAGATCTGGGACTCCTCCACGCCCGTCGGCCCCTACGTCGTGACTCCCGACGAGGTCGGCGGCGTCCGCCCGGCGCTCGAGGTCAAGACAGTCGTCGACGGCCAGGTCATGCAGCACGACGACACCGGCACGCTGCTCTTCGACCCCGTGCACCTCATGCAGTACATCTCGACCGTCATCCGGCTCAACCCGGGCGACATGATCGCCACCGGGACGCCCGCCGGGGTCGGCCACGCCCGTGAGCCCAAGGTCCACCTCGTCGGCGGCGAGACCGTCGTGACGGAGATCGCCGGCCTCGGGGCATGCACCAACCAGGTCGTCAAGGAGTCGTGAGGTGCGCACGCACGCGGACTCGCTGAAGTGGGTCGAGCACGGTACGGAGTTGCTCGCCGCGCAGGTGACCATGCTGGAGGAGCAGGAGATGGCGGAGCCGAGCGCCCTGCCCGGCTGGACGCGCAAGCACCTCCTGGCGCACGTCGCTGCCAACGCGGACGCACTCGCCAACCTCGTGCACTGGGCCAGAACCGGTGATCGCACGCCGATGTACTCCTCGATGGACCAGCGCAACGCCGACATCGAGTCCGGCGCGAAGCTCTCCGCGACCCAGCTGGCGGCATGGATGAACGAGGCAGCGCGCAACTCGGCCGTCGCGATGGATGCCCTGACCAGGGAGCAGTGGCGCGCCGAGGTCGTCACCGCGCAGGGCCGGACCGTGCCGGCCACGGAGATCCCGTGGCTGCGGGCGCGCGAGGTGTGTGTGCATGCCGTCGACCTCGGCACTGGCCTGACCTTCGCAGATCTCCCCGACGAGTTCCTCTCCGCGCTCGTGGCGGACATCCAGACCAAACGCGGTCTCGATGAAGTTCCTGACGGGCAGCTGCCCGAGGTCGCCGCCTACCTCGCCGGTCGTCCCCACTCCCTCGCCGACGTCCACGACCTCGGCCCCTGGCTCTGAGGAGACGGCAATCTGGTCGTGAATTGTCACGGCGGCCGGTGGGCCCGATGGTCCGCGATCGGGGTGCGAGCGGTAGTGCCCGTGGTGAACAGCAGGGCGCCGTAGCGGGCCTCGCGCAAGGCCGGCGCGAGCCACCTTGATGCCGTCTCGGCAATGTGCTTCTCAGGGCCATTCGGCCCTATCGAGTACCGCGGTTGTACTGCTGAAGTGGTACCGAACGATGCGCACCCCCGAGTATGTCGTGGAATGCGCTCCGGTCTTTCATGCAATGAATGGGCATGAACCGAACAGGTCTGGACGATCCATGACGAATTCAGAAGCCGACGAACCGGGTGACGGGCACGGAAATTCTTCTGCGCGCTCTGCGAGAGGGTCAGCGTCGCAAAGATTTTCGACATGGCGGGTGTCATGGGTGCTATGACGACTGCCGCGTCGACCTGTCGTGAGGTGCTGCGGTCCGCCGGAGCCTCGTGGGATTCGGTGAGCAGACGTGGACCGCGTTCCATCAACGCCGACGCAGTCGCCGCGATCTCCGACCCGAGTACGGGTCGCATCGCCTGCGTCGTCGCCGACGGTGTCGGAGATCATCTGTTGGCGGCGCGAGCGGCACGGGCTTGTGTCGCGGTCGCCGCACTAGTCGGCGCCCGCGCTGGAGCGCGAGCCGCAATCCTCGCCGCACAACGGGAATTGCTGCGTGAATTCCCGCAGCCTGAAGCGGACACTGTCCTGGTCGTCGCGGTGCTTCCGGCATCCGACCAGCCCGACGCGCCAGGCGACATCGCTTGGGTCGGTGACTGTCGCGCCTACCGATGGAACGGGCGAGTGTTGCAGCAGATCACCACCGACCACACCGTCGCGGAGTTCTGGCGAGTTCGTGGGCGCAAGCCCGATCCCGGGATGGATCACATCGTCACCACCTCGATACGCACCACTCGTCCATCCGACATCGGACACGCCGCCACGGGCTCCAGCAACGGCAGACTGCTGCTGTGCACCGATGGCGTGCACAGGCGTCTTGGTATCGCCACGATCAAATCGACGCTCGCGGACAACACAACAGCCCGGCTCGCCGCGGACTCCCTGGTGGACACCGCACTGTGGATGGGAGGAACCGACAACGCCACCGCACTCATCACAGACGGTAGATCACCTATCGCCGACGCGGACAGCGATCCGCTCGAGACCACTCGATGAACACATTCCGGGATGCTGCTATCCCCTCCCACCAGATACCTGGACCCGATCCTGGCCAGGGATCGAGCCCTACCACCAGTCTCGAGTAGCCACGACGTACGGCCCGGCGAAGCCGCCGCACGCCCGGGCAATCCGGGAGCTCAACGCCGAGCACGATCACGGAGTTCGCACATCGCCCCACGGCAGTGCGTCCTGCGCACGTTTCGGGGTACTGCGGTGGAAAGGCTTGACCCTGACCCTGCGTCAGGGTTGGAGCCTTGTCGCATGACGAACAACATCACTTCCTCGGCGCAGCTCGCTCCACCGATCGGAAGGTTCCACGAGATCGACGGCCGTCGCATTTTCGTGCATCGGTCGGGCAGTGGCGGACCAGCCGTCGTGTTCCTGCCGGGCGCGAGCGCGGTTGGGCTTGACTATTTCGGTGTCCAGCAGCAAGTTTCGCAGTTCACCACCGCCGTGGTGTACGACCGCGGCGGCACGGGCTACAGCGATCCCCTCCCGCTGCCGCGCAGCGCCGCCGCGGTCGCCACGGAACTGCACGAGCTGTTGCACGCCCTGAATATCGCCGCTCCATACGTGCTCGCGCCACACTCCCTGGGCGGCTTCTACGCGCATCGGTTCGCGCAGCTGTACCCGCAGGAGGTGGCCGGCCTGGTCTGGTTGGACGCCCTGCACCGCGACTGGGACGACTTCATGCCTGCGACGGCGAGTCTGGCCGCGATCGAGCAGACCGCACCGGACCTCGAGCAGCTCGAACAAATGCGCCCGGCCCTGCGCGAGTGGGGCACCGAGTTGCTCGCGGACTACCCGGAGCATATGCGGCAACCGCTGCTCGAGGCCAAGATGAGTGACGAATGGCTCCACGTCGGTATCGCCGAGCGCGGCACGTTGGCCGAACTCGCCACCGAGTTGCGCGCCGGGCCGAACATCCCTGATGTCCCGGTGGTCGCTCTCACCGTGTTGGGCGACGACCCCGCCCAGCCGGAGCGGGCGCGGCAAGAGAGGCATGACGCCAAGACGAGAATGGACGCGGCCCTGGTGAGCGCGGTCTCGCACGGGAAACAACGGATCCTCTCCGACACCTCCCACCACCGGCTCTGCGTCGACCGCCCTGATGCCGTGGTCCAGGCGATCCGCTACGTCGTCGACCGGGCGGCCCGCCCCTAGACTCGGCCCGACCATGCCCGACGATCAGAGGTGAACGGTTGCTTACGATCAGCCAGCTCGCGGCGACCGCCGGCGTGACCGTGCGCACCGTTCGCCACTACCATCACGTCGGTCTGTTGCCCGAGCCCGAGCGTGATGCCTCCGGCTACCGCCGTTACAGCGCGCAAGTGGCGGTGGATCTCATTCGGATCAGGACTCTCGCTGATGCCGGTGTTCCGCTGGCCCGTATCGATGCGCTGCTGCACGCACAGCCGACCGAGTTCGCCGCTGCGATTACCGACATCGACGCCGAATTGCGGCGCAAGGTCGACCAGCTCACCGAATACCGCCGCCGGATCGCTGAATTGGACAGCGGCGAAAGGCTTGTCCTGCCCCCCGAGGTGGTCGCCATCCTGAACCGGATGCGTCGTCTCGGGGTCAGCGAACGGAGGGTACGAGTCGAGCGCGACTCGTGGATTCTGATGCAGGCACTGGATCCGCGCGCCATGCCGCAGCGGATACGGGACAAGAACGCCGGCTTCGACGATCCCGAGACGACGCGCCTGTATCTCGCCTGCGATCAATCAGTCGACTGGGATCCGCACGATCCACGCCTGGACCAGCTCATCGACGACCTGGACGCATGGGAGATCAAACACGAACGAGACAGCAGCCGGCCAGGGAACCTGAAGCTGATCTCTTCCCGGATCTCCGAGGAAACACCGGCATGGCAACGCATCCTCGATGCGCTCGCCGACCGCGCCGAGCGGCGCCGGACCGCCGGGCACGACAGCTGAAGCCAGCACCGTGGCCACGTCCGACAGCTGAGGCACAGTGTGTGACGAATCCCACTTCACTGCTATCTTGCCTGAATTCAACTGAGCTATGGAGGCTCGATGGCACTCAGCCGCAAATCAGACGTGAATCCCCCAGCAAGGGATGGGGCGCCGCCGGTGACTTCCACCCACGAGGGAGAGGGAATCCCTCCGGGTAGGGCATCGGGGCGGCCAGTCCGGATCCTCCACAAGGGCGGGTTACGGCAACGGCACCTGACGATGATCGCCCTCGGCGGAATCATCGGTGCCAGCCTGTTCGTCGGCAGCGGATCGGTCATTCACACCGCCGGACCGGCGGCCGTGTTGTCCTATGCCCTCGGCGGGGTGCTCGTCATCTTCGTCATGCGCATGCTCGGTGAAATGGCCACCGCCAAGCCCACGCTCGGTTCGTTCATGGAGTATGCGCGAGAGGCCCTCGGTGGGCGTGCCGGCTTCGTCGTCGGGTGGTTGTACTGGTATTTCTGGGTCGGCGTGGTCGCCTTCGAAGCCGTCGTCGGCGGCAAACTCCTCGGCGGATGGTTCCACGTACCGGATTGGGTGTTCGCGCTGGTGCTCATGTTCATCCTGACGGCCACCAACTTGCTGTCGGCGCGCTCGTTCGGAGAGACCGAGTTCTGGCTCGCCTCGATCAAGATCGCCACCATCATCGTATTCCTCTCCGTCGGTGCGCTTGTCGTCCTCGGGCTCTGGCCGGGCTCGCAGCTCTCGGTCGCCAACATCGGTCAACACGGCTTCATCGTCAACGGTGGGTTCTCGATCCTGCAGGGCGTCGTGGTGGTGATCTTCTCCTACTTCGGTGCCGAGATCGTCACAATGGCGGCCGCCGAATCGGAGCACCCGGCCAAAGCGGTGGCCAAGGCCACCAACACCGTGCTGTGGCGGATTCTGCTCTTCTATGTCGGATCCGTGGCCCTGTTGCTGATGATCACCCCATGGACCGAGATCCCCGCCGACTCCAGCCCGTTCGCGGCGGCCTTCGACAAGTTCGGCCTTCCCGCGGCCGAGCAGATCATGAATGTCGTCGTGCTCACCGCAGCACTGTCCGTCCTCAACTCCGGCCTCTACACCGCCTCTCGGATGTTGTTCGCCCTCGCCAACCGTGGATGGGCACCGAGCTGGACCAAGGATTGCAACCCCCGTGGGGTTCCCTGGAAGGCGATCCTGCTCAGCACGATCGTGGGCTATGCGGCGGTCGCCATGAACTACGTCTCACCAGATCGGGTGTTCTCGTTCATCATGAACTCCGCCGGGGCGGTGGCCCTGTTCGTCTATGTCATCATCGCCCTTTCCCAGCTGAGCCTGCGCTCCCGCATGACCGACGAGGAGAAATCCGTGCTTGGCCTGAAGATGTGGCTGCATCCGTGGCTCGGCATCGTCACCGTTCTCGGAATCGTCGTCATCATCTTCTCGATGAGCCTGATCGAGGCCACCAGGCCGCAGCTGTGGCTGAGCCTCGTCAGCCTCGGGGTGCTTTTGGTGGCCTACTCGGTCACGCAATGGGTGCGCCGCCGCGCACGAACCTGACCGTCCCGCTCCTGAGATGGCTTCGCCTCTCCCTCGGTTCGCGGCCGTCGCGGAGAGACGTTCTACTCGTAGGGCCGAAATATTCAGGCAATCATCGTGATCGGGGTGCTGGTTCGTCGTGTGCCGTGATTGACGGTGTGTGGGTCCGAGCGGTTTCTGGTGATGACGGCGTGGAGGCGGCGCAGGATCGTCGCGACAACGGCGTTGTCGGCCCCAGAGCGGAACCGGCAGGATCACAACGGGTTTCGGGGTAAGCGATTTCGGGGATCACGCTTTGCCGAGCCTCTGCGGCGTGCTGGAGGGGCTCGGCGTTGCCCGGGTGCCGTTCGGCTCGACAGCCGGTCCGGATCGGGGTCCATCTGAAAACGGACGAAAACGGACATCGGGATTCATTGTCAAAGCGGCGCTGCGGGAGGGTTATCTTCCTGTCGGCCGCCGCCTCCCAGGGCAGCTACGACCCGGCCACTGGCCCTGTGGACCATCGCCGACCTCGCCGACGGCGCCACCGCCACCCTCACCCTGCAAGCCAAGGCCACCGCGGCCGGCCCGATCACCAACACCGCCACCGTGGACGGGAACGAAACAGACCCCACCTCCGCCAACAACACCGACACCGTAACCATCTGCGTCGAACGTGCCTCCTCCTGCTGCGACCCCTGCACCCCACACCCTCAACCCCCCGGCTCCTGCTGCAGCAGCGTGGACATCGACCCGGCCGGCTGCAACGCGCTGACCTGCACTCCGTCAAGCCTGCTCGTCCCGCAGACCCGCGTCATCGGAAGCTCCGGCCCGGCACCGGCCCGGATCGCCAACGACCAGCAGTCCATCGACGTCGTCGTGCAACGCCCGCCTGCCGATGACTGCCCGCAGAACTACAGGATCCAGGCATACCTGACGCCGCTGCGTGGCGAGGCCGGTCGAGTCGCTGATGTCGACCTTCGGCCGACCCGTGTCAGCAATGACTGGGCGAACACGGCATTGCAGGTCACGCTTCCCGATCCTGGCGTGTACCTGGTGATCGGCGATATCGACACGAATATCTGCGCGATCATCGACTACGGGGGCGGCACGAACCTGTGGACCGAGGTGCGCCTCATCCATGTGCAGTCCGGCGCCGTCGAACTCGCACCCCGCATATCAGCCCAACACCAGTTCCGGGCAGCGCCAGAGACCCGCTTCCAGCATTGTTCCCACGGTCCGACCTCGCTGTCCGGGCTCGTCACCGTGACTGCGGCGCAAGGGTCGAAAACTGTCCGCGTGCAAGCGATCCTGCACGGCGGCGGCTCAGGCGACGGCATCGACGATGCCACGCTACAGACCTCGTACTTCCAAGGAGACCGTTCCTACCTGACATACGTGAAAATCGCCGACTAGCAGACCCGCTGAATGCCGAGGTGTCGAGGCCGACAGCACGGGGCGAGTGATTCTTCCGGGACACCCATGCTGTCGGCACTTTCCACGGATGCTTGATCCCACAAGGTTGGGTGGCCGTTCCACCCCGGTCGGATGCGGCCCCTCTGCGCATCGCCCACCCTTGGAATCGAGCATCTAAATCTGTCGGTCGATAAGAGCAAGAAGCTCATCAGCGCTAGCGGCCGCCTCGACGGCCACGCGAACGCTGCGAGTCGGGGATTCACGTTCGGCTGCGGCCTCGGCCAGTGCCGAACGGATCCGCTCGACCAACCGCTCCTTCTCATCGGCAGACGTCGTCGCCAACAGCCGACGCAGTGAGACGATCTGGTCATCGACCATCGACACGGTCGCGGTGGCCTCCCAACGCGAACGCAAATATTTCGCCACTGCGGTAGTAGTCGGATAGTTGAACACCAGCGACGACGGCAGTTTCATGCCCGTCGCCTCGGCGAGCCGATTCCGCAGCTCGACCACACCGAGCGAATCGAATCCCAGTTCGGTGAACGGGGCGTCGGGTTTGACAGCAGCGGCAGATGGGTGTCCGAGCACAGCTGCGGCTTGTTCCCGCACGAATCCGAGCACCACCGCATCCCGTTGATCCTCCCGCGCGGCGGCGAGCCGCCCAGCCAACTGGCCGCCGGCGGCGACACCATTCGCCGCGCGCCGCACCGGTGCGGGCATCAGGCTGCTGAGCACCTCGGGCAGCAGCCCGGCTCGGGCGTGGGCCGCCAGCATCGGCTTGTCGAAGTCGGCGCAGACGGCCACGGGTTCGTCCGCGGCGATTGCGGCGTCGAGCAGCGCAACTCCATCGTCATCGCCGAGGACCTTGATGCCCAGCCGCTCCAGCCGGGCCAGGGAGGCCCGGGCCAGCTTGCCTGTCATACCTGCTTCCTGGTGCCAGGGCCCCCACGCCACCGACAACCCCGGCAGGCCCTGGGCGCGGCGGGCACGGGCCAGCCCGTCGAGGAACGAATTCGCCGCCGCATAGTTGCCCTGTCCCGGCGCGCCGAATGTCGACGCCACGGAGGAGAACATGATGAACGCCGCCAGATCGTGCCCACGGGTCAGGTCGTTCAGGTGCAGCGCGCCGTCGACCTTGGGCGCGAGCACACGGTCGATCTGCTCCGCAGTCAGCTTCTCGAGCGTGGCGTCGTCGACCACACCCGCGGAATGAATCACCGCCGTCAACGGATACTCGGCCCCGATCGTATCGAGCACGGCCGCCACACTCGTGCGGTCACCGACATCGCATGCGACAACACGGATTTCGGCCCCCATATCAGTCAATTCGGCCACCAGCTCCGCGACGCCCGCCGCCGCTTCACCCCGACGTGACACCAACAAGAGGTGCTCCACACCATGCACGGCAACCAGATGCCGAGCCATCACCGCACCCAAACCACCGGTGCCACCGGTAATCAATACCGTGCCATTCCCGAACATCGCACCCGGCTCGGACGACTGCGGTTCTTCGGGCCGAACACCGCCGGACAGTCGCGGCACGAACATCCGGGAATCACGTACCGCAATCTGACCCTGATCCGACTCGATGGAACTTCGCACCACATCAGCGTCCAGAATGCCCTCGTGGTCCAGCAGCACAATCCGATCCGGGTGCTCCGATTGAGCGGTGCGGACCATGCCAGCCACCGCGGCAGCGGCCAAGTCGACCGACTCACCCGCCACGCCCGTCGCCCCGCGGGTCGCCACCACCAAACGAGAATCCTCCAGCCGCTCGCTTGACAACCACGACCGCAGGATCTCCCAGACTGCGTGAACCGACGCCCGAATCGCTGCAGCATGCCCATCGGACGAAGCGTCACCGATCCGCCCATCCCCGTCGACAGGGTCGACGGTGAGTTCGTCGGCAAGCGACCAGACAACCAGGTCCGGAATCTCCTCGGTCGCAGCCAATTCCGCAACGTCGGAATAGTGCCGGTCGACCCCGACCACCCGCGCCGACCCCAATGTCGCCATCACGCCGACGGACGTCGGGGCAGGTAGCTCCGAGGAGACCCATCGCAGGTGCAGCGGCAACGAGCGGCGAGTAGTCGTGCTTGCCACGTTCAGAGCTTCGACGTCGACCGGACGCGCGATAACGGCATCGATGGTCAACACGATCGAGCCGGTGTCATCGACAACATCGATTCCGACCTGTCCACCGCTGTCCCGGACCACCCTCGCGCGCACTGCCCCGACGCCGGAACGCCACAGCCGAACTCCCGCGAACGAGAAGGGCAACGGCAACTGTCCCGTGGGTAGGTCGTCGGTCAGACTGTCGATCGCCACGTGCAGGCAGCTGTCCAGCAGTGCGGGATGGATGGCGAATGCGGATGCCGAACCGCTCGCCGACTCGTCGAGCGAGACTTCCGCGAAGGTCTGCTCGCCGCGGGTCCACATCGCGGTCACGCCCTGGAATGCCGGGCCGTACTCGAAACCCCGCTGCGCCAGGCGATCATAGAAAGATGCGTCGTTCGACGGCTCTGCCCCGAGAGGAGGCCAGGTCTGCTCGCTCCATATCCGGGCGTTATCGGCGGCAGCGGCCAACACACCCCCTGCGTGCCGCACCCACGGGTGCTCGTCGGCCGAGTCCCCGTCGGCAGCGGGGCGGGAATAGATTGCGAAAGCACGCCGGCCCCCGCCATCGGGTGCCGCAGCACTCAACTGGAGGTCGACCTCGGCGTCGCCGACGAGCATCAGCGGGGTTTCCAGCAGCAGTTCCTCGATGACGTCGACGTGTAGCCGCGCGCCCGCGCTCAACGCCAATTCCGCGAAGGCCGTCCCCGGCAACAACACCGAGCCGAACACCGCGTGGTCAGCGATCCAAGGATGAGTCCGCACCGAGAACCGGCCCGTGAACAGCCACTCGTCCTTACCCGCGACCGGCACGACATTCGCCAGCAGCGGATGCCCGAACGTACCGGTCACGCCTCCGGACGGCGGCTGCAGCCAGTAGCGGCGGTGCTGGAACGCATAGGTGGGCAACGCCACCCGATCCGTAGCACGCCCAGAGAACAAGGGCCGCAAGTCCACGGGCAGTCCCACTGTGTGCGCCTGTGCCAGGCACATGACGAACTGCGCCGACTCGTCGATCGATCGCCGCGACGACGCCACCACCGTAGACTTCGCCTGCCTGTCCGCATGTTCCGCCAGGCATTCGCGAGTCATCGCGGCGAGCACCGCGTCCGGACCCACCTCCACGAACCTGCGCACACCAGCCTCGACCAGCGTGTCCACGCCGGGAGCGAACCGCACGCAACCACGAACCTGCGCCACCCAGTACTCAGGATCACACACCTCGTCACCGGCCTGCTCACCCGACACGTTCGACAGGATCGGCATCAACGGCTCCCGATACGTCAATCTCTCAGCCACAGAACGGAACTCGTCCAGCATGGGCTCCATCAACACCGAATGGAACGCGTGCGAGACCCGCAGCCGAGTGGTTTTACGGTGCTGCGCCGACAACGTCCGCTCCACCTCATCGACGGCGTCGGAGTCGCCGGAGATCACCACCGACTCCGGCCCGTTCACCGCCGCTATCGACACGCGACCGTCGTACTCGGCGATAACCTCCGCCATGTCGGTCTCCGACACGGCGACGGCGAGCATCGCCCCGCCTACAGGCAGCGCACCCATCAACCGGCCCCGCGCCGCCACCAGCACACACGCATCCGCCAGCGACCACACCCCCGCCACATATGCCGCGGCCAACTCGCCGATCGAATGCCCCGCAACGACGTCCGGTGCCAGACCGAACGACCCCAGCAACCGGAACATCGCCACCTCGAACGCGAACAATGCCGGCTGTGTCCACTCTGTCCGATCCAACACCCCCTCCGGATCGGTGAACATCACCTCCTTCAACGCCGACGCGGAGTTCCTCGAGGCGTGGTCGGGCGACGGGTGGGGCTTGTCGCGGTGACGGTCGAACTCCCCGCACACCTCGTCCAATGCCGTCGCAAACGCCGGAAACGCCTCGTACAAGCCCGCACCCATACCCACCCGTTGGGCGCCTTGACCGGTGAACAGGAAGACTGTTTCTCCCGGACCCGCAACGCCATCGACGACCAACGCCTGCCCCTGAGCACCTGCATCCAGGGAAGCCGACCCCAGTGAAGAATTCGCCAGAGCCTCCAGTCCGGCCAGCAGCTCCTGCCGGTCACGCCCGATGACAACACCCTGCTGATCCAACAATGCCCGCGAGTCCAGCAACGACCGCGCCACCGCCCAGAGGTCCACATCGGCACGGTCGGCCAACCATGCCCGCAACCGGTCCGCCTGGCCCCGCAACGCCTCCTCCGACTTCGCCGACACCACCAGCGGCACCACGTCGATGTCGATGTCCGACACTGCCGCCACTGGTTCGCCGCCGTCATGCTCCGTTACGGCATGCGGCGACGGTGCCGCCGGTGGTTCCTCGAGGATCACGTGCGCGTTCGTGCCGCTGATCCCGAACGATGACACTCCTGCGCGCCGCGGCCGGTCGCCGGCAGGCCACGGCTCCGCGTCGGTCAGCACCCGCACCGCTCCCGCCGACCAATCCACATGCGGGGACAAGGTATCCACATGCAGTGTCTTCGGCAGTATCTGGTGCTGCAATGCCTGCACCATTTTGATCACGC
>NZ_JBFAAB010000050.1:0-17939 GCF_040639505.1 Nocardia sp. NPDC023852
ATCGTCGAGTACCGCGTCACCGCGCCCGGCGATCGGTGTCCCGATCGGGATATCGGTAGTGGCACTCAACCGGGCCAGCAAAACAGCCAACGTGGCGTGGACCACCATGAACAGAGACGAATTATGTTGGTGGGCATAGCTTTCCAGTGCCCGAACCAACTCCGCGTCCAGCACGCGACTGCTGCTGGCACCCCGATTCGACGCCACAACCGGCCGCGGCCTATCGGTCGGCAAACGAAGTTCCGCTGGGAGGTCCGCGAGCGTGGACCGCCAGAACGCCAGATCCTCGCGGCGGCTCCGGATCCGTGCGCCGTGGCGCGCGCTGTCGGGGTGGATCTGCCCGAGACCGGTGCCCGGTGCGGCGGCGGCGAACGCGTCGAGGAACTCCACAAATCTGGCGTGGTGCGCGGACAGTTCGGGGCCGGTGTAGAGATTGGGGTTGGCCAAAAAGTGAAGGATTGTCCGTGGCGGGTCTCCGGTCTGATACAGATCGACCAGCAAATCCTCGACCGGCCCGGAGCTGAGGATATGGAATTCCCCGGTCGCCGACCCGAGCCGGATCTCCTGGGGGAAGAACATGACATTCACCATCGGGCCTGCGAAACGCCGCTGACCGTTGCCTCCGGCGGCGGCGCGAATATCGGTGAGGTCGCACCGCTGGTGTCGCAACGCGCCCACCAGATCGGACTGCACCCGCCGCGTCAGGGTCGCGGCCGTGTCCTTGGTACCGAGCGCGATCGGGAGCGGTGCGACGTTGACGAACACCCCTCCGGACCGCCGCAGCACGGCGGTGGTGCGACCAGACACTGGAATATTGACAAGGACGTCGTCCCGGCCGGTCATCCGCGCCAGATAGCATCCGAATGCGGCGATCACCACCGCAGCGGGGCTGGCGTCCAACACTTTCGCGGAATCCGCGATGCGCCCTACCGTCACCATCGACAGTTCGGCGATTGCTGCCACGCTGTCCGCGCGCGGTGGCGCGTACCCGGTGACCAGGCTGGATCCTTCCTCGACGGCGGCGAGTCGGTTCACCCAATATGCCTTGTCGTTGGTGAACCGCTTCGACTCCCGGTAGCTGCGGTCGGCCTCGTAAAGAGTGCGCAGGTCCGCTGCCCGGCTCGGCTCTGTTGTCCGGCCTTGCACTGCCGCCGTGTACAGCGCGGCAATCCGATTCACTATCGTCATCGCGGCGTAGCCATCCAATGCGACGTGATGGATCCTGCTGTACCACAGGTAATGTCGATCCCCCACCTGCAGCAGCGCCGATGCGACCAACCGGTCCCGGCTCATATCCAACGGTGTGGTGTACTCGCGGCGCATCCACTGCAAGCCCGCCGCCATGGGATCCGGTTCACCACGCATGTCGATCACCGGCCCGGTCGAATCCAGCGCCGGGTCGAACAGCTGATGCGGCTCACCGTCGATTAGTACCAGGCGCAGATATCCGGACTGGAACTCGTGGCCCGCTTGAATCGACGTCGCACGCAGCAGATCGGAATCCACGTCTCCGTGCAACTCGATGTACTGTGCCTCGCATATCGGCACATCCGGGCTCAATTGCTGCGCCAGCCACAGCCCCCGCTGCCCGGCAGACAGCGGCACTGGCTGCGTTGCTGGCACTTCCGGTACGGCTTCCAACCCCCCATCGGGATGGAGCTGCGGTCGCGGAACGGTCATCACTTTGCCTTTGCCTCAAACCCGACCACAGTCAGTCTAAGCCGACTGGTTCGTTTGTGTACACCCCGATCTCGCGATTCACGCCGGGAGATGTCCGAATTCACGAAAGTGATCGTCAGCTTGTCGACGTGGATCGTTGAGGCTCATCAGGCAACCAAATAGCGACACCTTCTTCTCTCCGGATTATCCGCCCCGGCTAGACCCTCAACGCCGTTGCTTCCACGCCCAACGCTCGTGATCAGTCGTCGTCCCGTGAGAGTTCTGACGCGGTCAGCAATAGCGAGGAACCTGAAAATAGCGAGTGCGGTAGCTGCCTGACCTGCGCTTTGGTGGCGCAATAGGATGATTCGCATTTTGGTCGCGACGTGTGCCTCAGCGGCCTGAAGTGCTTGTTGGAAGGGCCCCTCTGTCGAAAAGAGCAGTGAAGCATCGGCTATTCAGAAGAGTGGCATGAGGTTCGAGTTCCATGGCTCGATCGTTCTGTTCGGACACGGGCGCAGGCCAAGTGCGCCTTGCTCCCGACCTTATGTCTTATTTGTCCGTATCAAATGATGGCAATGTAATTCTTCTAGGTGATGCCTGTAGGTATCGGAGTCGGCTCGTTCGGCGTGCCATGTCCGCGTATCTATGCTGTTTCGGCACCCGATGCGCCGGAATTCTTCTTGCGCTTTCTCAACCGTCGAATGTGTTCCGAGCAGGTCTATTTGATTTTCAGATTGTTTTTTATGTCCCTGTGGGCAAAGCGGTCGCTATCATAGGCGAGTTAATCAATCGGGTGAACAACCACTGCCGAGACGGAATACCGCCGGGCTCCACTAATCGTTGACCGTCTCCCATTCCGAAGAAACTTGTGGTCACCGCGATATCGACGGCTATCAACCGAAATGCCACAATATCGCCCGGTCCGACCTGCGCCATCGCACAGGCCTCATCGACAGCACCAGGTGCTCGCCGAGGTCGTTCCCGACCCGCCCACGTGCTCTGTCTGCGCGCGTCGGCATTGTCACCGCCCACTCCGGGCCGGACTCGCGCTGACACTGGTCGTCGAATGGCTCGAGCGCTGCGCGGTACCCCGTCGGCGGAGATCAGTCGGAGTTGCTGTGCCCACTCGGGAAGCGCGGGTACCGCGTCGAACCTCGCCACGACGGCCCTGAGCCGCGCCGAGGTGCTTACCGGGAGCATGCGCCCGAGCGACGGTTCGGTGTCGCGGGATCACAAACGTGTGTACCCCAGTACCTGTTCGACGGTGATCCGCTCGGCGTGCCGAGGACGTGATCCGCTCAGCGATCACCACCCCTCCCGCTCCGGCTGCGGCGATCACCGCGGCGGCGGCAAAGACGAGCCGGGCCAGCCGCGGCACCCGCCTGAGCGCCGACCGGACACCGCGCCGGTCGGGTCGCACACGGCCTGGCAACTCGTTGAGGGACCGGAGGACCTTCGCCTCCAGTGTCGGCGGCGGATTCACGGCATCGACCACGGTAAGCGCCGCCAGCGTCTCCCTGACCCCGCGCACGATGCTCGAGAATGCCGCCACGGTCCGGGGATCCGCCTCAGCCAGACGTCTTTCGATACTGCGGCGTTCGATCTCGGCTACGGCGTCCATCGCGTAGGGGTAGGCCAAGTCGAGCAGGTCCGCACGGCACTGCTCGGTCTCCATCATGCCGGTCACTTCCTGTCAGACAGGTCTGGAGCCGTTCGAGGCCGTCTCCGATGCGGCTCTTGACAGTGGGTACTCGGACGGCGAGATGGTCGGCGACACAGCCTGTTACTGGACCTCGGTGAGCGTGCCGAGGCAGTCCACCAGGACTGCTCGTCGAAACGGTGGATGACCGCTTCGGCGACGATGTCGTGGTCCCGGCCAAGGTGGGTGCGGCCGTAGACGGTGCCGAGGATTCCTCCGTGTGCTGCGTCAGCCGCCTGTTGGTGGATCAGCATCAGCAACCGGCCGATCGGGCTCGACAGCAGGCGGTCGTAGTTGCCCGCGAGCGCCCACGCTTGCAGGGTACACCGGGCCGGCGGCGACCTCGACTCACCGTGCGACCAGTCGGTCGATCAGGCTCTCGCAGGCTGTTGAGCGACCGGTCCCCGAGCCCGACCCGTCCGGGTGTTTGATTCGATGCCTGTCCGTGCGTAACGGCGCTGCGGCGCCGTCGCCGATCGAGTCGGGAATGCACACGGAATCTCCACAATCGGCGACAGATCTCTCCACAGCGGGTAGCTAGGGTTCCGTTCATGGACCAGAGCGCACCGCCCGCATCGCGACGGATTCTCGTGGTGGACGACGAGGTGACGATCGCGGAATCCGTCGCGGCGCGCCTACGGGCGGAGGGCTTCACCGTCGACGTGGCGCACGACGGTCCTTCCGCGGTCGCCGCCGTCGAGCGCGTCGAGCCCGACCTGGTGGTGCTCGACGTCATGCTGCCAGGGTTCGACGGGCTAGAGGTGTGTCGGCGCGTCCAGGCGGGCCGCTCGGTCCCGGTGCTCATGCTCACCGCGCGCACCGACGAAACCGACCAGCTCATCGGTCTCGGTGTCGGCGCGGACGACTATCTCACCAAACCGTTCTCCTTGCGTGTGCTCGCGGCCAGAGTGCATGTGCTGCTGCGCCGGGTGGATCGCGCTGTCGACCGCGACGGCACCACGATCCTGGTCGGTGATCTGCGCATCGATATCGACCAGCGTCGCGTGTGGCGCGCCGACGTCGAGGCGCAACTGACGCCGCTCGAATTCGACCTCCTCGCCCGCCTCGCTCGTCGCCCGCGCGTCGTGCTCGCGCGCGAGCGGCTGCTCGAAGAAGTCTGGGACTGGGCGGACGCCGCAGGCAGTCGCGCGGTCGACAGTCACGTCAAAGCGTTGCGCCGCAAGCTCGGCGCCGACCTGATCCGGACCGTGCACGGTGTCGGTTACGCGCTGGAGGCCCGGTGAATCCGGACTTGGCTGCTTCGGGGGCCGTCGCTCGGCGGTGGGTCCGCCGCACGGGCGATCGAGTGGCCGAGGCGTTGCCACGGCCGCTGGATCCGGTGCAGTCGATCAAGCTGAAGCTGGCGATCCTCATGCTGTGCTCGGGCGGGGTCGCGTTCGGTTTCTTCCGGTTCAAGATCGGATGGCTGCCGCCGCGAACGACGATCACCGCTGTGGTGATCGCGCTGGTGACTTCGCAGTTCCTCGCGCACGGCATCACGAGGCCGCTGCGCGAGATGACGGCGGCGGCCAAGCGAATGGCACACGGCGACTACACCCGTCGGGTGCGGGCGAGCTCACGCGACGAGGTAGGGCAGCTGGCGGTGGCGTTCAACCAGATGGCCGCCGACTTGGCAGCGGCCGACCAGCAACGCCGCGACCTCATCGCGAATGTCTCACACGAACTGCGGACGCCCATCACGGCCTTGCACGCGGTGCTGGAGAACCTGGTCGACGGCGTCTCAGAACCCGATCCGACGACGCTGAGCACAGCACTGGCCCAGACCGAGCGGCTGAGCCTGCTGGTCTCCGAACTGCTCGACCTGTCCAGCATCGAAGCGGGCGCCTTCCCGCTCGACCGCGAAGATTTCCCGATCGCGCCGTTGCTGGCCGAGGTCGTCGCCGAGGCCGAGGTCATGACAGCCGCGCTCGGACGCGGCGTGCGCTTCCACACCGACGTGTCACCCGGCGCCGCTCGCATGTACGCGGACCGTGCTCGTTTACATCAGGTGCTGCTCAACCTGCTCGACAACGCCGCGCGGCACGGCCCGACAGGTGGCGAAGTCCGCGTCGCCGCGCGGGCGGCCCCGGGCGAGGTCGTCATCGACGTGCAGGACGAAGGGCCCGGCATCCCGCCGGCCGAGCGCGCCACTGTCTTCGACCGTTTCACCCGCGGGGGCCGCACCGTGGGCGGCGGCACCGGACTCGGCCTCGCCATCTCCCGATGGGTGGTCGACCTGCACGGCGGGACCATCGCCGTCGCCGACCCCGGCTCCCGCATTCGAGTGGTTCTGCCGAACCCCTGACTTACCGCCCCAGACAACCCGGACCGCCATGAGGGATCCCGGGGCGATTCCGTACGCCCAGAGGAGGGAACAACCATGCCCGAAACGCCTGAACCCGCGCCGAGGACAAAGACATCGTCCTTACCGGAGGCTGACATCCCCGGTGATTCGACGTCGGGATTCCTCGAATCAGCCGCCGACCCGGTGCCGGAGTCTGTCGCTCGACCTGCTCCGGTACAGGACGCTACGGCGCCACAGGGAAATGGCTCCAGGGGCGAATCGCCTGGCACCGTCGAATCGAAAGCCCAGGCGCGGGACGCCGCGCCGATGTCCCAGATAGCGGCTCAACCGACTCCGCTGATCCGAATGCCGCCACCGAAGTGGCGACGAGTGGCCAGCCCTCCTGGGGTGGTGCCCGCCGCGTTGGTCTCCGGGCTGGCCGCCGCGATCCTGGTCCCGGGGGACCGCCCGGGTATCGGCTGGGTCCTCGCGGGCACCGTGGCCGCGGTGGCGGTCTTCCTCGTCGACCGCAACGCCCGCAGGAGTGCCGCGGACTCGACCGTCGAGCCGAAAACCGCGGAAGGTACTGCTCAGGAATCGGATACCGAAGGGCAGTTCGTGCCCGGATTCGTCCGGTGCCTCCGAGGTCCGTTCGGCCGTGCCCTCGGCGTCGGACACGGTGATCGCGGAATACGACACGGCGGACCCGAATTAGCGGTGGTCCAGCGCAGGGAGAGCGCGGGAAGGGCCTGGTGGACAACGCTCGCGCTCGCCCTGCTCGCGGTCGGGGCGTTCCGGGCCGCGGGGTGGCTGTTCGCGCTGTGTGTCGTCGCGGCGTGTGTGGCCGGTTCGCTGGCCGTCGTCGGACACCGATCGGCGAACGGCGTCCTCTACGACACGATCGCGGTTCCGCTCGAGGCATTGGCCGCGGTCCCGTGGGTGTACGCGGGCATGAGCCGGGCGCGCGCGAGTAGGGCGAAGCGGGGGTGGCGGTTCGGGCTGTCGACGGTGGTGACCATCGTGCTGCTCGCGGTGTTCGTGCCGCTGCTCGGCAGCGCCGACGCGACGTTCGCGACCTTGCTCGAGACGGTGACGCCGGATCTCGGCGCGTCATCGGGGGCACGGTGGATCGTCCTGTTCACGGTGGTCACGCTCGGTGCGCTGGGGGCGATGTTCGTGCTCGCCGGTCCGCCCCTGCCCGCCGCCGCCTCGGCAGGAGGCAGCGGGAGTTTGCGGCGTCCGGAGTGGGTGCTGCCGGTCGGTGCGCTCGCGATCCTGTTCACGGCGTTCGTGGGCGCCCAGTTCGTCGCGCTCTTCGGCGGCGACGGATACGTCCGGCGCACCGCGGGCCTGACCTACGCCGAGTACGCCCGCAGCGGGTTCTGGCAACTGTCGGCGGTCACCGTCCTGACCCTGGCAGTTCTCGTGCTCGTGCTGCGCTGGGCCGCCCAGGACACCGCCGCCGACCGGCTGTGGCTGCGCGGGCTGCTCACGGTGGTGAGTGTGCTCGCGCTGATCATGGTCGCCTCGGCCCTCGGCCGGATGTGGACCTACCAGCAGGCCTACGGCTTCACGGTCCTTCGCCTGGTGGTCGAGGTCTGCGAATTGTGGCTCGGTCTGGTCTACCTCCAGGTTCTGGTCGCAGTAGCGTGGTTGGAACGCTCGTGGCTGCCGCGTGCTGTGCTCGGTTCCGCCATGGTCACGGTGCTCGCCCTCGCGGTCCTCGACCCGGAACGGCTGATCGCGGACAAGAACATCGACCGCTGGCACCAGGGCAGGTCGTTCGACGTCGACTATCTCGGCACTCTCTCGCCGGACACCCTTCCCGCGACCGATCGCCTCCCCGAACCGCTGCGCACCGACCTGCGTGCCCGACTGCGCGCCGATCTCGAGCAGGACAGCTGGCAGAGCTGGAACCGCTCCCGCGCGAGAGCGCGCTAGCCAGCGGGCGATCAGCCGTGCAATACACTTGTATTATAGGTGATCGTGGGTTATAACTGGCCTGAGTGGGCATTGTTGTCGCTGGTGGGGATCGACCCTCGCGAGGTGGCGCAGGTGCTCATGGGTGCCCGCCGATGGCCTCGGCGGGCGCGTGGCCGAAACGAGCTGGCGGTCCTGACGGTGTGGGGCCGCACCGACGCTGGTCGGCCACTCATCATCGCTGTCCGTCGCACCGAAGGCTGGCAGTGGGACATCCTGGGCGCGGTCGAGATGACCGACGCGCAGGCGGCCGAACTCGAGCGCTGGGAGCACGCCGATGACTGACTACCCGACGAACCCGAACGACGTCCAGGACTTCCTGTCCGGCCTCGAATACACCGACGCGCCCGTGGCGCCGGCCGACGTGCCGCCGCCGCTGCGCGCCGAGGACACGGTCACCGTGACCACGTCCCTGCGCATTCCGCTCGACCTGCATCAGCGGGTCAAGAAGGCCGCCGAACAGCGCAACGTGACCATGTCGGCGCTCATCCGTGACTGGATCGAACTGGAACTGGCGGCCCTGGAGAACGACCAGCCCATCTCCCGCGCCGACGCGTTGCGCGCCCTCGCCGCCCTGCACCCGCTGCGGGAGTCGGCGTAGGGGAGTCCGCGCATCACTTGCGGGGCAGAGTCCGATCGAGTTGCGCGGCGAACTCGTCGGCGTGGTGAGGTAATCGACGTGTCGCCTGCGAATTATCGCGATCATCGCGATCGAGGAAGAGCACGAGCAGTGCTCGGTCCGAGGGATGTGCCTTCGAGCGGCAGGGAAGCACATCACCAGGTTCGAGGTCCTCGACGAACACGACTAGGCCGCGAGTCGGGTCCGCAGAGCCATAGCGTCACGCGGCGCCATCACCTTCGCGTCGTTGTCGAAATAGACATATACGTCCCCGGATTCGGCCCATCCGCGGATCTTCGCTGCCCACATGTCCAGGCCGTGGTCGGTGTACCCGCTGACGTAGAGCTCGTCGTGTCCGTGCAACCGGATGTATACGAACTCCGCGGTGACCTCCTCCAGCAGCGGATACTTGCCCGCCGCGTCGGCGACCACCAGCGCGACGCCGTGCCGCGTGAGCAATTCGGTGAACCTCGGGGTCACGAAGCTGTCGTGCCGGATCTCCATCGCGTGCCGCATCGGGCGGTCGGCGTCGGTCGTCGTATGTGCGGGATCGACCCGGTGGTCGTGCCGCTGCGCGACCTCGACGGCTTGCGCGGTGCTGCGGGGGAGGCGGGCGAGGAACGCGTCGAGCACCTGCGCGTCGAACGGAAAATTCGGTGGCAGCTGCCAGAGGATCGGGCCCAGCTTCGGCCCCAGCGCGAGCGGCCCGGACGCGAGGAAGTTCGCCAGTAGCGTGTCGCCGTCGCGCAGCCGCTTCATGTGGGTGATGAATCTGCTGCCCTTCACCGCGAACATGAAGTTGTCCGGGGTTTGCTCGGCCCACATCCGATAGCTGGACGGACGTTGCAGCGAATAGAAGGAGCCGTTGATCTCGACGCTGTCGAACCGCTCGGACAGGTAGGCCAGTTCGCGCTTCTGCGCCAGCCCCGCGGGGTAGAACACCCCGCGCCAGGGCGGATACACCCATCCCGACGTGCCGACTCGGATCTGGCCCATCCCTCCATGGTGACAAACGGCTACGTGGGCTTCCGTGGTACTGCGATCCGTCCGACCAGCCATGCCACCAGCACCGCGGCGAGGAATGACAGCAGTGACGCGCTCATCCACGCTTGCCCGGTGAAATGCAAGGCATCCTGAACCCGGACCCAGAAGTTGGTCCACACGCCCGCGTCGCCGGGGTTGACCAGCTGATATACCGAAAGCCCCAGCAGCCAGGCGAAGACCATTCCCCAGCGTGAGGGCGCGTCCCGCTCGGTATTCCAGTCACCTTTCGCTCGCAGGAAGAAGTCGGCCACCAGCACACCGAGTAGCGGCACGAATACCGACCCGATCAGCCCGAGGAAGCCGAAGTAGTTTTCCATATTCAAGCGCAGCGCGAGCAGCGTGATCAGGGTGCCTAGACCGATCGAGAGGATGCGGCGGTCGATTCGCGGCGCCAGGTTCTGGATCGAGACGGCGGTGGAGTAGACGTTGGCGAACGACTGATCGGCCTCGCGCACCACGAAGACGAAGAAGAACAGCGCGCCGAGGCTCACCTGGAGGAACGGGGCGTAGGGGCCGCCGTCACCCGTCGCGAGCGCCAGCGCGCACAGCCCGAGGACGTAGGCGACGACCTGGGTGATCGTGTACGCCCCGCTGGCTGCCCCGAACGCCGAGCGGCTGCTGCGGGCGTGGCGGGTGTAGTCGGCGGCGACTGGCACCCAGGAGATCGAGACGGCCAGGGCGGCGTCGGTCGCGATCCAGAAGAGATTCCAGTCCACTCCGAATGGGCCGCCACCGCGCGGACCGGGATTGTTCCGCAGGTCAGGCAGGCCGACCCGGAAAAACTGGACGTAGAACCAGATCAGTGCGATGGCGACGCCGACCGTCACGAACCGGCGCAGCAGCCGGACCGACCCGAGCGGCCAGACCGTCAGGATGGTCGTGAGCATGCCCGCGGCCACCACGTAGAGCCAGTGTGGGCCGCCGTGGAACAGCTCTTCGGCCGCGTCGCCGATCACGATCAGCTCAAAGGTCCCCCAGCCGATCAGCTGCGCGATGTTGAGCACCGTCGGCAGGTAGCTGAGCTTCGCGCCGAACAGACCACGCAGGAGCATCATCGCGGGCTTGCCGGTCCGCGCACCGAGGACGGCCGCCGCGCCGAGCATCAACCCGCCCACCACGGTTCCGATGATCGTTGCGAGAATGCCCGCCGCGATCGAGATCTGCGCGGTGCCCTGCGTATTCGGCGCGAGCACCGTGTACGCACCGGAGAACGCGAAGAGGCTGACGCCGAGGTTGGCCCAGAACGCGCTCTGGTCCCAGAACGACAGAATCTTCGGTGCGGGCTCGTCGAGGGTCAGTGGGGCTTCGCGTCCAGCTTTGTCCAGGGTCGATGACGACATGGCGAAAAGCTCCCTACGCCGGCATTACCCGGACAGGTTCATGCGGTCGGCGACGCAGGATCCGCGCTCTCAGCCCGGCCGTGCCCGAGCTCCCGCGGTGGGGGTGATTCCGGCGAATCGTACACCGGCACCCCGTCCTGGCGACCGGGAACACCAGCGCGGGCGCAGTGCGATGGCACCTCGGTGCAGGCCGGCTCGTCCGTCGTGCGGCCGGATTTACTACCAAGGCATCTACGACGCGCATCGAATTTGCGGCAATCGACCGGATCCCACAGGCCGAAACCAATTCTGACACTGTGTGATCCGTGGGAACTGCTTTCGCATCGCCGAGAGCGGGTGGACTAGGCGAGCAGGAACGAGCCCGCGAACCAGGCCAGCAGCACCAGCACTGCGCCGAGCGCCGCGCCGGGAAACAGCGCTCGTCCCTGCTTGGCCGCCATGCCTGACAGCGCGGCGCCGACGCCGAATCCTATGATTCCGCCGCCGATCATCACCCACGCGCCCAGGCTGGTGTCGACATGGCAGGCCGGTTTGGAGTCGCACACACCGCCCGCCATCAAGAACCACGGCGCGATGACCGCCGACATCATGGCCAGCGCCGCGGGTAGGAACCACAGCAACGCACTGACGATCAGGTCCGTATTGCTCGGTGGCTCGACCGGGCGGGCGTCATTGCTCTCGCGCGTCGGATAGCCGGAAGGGGTTGCGCCTTGGGACACCTGGTTCAGGTAACCGTGCATCGTCTCTCGCTATCGCTTGTCGGTGGAGTCGGCCGGGCCGATGGATGTTATATACCAGCCGCGCGCACGGAATTCGTTGTGTCCCCGTCGATGCGAGCACCGAACTGCCCGCGCTCGCCCCACCATCATTCCAGCCCGCCTTCCGGCCGTCACCATACCTTCGCGCGGCATCACCTGGGCGCCTGATGCGCTTCCCACAGGGAACCGTGGTATCACTGAAACTGGTGTCGGACCTCAACTCCGACACGGAAACATCCCTGCGGACATCCGAACTTCGGTTCATGAATTCACCTCGGCCGCGCAGGCGTCCCAGTCCATACCTTCCCGGGAGTGCAGGTATTGCACAGGGAACCGACGGTCGGCCCTGGCACGCGCCCTTCCGGAAAGCTGGCGCATCGGGCCAGGTCACCTGGGTCTACTGATGCCCGCGACCTACCTACCGGACCATCCTGTGTGTCGATCCGCCCGGTGGCCGGGTGACGCGGTGCGACGGTGCACCGAATGGACTGGACGACAGCGAGGTGTGGGCCGCGCGGTAGTCCGCGCCGCCGTCGCCTGGACAGCATTCGTCGAAATCGTTTCTGATGTGGGAGTCGAGTAGTGTCCCGAGAGTTTGTACCGCCCGCGAGCAGCCCTGGCGCACATCGTGGTTCGCCGGTCGACACCGATGCCGAGCGTGTGTCGCTGTATTCCCTCGAGTTCGCGGCCGATCCGCACCGCGCCTACCAGGACATGCGGGCTCGCTACGGTTCGATGGTGCCGGTCGAGCTGGCGCCGGGGGTGCCCGCGACGCTGGTGATCGGCTATCACACCGCGGTCCGAATCCTGCACGATCCAGCGCACTTCCCGGCCGACCCGCGCGCCTGGCAGGCGAGCATCCCCGCCGACTGCCCGGTGCTGCCGGTCCTGGAGTGGCGTCCGAACGCCCTGCGCAGCGCGGGAAGCGAGCACCTTCGCTACCGGCAGGCCAACACCGCGAGCATCAACGCAGTGGACTTGCACTTCCTGCACAGCACGGTGGAGCGGATCGCGGTCCCGCTGATCAATTCCTTCTGTGCGGCGGGTACGGCGGACCTGGTCTCCCAGTACGCTTTTCCGCTCGCCTTCGAGTCGATCAACGCGATGCTGGGCTGCCCGCCGGAGATCGGGCAGCAGGTCGCCGCCGCGACCGCCGCGGTCTTCGACGGCGTCGACGCCGAGGAGGGCAACCGGATGCTCAGCGAGGCGCTGCTGCGGCTGGTCGAACTCAAACGCGCCGAGCCGGGCGACGACATCACGACACAACTGCTCCAGCATCCGGCGAACCTCGACGACGCGGAGCTGATCCACCAGCTCGTCGTGCTCTACGGCGCGGGCATCGAACCGCTGCAGAACCTGATCATCAACAGTCTCGTGCTGATCCTCACCGACGACCGCTTCGGCGGTCACGTCCTCGGCGGCAGCCTGTCCACCCGCGACGCCCTCGACGAGGTGCTGTTCACCGACCCACCGATGGCGAACTTCTCCGTGAGCTACCCGCGCCAGCCGATCCTGATCGACAACGTCTGGCTGCCCGCGCACCAGCCGGTCGTCATCAGCATGGCGGGCTGCAACAACGACCCGGCGATCAGCTCCGCCGACCAGAGCGGCAACCGGTCGCACCTGGCCTGGGGCGCGGGCCCGCACGCCTGCCCCGCCAAGACCCCGGCCTACCTGATAGTCCAGGACGCGATCGACCAGCTGCTCGACGCGCTGCCCGAACTGCGGCCCGCCGTCGCAGTGGACGAATTGGCCTGGCGGCCAGGGCCTTTTCATCGAGCCCTCGCCGCACTGCCGGTCGTTTTCCCCGCGACTCCGCCGTGGGAGTCGTGATATCCGGGGCGTCAGCCGCTCACGACGGGGAGCCCGCGAATCGGGCCATGCTCGCCGGTCGCGCGAAGGTGTCGGCGAAGGCGTCGGCCAGTGCCGGGTCGTGCTGCGCGGCGAGCATCAGCTCCTGCATCGCGGGAGGAGGGTCGAGCACCGTCGTGGTCCACAGCGCCGCGGGGTGCGCGACGCCGGTGAGCCACGGCGCAGCAACCCATTCCATCCACGCCCGGTCGTAGGGGCCGCCGGGATAGTGCAGGATTCCCTCGCTGTAACGGATCGCGCACTGGACGGCATTGTTGGCGCCCTGCGCGCCGCCGGGGTCCATCCGGCAGACGACATCGCCGCCGCCGAGCACGGGCGTGCCGGACGGCAGGGTGCCCACCGGCTTGCGCATGGCCGGTATCACGGCGCCGACGAGGGTCGCCCCCGCATCGGTCGGTTCGGCGTCGCGATACCGGTCGGCGAGCTCGGCGGGCAGGTGGTGATTGAGCAGCTCTTTGGCCTGCCGCACGCGTTCCGTGGGCGTGCTGTGCGAAGTGAACACGTCCAGCGCACCGCCGGGCCTCGCCTCGAACAGGACCATCTCGCACCGGCGTTCCTGTCCTGGGCGACCGGTCAGCCCGGGGTAGGAGATCACTTCGCCGTGTTCGGGCAGTGAGATGTAGGTGCCCAGGTTATCCGGGTCCGGTTGGACGGCGTCGAGATACAGCACCGCGAGGCGTCGCGAGGGTTCGGCGGGAACGGTCCACAGCGGGTCGGCCTCGAAACACGCGGCGAGTTCGCGCGAGGCGCGGGTGACGACGGTCAGGTCGTAGTCGGCGGCCCGGCGATCGAGTTCCGCCACCGACGGGTCAGCGATGAGCAGGTCTCCGCCGTTGGCCGAGAACTCGGTGAGCCAGCGTGCGAATACGGTCCGCTGGTCCACGCTCTGTGCCGGTCGAGTGAGGCGCCCGGACCAGCCGACCACTACCGTGCGGTCGACGACCATGCTGAGGCGGATGCCCTCGATGTTCGGCGCGGTCGACCGCCAGAAACCGAGTCCCGCGTCCGATTCGAGGTCTAGGGTGGCCGAGAACTTGACTTGTGTGCTTGTCACTGTGCCCGCGAGGACGGCCTCGGCGTCGCGGTCGGTCACCAGGGTGACCGACCTACCGCCTCCCAGAAGCCGATGGGCGAGGGGTAACCCACATTCGCCTGCTCCGATTACCTGTATTTGTCCCACTGCGCGTCCTTTCGGTGGTGAGATCGACTGCGGTCGATAGCGAAATCGTTGGCGAATAGGTAGGTACGGCACATCGATAGGGGCCGTCGGTATCGGTGCTCAGATCCACAAACTCCGGCACGGCAAAGGCGGCAGATCGCCACGGAGATCGTGGTCGATCGTGACGACTGCGCCGATCGTGGCGGCGGCCGCGGCGAAGTGCCGGGCAACGGTGCGCGCGTCCCGATAGTCCAGCTCGATTGGTGGGTGTTCGAACCTCACGTGGATCCGGCACCAGTCCCTTTGCTGGTGCCGTCCGTCGGCGGTGTGTCGGCGCTCCGCTGCAGACATCTCGTCTTCCTGTGCCCAGTCCGTCCGCGGCGCCGGTCCAACGCCACGATGTGATGTCAGAATCGCCGGATAGGTAGGTTGTGCGCATCGGGGGCTGCGTCGCAGTCTGCCGCCGAGTACCTACAGTTCTCCGCTTTCCGTCGCCTAGAGCCGACTACGCTGCCTTGATGTGTCGGTAAGACGTGCGCCGGGTCAGGGTCTCCCGCCAGCGGCCACCAGTGATTTCGTCGGCCGCGAGCGCGAGCTGGAGACGGTCGGGATGTTATTGCTCAGCTACACCCGTCTGGTCACCCTGATCGGCGTGGGCGGGATCGGGAAGACCCGTTTGGCGACGGAGGCCGTGCACCGATTCCAGAAGGCGCGGAGGGTGCCGGTGCATTGGGTGCGCCTGGCCCGGCTGTCGAAGGGCGCCGACGAGTCGGTCATCGAGGAGGAGCTCGCGCAGTCGTTGGTCGCCGCCGACTTCTCCGGACGGTCAGCGCGGGACGCGGTGATCGGCATGCTCGGTCGCACCGACGCGGTGGGCAGCGCCTTGCAGACGATCCTTGTGATGGACAACTGCGAACATGTCCTGGACGGGGCGGCGAGGGTGATCGCCGACCTACTCGACGCGGTACCCGGACTCACCGTGCTGGCGACGAGCCGCGAGGCGATCGGCTGGGTCGACGAGCAACTCGTGCCCGTGTCCGCCCTGTCCCAGGAACATGCGCTGACCCTGTTCCGTCGACGCGCGGATCTGACCGGGCACACCATCGCCGACCGCGACGTCGAGGATGCCGTCGCGATCTGCAGGCACGTGCACAACCACCCGCTCTACATCCGTCTGGCCGCTGCGCGGCTGCTGCGCCGACCGCTCACGATGATCCTGCGTGACCTCAGCGGGGAGGCGAGCGACCGGAGGCTGCGCTGGTCGCATGGTCCGCGCGTCGGTGCCGACGAACGGCATCAGGGCATTCGCGATGTGATCGCCTGGTCCTACGACCTGTGCCGGGACAAGGAACGCCTGCTCTTCGAGCGGTTGGCGGTGTTCGCAGCTGGATACGACGTCGGTCACGAGGACGCGGGCATGTCCGGCCTCGATGTGGGCGCCGAGCTCGAGGCGATCGAGGCGGTCTGCGCCGACGATGACGGTGACGGTCTCGCGCGCGCCGAGATCGAGGATCTGCTCGAGCGGCTGGCGGACCAATCGCTCGTGTCGGTACACCTGACCCCGGACACGGCGCGCTACTCACTGCTGGAGAGTTTTCGCGTGTTCGCCCAGCAGCGGCTGCGCGAGCGCGGCGACGAATGGGCTCGCTTGATGCGCAGGCACCGCTGTTACTACCGCGATAAGGTCGTCGCGGCGCAGGCCGAGTGGTTCGGCCCGGCTGAACAGGACCTACTCGACTGGGCAAGGGCGGCCTGGGACAACTTGCTGTGCGCCATCGACGGCAGCCTCAGCACGCCGGGGGAGGCCGCCGTCGGTCTGGAGATCGCGGTCGGGCTCATCGCGCTGCGCATCCCGTTCTTCAGGGGCTCGCTGCGCGAGCCCCGCCGCTGGGCCGAGCGCACCCTCGCCGCGACCCGCGGCCGCGACCCACAGCCGGTGCAACTGCAACTCGCGGCGATGTCCATGATCGGGTGGATCAGTTTGTGCCAGGGTGTGCACGAGGATGCCGAACGCATGCTCGACGACTGCGTCGCGATCTGCGTACCGGATCCGGCGACCCGCGCAGGGTGGCGCGAGCACCCCGAACGAGATCTGGGTCTACCCGCGCCGGTGGAATTCGCCAGGGGCAGTGAACTGTTGCTGGTGCGGTGCGACGTGCGTGCGATCCCCGTCCTGGCTCGTGCGCGTGAGAAATTCACGGCACAGGGCGACCGCGGCGGCGCCGCGATGAGCGAGCTGATCGAGGCGCTCGCCGCCGCGTTCCTCGGCACGGCGGCGCAGGCGCTCGACATCGCCCGGCGGCACTTGGACAACGCGGAGCGGTCCGGCGCGCGGTGGGCCGAGTCGTGGGCCGAATTGGCCTGGGCGATCGCGCTGGCCAAACACGGCGACCCGAAACAAGCCCTGGCCGTGGGGCGCACCACGCTGTCGAGCCAACTCGCGATGCGCGATCAGTGGGGCGTGGTGTGGGCGATCCACTTCCACGCGTGGTCGCTGGCGCGTTCGATTGCCGACGCGGGCGACGAGCGTTCCGGCGAGGTGGCCGAATGGGCGCTGGATATCGCGCGGCTCATCGGTGGCGTCGCCACACTGCGGCAGAAACTGGGCGTGGATATCGCGAACCTGGGACCGTTTGCCGCCGAGACCGACGCCGCCGCCGCGGTCGCCCGGGAGGTCCTCGGTGCGACGGTCTTCGCCGCGGCCGAGCGCGAAGGCTCGCTGCTGCGGCCCGAACTCGGCGAGGTGGCCCAATTGGCTTTGGGCACATTGTCGTTGGACCGTCTGCCGATCGACCACCCCGTGCGACGGCAGCGCCCGTCCCGGTGGCAGGAGCTGTCGACCGCCGAGCAGGAGGTAGCGACCTTGGCGGCGGCGGGCTGGACCAACACCGCGATCGCCGTGCGACGGGGCAGCTCATTCAAAACCGTGGACGCCCAGATGGCCTCGATCCTGCAGAAGCTGATGATCGGCTCGCGCGAGGACATCCTCGTCCTCGTGCCTGCCGATCAGCGGGCCCGGGTGGCCGAGGAAGCCACCCGCCGCCCGAAGCGCACACGGCGGTCGTGAGGCAGTCAGGAATCGCGGTTTCGGCGTCGGCCGTCCGCCGGCACTGCGCGGTGGTCACCGGTTTCGCCGCCGCGTACCGCGCGCCGGGACATCTTGCGCGCGTTGCTTATTCACGACCACGTCGCGACCCGAGTCGACATCGCACTCCGGCGATGCCCGGTACTCTGGGAAGAGCGGTGGCCGCATCGACGCTAAGTTAGCGGGAATTTGCTCAACACCCCTGCGCAATACGTCGCATTTGGGTACCGTATGTTATCGATGGTTCGCTTTGATTGAGGAGTGGGCCGGGGTCGAAGATACGGCCCCGCAAGGAAGACGCCGCTGTCTCCCATACGGATACACACGTTCCCGAGACGCGGACGACGTCGAGGATGGTGTGGCCGAATGCGTATTTCTGCTCCGATAACCGTCTCGGCCTTGGTTGTTGCTGGTGTGGTGGTGAGTGGTTCGGCGGC
>NZ_JBFAAB010000051.1:0-15294 GCF_040639505.1 Nocardia sp. NPDC023852
TGCCTCAACGTCGAGGTGCTGTCGTCCGACGGCGCCGCCATCGAGATGCGCGACGGCGACGACGAGGAGCTCGATCGCACCGCCGCCGATCTCGGAATCACGCTGTCCCGCAACGAATCCACATCGGTCAACGACCTCCCGGGCTGATCCGCCGATAGAGCTGCCGCGCACCGGTTCCTCGGTGCGCGGCACTCCGAGACGTGCGCGGCTTTCATCAGCTGTTCAGCCGGTTGTGCTGAGGACCTGGGTCGGGTCGCGATCGGCGCCCGCCGGACTCAACCTGCGCACTCGGTGGCGAACGCTGGTGATCGGCTCGATTCGGTCATGGAGTTCGTGTGGTGGCCGTGTTCGGCGGCGTGTTTGTGGTGACCGCGTGTTCGATGCGGAGTGCGATCGCGCGCAATCGCTCGATCAGCTCAGGTGGTTCGTGCACCCGGAAGTCCACCCCGAGGCCGATCAGTCTGTGCGCCAACCAGTCCGGTGAATCATCCCGCACGGTATCGATTCGGCAAGAGTGCGCATCGATCGCGACGACTTCATCCTCGCTGTCGCCCAGCCGTCCCGCGATCTGCTCGGCAGGGGCGTCGATGGTCAGTCGCAGTCGGAATGCCGGTGTGCCCCAGTCGGTCCGTTGGCCGGCGACATAGGCGGCGGCGTCGGCGGCGGGCAGGGCGCGCGGGGTGAAGCGGGCGGCGGTGGGCTGTGGCCGGTCGATCCGGTCGACACGGTAGGCCCGCCAGTTGTCGCGGTCGACGTCATAGCCGACCAGATACCAGCGCCGCCGGAAGGGCACCAGGCCCACCGGCTCGGCGTTGCGCCTGCTTTCGGTGCCGGACCCGTCGCGGTAGGCGAAGCGCACACGCTCGCGGTTGGTTACGCTCGCGGCGAGCGTGGCGAGTACCTCCGGGTCCACGGTGGGCCCGTTGTCGGTCGGCGCTCTCAGTGCGGTGCCGAATACCCGCACCTTGCGGCGCAACTTCACAGGTAGCACCTGCTCCAGCTTCGCAAGTGCCCGCACCGACGCTTCTTCGATCCCGACCACGGCGGACCCGGCGGCGGCGCGTAGCCCGACCGCGATGGCGACCGCCTCGTCGTCCTCGACCAGCAGCGGCGGTAGAGCCGACCCGGCCTTCAGCCGGTAGCCGCCCGTCGCGCCCATCGTCGCCGTGACCGGATACCCGAGCTCGCGCAACCGGTCGATATCGCGGCGCACTGTGCGGTCGGTGACGCCGAGGCGTTCGGCAAGCTCGCTGCCCGGCCATTCGCGCGGAGTCTGCAGCAGCGACAGCAAGCTCAGCAGACGAGCGGGGATGTCGTTCATTATTCCGAGAATTCCAGATAAGTAGGACAGAAGCAGTCCTACATCGTCCCTACCGTGTTTGTGGATCGCAAACCTACCGGCAAGGAGTGCCACTGATGACCAGCAACTCCGCTGACATTCGCCCGTTTCGCATCCAGATCCCGCAAGCCGATCTGGACGACCTGCACGACCGGCTCGCCCGCACCCGCTGGTCGGCGCAGTTGCCCGGCACAGGCTGGGATCGCGGCATCCCGGTCGACTACCTGAAGGAGCTGGCCGAGTACTGGCGGACGGAGTTCGATTGGCGCGCAGAGGAAGCGGCGCTCAACGAGTTTCCCCAGTTCACGACGCAGATCGATGGTCTCGACGTGCATTTCCTGCACGTGCGCTCGCCGGAGCCGGACGCGACGCCGCTGATTCTGACCCACGGCTGGCCGAACTCGTTCGTCGAATTCACCAAGACCATCGGCCTGCTGGCCGATCCGCGGGCACACGGCGTCGACCCCGCGCAGGCGTTCCACGTCGTGGTGCCGTCGGTCCCCGGGTTCGCCTTTTCCGAGGGCCCGCACGAACTCGGGATGACGCCACGCAAGGTGGCGCAGATGTGGCTGGTGCTGATGGACCGACTCGGGTACCTGCGTTTCGGCGCGCAGGGCGGGGATCTCGGCGCCTACGTCGCACCGGAACTGGCCATCGCGGCGCCGGACCGCGTGATCGGCGTGCACCTCGACGGCGGTGTCGGGATCCCGACCGAGCTCGACGTGCCCACCATGACGCCGGACGAACGCGTCGAGTGGGACCTGATGCAGAAGTGGATGACCGGTGTGAACCACCACGTGCTGCTGCACGCCGCACCGCAGACCTTCGCGCACGCCTGGACCGACTCTCCGGTGGGTCTGCTCGCCTGGCTGATGCACAAGTTCACCGAGTTCACCCCCTTGGCCGACCGCGCCGAGGACGCGATAGACCGGCACCACCTGCTGACCAATGTCAGTCTGTACTGGTTTACCAATACCGCGGCCTCGTCGTCCTGGCCGATGTACAACGGTCTCGGTGACGGTGGGTTCGCGTGGCCGAAGGGTCAGAAGCTGGTCCCCACCGGCACCTATGGCGGTGGCTCCGCGCTGATGCGCCGACTGGCCGAGCGGGACAACATCATCGTGCACTGGCCGGAGGGCAACACCGGCAATCACTTCGTCGCGATGGAACTTCCGGCCGCGCACGTTGCCGATATCCGCGCGTTCTTCGCTGTTCTTCGGTGAGTACGCGCGAGCGGGACCGCCCGCGGTGATCCCGGAGCGTGCCGAGTCGTCGTCAGCGAGCGGGTTCGGCCTGCGCCTCGGCCCCGGCAGGCGCACTCGGTGCGGTTTCGGGTGCGGGCGCGGGACCGACCTCGGTGCCGTTGGGGCCCGGTGTGATCAGGCCCGGTGTGCGAGGCGGCGGTGCGGCGGGGAGGCCGACCGGCTTGTCCGGGACCACGAAAAGGCCCACCGTCGGCGTCATCACGCAGTGGGCGAACGGGTAGTCGATGATGCCCCACATCGAGGCGATGACAGTGCCTGGACCACTGTTGACCGTCTTGGACAGTGACGGCTGGCGGTACTCGGTCAGGTCGTCGAGCGGGGCGATGCCGCTGGCGCCGGTGTTCACGTTCACCCACGCGACGACGAGGCCCGAGGCCAGCGGCGCGCCGGAGTGCGAGGGGGTGGCGCTGAACCGCAGCGTGCCCGCCGCGACGTTCAGGTCCGGCGTGGTGCCCGGCCCGTCGGTGGTCGCGGCGGCGATGATCGTGGTGATGGGGCCGTTGCTGCCGCAGCCGAAGGTGGGCGCGGCGTAGGCGAACGGTGTGAATACGCTCGAGACGTGGCGCAGCTCCGCGACGTCGACCAGGGTGGTGTACCGCGTGAGCGCGTCGACGCCCGCTTGCGCGGCGGGGTCGGGCGGGGCGATCTCGGTGAGGTGGCCGAGCCCCGAGTCCAGCGGTGTCCGTGTTTCGTCAGCGGCGGCCGTGCCGGAGAAGGTCAGAACCGCCCCGATGCCGAGAGCTGTCGCAGCCGTGATGGCGCGTGCGATGGTTCTGCCGTTCACTAGCTCTCCTCGATACCGAACCTTTCGGGGTCCTCGACCCATGACCAGCAACGTACCAGCTCGTCGGTTCTGTCGCCCGAGGGTAGCGGGGCTTCGGTAGCCGACGGCAGAACCGGGTCCACCACGCGGCACGAATACGCGGGACCTCCCGATGCGATCCAGTCGCCGATGTGAGATTACCGAGGGGTAGGTTGGAGCGGGAAGTACGAGACACGCTGGGAGATGCGTATGAAACTATCCTTGTCCCCCGAAGACGTCGCCTTCCGCGACGAACTGCGTAATTTCTATCGGACCGAGATTCCGGCCGACATCCGCGAGCGCGTCCGGAACGGCCATGAGCTGTCCCGCGACGACATCGTCACCGCGAACAAGATCCTCAACGACCACGGCCTGGCGGTGCCGAACTGGCCCGTCGAGTGGGGCGGCAAGGACTGGACGCCGATGCAGCGGCATATCTGGCAGGACGAGATGCAGCTCGCCTCGGTGCCCGAGCCGCTGACGTTCAACGCGCAGATGGTCGGCCCGGTGATCGCCCAGTTCGGTTCGCAGGAGTTGAAGGAGCGGTTCCTCCCTGCCACCGCCGCGTTGGACATCTGGTGGTGCCAAGGCTTCTCCGAGCCCGACGCCGGTTCCGACCTGGCCGCGCTGCGGACCACCGCGGTCCGCGACGGTGACTCTTACATCGTCAACGGTCAGAAGATCTGGACCACGCTGGCCCAGTACGCGGACTGGATCTTCTGCCTGGTCCGCACCGACCCGAACGCGCCGAAGAAGCAGGCGGGCATCTCGTTCCTGCTGTTCGACGTGAAGTCGCCCGGCGTCACCATCCGCCCGATCAAGCTGATCGACGGCGGGTACGAGGTGAACGAGGTCTTCTTCGAAAATGTCCGGGTACCCGCCGATCAGCTGGTCGGCGAGGAAAATATGGGCTGGACCTACGCCAAGTTCCTCCTCGGCAACGAGCGCACCGGCATCACCGGCGTCGGCCGTACCAAAGTCAAGATCGGCGTCGCGAAACAGTACGCGGCGCAGACCAGATCGGGCAGCGGCACGCTCCTGGAGGACCCGGTGTTCGCGGCGCGGGTCGCCGAGCTGGAGAACGAACTGCTCGCGTTGGAGCTCACCCAGCTGCGTGTGGTCTCCAACTCCTCGGACGGCAAGCCGAATCCGGCTTCGTCGGTGCTCAAGCTGCGCGGCTCCGAGCTGCAGCAGGCGGCCACCGAGCTGCTGGCCGACATCGCGGGACCGGATGCCATTCCGGTGAGTGCGGACGACATCGCCTCGCCCGGCTGGGCGCAGCGCAGCGGCCCCGCTTACCTGAACTACCGCAAGACAACCATCTACGGAGGCTCCAGCGAGGTGCAGCGCACCATCATCGCCTCCACGATCCTCGGATTGTGAGGCGACACCATGGATTTCGATCTCACCGATGAGCAGGTCATGCTCCGGGACACGGTCCGCGACCTGCTCGCGCACAACTACGACGCCGAGTCGCGGCTGAAGGTTACCGATTCCGAGCTCGGCTGGAGCCGCGACGTATGGCGCCAGCTCGCCGATCTCGGCGTGCTCGGGCTGAGCTTCAGCGAGGAGGACGGCGGTGTCGGCGCTGGTCCGGTGGAAACGATGGTGGTGCTGGAAGAGATCGGCCGCAGGCTCGCGCCGGAGCCGATCCTGGACGCGGTGCTTGTGCCCGGCGGGCTCGTCGCCAGTGCGGGCAGCGCTGAACAGCGGCAGCGGATCCTACCGGAGGTCGCCGCGGGCACGAAGCTGCTCGCCTTCGCACACGCCGAGCCGGGTGTGCGCTGGCCGTCCACCGAGCTGGCGACCACCGCTGCGGCGGCCGTGCCGATGGCGTCGTCCGCGGGGCCCGTCGCTACCGCCGCGGGGGGTTCTTACGAGCTGACCGGCGTCAAGAACCCGGTCCCGCACGGCGGTAGCGCCGACGAGCTCGTGGTCAGCGCCGCGCTGCCGGCTGGCGGGGTCGGGCTGTTCTTGGTCGCGCCGGACGCCACCGGTGTGGTCCGCAAGCCCTACCGCACGGTGGACGGTCAGCGCGGTGCGCAAGTGGAGCTGGACAAGGCGCCCGCCGAGCGTCTCGGCGCCGCGGACGCCGCGGAGACGGTCGCGTCGGTGCTGGGGCACGCGCAAGCCAGCCTGTGCGCGGAATCGGTCGGCGCGATGGCGGAGGCGCTCCGGCTGACCACCGAATACCTCCGGCAGCGCAAGCAGTTCGGTGTCACGCTGTCGAAGTTCCAGACGCTCACCCAGCGCGCGGCCAACATGTACGTTTCGCTGGAGCTGGCGCGCAGCATGAGCCTGTATGCCACGGCATCGCTGGTGGACGGAGCCTACGACCCCGTGATCGCGTCCCGTGCGCGCTTGCAGGTCGGCCGCGCGGCGCGGCACATCGGGCAGGAAGCGATTCAGATGCACGGTGGTATCGGCGTCACCGCCGAATATCCGGTCGGCCACTACGTGGCCCGGTTGACCGCGATCGAGCGCACCCTGGGTGGCGGGCTCGAGCATCTGCGAGTGCTCAGCGCGCGGGTCGGCGACTACGAGCTGGCCGAACTGTAGGGCCGACGCGGTGGTGTGTGCGCGCCACCGCGGGTCACTCGTTCGCGGCAGGCTCGTTCGGCGACATGACGGGCGGCTCGACCGCGGCCGGTCGTGTGCTGATCGGCGGCCTCGAGTCCTCCGGCGCCGCACCGTCGTGCAGTATCCGCGGCGAGGACTCGGCAGAGGTGGTGGTGCTGCTGCTGAAACCCGAGAACGGCGTGGCCGGTCGTTGCTGGTACGGCGCGATCTTCCAGGTCGGCGAGGGCGGGATGATCACCCTCGGCGTAGTCGAGCCGGTGGCGCCCTCGTGGGCCGCGGGCTCGACGTACTCACCCGCCTTCAGCGGCGGCGGTGGGACATAGGTGTCGTGCCTGCCTACGCCGCATGCGCCGATGAGAACGAGTCCGATGGAAACTGCTCCCGCGGCGATCGCCGGACCGGCGATCTTGGCCCTGCTGTTCTCCATCGGTAACAACTCCTCGTGGGTATCGAGTGGCCTCACCTTACTCGAGGCCGGTCGGCCAGGCGAGGCAAGTGGTCACTGGAAAGGCGCCGGGCGGCGCGTTAAAACAGTCCTGATTCAGATATCGAATTGATCTCGTCGGCGTGTCGCGGGCACGTGTCGCTGTCATCCGACGTGCCGGAGTCGTAGCGTGTGTGAGCAAAGTTACGCGTGAGACGCCTGTATCAGGATGAGAGACACGTTGTGTGAGAACGTGAAAGCGGTTCTCTGACCGGCGTCATCGAGGAGTAGATGATGGGAGCTTACTCGACAACATCGCGGCGCAGGTCTTCCCGCGCCACGGAGGATGCGGTGTCGGCAACTGCACAGCATCTGGAGTCGAACCAGCCGGCGCGCATGCTGTCCACGATTGTGTCGCGGACCCTTGCCTGGTTGTTCTTTGTCGGCGGTATCGCCGGGGCGGTCCTCGGTATCGCCGGCTTGCACGTCGAAATCACCGTTGCCGGTCTCATTCTCGCGTGCACCGCGGGACTGGTCCTGCTCAAACTCCGCACGGGTGGCAGCGAAGCCGACTGAAACGACCGGTCGGTCGCGCGTGGGCGCGCATGTGGTGCCCGAAAAACTCGCGCGCACAATACATTTAGGCACATACCGTTGTCCGAACGGGGTGCAGTGCGTTGTTTTCGGCTCGGTCTCCTCCGCGGAAAAGCCTGCGGCGGCGGGTCTTCCCGGACGACGCTGGGACCGGCGCTGTCCCCGCGCAACGCGGCGAATGCCGCATCGCTGTGTAGTCGGCGGGGTTGGTGCCGGCGGTGGTCGGCAGTGCCTTGATTTGGTTGATCACGGTGGTGTGGGCCTTGACCGCGGAGCGGCGGGTGGTGAGTAGGGCCTGCGGGGCCGTGGTGTTCGCTCACGGCTTCGCCTCGATGGCGCTCGGCTCCGTCGTGCGCTATTGCGCTCGGTTCACTCGCTGAAGCTTGCTCACGGGTCGGTCTCGGTCGAAACGGGGCGGAAGCCTTCGCTTGCGCGGCTTATCGCAGTCCGCATCGCGGAGTGCCGCGTACCGGAATCCGAACCGGCCGCGGCTGTCACCGCACCCATGCATGCACCGAGGTGCGTGGAGATGATCGGCCATCTCGTCCGATCGGGGAAGCGTTCCTCGAGCGCGAGCAGAAGCGCCGCGTGCACGGACTGCAGCCGAATCATGAGCGATCCGGGTAATCCTCTTGCGCTGCCGACGAACTGGCGACGCAGATCCGCGAGCTCGTCACCGTTCGCGGCGGTGACATCGAAAGCGTCTACGAGTGCGTACATGGCGGCTTGCGTGGCATCCCAGGCGGTTGTCCCTGGGTCGAGCCGGGACAAGATGTCGAGCGCGACCTGAATGTGCCCCTCGATGTGGTGGAACAGAACGTCTTCCTTGGATGGAAAGTGCAGGAAGAATGTCCGGCGCGACACTCCGGCAGCCGTGGCGATATCCGAAACCGAAGTCGCGACGAAGCCCTGCTGCAGGAACAGAGTTGTCGCGGCTCGGACGATCGCCTCCCGTGTCGCCCGCCTCTTCTGTTCGCGGAGTCCGGTCGCTGCGGTCACAACTTGTAGCCTAGTACCAGATAATTAAGTGCACTAGTGTATAAATGCACTAGTGCACTTAAACTTGTGTCGGTGTCGGCGTGGCAATCCCGAGTCGGCATCGCATCCCGTGCGGCGACGGCGGAAGACCGTTGAACCGCAGTTCACGCGTGTGGCTGTACGCGACAACGAGAGTGAGGTAGGAAGATGGCGAACCTGGAGGGACGAACCGTCCTGATAACCGGAGCTGGGCGAGGGATCGGCCGGGCAGAGGCTCTGTACTGTGCGGCCGTCGGGGCAAACGTCGTGGTGAATGATCCCGGCGTGCAGACCGACGGTTCCGGTGGCGACAGCGGAATCGCGTCCACAGTGGTCGATGAGATCCGGGCACTCGGCGGACGGGCGGTGGCCGACACCGGAAGTGTCACCGATTGGAACGACGCCCGGCTAATGGTCGAGCATGCCGTCGTCGAATTCGGCGACCTCCATGCGGTGGTGAACAATGCCACCATCGAGGTCAATAAAGGGCTGGAGCGGTTGACCGAAGGTGAATTCGACGATGTGGTCGCCGTGAAGTTGAAGGGAACGTTCGCGGTCAGCCGGTGGGCGGCGGCGTTCTGGCGGCGGCGATTCGACGAGGGTGTGCGAACGGACCGGGCAATCGTCAATACCGCCTCGGGTTCCGGCCTGCTGAATCCACTTCCACTGCAAACCAATTACGCCGCGGCCAATGCCGGAATTGCGGCGATGACCACCGTGCACGCCCTGGAGCTGCGGCGACTGGGCGTGCGAGTGAACTGCGTAAGTCCGTCGATGGTCCGTACCCGCTTGACAGAGCAGGTGCCAGGCATGGATCGAACCCTTCCGCCCGACCGCCTGGACCCGAAGGATCCGATCACCGTGGCTCCGCTGGTTGCCTACCTCCTCGACGAGGCATGCCCGTTGACCGGACAGGTGCTCTCGGTGCGCGGCGGTTCTATCGCGGTGAATCACGGATGGACGCGTGGCGGTCAGATCGACAAGGACGACGAACTGTGGACCGTGCCGGAACTGGCGCAGAGTTTCACGACGCTGACGGTGGAGGATCCGTTCGATCGACTTGCTACGGCGCTCGGCGGTGCGCTCGGCGTCCAAGGTCGGGACCAGTTGGAAGCGCTGATCGACGGCGAGCTCGACAAGCTCTGATGCGGCCGGACGACGCGTCCGACCCAGGACATGCGGTAGCGCCCGTGGGCGGGTCGCTGCATCCGGATGTGACGCCTGGTCCCGGTTTCTGATGGGCCGGAGACGTGCTGGCGCGTCGCCAACAGCCGCGATGATGCTCCGATAGATGTCAAGCGGCTGGAGCCCGGTCGCATTTCTCGAGCAGGCTTTCGATGATGTACCCGGCGACATCTCACCGGTGCGTGGCACGCGTCAGTGCAGCGGCGCCGAGCGCCACCATCGCAACAGCTCGTCGATGGTGGTGGAGCTGAAGCCGTCGGTGTACATCAGGAACTGGGTCCGATCCGGGTCGCCGGTGAACGCGGTGACCATCTTGGCGCCGTCGTCCACGTACTTGTAGTTGGTGTAGGACTTTCCGGCGTTGCTGTCGGTCGATTTGGTGGCCTGCGCGGGCAGGCCCTTCAGCACGTTCTGCACGTCGGCGGGTGTCTTGTAGGCGTAAATGCGGTAGTACGGGTCCTCGTTGTTGCCGCCCTTGAAGCAGCGCCACTGCGCGGCCCAGTCGCCGAAGTCCGGTTCGCCCTTGGACGGTGACGGCGGCGAGCTGGCCGAGGCCAGCCAGCACTCGGCGCCGTTGTATCCGGCCTCTTCGGTCTTGGTCGCGGGCACCATCCTGGGGAACTCCGCGCTGATCGACTCCGCGGTCGCGCTGACGATGTTCGGCTGCACTGTCGAGGTGGTCGTACTGCGGCTGTTGTTCGAGTTCGAGTTGGTGACCACGCCGATGATGCCGAGCACCATCAGGATCAGCACGACGACGCCCACCGAGACGCCGACGATCAAACCGGTGTTCTTCTTGCGCGGCGGTCCGGCCGACAGATGTGTGGGTCCGCCGTGCGGCGGAGCGGGCGGCGCGGTGAACGCGGAGAACCCGGACTGCTGGGTATAGGGGTTGGCGGGCGTCGGCTGCGGCGCGGGGCCGGTGCGCGGCGGCTGGTTCACCAGCGTCGCCGGCGGCGGCGTCGCCGACGATGTCGATACGGCAAGCTGATTGGGTCCGCTGGTCTGTGGGCCGGGGCCGTGCGCCATCGGGAAAGGCATGCCGGCGACCGGGATATGCGGTCCGCTGATCGGCCCCGGGCCGGTCGTCGGGCGCGGTCCGCCGGTGACCGGACGGGGACCACCCACCACCGGCATCGAGGGCACGCTCGGATTGGTCAGCGCGTGCTTGGCGGCCGCGGCGAACTCCGCGCAGCTGGCGTATCTGTCGTCGGGGCGCTTGGCCATCGCCCTGGCCAGCACGCCGTCCAGCGCGTAGGACAGGCCTGGGCGGACGCTGCTCAGCGCGGGCGGCGCGCCTTGTAGATGCCCCTGTATCACCGTCGCGGGGTTCGTCGCCTTGAACGGGCCGGTACCGGTGAGCAGCCAGAACAGTGAGCAGGCCAGCGAGTACTGGTCGGACCGGTGGTCGAGCGAGGCGCCGGTGAGTTGTTCGGGCGAGGCGTAGGCGAGAGTCGCGGTGAAGGTACCGGTCTGGGTGAGATGACCGGTGTCGTCGCGCAGCCGCGCGATGCCGAAGTCCGTGAGATACACCCTCTCACCACGGCCCGCGCCGGAGCGGGCGAGCAGGATGTTCGCGGGTTTCACATCCCGGTGCAGCACGCCACTGCCGTGCGCGTAGTCCAGCGCGTTCGCGGTCTCTTCGACGATCTGCACCGCGCGTTCGGGCGGCAGCGACTTCGTCTCCACCGAGGCGGCGTCGATGCCGTCGATGTACTGCATCGAGATCCACAGCTGCTCGTCCTCGAGCCCACGGTCGTAGACCGTGACGATATTCGGGTGATCGAGCTGGGCGACCAGATCCGCCTCCCGTTCGAACCGCGCCCGCACCTCCTTGTCGAAGAACATCTCCCGGTTCAGCAGCTTCAGCGCCGTCATCCGCGGCAGCCGCGGATGTTTCGCCAGATATACCGAACCCATGCCACCACGACCCAGTTGCCGCTCGATGACATAGCCGGCGAAAATGTCACCGCTGGCCAGCATGACCGCTCCACTTCCCGCCGCCCGCCGGGACCCACCGGCGAACAGGCGTACAGCATACGAACACGCGATCCGGGACGGGCCCGACCACGGAAAACATCGAAACCATAGCAGCTATCACGCAGCTCCCGGTCGCCCGTCGAACGGGGGTGGCGAGGGCGACAGGCCTACCGGCGGGGGCTGAGGTCTGTGGACGGACTTCGTCCGGCGGCGACTATTAGGCTGACCGCTATGCGCATTGGAGCACATGTCCGGCTCGACAGCGATCCGATCGGCTTCGGTGAAAAACTGGGCGCCGACGTCATCCAGCTGTTCGTCGTCGATCCCCGGGGCTGGGACAAACCCACCCCCCATCCGCGCACCGAGGAGATCCGCGCGAGTCCGATCGACGTGGTGGTGCACTCCTCCTACCAGATCAACGTGGCGAGCCTGAACAACCGGCTGCGCATGCCCTCGCGCAACGCGGTCGCGCAGCAGGCGAAGGCTGCCGCGGAGCTCGGCGCGCTCGGCCTCGTGGTGCACGGCGGGCACGTGCGCTCCGACGCCGAGCTGGAGACCGGAGTGGACAACTGGCGCAAGCTGTTCGAACGCCAGCAAGACAAGGGCGGCTTCGCGGTGCCGATCCTGATCGAGAACACCGCGGGCGGCAGTCACGCCTTGGCGCGGCACTTCGATTCGATCGCCCGGCTGTGGGACGCCGTCGGCGACTACGGCGCCGGCTTCTGCCTGGACACCTGCCACGCCTGGGCGGGCGGTGAGGAACTGGTCGGCGTCGTCGACCGAATCAAGGCGGTCACCGGGCGGATCGACCTGGTGCACCTGAACTCCTCGCGCGACGCGTTCAACTCCGGTGCCGACCAGCACGCCAATTTCGCCGACGGCACCATCGATCCGCAGCTGCTCGCCGAGGTGTGCAAGACGGCGGACGCCCCGGTGATTCTGGAAACCCCCGCCGAAGGCGTCGCGGACGATCTGGCCTACCTGCGCGAACACTGCGTTTGATCTGCGGCGCTGCGAACGGTGCTCGCCATCGGTGACCAGCCGCGCAAGCTGACCCGCATCACGCTGGCGGGCGATATCCCCGTCGGGGTGTACGGCGCGGCGAGCACCGTCATCGTCGGCGACGCCGAGCACTACTCGATCGTCGAGGACACGTAGCTGCTCGCGTCGTAGTCGGCACCGCATGGTTGTCGCGGTGGGGAGCCAACTGCGTAGTCGCGGCGCCCGGCGGGTATCGAACGAGGCGGGGAATCGCGAAGCCGGGCGATGTCGCGCCGCCGGGCGGCGGGCGCGCCCGGGTGACGGTGTGGGTTTCCGGCTCGGTCGCGGTAGAGGCCGGGCTTGCCGACCGGGCCAGGGGCATCGCCCACCGTTGCCGAGCTGTGAGGTCGCGCCTAGGCCGTTCGTGGCATGGTCCACACTTGTGATCATGAGTATTCGGCCGCTGGACGGGGTACGCGTCCTGGAACTCGGCAACTACATCGCCGCGCCGACCGCCGGGCGAATCCTCGGCGACTTCGGCGCCGAGGTGATCAAGGTGGAACGGCCGAAAGCCGGTGATGAGCTGCGCAACTGGCGGCTCTACGGCGGCGACACCTCGATGCTCTATCGGACCATCAACCGCAACAAGAAGTCCATCACACTGGATCTGCGCAGCGAGGCGGGGCGCCGCATCGTGCTCGACCTGATCCGGCGGTGTGATGTGCTGCTGGAAAACTTTCGGCCCGGCATGCTGGAGAAGTGGGGTCTGGGGCCTGCGGTGTTGAACGAGGCGAATCCGGACCTCGTGATCACCAGAATCTCCGCCTACGGGCAGACCGGGCCGCTGTCCGCGCGTCCCGGGTTCGCCGCCGTGGCGGAGGCGGTCGGCGGCCTGCGCGAGCTGGTCGGCGACCCGGATCGTCCTCCGGTGCGCACCGGGGTCTCGATCGGCGATTCCATCGCGGGCATCTACGCCGCCTTCGGCACCGTGATGATGCTGTTCCAGCGCGAACGCCGCGCCGCGCAAGACGCGACGATCCCCCTGCCAGAGCGGGTGGTCGACGTGGCGCTCAACGAGGCGATCCTGTCCGTGATGGAGTCGCTGGTGCCGGACTACCTCGCCTACGGCATCCAGCGTGAACGCGTCGGCGGCCGGATGGAGGGCATTGCGCCGAGCAACGCCTACCCGTGTGGTGACGGAACCAGCATCATCATCGGCGGCAACGGTGATGCCATTTTCCAGCGCTATATGGCGGTCATCGAGCGCCCGGACCTGGCCGCCGACCAGGAGCTCCAGGACAACGCGGGCCGCTGGCGTCACCGTGAGCGGCTCGACGCGGCGATCGGCGAGTGGACGATCCGGCACACCCGCGCCGAGGCGCTGCAACTGCTGGAGGCCGCGGCTATTCCGTGCGGCCCGATCTATACCGCCGCCGACATCGTGGGTGACGAGCAGTACCGGGCGCGCAACATGATCCAGCCGTTCGCGGTGGATGTCGGTGCGCCGGAACCGAAGATGGTCGGCTTCCCCGGCATCGTCCCGGTGATCGGTGAACAGTCCCTGCCCATCCGCAATGTCGGGCCCGATCTAGGAGAGCACACCCGAGAGGTCCTGTCGGGATTGCTCGGCATGAGCGAAGCCGAGATCGACGCGTTGGAGGTGTGATGAGACACAGTCGCCCAGCGCTCATCGGGCCCGACCGGGGGCGAGTGTCCCACAAGACACAGGAGGCGCAATGAGTACGCAACGACAAGACCGTCGGCGACCCCAGGGCCGCGGCGCACGGGAACTGCGTTCACCGGGCAGCAGCAGGCCCGCGGTGCAGCCGAATTCGACTGGGGCGAGCGAGAAACCGTGGGGTGGCGTGATGTGTGGACGCCGCAAGGCGAGCGAGCAGTGATGACCGCGCCGGTGCTGCGCGACGTGACGCTGCGCGACGGACTGCAGCTCACCGGCAAACTGCTGTCGGTGGAACGGAAGGTGGACGTCGTGCGCCGCCTGCTCGCGCTCGGCGTGCCCGCGTTGGAAATCGGCTCTATGGCGCGGCCGGATTTGGTCGCGCCGATGGCGAACACGATGGAGCTCGTCGCCGAGCTGACTCCAGAAGAGTTGGAACGCTGTTGGGTGTGGGTGGCGACGCCGAGGCACGTCGAGAAGGCGGCCGCGGCGGGGGTGCGCAACTTCCAGTACTGCTTCTCGGTGTCGGACGCGCACAACAGGGCGAACATCGGGCGCGACACGGAGGACAGTGTCGCCGTGCTGCCGGACGCGGTGCGATTGGCCAGGGCGGTGGATGGGTCGATTCAGCTATGTCTGGCAACGGCTTTCACTTGTCCGTTCGACGGGCCGACCGATTCGGAGCGGGTGCTTGCCATCGCCCGCGACCCGCGTACCGAGGGCACGGAAGATATCGTCATCGCCGACACGCTCGGACAGGCGTATCCGGGACAGGTCGCGGCGCTGGTCGCGGCGGTGCGGGACCGAACCCCGCAGCGGCGCATCGTCTTCCACGGCCACGACACCTGGGGGATGGGCGTGGTTAACACCCTGGCCGCCGCCGCCGCGGGCGCGGACATGGTCGACGGGGCGCTCGGCGGCCTCGGCGGCTGCCCCTTCGCGCCGGGTGCGAGTGGCAACACTTCTTCCGAGGACATCCTCTTCGCGACGCGCCCGGAGTGGTTCGACCCCGCGACGCTGGCCGCGCTGGTCGCGCTGTCGGAGGAGTTGCTCGTCGAACTCGGCGAACCCAACCGTTCCCGTGCCGTGGAGGGCGCGCGGTCGAAGGCGTCGGCCTTCGAGTGGGTCGTCGAGCGGGCTCCCACCTGACCGGATCGGTGGCCAACCCACACAACCACACGGCTCCCGCTTCCGAGTTGAGCGAGACCGAGCATGGCCGCGAACACCCAGCGGCGCAGGCGTTGCAGCACAAACACAGCCCGAATATCAACAGACGGCAAACCCCCGATGCCCGGATTGCAACCTATGTAACCACATCAGCCTGACTCCCGTTTTCGAGCGAAGCGAGACCAAGCATTGCCCGTTCGCGGCCCGGCTCGCGTCCGAGTGGCCGCCGCGTTCGCGACGAAGTCGCCAGCGGCGGTCGCTCGGACGCGAGCCATCAGGGGG
>NZ_JBFAAB010000052.1:0-12983 GCF_040639505.1 Nocardia sp. NPDC023852
TGCGCCTTCGGTGAGCAGTCGGTGGGCGGTGGCCAGTCCCATGCCGCTCGAGCCGCCGGTGATGAGCGCGACCTTGCCGTCGAATCGAGAAATGCCAGCACCCACGGTATGACCTCTCAGAGAGTAGAACAATACGTATACTCACGTACAGTTCGACTGTATGTCAATAGTCGAGATATCCTCAGTCGTGTGATCAGGGCACATCCCGAACGGACGCAGATCCAGTTGGCGAATGTGCTCACCGCCATGGGAAATCCGCTACGTCTGCGGATTGTGCAGGTGCTGGCGGACGGCGGCGAGCATAATTGCGGGTCCGTCCTGCCGGAGGTAGCCAAGTCGAATCTGACCCATCACTGGCGTGTGCTCAGAGACGCCGGCGTCATCTGGCAGCGACCATCCGGCAGAGAACTCTTGCTGTCGTTACGTCGTGAGGATCTCGACGCCCGCTTCCCGGGTCTGTTGGATTCCCTGCTCGCCGCGGCACGCCGCGACGTCGCGGTCGACTAACCAGCCGCGGAGGCTTCAGCGAGCCCGATCTGGCGGTCGCCTGTCGGCGGGTTCGGGCGGAAGGTGTCCTCGCCACGCGAATCGCTGCCGATTGCTGAGAATCCGGTTCGGTGAGGCGCACTATGTTCTTGTGGAGTTGACAGCCGTGCAAATCGACAAACCGGACGATCTCAACGTCGTCATCGGGCAGGCCCACTTCATCAAGACCGTCGAGGACCTGCACGAGGCGCTGGTCGGGGTCGGTCCCCACCTGCGGTTCGGGCTCGCATTCTGCGAAGCATCCGGGCCGTGCCTGGTCCGCCACTCCGGCAACGACGGCGAACTGGTCGAGCTCGCCACGAAAAACGCAGTCGCGGTCGGCGCGGGACACTCGTTCATCGTCTTCCTTCGCGAGGGATACCCGGTCAATGTGCTCAATGCGATCAAGCACGTCCCGGAAGTCTGCGGAATCTTCTGTGCCACAGCTAATCCCGTAGAAGTATTGATTGCCGAAACCGAACTCGGTAGGGGAATCGTCGGAGTGGTTGACGGAACCGCGCCGCTGGGCGTAGAAAATGCCGACGATCAGGCGGACCGTAGACAGCTACTGCGCCAGATCGGTTACAAGTTGTAGACGCTCGCGCCGACGGCCCTCGAGCGGTGCCCGTCGGCGGCTATGCCCCAGGGTGGAAGCTGGCGACCTATCGAACGCCGCCGTCCTGCGGCGGCGGCGCCAGCTGTCCGAATGCTCCCGCCAGTGACGATAGTCACCTGACGCTGGCGGCTTACCCTTACTCTGTGGGTGAACAGGGGACTCCGTGGACAAATCCGTCCGAAGGCCGGTCCAGCGAGCAGTTCCGCGGTGCGCAGCAGACCCGCGATCCGGCACCTCCACTCACCGCAATCGAGAAGTCGCGGTCGAGCTTCGGCAGCAGCGCCGCACGGCCGAACACGCCTGAGATCGAAATGCCAAGTCCTCCAGGGCCTACCCACCCCCGAATCGGCATGCTTGTCGGGATCAGTGTCGCGCTTATCCTTCTCGTGTTGGCGGGCACTCGCCTGTACATGAACGAGTCCACCGTTTCGGCATCGACAAGCCGGCCCGCCAGGCCCGCCAGCACCGCGCCACTCGCCCCCGCGGTCGCGGTCGCACATGGAATAACAACCATCGGCAGGGTCACCGCGAACGATGGTAAGACGCTGAAGATCGAGGGCATCCGGGGTGCCACGACCATCGTGCACACCACTGCCAAGACAAACGTCCTTGTGTTTTTCGGTACCCGGGTGTCCGAGGTGGCGTTAGGAGCCAGGGTCTTTGTCCTCGGCGGCAGACAAGCCGACGGCTCCATCATCGCTAGCTTCATAGTGGGAGGCTGACGTCCCGGGTAGCTGAGCGGGCCTTCGCCCTTCGCGGGATGTCGGCCGCAGCGGCCTTGCCGCACCAGGTGCGGCAGCCGCGTACCGATCAGGATCTGTGCCGCTACGCCGCCGATGCGGCCGAAGCGCGGCGCGAACTTCCCACGGGAGGTGAGTTCGGATCGGGCTCTCGCCCGCTGTCCAACTCCTAAACTGGGAGAATGGTGCAGCCAACTCCCTGGCAAGCGAGCAAAACTCCAGACCGAGAGCCCGGCTCGCCCAGTAGCGCAAAAGACGGTTCCTGGCGCCGTCAGTTCGACGATGAGATCGTCCTGAAGGTTCTGGCCTCGCTTCGCGGGTACTGGGGCTATCTGTTCGCCGCGGCTGGGGGCATCCTCACGTTTGCCCTGCTGTTCGAGCCGTGGCTCACCGGCAACGGGCCCGACGGTGGGATCAAGGCGAACCCCTTCGGGAAGCTTCAGATATCTACTTCCCTCGTGGCTCTCTGGTCGGGAGCGCCACCACCTGGCGCGCAGATCAACGGTATGTGGGCAGTCCTTGCCAGCGCCGCCATCACCGTCACCGTCTTCGCGGTAGCAATCAATCTCCGAGCACGCAGTGCGGCACTGTCTTATTTGGCTGTGGGTTCCTCGGTCGCCATGGCGATTTTCGTCGTCTGCGCCGTGGTCCACCTGAACGGTAAAGCTGAAGCGGTGCGCGGCATAGTCGGGTCCGGAGGTCAGCGGGATCTGGGCACCCAGGTCGGGCAGCTGATTCGCTGGGCCTCAGGCAACGGCACTTACCCGGTACCGGGACTCCGGAAGGTTTCCTACGTCACCGCCAGTCTCACTTCTGTCGCGTGGTTCGCTGTCGCGATATCTGTCGTTTCAGCAATGGCTGCTCTGGGCCAGTGGGTTCACGGGCGTACGACCGGATTGGGAGCCATCCGCTTACCGCGGAACTTCCCTATCGTCATTTCCCGGCAACCGGACGCGACCCAACCCGCTCGCCACAAGGGCAGCAAGGGCAAGCGCTCCGACGCGGGCAACTCTGCCAACCGACGCAAGAAAAAGAAGAAGCGAAAGCAGCCCTCGGACGATTCAGGCAGTTGACGATTCGGCAGTGGCCGGTGTGGTGAATCGAGCCGCTGGAACGCCGCCATGCGGAGTTCGTAGTACGGTGCCGGCACCGTAGCTGAAATCCAGGTTCTCGGCGCGTAGGCCCGGCCGCTTCCGCGGGTGATCGACGTTGTCCCACAGCGATTTCAGCAGATCCTCGGCCGTCCAGAGCGTCGGCGCATCCCAGTCTCGTGGCATCGAGCCAGTGCCGAGCACAGCACAAGCTTCCCCCTGGAGGTGAACTTCGCCCGAGCTCTCACCCGCTGTCCAACTCCTAAACTGAGGCAATGGTGCAGCCAACTCCCTGGCAAGCGAGCAAAACTCCAGACCGAGAGCCCAGCTCGCCCAGTAGCGCAAAAGACGGTTCCCGCCGGCGCCAGTTCGACGACGAGATCGTCCTGAAGGTTCTGGCCTGGCTCCGCGGGTACTGGGGCTACCTGTTTGCCGCGGCCGGGAGCATCCTCACGTTTGCCCTGCTGTTTCAGCCGTGGCTCGACGCCACCGGGCGCGACGGCGGGATCAAGGCGAACCCCTTTGGGAAGCTTCAGATATCCACTTCCCTCGTGGCCCTCTGGTCGGGCTCGCCACCGCCTCCGGCGCATATCAACGGCATGTGGGCAGTCCTTGCCAGCGCCGCCTGCGCTGTCACCGTCTTCGCGGTAGCAATCAATCTCCGAGTACGCAGCGCGGCACTGTCGTATTTGGTTGTGGGTTCCTCGGTCGCCATGGCGATTTTCGTCGTCCTTGCCGTGGTCCACCTGAACGGTCAAGCGTCCGCAGTGCGGGGCATGCTCGGCGCCGGAAGCCAGCGGGATCTGGGCACCCAGGTCGGGCAGCTGATTCGCTGGGCCGCCGGCAACGGCAAAATACCGGTGCCGGGGCGCCAGCGGGTTTCCTACGTCACCGCCGGTCTCACTTCTGTCGCGTGGTTCGCTGTCGCGATATCTGTTGTTTCAGCCATGGCCGCTCTGGGCCAGTGGGTTCGCGTGCGTAGGACTGAATCCGGAGCCATCCGCCTACCGTGGGGCTCCTCTATCGTCATTTTCCAGCAACCGGACGCGGCCCAATCAGCCCGCCATAAGGGTAAGCCCTCCGACGCGGGCAACTCTGCCAACCGACGCAAGAAAAAGAAGAAGCGAAAGCAGTCCTCGGACGATTCAGGCAGTTGAGCCGGGCATGGTGAATCGTGCCGCCGGAGCGCCGCTGAGGTGCCCTTCCGGCAGTGTGCGGCCGCAGAGCACGAGCAGGAGATCCTGGGCGGAGCCCGACAGGACCGTGCCGGAATCGTAGCTGAAATCCAGGTCGTCGGCGTGCAACTCGATGCCGTTCAGGTCGACGCCGAAGAACTTGACGCTTTTGCGATTCAGCGCGCCGAGCACCAGGCGCAGCCGATCCTGCGGCACTCAGGTCGAGTCCCGGCGTCACGGTGAGTCCAAGCCGTGGATGACGTCGTGGCTCAACGCGCCGGTGAATCCGCCACCCGGCGGCTTCCACAGGTGATCGACGTTGTCCCGCAGCGATTGCAGCAGACCTTCGGCCGTCGACGCCGCGTCGCCATCACGTGCGCTGCGATCGGCCGTCCGAGGACTTTCCGGTGTGCGGGCAAGATGCTGCGGAACCGGCCACCTACGCGGAGCAGTGTCCTGCCAGGTCGTTGTGCCGCCGGAGGAAAGGATGTCGTGGTCAGCCGTAGAGCGCCTGGCGTGCCTGCCGGTATCGCGCTCGGATTTGCCGACCCACCGTGGCGTCAGGCGGTGCGGGGACTTCCGCGACCGTGTGCGCGGGCCAGCCGGGCGGCTGCGACGCGCCGCTGAGCGCCCAGGCGGCCTGTCTGGCGGCGCCGAGGGCGACGTACTCGTTCGGCTCCGGCACCGTCACGGCGACGCCGAAGATCTGGGCGGCGATCTCGGCGACCAGGCAGGAGCGGGCGGCGCCGCCGATGAGTAGGACGCGTCGGGTCGCTACCCCGATGCCGGTGAGATGGTCGAGCGCGTCGGCCAGGTTGCACAGCATGCCCTCGAAGGCGGCGCGTGCGATGGTCGCGGGACGCATGGCCCCCGGGCGCAGCCCGTGCAGGCTACCCGCCGCGTGCGGAAGGTTCGGGGTGCGTTCACCAGACAGATAGGGGAGCAGCACGACGCCGTCGGCGCCCGGAAAAGATTGCGCAGCAAGCGATTCCAGAGCAGCCAAGTCCACGTTGAGCAGATCTGCGATGGAGGTCAGGACGCGGGCGGCGTTGAGCGTGCAGACCAGCGGCAGGAACGCACCGGTCGCGTCCGCGAATCCGGCCACCGCGCCGCTCGGGTCGGCACTGGCGCCGGTGGTGCGGGCAAAGGCTGTTCCGCTGGTGCCGAGGGAAACCACCACGTCACCCTCGGCGATGCCGAGGCCCAGCGCGGCCCCGGCATTATCGCCCGTTCCCGCGGCGACCAGCGTGCCCGACGGCGTCCGCCCCGCCGGTTGGGCCGGGCCGAGAATGTGGGGGAGCGCGGGCGTCCGTCCGCGAAAGCCCATGGCGAGCAGGTCTTCGCGGTAGTCGCCGGTGGTGGGTGACCAGTAGCCAGTGCCCGAGGCGTCGCCGCGGTCCGTGGTCGGTGGGAGCATGCGTCCCGGCTCGCCGCCGCACAGCCGCCACGTCAAATAGTCGTGCGGCAGCAGGACGTGCGCGGTGCGGTCGGCCTGCTCAGGTTCGTGGTCGGCCATCCAGCGCAGTTTGGCGATCGTCAGCGCGGCCACCGGCACGCTGCCGACCGCGTCGACCCATGCCTGCGGGCCGCCCAGCTCGACGATCAGGTCCTCAGCCGCTTCGGCGGAGCGAGTGTCGTTCCACAGCAGGGCATCCCGCACCGGAGCGCCCTCGGCGTCCAGGGCAACCAAACCGTGCTGCTGCCCCGCGACGGCAATCGCGTCGACGCCGTCGAGCAACCCGGCGCTCGCCGCGCCCAATGCGTCCCACCAGGCGTCGGGGTCGATTTCCGTCCCGCCGGGATGCACTGCCTGTCCTCGGCGCAGGATCGCGCCGCTGTCGGCGTCACAGATGACAACTTTGCAGGATTGGGTGGAACTGTCCACCCCCGCGACCGTCGTCATGTGGCCCGTCCCAGGTCGCCGATCAGACCCCGCTGCTCGCCTGAGCCGTGTCGTCCGATCGAGCAGCACAGGCAGGCGTCGCGGAACCGCGCGGCATCGACCGCACCCCCCGTGCCTTCAGGCAGGCTGCCTGCCTCGGACTCGATGAGCGGGCCCGTGGATACGTGAGCCGGCGCGATGGAATACGGCGTCAGCGCGAGTTCGCTGTCGACCCGCTGGTGAATGGTGCGGATGCCGACAGCGTAGACCCGGACCAGCGCGCGAAACTTCGGGATCGTGTCCGGTAACTCCTGCACCGAAAACCGATCAAACGCCTCGCCCACCGCACGCATACCAACACCTTGCACCCGAAGTGCCTCTGCTCGGCACATTTCGGGTATTCGGGCGCGACATCGGGCAGACTGGCCAGGTGAGCACCAATCCGCGCCGGCCCGCAGACGTGCGCATCCGTGCGGGAGACGGGACCCCGCTGCCGGAGCTGACCGAGGCCGTGCTCGGCGACCTGCTGGAAAAACCGCCCGATCCGGACTGCCTCATTCTGGAACTGAGCCGCGCCGACCTGCATGATATCCGGGCCCGTCTGCTGTCCGACGGCGTCTACGAGCTGGAGTATCGGGCCGGGTCGGCGAACGAGTCCTTCCAGGTGTACACCTCCGACGCGGTGCTGGTGCGCGACGTGCTGCGGGCGTGGCTCTCCGACGATCCGTGGTGGCATGACGCGGTCGCCTGGTACCGGGTTGATCCGGCGATCGCGGAACTACAGGCCGTGCAGGAAGAACTCGCAGGAATGCTGGACGGTTTGACCGTGCTGGATGACGTGACTGCGAGCATGGACGCGGCACTGGCGCGCGCCGACGAGCTGATGGCAATGGACTTTCCGGAACCGAATCCAGCGGATTCACCGGATCAGGACTGATACCACCACGCCGTGGTCGCGATCTCGGCGTCCGTGAGTGGAAGATAGGTTTCCACGTCCTGCCATCCGAGCGCCTGAACTGTGACACGCAGATTGCTGTCGAAACAGATCGGATCGCGTACATGCCAGCGATACATCCCGAATCGCTGGTCCGGTCGATAGATTTCCTCCGGCGGCAGCACCTGGTGCAGCCCGAGATAGGGCGTGGAATATGTCCGATATGTCCCGTCGAGATCGAAATTCCACGCGCCACCGAAGTAATCTTCGGTACCGGTGCCGCAAATGGTCGGGTGCACGTCGTCGCCGTCGAGATAGAACTTGACTTCGCCCTCGCCCCACCATCCCGGTGCGCCCGGGCGAATAGCGAGATAGGTGCCGACATAGCGGCCGGGACCTGACGCCGTCCCGAGGATCGTGTGCACCGCCGGAACGCCCAATCGGGTGGTGCGCGACCAGCTTGTGTGCAGGTATCCCGCGGCGTCCGGCACCTCGTCTTCGGTGTAGGTGGCCTGGTAGTACACCGGAACCGTTTGTCCGCAGCGGTTATCGAGCGTGATCCGAGCCCGGTGCCGAAACGGCATGGGCCAGTAGCTGTTCAGCCCGCCCGCGGGGGCGACAACCACCATCTCAGAACTCAGCAGCGCCAACTCGCCCCATCCGTTGCAGAAGAAATCGCCGAGTGGCAGGTCGATCGCGGGCTGCGGCTCGTCGTCCCAGTACATCCGCAGGGTCAGTGCGCGCAGCGCGGTGCGCTCCGTGGTCAGCCAAAAGTGCCGGAACACCCCGGGGCCGGAAACGTCTGCGAGCGTGGCGGTTTCGCCGTCGGTGAGCGCGAGCGAGGGCGACACTTTCCAGCCGACTCCTAGCAGCCGGGCCGCGTACGCGCCGGTGCCGTCGCACGCCCGCGCGCCCGAGCCAGGAGCACCGGTGGGGTTTTCGGCGCTGATGGATCGCGTCCGCGCGCCGTCCAGCCGCCACAGGTCGCCATCCGGCGCCCTCACAATCCTGGCCACCCATACCGACTCGGTATCGGCGCCGGTCCCGCCATACGCGCGGCGGGAACGGCGGATGACGCGGACGCCGTGGCGAGCTGTTGGGCTTCGGACTGCCGGGCGACTTCCCGACGGACCTGCTCCATGTCCAGCCACATGATCTGCTGGACCAGGTCCTCCAGCACGTCGCCGGCCAAAGCGCCCGCCTCCGAATACACCAGCATGCCCTCCCGGAACGCCATCAGTGTCGGGAACTGGGTGACCCGTGCATTGGTTTTCAACGTGACCTCTGCTTCGATGTCCACCTTGCCGTGCACGATCTCCGGATGGCGGTCCGACGACGCCTCGTACACCGGGGCGAAATACTGACATGGTCCACACCATCCCGCCCACCAATCCACGAGCACGATGGAGTTGGACGCGATGATGGTGTCGAAGGTGTGCTGGGTCAAGTCGATGGTGGGCATGGCGTCCTCGTAAGTTGTCCTACAAACCAACCCTGGATCTTCGCATGAACAGTCGGAATCAGGAAGCCGCGCCGGCGCCATGGTGTTCGGATGCCAGGAAATGCGCGATATCGGTCGTGCGTTCGTACAGTTCGCGGTAGCGCCGATAGTACGGTTCGTATTTCGCGGTGCGCTCTGGACAGGGCTCGACCGTGTCGATAACGGGATTCCACCCGGATGTGTCGACACCGGCGGCTTCGGCCGCGAGCAAAGCGTCGCCGAGGCAGGCGCCGACGGTGTCTGCCGGAAGCTGCTGCGGCAGGCCGGTGACGTCGGAGACGATCCGGGTCCACAGCCCACCCTTGGTCCCGCCCCCTACCGCCACCAGCCGCCTGGCTTGCCCACCGGCCTCGGTCATGGCCGTCATGTTGTGCCGCACCCCGTAGGCGATGCCCTCCAACACCGCGCGATAGAGCTCGGCGCGGCCGTGCTCGAGGGTCAGACCGGCGACAATGCCCCTGGCGTCCGCATCGAACAAGGGAGTGCGCTCACCCGCGAAGTACGGCAGCATGAGCAGCCCCCTGCTGCCAGCGGGGACGTCGGCGGCCGCGGCGGTCAGATCGGCGAACTCGCCGCCGACGAGCTTGCGTAGCCAGTCGGTGACCGCACCCGAGGTCGCCATGCCCGCGGCGAGCGTGTAAGTGCCCGGCCAGGTGCCGCAGGTGCCCCAGAGTCCGGGATGTGGACGCGGATCCGTGAGCACCTGCACCAAGAACAGGGTGGTGCCGTACATGATCATGGCGTCGCCCGGCGCGCGAACACCGACACTGGCGGCCTCCGCCCAGGCGTCGATGGTGCCGGTGGTGACCGGCAGCCCCGCCGGAAGGCCCGTGGCGGCCGCCGCGTCGGCGGTCACGTGACCGACGATCTCGGTCGGCCAGGCCAGATCCGGAAGGGACCATCCTGGCACCACCCGTTCGGCCCAGTCCGTGGCCCACGCCCGCTCGCGCAGGTCGTAGAGGGGCACGCACTGGCTGGCGGACTGGTGGTCCAGCACGTATCGGCCGGTGAGCCGGTGCACCAGAAAGGAACTCGCCATCAGCAGCATCGCGGTATGCTCCGCGATCTCCGGCTCGTGCTTGACCAGCCATCGCGCCTTCGGACCGACGGCCTGGCTGGTAAGCGGCGACCCGGCGCGCTCGAGCACCGCCTGCGCGCCGAATTCGGCGTTCAGCTCCGCGATTTCGGCGCCGGCCCTGGTGTCGACACCGTAGAGGATGGCAGGGCGCAGCGGCCGGCCCTCGGCGTCCGCGGGCAGCAGGCACGGGCCGATACCTGACACCGCGAGTCCGTCGAGTGGCGCGCTGTCAGCCGCACGCACCAGGTCGCGGGCAAGCGCGACGAACTCGGCCCACCACACCGCCTCCGCGTCGTGTTCCACCCACCCGGGGCGCGGCATGGAAACGCCATGCGTCCGTTCTACTTTGGCGAGGACAGTGCCGTCCTCCGCGGTGAGCACGCCCTTGGAGCTCGAGGTTCCGATGTCGATGCCGAGGAACATCGTCACCGCGCGAACTCGTCCAGTGTGACATCGAGCAGTTCGCACGCCGCGCGCACGGTGGCCCGATAATCGCCGGGCACCGCGTGGATGTGGTTGGCACCGAAACGGGACAGGAAATCCTCGGCGCGCGCGTCCAGCCGGGCGAACGCGTGCGGCCACTCCCGGGTGGATTGTCTCATCAGCGCTTCGTTGGTCTGCTGGTCGTAGTTTTCGAATTCGCCGAGCATCAGCTGCATCCGGTAGCTGCCGTCGATGCGGGTGAGCCGCGCGAGGGTCATCTGTCCCGGCGCGGCCAGATGATGCACCGAGGCGCCGCCCGCCGGGAAAAAGAACACCTCCGGATACAGGTGCACCTTCGCCAGATTCTCCGTGGGGTCGCTGCTACGCGCGGCGAACCAGGTGGCGTGCTGACCGGAGTTGCACAGATCCCAGATGTCCCGGTCGGCGTGATAGTGCCGCACGTCGGCGAACAGCACCGGAGTGCCCGCGATCTGCTTGAGCAACTGCATGGTGAGCGCGCCGTCCATGTCCGCCTCGGTGGCGCAGACATGCGGCAGTTTCGGACCGTTCCAGTCGTAGGGATCGTTGAGAAACGCCTCGGTGACGTCCATCGTGGCGAAGTACTGCGTGAGCTCGGGCTGCCCCTTGATGCCGGAGAAATCCAGGCGCCGTTCGGCGATCAGTTCGCGCACCGCGAGATACGAACGGATCTGGCGTTCCAGCAGCTCCGGAGTGAGCTTCGTGCCGTCGTAGTGCACGCCCGCGGTGTGCCGCTCCAACCACTCGCGTGCGGCCTTCGCCTCCGCGGCGTCTGCCAGCTCGGCGCGGCGCACGATCTCCCACTGGTCGATCTCTTCGACGTCGAGGCCGAAGAGCCGCTGCCACTGGTCGGTATTGGCGACCGCGGTGTTCATGCCCATCGGCCGCCCACCGAAGCGACCGAATGTCGAACCGCGCAAACCGGAGACGGCCGCGGCGGCTCGTGCCCGCACGCTGATCGCCTCGATCAGTGCGGGATCGGACGGATCGCCCCACAGCCTGCTGTGCCCGCGGCCGATCTGGTCCAGCGCACCACCGGCCGCGAGCATGCCGACCATGCCAGGCTGCACCGGGTCGATATTCGAGAGCAACAGCAGCGGCCCTGGGGTCGCGCCCGCCGCGAGCATGGTGAAGTGCGGGAATGCCCACACCGCGTAGTGCAGGATGGTCAGATCGACCCCTGCCACGGCAACCGTGCGCGCCACCGAACTCGCCAACGCATTGTCGCTGATGAGTTCCGCGCCGCGGACCACATCGTGTCCGGCCGCGGTGAGCGCCTCCACCAGCCGATCCTCGGCGGTTGCGATGAAATCGGCGATGCCCGCATGCACATAGTCGCGGCCATCGGAAACGCTGATAACGCCGATACGAGCCATGCGTCCCTCCCGTAGGTGGGTGGTCGGAGAGTTCGACTCGATCAACAGATACCAGCCGGGTCGGGTCCGTTGGCGTGATTCGCGAAATCGAGCCCGGCCCGGCCCGCCCGGCCCGCCGGGACCGCTTACCGCGGAACCGCTTTGACGACGCGCGACTGTGGGAAGGTGAGCGGTGCCAGGTGTACGCCGTTCTGACCCCAGCCCGCACTGGTGATCCACCAGCGGTCGTTGTCGTGCACCACCTCGGCGGCGTGCGCCGCGATATGGCCGACCTTGTCACCTATCCGGAAGCGGAACGGGCTGTCGCTACGAAAAACTTCGGTGCCGACGTAGCACGGGCGCGGGCCGATGAACAGATACCACCAGCCGTCGTACCGCACCACAAACGGGGATTCGGTGTTGCCCGCCTCGGTGCCCCGGGTTGGATCCGTGTAGGCGATATGCCGGTTGCCCCAGTGCACGAGGTCGGTGCTGGTGCGGTAGGCGACGACGTGATGTCCCTCTGCGGGGGCGCTGGTCGCGCAGTAATACATCACCCACTGGTCGCCCACACGCGCCACCATCGGGTCGCGGGCGTCGTAGCCGTCTCGGAATAGTGGGCCGGTCTGGTGTCTCGTCCAATGGAACAGGTCGGTGGAGATGGCCAGGTTCAGCGCCGAGCAGGTGCGATCGGCGCCGCCTGCCGCGTAGAACATGTAGTACCGACGGTGCGCGCCGACCACGTACGGCGCCCACAGGTGCGTCTCCCCGTAGTCCCGGTCGACGCGTAGCGCGGGCGGGCGCTTGCGCCACGGTCCGCCCAGCCACGCGGCGGTGGCGTGGGCGAATTCGGTCTCGTCGTACGGGTCCGCGGGCTCAGGGTGGGTAATCCCGAACATGTGCCATCGCCCGTCGAGGTCACGCACGAGTGTGTGGTCGTTGATGTACCACGGTCGCTGCTCGTCGGCGCTCGGGTCGTAGATTCTCGCGAACGCGCCTGCTCGAACCGCCTCGCGCGTCGCCATACGTTCATGATGCCGCCGCGACCGCCCCGACGGTGCCGCCGCGTGGATTTCGGTGTGGCAAGGGTGGGCGGGCCGACGACGTGCCAGGCACCCTGCGAACGGCATCGCAATGTATCCGCATTCGCTACTCCCTCTGCCGGAGTCGAAGCTGGACAGCCTCTGCTGAATGTCGTGTCCCTTGGCAAAAAGTCGACGCAGCGGATCCCTGCTACCGAGGTAGGTGCGGTGCGATGATCTCGGCCCGGTCCACACTTCCCGGACCCGCGAACCGACCGGCCGTCGTGGACTGGCAGGTGGTCGCTGTTTCCCCGGTGGTCTGACGGTGCAAGCTTCGGGGACCTCGCCGGTCAGGGCCCGCTCGCGAACGGCCGAAGGCACCTCGAAACGATCTTGTGGTGGCCTGCATCACACTTGGGTTACCAGGCCGCCGTCCGGGCCGATCGCAAGCCTCTGACCTGCGAAATATCGCGCTGCGCAGGCGATTTGACGTACCGTTTTCCGCCGCGTAACTTTATCCAAGTCAGAGCGACACGGACACCGACCCGGGGCCGAGGAGCTGAGCGGAGACGCTGAGCGAGAGGCTAGGGAAACGAGGTAGG
>NZ_JBFAAB010000053.1:0-12357 GCF_040639505.1 Nocardia sp. NPDC023852
GCCACCCCGGTACAAGAGATCGTGGCCGAAACCTTCGCCGAGGTACTGGGTGTCGAACGCGTCGGCCTGGATGACGACTTCTTCGAACTCGGCGGAAACTCGCTGATCGCGACCCAGGTCGCGGCCAGGCTCGGCGAGGCGCTGGACACCCAGGTACCGGTGCGCGCGCTGTTCGAGGCCGCCACCGTCGTCGCGCTGGCGGCGAAGGTGGAATCTGCCGTGGGGCAGGGCGGGCGAGCGCCACTGGTTCCGCAGGAGCGCCCCGAGCTGGTGCCGCTGTCATTCGCCCAGCAGCGGATGTGGTTCCTCAACCGGTTCGACAACCGCACCGCGGTGAACAACATCCCGGTCGCCATACGGCTGACCGGTGACCTCGATGTGGCCGCGCTCAGCGCGGCGATCGGCGACGTGCTCGCGCGGCACGAGGCGCTGCGCAGCGTCTACCCCGAGGTGGAGGGCACCGGCTACCAGCGTGTCCTGCCCGCCGCGGCGGCGGTCGAGCTGGTCACCGAACCGGTCGCCGCCGACGCGCTGCTCGCGCGGATCGTCGAGCTCGCGAGTGTCCACTTCGACGTGACCGGCGAGATCCCGTTCCGGGCTAACCTGCTCGCGGTCTCGCAGACCGACCACGTCGTGGTGCTGGTCATGCACCACATCAGCGCGGACGGCTTCTCGCTGCGTCCGCTGCTGCGCGATGTGGTGCTCGCCTACACCGAGCGCACCCGCGGCGAGGTTCCCTCGTGGACCCCGCTCGAGGTGCAGTACGCCGACTACGCGCTGTGGCAGCGCGACGTGCTCGGCGCCGAGGACGACGCGGAATCGGTCGCGGCACAGCAGATCGGGTACTGGACCGAGCAGCTGCGCGACCTGCCCGACCAGATCGAGCTGCCCGCCGACCGCCCCCGCCCGATGGTCGCCTCCAATGCCGGTGGCACACACAACTTCTCGGTCGACGCCGCATTGCACGGCGCGCTGGCCGAGCTTGCCCGCGCACGCGGTGTGACGCTGTTCATGGTCGTGCACGCCGCGCTCGCCGCCTGGGCGGGCAGGCTGTCCAACAGCACCGACATCGCGATCGGCACGCCGATCGCCGGCCGTGGCGAACGCGCGCTCGACGACGTCGTCGGTATGTTCGTCAACACGCTGGTGCTGCGCAGCGAGGTCGACCCCGCCGCCCCCTTCGGCGCGCTGCTGGACCAGGTGCGTCGCACCGACCTCGCCGCTTTCGCCAACGCCGACGTGCCGTTCGAGCGGCTGGTGGACGTGATCAGCCCGACACGCTCGCAGGCACATCATCCGCTGTTCCAGGTCGCGCTGACCTTCGAGGCCACCTCGGCGTCCGACATCGGCACCGTCGCGATGCCTGGCCTGGACCTCGAAGTCGTCGAATTCGACTCGGGCACAGCCAAGTTCGACGTCCAGCTGACTGTCGGCGAGACCACCGACGGTGGGCTGTCATTGTCGTGGAACTACGCCACCGAACTGTTCGACGCGGAAACGGTGGCCTGCTTCGCCGACCGTTTCGTGCGGATCCTGCGCGGCGTCGCCGACGATCCGGAGATCGCTATCGGCGACATCGATCTGCTCGGCGAAACCGAGCGCCTGGACGTCTCGCAGCGCTGGGTGTCCTCCGGCGCCGTCGAGGTCGACACGGGTATGTTCGCCGATCGGGACACCACGCTGGTGGCACTGTTCGACGCGGCGGCCGTCTCGTACCCGGACCGTATCGCGGCCCGGTTCGGTGTGGAGGAACTGACCTACGCCGAGTTGGACCAGCGCGCGAATGTCCTGGCGCGCAGGCTGATCAAGGACGGTGCCGGACCGGAGTCGCTGGTCGCGGTGATCCTGCCGCGCTCGCTGGACCTGGTGGTCGCGCTGCTGGCCGTGGTGAAGACCGGCGCCGGATACGTGCCGGTCGATCCGACCTACCCGGCCGACCGCATCGCCTATGTGCTCGCGGATTCCCAGCCGACCAGCGTGATCCTTGATTCCACGGTCCAGGTGACCGTGACCGTTCCGGCGCACCTGCCTACCGTCGTGCTGGATGGCTTCGCGGTGGAAACCGGCAACGTCGAGGACGCCGAGGACGCGCCGATCACGGACGCCGACCGGCGCGCCGCACTCATGCCGGACCATGTCGCGTACGTGATCTACACCTCCGGCTCGACCGGCCGCCCGAAGGGCGTCGCGGTCGCGCACCGGAACGTGGTGCGGCTGTTCGCGAACACCGACCGTGACTTCGGATTCGGACCCGACGATGTGTGGACGCTGTTCCACAGCTACGCCTTCGACTTCTCGGTGTGGGAGCTGTGGGGTCCACTACTGTTCGGCGGCACCCTGGTGGTGGTCGACTACTACACTTCCCGCTCGCCTGAGAACTTTTTGGAACTGCTGCGCGTCGAACAGGTCACGGTGCTCAACCAGACCCCATCCGCGTTCTACCAGTTGGCGGAGGCGGACCGGAATGCCGCGCCCGACGCCGCGCCGCTGGCGCTGCGCTACGTGGTGTTCGGCGGCGAGGCCCTGGAGCTGCGCAGGCTGTCGGATTGGGTCGCGCGCCACGGTGCCGGATCCGTCGGCCGCTCCGCACGCTCCGCGGCTGAGGCGCCGGTGCTGGTCAATATGTACGGCATCACGGAGACCACGGTGCACGTGTCCTATCGTGCGCTGGACGCCGCGACCATCGCGGCCGCCTCAGGCAGCGTGGTCGGCCGCGCCATCGCCGGTCTGCGGGTGTACGTGCTGGACAGCAGGCTGCGGCCGGTCCCGGTCGGCGTCGCGGGCGAAATATACGTGGCTGGACCACAATTGGCCCGCGGCTACCTGGGCCGCCCCGATCTGTCGGCTACCCGCTTCGTGGCCGACCCGTTGACGGCCGTGGCGGGCTCGCGGCTCTACCGCTCCGGCGATCTCGCGCGCTGGAACCGTTTCGGCGAGCTGGAGTACCTGGGTCGTGCCGACGACCAGGTCAAGGTGCGTGGTTTCCGCATCGAGCTCGGCGAGATCGAGTCGGCGATCCTCGCTCAGCCCGGTGTCGCCCAGGCCGCGGTCATCGTGCGTGAGGACCAACCCGGTGTTCAGCGGATCGTGGCCTACGTGGTCGCAGAACCCGGCGTAGAGCCGGTGCTCGACGAGGTCCGCGACGGCGCCGCCGAGGAGCTGCCGTCCTACATGGTGCCCTCGGCCATGGTGCGGCTGGAATGGATCCCGCTGACGGTCAACGGAAAGCTGGACCGCCGTGCGCTGCCCGCGCCCGCGGCACAGACTCGTTCGTTCCGCGCACCGGTCAACCCGGTGCAGGAGACCGTAGCGGAGGTGTTCGCCGAAGTGCTCGGCCTGGAGCGGGTCGGCCTCGATGACTCGTTCTTCGCGCTCGGCGGCGACAGCATCGTCTCCATCCAGCTGGTCTCGCGTGCCAAGGCGCGCGGCGTAGTGTTCACGCCGCGGGACGTCTTCGAGCAGCGCACGGTCGCGGGCTTGGCCGCGGTCGCCGAAACTGCCGAGGCGGCCGAGACTTCGGCCGCGACGCTCGCCGAACTGCCCGGTGGCGGGGTCGGCACGATGCCGTTGACGCCGGTGGTGCGGTTCATGGCGGAGCGCCGCGGTGCGTTCCGTCGGTACAACCAGACCTTCGCGCTGGAACTACCGGCCGGCATCGACCGCGCGGGCATCGCCGCGACGGTCGGCGCGGTCATCGACCGGCACGACATGTTGCGGGCGAGCCTGTACCGCGACGGCGGCGACTGGGTCGTCGAAACCGCCGCACCAGGCACGGTCGAGGTGGACACGCTGATCGACCGTACCGAGTTCGACGCGGGCATCGCGGACACCGAGCTGGTCGAGATCGCCTCGGCCGCACTGGATGCGTCGCTGGACCGGCTCGACCCGGCTGCGGGTGTGGTGATCCGGTTCGTCTGGCTCGACCCCTCCTCCGCCGACCGCGCCGGACGACTGATCGTCGTCGCGCACCATCTCGTGGTGGACGGCGTCTCGTGGCGCATTCTGGTGCCGGACTTCGTCACGGCATGGGGCCAGCGCACCGCGGGCCAGGCGCCCGAACTGGTCGCACCGGCCACGTCGATGCGCGCCTGGGCGCACGCGCTGGAACGCGCGGCGCACAGCACCGAGCGGGTGGCCGAGCTCGACTACTGGCGTTCGGTGGTCGGCGCGGCAGATCCGCTGCTGACCGAGCGTCCGATGGACCCGGCGGTCGACACCTCCGGCGTTATCGAGAAGCTTCGGGTCGAGGTGTCCGCCGAGGTCACGAAGGCCTTGCTCACCACGGTTCCCGCGCTGTTCCATGGCGGCGTGAACGACGGTCTGCTCACTGCGCTCGCGCTGGCGACCGCGAAATGGCGGGAGCGCCGGGCGGGTACCCGCGGTGACGATTCGCTGCTGATCCGCCTGGAGGGCCACGGCCGCGAAGAGGACGTCGTGCCCGGTGCGGACCTGTCGCGCACCGTGGGCTGGTTCACCGCGATCTTCCCGGTCCGCTTCGACCTGTCCGGCATCGACATCGATGCCGCGTTGGCGGGCGGCCCCGCGCTCGGCAAGGCGGTCAAGGCGGTCAAGGAGCAGCTGCTCGCGGTGCCGGACAAGGGTCTCGGCTATGGTCTGCTGCGCTACTTGAACGCCGAGACCGCGCCCGAGCTGCCGCGCGAACTGCCCGGCCAGGTGAGCTTCAACTACCTCGGCCGCGTCTCGGAGAGCGACGTGCCGAAGTCGCTGCGCGGCTTCGGCTGGATTCCCGCGCTGGAACTCGGCGAGCTGGACAACGGCTACGACGCAGACATGCCCGCGATCGCGCCGCTGGACGTGAACGCGATCGTGGTCGGCGACAAGCTGACCGCGCACATCGGCTACCCCTCGACTCTGCTGACCGCCACAGACGTGCGCGAATTCGGTGAGCTGTGGACCGTCGCGTTGGAAGCGGTTGCCACACATGCCAATTCGCCTGGCGCAGGTGGGCACACCCCGTCGGACTTCGCGCTCGTACGCAGTGGATCGGGGCGGGGGATAACGCAGCGCGACATCGACGGCTGGGAAGAGCGTTTCCCCGCGCTGGCCGACGTGTGGCCGCTCTCGGCACTGCAGGCGGGTCTGCTCTTCCATGCCCGTCTCGCCGCGAGCTCGGTGGATGTGTACACCGCCCAGACGGTGCTGACGCTCACCGGAAGAGTGGATGCTGCCCGGTTGCGTTCGGCCGCACAGGCTTTGGTGGACCGCTACGAGAACTTGCGCACCGCGTTCGTCACCGACAAGGACGGCAACCCGGTGCAGATCGTGCTCGACAGCGTTCGCGTCGAGTGGGCCGAGCACGACCGGATCGCCCACGGCGACGGCGACGACCTGATCGCCGCCGACCGCATGCGGCGTTTCGACCTGACCGCGCCACCGCTGATCCGCTTCACGTTGATCCAGGTGGCAGACTCTTCGGCAAAAGAAGGGGCCCGCTGGCAGTTCGTGGTGTCCAACCACCACATCCTGCTCGACGGCTGGTCCATGCCGCTGCTCATGCGGGACCTGCTGGTGCTCTACGCGGTGCACGCGGACACCTCGGGTGGGCTAGGGGGAGTGAACGCGGCTGGGTTCGGGGAAGGTAGCTCGGCGCTGCCCGCGGTCCGTTCCTACCGGCACTTCCTGGAATGGACCCGGCAGCAAGATCATTCGGCATCGCTGGCGGCGTGGGCGAACGCGCTGCGCGGTGTCGATGAGCCGACGCTGCTGGCCCGTCCGGATGCCGTTCGCGAGATCACCTCCTTGTCCGGCGAGTACTTCTTCGACCTGGACGAGAGCGCGACCGCGCGGCTGACCGCGCTGGCCGGGTCGCTCGGCATCACGCCGAACACCGTGCTGCAGACGGCATGGGGCATTCTGCTCGGCCGGATGACCAGCCGTGACGACGTGCTGTTCGGCGCCACCGTCTCCGGGCGTCCCGCGCAGCTGCCCGGCGTGGAAGCGATGGTCGGTCTGTTCATCAACACCGTGCCGGTGCGGGTGCGTTTCGATCCGTCGGAATCCGTGCGGGAGCTGCTGACCAGGACCCAGGGCGAGCAGGCCGACCTGCTCGACCACCACTACGTCGGCCTCGCGGACATCCAGGCAGGCGCAGGCATCGGCGGCCTGTTCGACACGCTCGTGGTGTTCGAGTCCTACCCGGTCGATGCCGAGGGCCTGCAGGCGCAGGCCGCGGACATCGACGGCATGGCGGTGGTCGGACTGGACGCGGCCGACGCCACGCATTACCCGCTGACGCTGATCGCGCAGCTGGATTCACGCCTGCGGGTACGCGCGGGCTACCTGCGCGACCTGTTCGACGAGCAGACGGTGCGCCGCATCGCCGACCGCCTGATCCGGGTGCTCACCGCGATCGTCACCGAACCCGACGTTGCCGTCGGTGACATCGAGCTACTCGACTCCGCCGAGCGTGAGCTGGTGGTGTCCGGCTGGAATGACACGGGATATGAGGTCGATCCGGCTGAATTGCTGGGCCGTTCCTCGAGCTCCACGGCCCTGACCCTGGCCTCGATGTTCTACGCCCAGGTCGAGCGCACACCCGAAGCGCCCGCGGTCACGTTCGAGGGGACAAGTCTGGCCTATGGCGAATTCGCCGGCCGGGTGAACCAGCTGGCACGCTGGCTGATCGCGCGCGGAGTCGGTGCGGAATCGTATGTGGCGTTGGGTATGCGGCGGTCGATCGATCTGGTCGTCGGCATGTACGCCGTGGCGGTAGCGGGCGGCGCGTACGTACCGCTCGATCCGGATCATCCGGCCGAGCGCACGGAATACATTCTCGGCACGGCCGATCCGGTGTGCGTGCTGACCTCCGGCAGTGATCTGGAGAGCGACACCGCGCAGGTGCGGATCGACCTGCTCGATCTGAGCGGGCTGTCCGAGGCGACGGTCACCGACGCGGAGCGCCGGGCGCCACTGCGTCCGTCGAACACCGCGTACGTGATCTTCACGTCGGGCTCGACCGGTCGACCGAAGGGCGTCGCGGTCTCGCACGCGGCCATCGTCAACCGTCTGGTCTGGATGCAGACCGCCTACCAGCTGTCCGCGGACGACGTGGTGTTGCAGAAGACGCCCGCGACGTTCGACGTGTCGGTGTGGGAGTTCTTCTGGCCCTTGCAGATCGGTGCACGGCTGGTGGTCGCGAAGCCGGACGGGCATCGCGACCCGGCCTACCTCGCCGAGATCATCAGCGCGGAGCGGGTGAGCGTCACGCACTTCGTGCCATCCATGCTCGCCGTGTTCGTGAGTTCGTTGGCGGCGTCCGCCGAACCCTCCGCGGTTACGGAGGCCGCCGCATCCGGGTCCGTCGCTCCCACCGCGTCCGACGCGGCCGCGGCGCGGTATGACGCGCTGCGGCTGGTGTTCGCCTCCGGTGAGGCGTTGCCGCCGAAGCCTGCACATCGTCTGCGCGAGCTGACCGGTGCGGCGTTGCACAACCTGTACGGCCCGACCGAGGCGGCGGTCGACGTCACGTTCCACGAGGTGGTGGACGCGGACGTCGAGACGGTCCCCATCGGAGCTCCGGTGTTCAACACGCAGGTGTACGTGCTGGATTCACGGTTGCGCCCGGTGCCGGTGGGTGTCGCGGGTGAGCTGTATCTGGCGGGCGCCCAGCTTGCGCGCGGTTACGTCGCGAGGCCGGACCTGACCGGTGACCGGTTCGTCGCCAACCCCTACGGGGAGCCCGGATCGCGGATGTACCGTACCGGCGACCTGGTGGCCTGGACCACCGGCGCGAGCGCCGAATCAGGCACAGCCGGTGAACTTGTGTATCTGGGCCGCACCGACTTCCAGGTGAAGCTGCGTGGTCTGCGCATCGAGCTCGGCGAGATCGAGTCGGCGCTGGCCGGACTGGACGAGATCGCGCAGGCGGTCGTGGTGGCACGCTCCGACGCGCACACCGGTGACCAGCTCGTCGCGTACGTCATCGCGGCGCAGGACGCCCCGCTGGACACCGATCTCGTCCGTGAGGACCTGGCGCTGCAGCTGCCCGCGTACATGGTGCCATCACTGGTGATCGTGCTCGACGAATTCCCGCTCAACGCCTCCGGCAAGCTGGACCGTAAGGCGCTGCCCGCTCCGGTGTTCGAGGCGGCGGTGTTCCGCGCCCCGACCACGCCGGTCGAGGAGATCGTCGCCACCACCTTCGCCGACGTGCTCGGCCTGGAACGGGTCGGCCTGGACGACGACTTCTTCGCGCTCGGCGGCAACTCGCTCAGCGCCACCCAGGTCGCGGCTCGGCTCTCCACCGCGCTGGACACCGATCTCGGCGTCCGTGAGCTTTTCGAGGCCTCCACCGTGGTCGCGCTCGCGGCACGCGCGGAGACCAGTGCGGGTACGGGCGCGCGGGTGGCTCTGACGCCACAGCCGCGGCCCGAGCTGGTCCCGCTGTCGCTGGCCCAGCAGCGCATGTGGTTCCTGAACCGCTTCGACCCCGAGTCGGCCGTCGACAACATCCCGGCCGCGGTGCGGCTGTCCGGTCTACTCGACCGGCAGGCGCTGCAGATCTCGGTCGCCGATGTGCTGGCCAGGCATGAGTCGCTGCGCACGTTCTACCCAGATATAGACGGCACCGCCCACCAGCAGACCGTACCCACCGGCAAGGTCATTCCCGACCTCACGCCGATCGAGGTCACCGAAGCCGCACTGCCCGAGCGTCTTTCGGAGTTCGTGCTGACCGCGTTCGACGTGACCGTCGAGGTGCCGTTCCGTGCACGGCTGTTCGAGATCAGCCCGACCGAGCATGTGCTCGCGATGGTGGTGCACCACATCTCGGCCGACGGGTTCTCCATGGGCCCGCTCACCCGCGACGTGATGACCGCCTATGGCGCCCGCGTCGAGGGCGGCGAGCCCGCGTGGCGGCCGCTGGAGGTCCAGTACGCGGACTTCGCGCTATGGCAGCGCAAGGTGCTCGGCGCCGAGAACGATCCGAATTCGGTGATCTCCGCGCAGATCGCGTTCTGGTCGGACGCGCTGCGCGGGTTGCCCGAGCAGCTGGACCTGCCTGCTGACCGCCCGCGTCCCGCGGTGGCCTCTGGCCGCGGTGCTACGCACACCTTCGAGATCGACGCCGAAACCCACGGCAGTCTCACCGAACTCGCGCGCACCAGGGGTGTGACGCTGTTCATGGTCGCGCACGCCGCGCTTGCTGTCCTCTTGTCTCGTTTGTCCGGCGAGGACGACATCGCCATCGGTACCCCGGTCGCAGGCCGTGGCGAGCGCGCGCTCGACGACCTGATCGGCATGTTCGTCAACACTCTCGTGCTGCGGACGCCGATCGATGGCGCCGCGACGTTCACCGATCTGCTGCGCGCAGTGCGGGTCAGCGATATCGCGGCGTTCGGGCACGCGGACCTGCCGTTCGAGCGGCTGGTGGAGATTCTCAATCCACCGCGTTCGCAGGCGCGGCATCCGCTGTTCCAGGTGATGCTGTCGTTCCAGAACACTGGCCACAACAGCCTCGAACTGCCCGGTTTGACGGTCAGCGCGGTGGACCTGCCCACCGACGTCGCCAAGTTCGACCTGCAGCTGGTGCTCTCGGAGCGCGTCGGCGCGACCAACGGCACCGGTGCGGCCCGGACCGGTATCACCGCCGAGCTGATCTACGCCACCGACCTGTTCGATCAGGACACGATGGCGACGTTCGGTCGCCGGTTCGACAGGCTGCTGAAGGCCGTTGCCGCCGAACCGGATCGGGCTGTCGGCGACATCGCGCTGCTGGATGAACGGGAGACCGAGCAGGCGCTGCGCGGATGGAACGACACCACGCAGATCGTGGACACCGGCGCGACGCTCGTGTCGATGTTCGCCGAGCAGGCCGCGAGCACGCCGGAAGCGGCGGCGCTGACGTTCGAGGGGACGAGTCTTGCCCACCCGTCGCCCGACCACCACCCCTCATCGAGTCGCTACGCGACGCTGACGTATTCCGAGTTCGCCGCGCGGGTGCGGCGGCTGGCCCGGCACCTGATCGCGCTGGGTGTGGGCCCGGAGACGATGGTCGCGCTGGGTATGCGTCGGTCGATCGATCTGGTGGTCGGCATATATGCGGTGGTGGAGGCGGGCGCTGCCTATGTACCCCTCGATCCCGATCATCCGGCCGAACGCGTGCGGCACGTGCTCGACACCGCTGACCCGGTGTGTGCGCTCACCACCTCGCGCGACGGTTTCGACGTCGACACGGACACCACCGTGATCGAGATAGATCAACTGGATCTGTCCGCGTATTCGGATGATCCGGTGACCGATGTCGAGCGGATCATGCCGCTGCGGCCGTCGAATACCGCGTACGTGATCTTCACGTCGGGGTCGACGGGACGGCCGAAGGGTGTGGCCGTCAGCCATGCCGCGATCGTGAACCGCCTGGTCTGGATGCAAACCGAATACGGTCTCGGCCCCTTCGATGTGGTGCTGCAGAAGACCCCGGCGACGTTCGACGTGTCGGTGTGGGAGTTCTTCTGGCCGATGCAGGTCGGCGCGCGGTTGGTGGTGGCGAAGCCGGACGGGCATCGCGATCCGGCCTACCTCGCGCAGGTGATCGTCGAAGAGCAGGTCACAACGGTGCACTTCGTGCCGTCGATGCTGTCGGTATTCGTAGCAGACGATCGGGTGCGCGAGTGCACCAGTCTGCGCAATGTCTTCGCCTCGGGTGAAGCGCTGCCCGCCGTGACCGCACAGCGGCTGCTGGCGATGACCCCGGCGTGGTTGCACAACCTGTACGGCCCGACCGAGGCGGCGGTCGACGTCACCTATCACGAGGTGACAGAGACCGATACGGTGTCGGTGCCGATCGGTTCTCCGGTGTTCAACACACAGGTGTACGTATTGGATGCGCGGTTGCGTCCGGTTCCGGTGGGTGTCGCGGGTGAGCTGTACCTGGCGGGCGCCCAGTTGGCGCGCGGTTATGTGGCGCGGGCTGACCTGACGGCGGATCGGTTCGTGGCGAACCCGTTCGCGGGGATCGGGTCCGGGGGCGAAGGCGGAGCGCGGATGTATCGCACGGGTGACCTGGTCACCTGGACGGCGAACGGTGAGCTGGAGTACTTGGGGCGGACCGACTTCCAGGTGAAGCTGCGCGGCCTGCGTATCGAGCTCGGGGACATCGAAACCGCACTCACCGCACACGATGCGGTCGCGCAGGCGGTCGCGCTGGTGCGCTCCAATGCGCGCACCGGTGACCAGCTGGTCGGCTACGTGGTGCCGACAGCGGACGCGACAGTGGACGTCGAGCAGTTGCGGGCGTACCTGTCCGCGCAGCTGCCGTCGTACATGGTGCCCGCCGCGATCGTAGTGATCGATGCCATGCCGCTGAGCCCCAACGGCAAGCTGGATCGGCGCGCGCTCCCCGAACATACCTATGAGGCACGGGCATTCCGCGCACCGTCCACGACGATCGAGGAGATTGTCGCGAACACCTTCGCCGAGGTGCTCGGCATGGCGGCCGCCGACGGCGAGCGCGCCGTCGGCCTCGACGACAACTTCTTCGATCTGGGCGGCAACTCGCTGATCGCCACCCGGGTAGTCGCCCGTCTCGGGGCCGCATTGGACACCGAGATCCCGGTGCGGATGCTGTTCGAGGCGCCGACCGTCGCCGCGTTGGCCGCGCGGGTAGCGCCGAACCAGGGCGCCGGACGCCGCCGTGAGCTGGTGGCTGGTCCGCGGCCGTCCCAGATTCCGTTGTCGCTGGCGCAGCAGCGGATGTGGTTCCTCAACCAGTTCGATGCGGCCTCATCGGTCAACAACATCCCGGCGGCGATCAGTTTGTCCGGTGATCTGGATGTTGCCGCGTTGCAGCAGGCTGTTGGTGATGTGGTCGCCAGGCACGAGATCTTGCGTACGGTCTATCCGGAACAGGGGCGGGCGGCGTATCAGGTGATTCTGCCCGCGGAGCGGGCGGTCCCGGACCTGACACCGGAGACGGTCGCTGCCGAGGATATTCGTCAGCGGATCGTCGAGGTGGTTTCCGCTGGATTCGACGTGACCGCCGAGGTTCCATTGCGGGCCAAACTGTTCCGCGTCACCGAGGATGCCGCGGCGGGAGCCGGCACCGAGTATGTCCTGGTGTTCGTCGCGCATCACATCAGCGCGGATGGTTGGTCGATGGGTCCGTTGACTCGTGATGTGATGGTGGCTTACGCGGCTCGCTCGGCTGGTGTGGAGCCTGGGTGGGCGCCGTTGGCGGTGCAGTACGCGGACTTCAGTCTGTGGCAGCGTGACGTGCTCGGCTCCGAAGCCGACCCCGAGAGCCTGTTCTCGCGGCAGGCCGATTATTGGCGTGCCGCGTTGGCGGGGTTGCCCGATGAGCTGAATCTGCCTGCTGATCGGGTGCGTCCGACAACGCAGTCG
>NZ_JBFAAB010000054.1:0-8591 GCF_040639505.1 Nocardia sp. NPDC023852
GCCCGCCCCTGTTCCGGATAGACCGTACGCAAGATCTCGTGCCTGGCGACCACATCACCAACAGCCTGCTGCAACGCGGCAACATCCAGATCACCCGACAAACTGATCGCCGCCGGGATGTTGTAAACCGATGAGGCCGCATCGAACTGGTTGAGGAACCACATCCGCTGCTGCGCCAGCGACAACGGAATCTGGGACGGCCGCGGACCAGCCACCAGCTCCTTGCGGCCACCAGCGCCGGCATGCTGCTCGACCTTCGCCGCGAGTCCGGTGACGGTGGATGCCTCGAACAACACCCGCAACGGAACCCGCGAATTCAGCGCAGCACCGATACGCGCCACGACCTGCGTGGCGATCAGCGAGTTGCCACCCAACCCGAAGAAATCATCATCCACACCGACCCGCTCGATTCCGAGCACGTCAGCGAATACACCCGCCACGATCTCCTCGACCGGTGTCGAAGGAGCACGGAACACCTTCGCTTCGAACTCCGGTGCAGGCAACGCCTTCCGATCCAACTTGCCACTGGTGTTCAGCGGGAACGCATCCAACACCACGACCGCCGCCGGAACCATATAGGCAGGCAGAACCTCACTGATCGCCGACCGCAGCGCCACTGGATCGATCTGGTCCCCTGGAACAGCGACGACGTAGGCCACCAGTTGGTCACCCAGTGACGAAGGCGCCACCAATGCCACCGACTGGCTGATGCCTGGCTGCGCCAACAATGCCGCTTCGATTTCTCCCAGCTCGATCCGTTGGCCACGGAATTTCACCTGGAAATCGGTACGTCCGATGTACTCCAATCGATGCGGGCGATCCGCGACCGGCTCACGCCACACCACGAGGTCACCGGTGCGGTACATCCGCTCACCGACTGTGAACGGGCTCGCCACGAACCGGTCGGCCGTCAAATCCGGGCGAGCCACATATCCGCGCGCCAGTTGGTCACCGGCGAGATACAACTCGCCGGAGACACCGGCCGGGACCGGTCGCAGCCGTGAGTCCAGTACATACACTTGGGTGTTCCACTGCGGCCGTCCGATCGGCACGGTCCGTTCGTCGCGTCCGTCTGCGGGCCAGTACGTCACCGATACCGCGGCTTCGGTCGGCCCGTACAGGTTGTGCAATGACGCCTCCGACACGCCCTGCCATGCGGCTACCGTCTCCGGGGGCAGCGCCTCACCGATCACAAAGACATCCCGCAGTGTCGGAATCGACCCGGGGGTCACGTGCGCGGCGAACACCGCCAACATCGAGGGTACGAAGTCGGTGACCGTGACCTGCTGCGTGACAATGGTTTCCGCGACGTATACCGGATCCCGATGGCCATCATGGGTCGCGACAATCAGCTTCGCGCCTGCCCGCAGTGGCATGAAGTAGCCCCACAGTGACACGTCGAACGTCGTCGCGGTCTTCTGCAGATACACATCTGCCGGGCCCAGCGGGTACTCCGCAAGCATCCACTCGATCTGGTTGTTGATCGCCGCGTGCGAGACCGCGACGCCCTTGGGGCGACCGGTCGATCCGGACGTGAAGATGACGTACGCCGGATTCGCCGGCGTTACCGGATGCAACAACTCCTCGCCGCGCACCGGGGCACCGGAGAACCCGTCCAGGTCCACCGCATCCATGGGTAGCACCGTCGTACCATCCGGCACCGGCACTGCATCCACCGTCGTTGTCACCACACAAACAGGTGCAGCGGTGTCGAGGATATGGGTGATGCGTTCGGCTGGATGATCCGGATCCAACGGCACCCACGCCCCACCGGCCGTCACGATCGCATACATGCCGACGACCAAATCCAGCGAACGCCGAACCGCCAACCCCACCAACGACTCCGCGCCCACACCTTGCGAAATCAGCAACCGCGCAAGCTTGTTCACCCGTGTATCGAACTCGGCATAAGTCAGCTCGACACCCTCGAACACCACAGCCACCGCATCCGGATCCGCAGCAACCGCACGCCGATAACCATCCAGCAGCAACTCCGACGCCACCACACGACCGGTATCGTTCCAACCCGAAACCAACCGACCCCGCTCAGTCGCGGCAAGTAATTCCAGATCACCCACCGCGGTACGTGGCGCAGCGATGATCTCACCCAACAAGCGAATGAAACGCTGGGCGAATCCCTGCACGGTGCTGTGGTCGAACAGATCGGTGGCGTAGGTGAACATACCGGCGATGCCGGTAGGCGCCCCCGACTCGTCGTATTGATCGGCGAGGACCAGATGCAGGTCGAATTGGGAGATCGCAGTGTCGAAGTCCACTCCTGACACTGTCAAGCCGGGCAGTTCGAGCGTGGTCACGGCCAGGTTCTGGAACGACAAACCCACCTGGAACAGTGGATGCCGCGCCGTCGAACGCGCGGGGTTGAGTACCTCGACGAGCCGCTCGAACGGCACGTCCGCATGCGCGAACGCCTGGATATCGGTCTCACGCTGACGTGCAAGCAGGTCCGTGAATGCCGCACCGGCATCCACGCGGCTACGGAACACCAATGTGTTGATGAATGTCCCGATCAGATCGTTGAGCGCGGTCTCGCCGCGGCCCGCCATCGGTGTGCCGATCGCGATGTCGTCGGTGCCCGACAACCGAGCCATCAACACCGCCAGCGCCGTGTGGACCACCATGAACAGTGTCGCGCCCTGGGACTGCGCCACCTCGATCAGCCCACGGTGGGTGTCGGCATCGATACCCACTTCCACCGTGCTACCGGCGAAGGACTGCATCGCCGGGCGCGGCCGGTCCACCGGCAGGTCCAATTGTTCCGGCAGATCTGCCAGCGCTGTGCGCCAGTAGGCGACCTGATCCGACATCATCGAACCTGGATCGTCTTCGCTGCCCAGCAGTTCACGCTGCCAAACACTGTAATCGGCGTACTGCACCTCGAGCGGAGCCCAGCTCGGTGACTCGCCCGCAGACCGTGCCACGTAGGCAGTCATCAGATCCCGCACCAGCGGCCCCACCGACCAGCCGTCACCGGCGATGTGATGCACCACCATCGCGATCACATACTCCGGGGTGGCCGCGGCGTCTTCGATCTCGAACAACGCCACCCGCACCGGCACCTCACCGGTGACATCGAACTGCGTCGAAACCAACTCCGCCACAGCGGGCTCGACATCCACAGCAGCGACGGACCGCTCCATCAGCGACAACTCCGCCTGAGTCGGCGACAAAATCAGCTGTACCGGGTCGCCGTCAACCGCCGGATACACCGTACGCAGTACCTCGTGCCTGCCCACCAGATCCGCGATCGCCGCACGCAACGCCGAAACATCCAACAAGCCGGTCAACCGGACCACGATCGGCAAGTTGTAGGCCGTGGACTGGGTATCGAACTGATTCAAAAACCACATCCGCTGCTGCGCCAGCGACAACGGAACCCGTTCCGGGCGCCGACCAGCCGCCAACGGCAAACGCCCGACAGTGCCCGCCTGCTGTTCAACCCGAACCGCCAACGCCGCGACCGTCGACGCCTCGAACAACACACGCACCGGAACACGCGTGCTCAACATCTCACCAAGGCGTGCGGTGACCTGCGTGGCGATCAGCGAGTTGCCACCCAACCCGAAGAAATCATCATCCACACCGACCCGCTCGATTCCGAGCACGTCAGCGAATACACCCGCCACGATCTCCTCGACCGGTGTCGAAGGAGCACGGAACACCTTCGCTTCGAACTCCGGTGCAGGCAACGCCTTCCGATCCAACTTGCCACTGGTGTTCAGCGGGAACGCATCCAACACCACGACCGCCGCCGGAACCATATAGGCAGGCAGAACCTCACTGATCGCCGACCGCAGCGCCACTGGATCGATCTGGTCCCCTGGAACAGCGACGACGTAGGCCACCAGTTGGTCACCCAGTGACGAAGGCGCCACCAATGCCACCGACTGGCTGATGCCTGGCTGCGCCAACAATGCCGCTTCGATTTCTCCCAGCTCGATCCGTTGGCCACGGAATTTCACCTGGAAATCGGTACGTCCGATGTACTCCAATCGATGCGGGCGATCCGCGACCGGCTCACGCCACACCACGAGGTCACCGGTGCGGTACATCCGCTCACCGACTGTGAACGGGCTCGCCACGAACCGGTCGGCCGTCAAATCCGGGCGAGCCACATATCCGCGCGCCAGTTGGTCACCGGCGAGATACAACTCGCCGGAGACACCGGCCGGGACCGGTCGCAGCCGTGAGTCCAGTACATACACTTGGGTGTTCCACTGCGGCCGTCCGATCGGCACGGTCCGTTCGTCGCGTCCGTCTGCGGGCCAGTACGTCACCGATACCGCGGCTTCGGTCGGCCCGTACAGGTTGTGCAATGACGCCTCCGACACGCCCTGCCATGCGGCTACCGTCTCCGGGGGCAGCGCCTCACCGATCACAAAGACATCCCGCAGTGTCGGAATCGACCCGGGGGTCACGTGCGCGGCGAACACCGCCAACATCGAGGGTACGAAGTCGGTGACCGTGACCTGCTGCGTGACAATGGTTTCCGCGACGTATACCGGATCCCGATGGCCATCATGGGTCGCGACAATCAGCTTCGCGCCTGCCCGCAGTGGCATGAAGTAGCCCCACAGTGACACGTCGAACGTCGTCGCGGTCTTCTGCAGATACACATCTGCCGGGCCCAGCGGGTACTCCGCAAGCATCCACTCGATCTGGTTGTTGATCGCCGCGTGCGAGACCGCGACGCCCTTGGGGCGACCGGTCGATCCGGACGTGAAGATGACGTACGCCGGATTCGCCGGCGTTACCGGATGCAACAACTCCTCGCCGCGCACCGGGGCACCGGAGAACCCGTCCAGGTCCACCGCATCCATGGGTAGCACCGTCGTACCAACCGGCACCGGCACTGCATCCACCGTCGTTGTCACCACCCAAACAGGTGCAGCGGTGTCGAGGATATGGGTGATGCGTTCGGCTGGATGATCCGGATCCAACGGCACCCACGCCCCACCGGCCGTCACGATCGCATACATGCCGACGACCAAATCCAGCGAACGCCGAACCGCCAACCCCACCAACGACTCCGCGCCCACACCTTGCGAAATCAGCAACCGCGCAAGCTTGTTCACCCGTGTATCGAACTCGGCATAAGTCAGCTCGACACCCTCGAACACCACAGCCACCGCATCCGGATCCGCAGCAACCGCACGCCGATAACCATCCAGCAGCAACTCCGACGCCACCACACGACCGGTATCGTTCCAACCCGAAACCAACCGACCCCGCTCAGCAGGCGCCAGCAGATCGATATCACCCACCGGCACCGCGGCGTCCGCAATGATGGCATCGAGCACCATGACGAAGCGGTCCGCGAACCCCTGCACAGTCGCCTCATCGAACAAATCAATGGCGTAGGCGAACTCGGTGAGGATCTCCGCTGGTGTGCCGTCTTCGGCATACCGGTCGTACAGGGTCACCTCGAGATCGGTCTTAGCCAGTTGCATATCGAACTCGACTGGGCTGGCGGTCAATCCGGGCAGTTCCAACGTCGTCTCGGCGTAGTTCTGGAACAGCAGACTCACCTGGAACAGCGGGTTGCGCGCGGTGGAGCGCACCGGATTGAGCACCTCGACAAGCCGCTCGAACGGCACATCCGCATGCGCGAACCCCTCCAGATCCCGCTCCCGCACACCCGCGAGCAGGTCACTGAATCGCATACCACCATCAACCTCGGTGCGGAACACCAAGGTATTGACGAACATACCGATCAGGTCATCGAGTTCACGCTCACCACGACCGGCGATCGGCGTACCCACCGCAATGTCGTCGGTCCCGGACAACCGGGCAAGCAGCACCGCCAACGCCGCGTGCACGACCATGAACAACGACGCATTGTTGGCCCGCGCCAATTCCTGCAGGCGCCTATGCCGGTCCGGCGAGATCTCGAAGCGAATCGCCTTGCCCTGGAACGACTGCGCGGGCGGACGCGGGCGGTCCGTCGGCAGCTCCAGCTGCTCCGGAAGACCGGACAGTGTGGTCTTCCAGTAGGCGACCTGCTGGGCGGCCAACGACTCCGGGTCTTCCTCGGAACCGAGCACCGCACGCTGCCACACCGCGAAATCGGCGAACTGGACCGGCAGCGGCTCCCATTGCGGGACCTCGCCGTTCACCCGGGCCAAGTAGGCCGCCATCACATCGCGGGCCAGCGGACCCGTGGACGCCCCGTCGCTGGCTATGTGGTACACGGAGAAGGCGACCACATGCTCGACGGTATCGGATTCGGTCCCATGCTCATCCGGGATGATGCGGAACAGCGCCACCGACAGCGGCACCTCGACGGTGACATCGAAGGAGATGCGGGCGAACTCGATCAGCGTCTGCAGCAGATCCGCCTCGGCCACCTCGACCGGGACGAGCACGGGCACCGTCTCCGCCACCGGGTGAATCACCTGGTGCGGACCATCGACCGAGCGCGGGTAGGTGGTGCGCAGCACCTCATGGCGGGCGAACACATCACCGATCGCCTGGCTGAGCGCGGCCACATCGAGGGCACCCGACAAGCGCACCGCGAGCGGAATGTTGTCCACCGCGGAGGTACTGGTGTCGAACTGGTTGAGGAACCAGTACCGCTGCTGGGCCAGCGAAAGCGGAACGCGTTCCGGTCGTTCGCCCGCGACGAGCCGCGGCCGAGCCGTGCCGGATCCGGCGTTGTGTTCGGCCCGAGCGGCCAGTTCGAACACCGTCGAGGCATCGAACAGATCGCGGACCGCCAGCTGGGTGTCCAGCGCCGCGCTGAGGCGCGAGGTCACCTGGGTGGCCAGCAAGGAGTTGCCGCCGAGTTCGAAGAAGTTGTCGTCCAAGCCGAGCCGGGTGACGCCGAGCACGTCCATGAAGATGCCTGCGACGATCTGCTCGATCGGCGTGGACGGCGCGCGAAACACCTTCGCCTCGAACACCGGCGAGGGCAGCGCCTCGCGGTCCAGCTTGCCGACCGGAGTCAGCGGGATCTCGTCGATCACCACGATGGCCGTGGGCACCATGTGCGGCGCCAGGCTGCGCGACGCGTACTCCGTCAGCCGCGCGGTGTCGATCTCGCGGCCGGCTGCCGCCAGCACGTAGGAGACGAGAATCGTCGCGCCCGCAGCAGTCTGGCGGCCGAGCGTGATCGCGTACTCGACGTCCTCGTGTTTGCCGAGCACGGCATCGATTTCGCCGAGCTCGATGCGGAAGCCGCGGATCTTGACCTGGAAGTCCGAGCGGCCGACGTAGTCCAGCTCCCACTGCACCGACGGCACCGCGGCGTTGCCCTCCCGCTCACCGGGTTCGGCGAACCAGCGCACCACGTCACCAGTGCGGTACATCCGCGCGCCCTCATTGCTCCACGGGTTGGCGACGAACCGTTCCGCGGTGAGGTCGGGGCGGTTGTGGTAGCCGCGCGCCAGCGCGCCACCGGCCAGGTACAGCTCGCCCGCGACACCCGGCGGCACCGGGTTGAGCCGGTTGTCCAGCACCAGGGCCGACATGCCGAGCACCGGACGTCCGATGGTGATGTGCCTGCCCGGGATGAGGCTGGCGTACGACGAGATGATCGTCGTCTCGGTCGGGCCGTAGGCGTTGAAGTACTTGCGACCCGGCCCCCACTTGGCCAACAGTTCCGGCGTAGTGACGTCGCCGCCGACGGAAGCGACCTCGAGCGCCTCCATGCCTTCGGGATCGACGGTGCCGAGCACCGCGGGGGTGATGATCGTGTGCGTCACCCGCTCGGTGCGTAGCAGCTCGGCCAGCTCCGTGCCGCCGATGATGGTCGACGGCACGATCACCAGGGTGGCCCCGATGTAGGCGGCACACAGCCATTCGAGCACCGACGGGTCGAAGCTCGGCGAGCAGATGTGCAGGAAGCGGTGGTGCGACTCGAGGTGGTACAGGTCGGTCGCGACGCCGGCCAGACCGCCCATACCCGCGTGGGTCACGGTGACGCCCTTGGGCATACCGGTCGAACCCGAGGTGTAGATGACATACACCGGGTGCCGCATGGACAGCGAGGAAATCCGGTCCACGTCCGTCACGGGCTGGGCGGACTGGCTCTCGACCAGCTCGCCGAACTCCGGATCGTCCATCCGTAGCCACTCGACGGTGCGCGGCAGCCGGTCCACGTACTCGCTCGCGGTAATGCCGATGACCGCGCCGGAGTCGTTGACCATGTGCCGCTGACGGTCTTCGGGATAGGTCGGGTCGATCGGCACATGTGCGCCGCCCGCCTTCGCCACCGCCCAGAACGCGGCGACCATCTCGTAGGAGCGCGGGAATGACAGCGCCACCATGCGTTCCGGTCCGACGCCGCGCGCGATGAGCACCCGCGCCAGGCGCGAGGAGTACTCGTCGAGCTCCCGGTAGGTGATCGACCTGCCCTGGTATCGGACCGCGATCTGCTCTGGGTCCAGCTGCGCGCCACGCGCGAGCAGGTCCGGCAGCAGGCCGGTGGCCATCACGTCCTCGCCGTGCATGTGCGTGAGCAGTTCGTACTCGGCCGTGTCCAGGATCTGCAGGTCGCCGACCGGCTGCTCTGGTTGGGTGGTGATCGCGTGCAGTAGTCGGGTGAACCGTTCGGCGAATACCCGCACGGTGTC
>NZ_JBFAAB010000055.1:0-8448 GCF_040639505.1 Nocardia sp. NPDC023852
CGTCGGGATCGACGTGACACCGGAGGTGTTGGCCGCACCCGCCGCGCGGGTGGACCTGCCGACGTATGCGTTCCAACGGCGGCAGTGCTGGACGCCGGGGGGCGTGGCTGTCACGGGGTCAGGCGATGTAAGCCGCGCCGGGCTGATCTCCCCGGACCATCCGGTGCTGGGCGCCGCGGTCTCGGTGGCGGGCCGGGACGAATGGCTGTTCACCGGTCGACTCACGCCCGACGTGCACCCTTGGCTTGCCGACCACGTGATCTTCGGGTCGCCTGTGGTGCCCGCCGCGGTGTGGCTGGAAGCCGCGCTGAGCGTAGGCGCGCGCGTGGGCGCCGGATCCGTGACGGAACTGCGGCTCTCCGCGCCGCAGGGCCCGCTTCTGCCGCCGCGCGCCGCGGCGTTGAACATCCAGGTGAGCGTCGCCGCGCCGGACGGCGACGCGCGGCGTTTCACCATCCACGCCTCGTCCGAAGGCGACATGCCGCAATGGCGGCAGTATGCGACGGGTGTTCTTGCTCCGCATTCTGACGACACGCCGCTGTGGTCGGGCGGCGACTGGCCGCCCGCGGCGGCAGAGTTGGTGGCGGCCGAGGAGCTGTACGACCGGCTGGCCGCGCGCGGTTTGGGCTACGGTGTGGCGTTTCAGGGAGTCACGGCGGCCTGGCGACGCGGTCGCGAGATGTTCGCTGAAGTATCGCTCGATGAGAGCGTAAGTGATCGAGACAGGAGTTTCGGCATTCACCCGGCGTTGCTGGATGCGATGCTGCACGTCGGCGTGGAGGTGCTCGACGAGACCGGCGACGGCGCCGCGATGCCCTTGGCGTTCAATGGTATTCGACTTTATCGCGACGGCGTCGACGTGGCGCGGGTCCGGATCGACCGGGTGAGTCGAGACACCGTTCGGGTCACGGCCGTCGCTGCCGACGGTGAGCCGGTCCTCACCATCAAGCAGCTGGTGCTCGAAGCAGTCCAGCCTACGGCTGCGGATGCGCTTTCGTCGGATAAAAGCACGCAGGGGCAAGCGACGCCGCAGCGCACTGTTTCTCGGACTCGGAGGCGGCGCGCTGTTGCGGCGGGTCCGTTGGCGCCACGGCTGTTCGCCGTTTCCGAGCACGAACGCGACGAGTTGGTGCTGGCGGTGGTGTCGGAGCAGGCCGCGGCGGTGCTCGGCCATGACTCGGCCGAGGCCATCCATCCCGATCTGCCGTTCACCGCGTTCGGGTTCGATTCGTTGAGCGGACAAACGCTGCGGAATCGGCTGGTGACGGCCACCGGTGTGGAGTTGCCGACGACACTGATATTCGACCACCCGACCCCGACGGCGGTGGCACGGCTGGTTCGTTCGCGGCTCGAAGGCGTGGATCTCGACGTGCCGCGGGTGACCCGCCGGACTCGCTCCGATGAGCCGATCGCGATCGTCGGCATCGGCTGCCGGTTTCCGGGTGGTATCGGGTCGGTCGAGGATCTGTGGGACCTCGTCGCGGCGGGTGGGGATGTAATCGCGCCGTTCCCGTCGGATCGGGGATGGGATCTGGAGCGGTTGTTCGATCCAGATCCAGACAAGCCGGGCACCGTGTACACCCGCGAAGGCGGGTTCCTGGCCGATGCGGGTGCTTTCGACGCCGGCTTTTTCGGTATCGGTCCGCGTGAGGCGGCCGCGATGGATCCGCAGCAGCGGTTGATGCTGGAGGTCTCCTGGGAAGCTCTGGAAGACGCGGGGATAGACCCCGCCGCACTGCGCGGCACCGACACCGGCGTGTACGTCGGCGCCTCATCGTCGGGGTACTCGCGCGGGGTGACCGGCGAGTATGAGGCTTTCCGGTTGACCGGGACGTCGCACAGTGTGATATCCGGGCGTGTTGCTTATGTTTTCGGTTTGGAGGGGCCTGCGGTCACGGTCGATACCGCGTGCTCGTCGTCGCTGGTCGCATTGCATCTGGCTTGCCAGGCGTTGCGTCAGGGGGAGGCGTCGTTGGTGCTGGCGGGCGGTGTGAGTGTCGCGGCGAGCCCGAGTTTGTATGTGGATTTCGCGCGTCAGCGGGGGTTGGCGGCTGATGGGCGGTCCAAGGCGTTCGCCGCCGCTGCCGACGGTGTGACGTGGTCGGAGGGTGTGGGTGTGCTGGTGGTGGAGCGTCTGTCGGACGCGCAGCGTTCGGGCCACAATGTGTTGGCGGTGGTGCGGGGCAGTGCGATCAATCAAGATGGTGCGAGCAATGGTTTGACCGCGCCGAACGGTCCATCGCAGGAGCGGGTGATCGCGGCGGCGTTGGCCAGTGCCGGCTTGGAGCCATCGGATGTGGATGCGGTGGAGGCGCACGGCACCGGAACGAGGTTGGGTGATCCGATCGAGGCGCAGGCACTGATCGCCGGCTATGGGCGGGATCGCGAGCGGCCGTTACGGATCGGGTCGGTGAAGTCGAACATCGGGCACGCGGTGGCCGCCGCGGGCATTGGTGGTGTGATCAAGATGGTTGCGGCTTTGCGGCACGAAACACTGCCGAAAACACTGCATGTCGACGCGCCGACACCACATGTCGACTGGTCCGCGGGATCGGTGCGACTGTTGACGGAGGCCGAGCCCTGGCTCGCGAACGGGCGGGTGCGTCGGGCAGGGGTGTCGTCATTCGGGATCAGCGGCACCAACGCGCATGTGATTCTCGAAGAAGCACCGCCGACCGCGCCGTCGCGCGACGAGGGCTCCCCCGGCGATCCCGAACCCGCCGCAGTCGGCGAGGTGGTTCCGCTGCTGCTGTCGGCCAAATCCGACGATGCGTTGCGTGCGCAGGCTGATCGCTTGCGGCGGTGGCTGATCGACCGACCGGAGGTCGGAATCTGGAGCACCGCGCGTTCGTTGATCGAGGCGCGGGGGCATTTCGATCGACGTGGCGCGGTAGTCGGCGGCGATCGGGAACAGTTGTTGGCGGGCCTCGCGGATATCGCCGCGGGCGAAGCGGCGTCCTCTGTCATCACGGGGCAGATCGCAGCAGGTAGGACTGCTTTCCTGTTCACCGGGCAGGGGGCGCAGCGTGCGGGTATGGGTGCGGGTTTGTACGCGGCCTTCGACGTGTTCGCGGCGGCGTTCGACGAGGTGTGCGCCCAGGTGGATCCGCTGCTCGACTGGTCGCTGAAGGACCTGGTGTTCGATCAGAAGAACGCGGCACTGTTGGACCTCACCGAGTTCACGCAACCTGCGTTGTTCGCCTTCGAGGTGGCGTTGTTCCGATTGATGGAGTCGTTCGGCGTGGTGCCGGACGTGCTGATCGGACATTCGATCGGGGAGCTGGCCGCCGCATACGTGGCCGGAGTGTGGTCGCTCGAGGACGCGTGCGCCCTGGTGGTGGCACGCGGGCGGTTGATGGGGGCGCTGCCGCAAGGCGGGGCGATGCTGGCGGTGGCGATATCCGAGGATCGAGTGGCCACGGTGCTTGCCGAGTTCGCCGACCAGGTGTCGATGGCGGCGGTGAACGGTCCGTCGTCGGTGGTGTTGTCCGGAGATGTGTTCGCGATCGACAAGATCGAAGACAAGCTTGCCGTGGAGGAGGTGAAGACCTCCCGGTTGCGGGTCAGTCATGCGTTCCATTCGGTGTTCATGGAGCCGATGCTCGACGAGTTCCGGGGCGTAACTGAAGGTTTGACCTATCACCAGCCGACCGTCCCCATCGTGTCGAACGTTTCGGGAGTCGTGGTCGGTGCCGAGCTGACCGACCCGGGCTACTGGGTCGAGCAGGTGCGTGGCTGTGTGCGGTTCGCGCCGGGAATCGACACCCTGGTCGAGGCGGGGGTGCGGCGGTTTGTGGAGATCGGACCGGATGCGGTGCTGTCCGCGATGACTCGGCAATGCCTTGCCGAGACTTCGGACATCGAGGCCCGCGCGACAGTGATCGCGGCCAGCCGACGCTCGACCGACGAGCCGATCCAGTTCGTGTCTTCCTTGGCGCGAGCACATGTCGCGGGAGTCCGGGTGGACTGGACGCCGTTGTTCGCGGGCCGCTCGGTGGATCGCGTGCCGTTGCCCACGTATGCGTTCCAACATCAGCGGTACTGGTTGCGGCCGGTCGGCGTGCCGGACGTGCGGCAGTCGGGCCTCGACGATGCGGAACATCCACTGTTGGGCGCGATGGTGCGGCTGCCGGATTCCCAGGACGTGGTGTTCACCGGCAGGCTGGCACAAGCCGGTCATCCGTGGCTGGCCGACCATGCTGTCGCCGGAGTGACATTGCTGCCCGGCGCCGCCTTCGTCGAGCTGGCGCTGCACGTGGGGACGATGGTGGAGTGCCCGCGACTGGCGGAGCTGGTGATCGAGGCGCCCCTGCCGGTGCCGTCGGCCGGAACCGTCGAGCTGCGGGTGGTGGCGGGCGGACCGGATGAGACGGGCGTGCGGACGGTGTCGGTGTACTCGCGCTCGCGCGGCGACGACGAATCCGATCGCGCCGAGCACAGCGAGTGGGTCCGCCATGCGGTCGCGACGGTCACTGCCCAGTCGGACATACCGTCAGTCGACCCGAGTGTGGCGAGTTGGCCGCCGGTTGGCGCGACGGCGATGGAGATCGCTGACGCCTATGCGGATCTGGCCGAGCGGGGCTATGAGTACGGACCGGCGTTCCGGGGACTGACCGCCCTGTGGCGGCGCGACGGCGAGGTGTTCGCGGAGGTCGTGCTGCCGGAGGCCGCGCGATCGGGTGCCGTCGAATTCGGCGTGCATCCAGCATTGCTGGACTCCGCTCTGCACGCGATTCTGCTCGGTGAGCTGGTTCCCGGCACGCGGGCCGGTGAGGTCGCCGTTCCGTTCTCCTGGGAGAACGTCGCGCTGCACGCGACGGGGGCGAGCGCACTGCGCGTCCGCGCGGCCGTGACCGGCTCGCCGGGAGGCGAGCGGATCGCGGTGACGCTCGCCGACGCCGCGGGTATGACAGTGGCCGAGGTGGGGGCGCTGACGCTGCGGCCGATATCGACCGACGCGCTAGGCTCGGCGCAGCAACGGACCGACGGCATCGGCTACGGTGTGGACTGGGTCGCGCTGCCAACGGTCGAGGTCACCGCCGCCGAAGCTTGGAGCACTGCCGAGGACGGTGAAACCGTCACGATTGCGGGACGGGTCGCGACTGTGCTGCGGCTCGACGCGGCTTCCGACGGTGATCTCCCTGCGACGGTGCGGGATTCGGTCACGCTGTTGGCGGCGCGAGTGCAGCGCCTGCTGACCGGAGACCGGCTCGTCGTGGTGGTGTCCCGCCACGCGGTGGCAGTACACCCAGGAGAGCCGGTGGACCTGTCAGCGGCGGCGGTGTGGGGTCTGCTGCGCACCGCGCAGAGCGAGAACCCGGACCGGATTCTTATTGTCGATATCGATGACTGGGCCGACTATCGGCACGGCGTGGTACTGGCCCTCACCCGCACCGGGGAACCCCAGCTGGCGCTGCGGCGCGGGACGGCGCATGCGCCGCGGCTGAATCGAGGTGGCTCGGATCCGCTCGGGGTCGCCGCGGTAGCAAACACCCCGGCGTGGGCCCTCGGGCTGCTCGGCAAGGGCACGTTGACGGGGGACAACTTCAGCCTGGTCGATGATCTGGGCGCGTGGGGACCGCTTGGGGCGGGGCAGGTCCGGGTGGGTATGCGGGCGGTCGGCCTCAACTTCCGAGACGTGCTGATCACGCTCGGCACCTATCCCGACGCGGATGCCCGAATCGGCTGCGAAGGAGCTGGCGTCGTGCTGGAGGTCGCGCCCGATGTGACCGAATTCGCGCCCGGCGACCGGGTTTTCGGGTTCATTTCGGGTGTCGGGTCGGTTGCGGTGACCGATCGCCGACTGCTCGTGCCGATCCCACGTGGCTGGTCGTTCGCCCAGGCCGCCGCGATACCGATCGTCTACGCGACCGCCTACTACGGCCTCGTCGACCTGGCCGAGGCGCAACCCGGCGAGACACTGTTGCTGCACGCGGCTACCGGCGGTGTCGGGATGGCGGCCGTCCAGCTCGCGCGGCATCTGGGTCTGCGGCTGCTGGTCACCGCGAGTGAACCCAAGTGGAATGTGCTGCGTGATATGGGGTTCGACGATTCGGAGATCGGTGACTCGCGCACTCTGGATTTCGAGCGGAAGTTCCTCGACGTCACCGATCGTCGCGGTGTGGATATCGTGCTGGATTCGCTGGCCGGTGAATTCGTGGACGCGTCGTTGCGATTGTTGCCGCGCGGCGGTCGGTTCGTCGAGATGGGCATGATCGACCGGCGTGATCCGGCCGAGGTGGCCGCCGAGCACCCGGGGGTGAGCTACCACAGTTTCATGCTGCTGGACGAGGATCCGGATCGGCTGCACGCGATCCTGTCGGCGCTGGTCGAACTCTTCGACGCCGGGATGTTGGCGCCGTCTGCGACCACCGCGTGGGACATGCGGCAGGCGCCGGAGGCCTTCCGGTACCTCAGCCAGGCCCGGCACATCGGCAAGAACGTCCTGACTGTGCCGACGCCGTTGCGGGCCGAGGGCACCGTGCTGATCACCGGTGGTACCGGGGGCCTGGGTGCGGTGGTCGCGCGGCACCTGATCACCGAGCACGGTGTGCGCAGATTGGTGTTGGCGGGCAGGCGTGGTCCGGACACCCCCGGTGCGGACGAACTGCGCGCTGAGCTTGTCGCGCTCGGCGCGCAGGTGGACGTGGTCGCCTGCGACGCGGCCGACCGGGTCGCGCTGGACGCGGTGCTGACAGCGATACCGGCGGAGCATCCGTTGACCGGCATCGTGCATGCCGCGGGTGTGCTGGCCGATGGCCTGCTGGCCACCATGACGCCGGAGCAGATCGCGGAGGTGCTGCGGCCGAAGGTGGACGCGGCGTGGAATTTGCACGAGGCGACCAAGGACCTGGATCTGTCGGCGTTCGTGTTGTATTCCTCGATCGCGGGTGTGATCGGCAGCCCCGGGCAGGCCAACTATGCCGCAGCCAACGTCTTCCTCGATGCGTTGGCGCAACACCGCCACGTGGCCGGTCTGCCCGCGACGTCGGTGGCGTGGGGGCCGTGGCAGCAGAGCACCGGCATGACCAGCGCCCTCAGCGACGCTGACCTCGCCAGGTGGCGGCGCGACGGTTTCCTTCCGTTGGACGCCCAGGTCGGCATGTCGCTGTTCGACGCGGCATTGACTACGGGGCGGTCCGCATTCGTAGCTGCTCGGGTCGACCGGAACGCGCTCGCCGAGACTGGTTTCGATGATCTGCGCGCGGTCATGCGCGGCTTGTCGGGGCCGTCGCGGCGTCGCGTGAGCAGCCCGACGAGTCAGGCGCCGAATCTGGCGGCGCAACTGCTCGGCCGTTCGGCAGTTGAGCAGGAACGCGTCATCCTCGACGTGATCGGCGTCCAGGTCGCGGCAGTCCTGGGTCACAACGGTGCGGACTCGACCGCCCCCGACAAGCCGTTCAAAGATCTCGGGTTCGACTCGCTCGGTGTCATGGAATTCCGCAATCGGCTGAAATCGGCTGCCGGCGTGCAGTTGTCCGCGACCGCGCTGTACGACTATCCCACCCCGGCGGAACTGGCCGGCTACATCCGTCAGGATATCGCTCCCACCGACGACCCCGCGGAGCGCATCGCGGCCGAGGTCCAGACGCTGGCGCGCAGTTGCGCATCGGCCGATCTGTCGCCTACGGACCGCTCGGACATCGCAAGCAAGCTGACCGCGATCCTGCACGAACTCGAGGGCAGGGGCGGGAGCGAGATCGACCTGGCCGGCAATGTCGACGGCCTCGAAAACGCAGATGACAGTGAGCTTTTCGAATTCATCGACAATCTCGGCTGAACTTACACAATCAGGAGTCCCACCAATGGCTGACAACGACGAGCTACGTCGGTACCTCAAGAAGACCGCAAAGGAGCTGTACGAGACCAAACAGCAACTCCGCGAGCTCACCGACCGGTCGAATGAGCCGATCGCCGTCGTCGGCATGGCCTGCCGATACCCCGGTGGCGTGCGATCACCGGAGGATCTGTGGCGCGTGGTAGCAGACGGCGTGGATGCTGTCGGGGACTACCCGTCCGATCGGGAGTGGGACCTGGAGCGGTTGTACAACCCGGATCCGGATGTGCCGGGCACGATCTACACCCGTGAAGGCGGGTTCCTCGACGCCATAGGCGACTTCGACGCGGCCTTCTTCGGGATCGGTCCACGAGAAGCCGCGGCGATGGATCCACAGCAGCGTCTGATGCTGGAGGCGTCTTGGGAGGCGCTGGAGAACGCCGGTATCGATCCGACCACGTTGCGCGGCAGCGATACCGGGGTCTTCGCCGGTGTCATCCAGCAGTACTACGGTCCCCGTATCGGCTCGCCGACCATCACCGCGGAGACGGAAGGCCATGCCTACCTGGGCGCTTTGAACAGTGTTCTGTCTGGTCGGATCGCGTACACCCTCGGTTTCAAGGGTCCGGCCATCTCGGTGGATACCGCGTGCTCGTCGTCGCTGGTGGCTC
>NZ_JBFAAB010000056.1:0-7289 GCF_040639505.1 Nocardia sp. NPDC023852
CTGGTGTTGGAGCGATTATCGGACGCACAGCGGCTCGGGCACACTGTGCTGGCGGTGGTGCGCGGCAGCGCGGTCAACCAGGACGGCGCGAGCAACGGGCTGACGGCGCCGAACGGTCCGTCGCAGGAACGCGTCGTCGCGCAGGCGTTGGCCAATGCCGGTCTGGATCCGTCGGATGTCGACGCGGTGGAGGCGCACGGCACGGGCACGATGCTCGGGGATCCGATCGAGGCACGGGCGTTGATCAACGTTTATGGTGCACGGCGGGAGAGCGGGCCGTTGCGTCTGGGATCGCTCAAGTCCAATGTCGGTCACACTTCGGCTGCGGCGGGTGTCGGTGGCGTGATCAAAATGATCGAGGCTATGCGGCACGGCGTTCTACCGAAGACGCTGCACGTGGATGCGCCCACCCCTCATGTGGATTGGTCCGCGGGTACGGTGCGGCTGCTTCAGGAGAGTGAGCCGTGGCCTGCGGGTGAGCGGGTGCGGCGCGCGGGTGTGTCATCGTTCGGGGTCAGCGGCACCAACGCGCACGTGATTGTGGAGGAGGCGCCCGCCGATCCGGTCGCCGCCCAGGCGGGAGGTGAGTCCCCGGACAAGAGCGCTCCGGGGCAGGCTGATCAGGTGGCGGCTGCGACGCCCATCGCGCCTGCCCAACAATCTTCTGACGCGGCATCACATTTCGTTCCGCTGTTGATATCGGCCAAGTCCGACGAAGCGCTCCGCGCCCAGGCGGTTCGTTTGCGGGAGTGGCTGATCGGCGATCCCGACGCGAACGTGTGGGATGTGGCGCATTCTTTGGCGACGTCGCGGGCACTGTTGGACTGGCGCGGTGTGGTCGTGGGGCGGGACCGGGCGGAGTTGCTGGCCGGTCTGGCCGATGTGGCGGCGGGTTCGCCAAGCGCGATCCAGGCGAAAGCGGGTTCCGATAAGACAGCGTTCCTGTTTACGGGCCAGGGGGCGCAGCGTGTGGGTATGGGTGCGGGTTTGTACGCGGCCTTCGACGTGTTCGCGTCAGTGTTGGATGAGGTGTGCGCCCAGTTCGATCCCTTGCTGGGGCGGTCGTTGCGGGAGTTGATGTTCGCTGACCCGGCCGGGGACGCCGAGGGGTTGTTGGATCGGACGGAGTTCACCCAGCCCGCGTTGTTCGCGTTCGAGGTGGCGTTGTTCCGGCTGGTGGAGTCGTTCGGTGTGACGCCGGATGTGGTGATCGGGCATTCGATCGGGGAGTTGGCGGCTGCGTATGTGGCTGGTGTGTGGTCACTTGCGGATGCTTGCACCTTGGTGGCGGCGCGTGGTCGGTTGATGGGTGCGTTGCCGGTGGGCGGCGCGATGCTCGCTGTGGCGACCGGCGAAGCACGAGCAGCGGATGTCGTTGCCGGTTTCGGCGATCGGGTGTCGATTGCCGCGGTGAACGGTCCGTCCTCGACGGTGTTGGCCGGGGACACCGACGCCATCGAGGAGATCGAGCGGCGGTTGTCCGGTGAAGGGGTCAAGACGAATCGGTTGCGGGTCAGTCACGCCTTTCACTCGGCGCGGATGGATCCGATGTTGGCTGAGTTCCGGTCGGTGGCCGCGGGTGTCGCCTATCAGTCACCGACATTGCCGATCGTGTCGAACGTGTCCGGTGAGTTCGCCGGTGATGCGATGACCGATCCGGAGTACTGGGTGCGGCAGGTGCGTGGATGTGTGCGGTTCGCGCCGGGTGTGGACGCCCTCCTTGCGGGAGGTGTGCGGCGTTTTGTCGAGGTGGGACCGGATGCGGTGCTGGCGGCGATGACGCGTGGGTGTCTGGCCGAGAACCCGGAGATCGAGTCGGCGTCGTCAGTGGCGGCGGTTTCACGCCGGTCAGCCGATGAGGTGGCGCAGTTCGTCACGTCGCTGGCGCAGGTTCATGTCGCGGGTACGCGGGTGGATTGGGATCCGTTGTTCGCGGGTCGCCCACTGCGTCGGGTCTCGTTGCCGACGTACGCGTTCCAGCATCGGCGTTTCTGGTTGCGGTCGGGCGGCGTCGACGCGTCGCCGTCGTTGACGGATCATCCGATTTTGACGGGGGTGGTCGGGTTGGCGGGTACCGACGAGTGGTTGTTCACCGGCCGGTTCTCGTTGCGCACCCATCCGTGGATCGCCGACCACATGACTTACGGCGTAGTGGTCGTGCCGAGCGCGACACTGATCGAATTCCTCCTCGTCGCGGGCGGCCGGATCGGTTGCGGGGTGGTCGAGGAGCTCACACTGCAGGCGCCGATCCTGCCGACCGACAACGACGAGGTCGAGCTACAGGTGTTGGTCCAGGCACCGGACGAGAGCGGACGACGCCAGTTCGAGTTCTACTTCCGCAAGTCGGGCGAGGACGAGTGGACCCACAATGCTACCGGCGCGCTCGCGGCCGAATGGCAGGGTGATTCGGCGTTGTTGTCGCGGTTGCGGGACGAGGAATGGCCGCCGGTCGATGCCGAGCCCATTGACAGCAGAGGGATTCCGGAGCAGATCGCGAAGGGCTCCGGACTCGAATACGGTCCTGCGTTCATCGGCGTCCGCGCCGCGTGGCAACGCGACGACACCGTTTTCTCGGAGATCGCACTGGACACCGACGCGGCGTCGGAGCCGGGACGCTTCGACCTGCACCCGGCGCTGCTGGATCTGGTGATGCACACCGTCCTGGCCCGGTTGGCGTGGCGCGACATGGATGAGGATCCGGACGCAGGCAGGCTGCTGTTCCGGTGGGGCGGCGCGCGATTCCACAAGCCGACGACAGACGGCGGACAGTGGCCTGCCGAAGTGACGTCGCTTCGGGTCATCGGGATCGCGACCGGAGCGGAGACCGTGTCCGTCGCGACTGTCGATCCGGATGGCAATCCGATCGTGTCCATCGACGCGGTCGTGATGCGCCCGTACGACGTCAAGGAATTCCGGGCCAGCCTGTCCGGTGATGAGGCGAACCTGTACCAGGTGCGCTGGGAGCGCACCGCGATAGCACCGGTCGACCGCCCCGTGCCGCCGATGGCTGTGCTCGCGGACACACCCGTGCAGGGTATCGAGGCATGCTACCCGTCGGTCGCCGAGGTTGTTGCGGCCGAAGGTATTCCCGGTGTGCTGGTGTGGCGGGCGACCGAGCCGTTCGCTATCGAGTCGTCCGCCGACGATCCGGAAAAGGTTCGGGCGACGGTGCACGGCACGCTGGCGACGCTGAAATCCTGGCTTGCCGAAGAACGCGTGTCCGGTGTCCGGATGGTCGTGGTCACGACGGGTGGCGCAGGGCTGCCCGGCGAGGCTCCGCAGCTGGCTGCCGCGGCGGTGTGGGGACTGGTCCGCAGTGCACAGTCCGAACATCCGGAACGGTTCATCCTTGTTGACGAGGACCCGGCCAGGCCGCTCGACGCCGACCGGATCGCCGCCGTGCTGCGGACAGGCGAGCCACAAGCCGCAGTGCGCGGTGCGGAGGTTTTGGTTCCCAGGCTGACGCGCGCATCCGCTTCGGACGACACCGGCGTGCCGCCGTCGTTCGGGGACGGGACGGTGCTGATCACCGGCGGCACCGGCGGACTCGGTGCGTTGTTCGCCCGCCACCTCGTCGTCGACCACGGCGTGCGCCGGCTGGTGCTGACATCGCGGCGGGGCCCCGAGGCGGCCGGTGCCGCCGAGCTGGTCGCCGAACTGGCGCGGGCGGGGGCCGAGGCCCGGGTAGTCGCGTGCGACGTCGCCGACCGCGACGCGGTGCGGAACCTGTTGGACACCGTCGATCCCGACGTCGGATTGACCGCCGTCGTGCATACCGCAGGGGTTCTCGACGACGGCACCATCGAGTCGTTGACCGGCGAACAAGTGGATCGGGTGTTGGCGCCGAAGGTCGACGGCGCGTGGCATCTGGACGAACTGACCCGTGACCGTGACTTGTCGGCGTTCGTGGTGTTCTCGTCGATCGCGGCGGTGCTCGGGACATCCGGGCAAGGAAACTACGCCGCGGCGAACGGATTCCTGGACGCGCTGGCGCAGCGGCGCCAGGCTGCCGGGCTGCCCGCGACGTCGCTGGCGTGGGGGCCGTGGCACCAGGGCAGCGGGATGACCGGTGGTCTGGACCGCGCCGCGCTCGCGCGCTTTGATCGGCTCGGTCTCGGCCGGCTCGACGACGGCGAGGGCGTGCGGCTTTTCGACAACGCCGTCGCTCGCGCCGACGCCCGGCTGGCTCCGCTCAGGTTCGACGCGAGCGCGCTGCGCCGCGAGTCCGAGCCCGCTGCGGTTCCCGCGGTGCTGCGCGGATTCGTGCGGCGGGCGGCGCGCCCGGCGCAGGCCGCGGCGGACCCGTCGGCGGGACTCGCGGCAGCGGGTGCGTTGAGCGCCCGGCTGGCACAGGTGCCGGAGGCGCGACGCGGCGAGGTGGTGCTCGAGGTGGTACTGGCGCAGGCTGCGGCGGTGCTGGGGCATGACTCGGCGGAGGACATTCGGCCCGATCAGCGCTTCGACGAGGTCGGATTCGATTCCCTGGGCGGCGTGGAGTTCCGTAACAGGCTGGCGAAGGCCACCGGTCTCCAGTTGCCGTCGACCTTGGTATTCGACTACCCGACCGCGGCGGCGGTGGCGAAGCTGGTGCAGTCCCGAGTCGAGCCGACAACGGTCGGCGCCCCTGTCAAGAAGGCTCCGCGCCGGGTTCGGGCCGACGAGCCGATCGCCATCGTGGGGATGAGCTGCCGGTTCCCCGGAGGGGTCGAATCCCCGGATGCGCTGTGGGACCTCCTCGCGTCCGGAACCGACGCGATCGGCGAGTTCCCGTCGGATCGTGGCTGGGACCTGGAGCGGCTGTTCGATCCCAATCCGGACAAGCCCGGCACCGTCTATGCCCGTCACGGCGGATTCCTCTACAACGCAGGCGATTTCGACGCCGGCTTCTTCGGCATCAGCCCGCGGGAGGCGTCCGCGATGGACCCGCAGCAACGTCTGTTGCTGGAAGCTTCCTGGGAGGCTTTCGAGGACGCGGGTATCGACCCGATTTCGCTGCGCGGCAGCGACACTGGAGTGTTCGCAGGAGCGTCCACCTCGGGCTACGTCGATCGAGTGACCGGCGATCTGGAGGGCTACCGGCTTACCGGCACCACGCACAGCGTGATCTCCGGCCGGTTGTCTTATGTCTTCGGCCTCGAAGGGCCGTCCGTCACCGTGGACACCGCGTGCTCGTCGTCCCTGGTCTCTCTGCACCTGGCTTGCCAAGCACTGCGACAGGGGGAGAGCTCGTTGGCGCTGGCCGGCGGCGTGACGGTCGCAGCCACTCCGTACCTCTACGTTGATTTCGCGCGGCAGCGCGGTCTCTCGCCCGATGGACGCTGCAAGTCGTTCTCCGCCGCGGCCGACGGCGTCGCCTTCTCCGAGGGCGTCGGCGTGCTTGTGCTGGAGCGCCTGTCCGACGCCCGGCGCCTGGGCCACAACGTCCTCGCCCTCGTACGCGGGACGGCTGTGAACCAGGACGGCGCGAGCAACGGTTTGACCGCGCCGAACGGTCCTTCCCAGGAACGGGTGATCGCGGCGGCGTTGGCCAATGCCGGACTCGAGCCGTCGGACGTCGACGCGGTCGAGGCGCACGGTACCGGAACGACATTGGGTGATCCGATCGAGGCACAGGCGCTGATCGGCGTCTACGGGCAGGACCGTGTAGGGCCACCGCTGCGGATCGGGTCGATCAAGTCGAATATCGGACACACCGTGGCTGCGGCAGGCGTCGGCGGCGTGATGAAGATGGTGCAGGCGTTGCGGCATGAGATGTTGCCGAAGACGTTGCACGTGGATGCGCCGTCGCCGCATGTGGATTGGTCGGCGGGGTCGGTGCGGTTGCTGACCGAGGCGGAGCCCTGGCCTGCCGGTGAGCGGGTGCGTCGGGCGGGGGTGTCCTCGTTCGCCATCAGCGGTACCAACGCACACGCCATCCTCGAAGAAGCACCTGCCCGTCGAGTTCCGACATCGCAGCCCGCGCACACAGACCGGCCCCGCACCTCCGCGGCCGTGCCGTTGCTGGTGTCGGCGACGAGTGAGGCCGGTTTGCGGGCGCAGGCGGACAGGTTGCGGCAATGGCTGCTCGATGGGCCGGAACGAGACCTGGCAGACGTCGCCTATTCGCTGGTGAACGCCCGCGCCCAGCTCGACTGGCGCGGAGCCGTCGTCGGTCGCGATCGGGACGAGCTGGTGGCCGGTCTGGCCGATTTGGCGGCTGGTTCGCCGGGCACGATCGAGGGCACAGCGGGTTCGGGCAAGACTGCGTTCCTGTTCACCGGGCAGGGTGCGCAACGAGCGGGGATGGGTGCGAGGTTGTACGCGGAGTTCGAGGCGTTTGCGTCGGCGTTCGACGAGGTGTGCACCCAGTTCGAACCGCTGCTCGGCCGCTCGCTGAAAGATCTGGTCTTCGCCGAGGACGCCGCGCTGTTGGATCGGACGGAGTGGACGCAGCCTGCGTTGTTCGCGTTCGAGGTGGCGTTGTTCCGGTTGGTGGAGTCGTTCGGTGTGACACCGGATGTGGTGATGGGGCATTCGATCGGTGAGCTTGTCGCCGCGTATGTGGCGGGGGTGTGGTCGCTGGAGGATGCGTGTGTGTTGGTGGCGGCGCGTGGTCGGTTGATGGGGGCGTTGCCGGAGGGCGGCGCGATGCTCGCGGTCGCCGTCACGGAGGACGAGGCGCGGGAAGTCATCGCCGGATACGGCGACAAGGTCTCGATCGCGGCGGTCAACGGTCCCACCTCGGTGGTGATCTCCGGTGACGAGGACGCCATCGATGAGGTGGAGCGCCTCATGGTCGGGCAGGGCCACAAGACGTCCCGGCTGCGGGTCAGCCATGCGTTCCATTCCGCCCGAATGGAGCCGATGCTGGCCGAATTCCGTTCGATAGCTGAAGAATTGAGCTACAACCTGCCGAATGTGCCCATTGTGTCGAACCTCTCCGGCGCGATCGCCGGGGAAGAGTTGACCGAGCCGGCCTATTGGGTCGAGCAAGTGCGGGGGTGCGTGCGGTTCGCTCCGGGAGTAAACGCTCTCGGCTCGGCAGGTGTGCGGCGGTTCCTGGAGATCGGCCCGGAGGCGGTGCTTGCGGCCATGACTCGGGAATCCCTCGCCGAGATGCCGGAACTCGAAGCAAAGTCCACGGTGTCGGCGGCGGGTCGTCGTGGGGTTGATGAGGTGGTGTGGTTTGTGGGGTTTTTGGCGCGGGTGCATGTGGTTGGGGTGGGTGTGGATTGGGGGGTGTTGCTGGCGGGGGGTGTGGTTGGTCGGGTTGGGTTGCCGACGTATGCGTTTCAGCATCAGCGGTATTG
>NZ_JBFAAB010000057.1:0-6768 GCF_040639505.1 Nocardia sp. NPDC023852
GGGAGATCGCCTGCGGTACGGGGTGATTCAGGCACTGGGTCGGTGCTGGATCGGCCGTCGCAGGGTGGTGCGGGGCCGGTCTCGCCACGGACCCCGCCGGCGGGGGCGGGTGTGGTGGCGGGTCCGCAAGCGGGGGCCGCGCCGCCCGCCGCGCCTGTGACGCCTGTGGCGCCTGTGGCGCCGGTGGGCCAGGCGGGTGGCCCGGCTGCGGCTGGGGATCAGACTGATGGCGGTCCGGTTGTGCCGGCCACTGCTTCGGCTCCGGGGGCGGGGGAGGCGCCGGGGCGGGCGGGTAGTGATCCGAATGCCGGTTCGGGGCAGACGGCCGAGCAGCTTCTGGCGGAGCTGCAGCGGACCTCGCTGGAGCGGTTGCGGGTGGATGCGGAGTTGGGGCGGGCGGCGACGGGGATACCGCCGGAGGCGAATCCGATGGATGCGGCCACGCCCCGGGGGCAGGCGAGGGTGGGTCTGGACCGGGTGTTCGCCGAGTTCGGGCATGGTGACAAGCCGGTGACCTGGGTGGGAGAGACCGAGGCGTTTTTCCCGGTATCGGATGTGGGGAAGGTTCTGGCGGAAGGGTTTTCCCCGGGGCGCTCGGGTTATGTGTCCGGATTCACCTCGCTGGAACAGGCGACGAGGTTCGGTGCCGGCAACGTGGTGGTGGTGAAGGCGCCGGGCTTTATTCGGGAGGGCATTTCGGGTGAGCCGATGGCGTTGTTCGTGGGTGGGGCCGCGGAGAATTTCGTGGCGGGCTGGCATGAAATTTCCGGGGATATGTCTATTTATGTGGAGCATTCCGGTTTCGATCCGGCACGGAAATCGGTTTTCCCGGAGCCGGTGAATGCTGGGCGGCCGGAGGCGCCGACGCAGAAACCACGCCCGGTCGATCCGCCGACCCGCCCGCAGCCCGCGCAGGTGGTGCCGGCGGAGAAGCCGAAGCCACCGACACCGCAGGAGGTCCAGCGCGGCAAAGACGTCACCGGGCTGACAGCGCAGAAGGATCCGCTGGCGGGGGCGGCGGACCTGACCGGGGTGAAGCTGGACCATCTGCTGGCGGGTTTCGGTAAGTCGGCGAATCCACCGACGTTCACCGACGACGGGGTGGCGTATGTGGCCGTGAAAGAGGGCAGCCCGCAAGCACCGTTCGTGAACGGTATGACATCGAAGACCTCGGGTGTGGTGGTGGCCTATGACTCTCCCGAGGCCGCGCGGGCGGCTGAGGGCGGGCAGTGCCGGGTGTATGTGGTGCAAGGCCGCCGCGGCAGGTTCGAGCAGGAACTTCCCAATGGGGCTAAGGCGTACCTGTATGTAGGGGGAATACCCGCGCACAATTTCTTCGGCCGTCTCCAATCGAATACCGACACCGGGCTGGATGTGCCCGAATTCGCGGACTTGCCCGATGTGCAGGCGTTCGTGCCGAATCCGGGATTCGATCCCGACCGGCAATCGGAGCCCAAGCCCGCGGTGGCGGATGCGCTGGAGGAGACCGCGCGGGTCGCGCAGCTACCGAACCCGGCCGATGGGAAGTGGCAGCGGCGCCAGGACAAGGACACTGCCGCGTGGCTCACGGAGGCGTTACGGCCCTCCGAACAGGACCTGCGTCGCGGGATGCAAGCGCGGGGATTGCCCGCGGGGGCGGATCCAGCGCCTGCAGCGATGGATGGTCGGGTGGTTGATCCGACAGCGCTTCCCGCGTCCTGGGGGAATCCGGACGCGCCGGCTCGGGTGCGCTGGTTGGGGGAGCAGACCGGGCCGGTGGTGTATGTCCCGTTGGCACACGGTGAGGAGGTGTTGTTCGAGACCGGGATGGTGGGCGAGGACACCGCGGGGGCGGTGTTGGGGTTCACCTCGCTGGAAAAAGCGATGGAGTTCGGCGCGGAGTGCGTGGCCGTGGTGGACGCCCCGGGCGGGTTCATCGACGAGGCGTCGGGGGTGGTGATGCTGCTGGACAGTGTGGCCGGCCGATATGTGGTGGGCAAACACGTGGTGTCCGGCAAAGGGGTGGAAGCGGTCTCGATCTTCGTGCAGAACCCGGGGTTTGTTCCCGGACGGGTACCACGCAAAGAAACGAAGCCGCCGCAGCCGCCGACGCCGGAGCCGTCGCTGTCTGAGCAGGTCTCGGATCTGGCGGCCGATATGCGGGAGTTCCGGGCCCAGCAGCGCACACAGCACGCTGCTGAGCGGGAGGCTGCTGCGCGGAACCAGGCCGAAGCGGCCCCGGCGATGGCCCCGACAGCGCAGGAAGTGGCGCGGGGGATGGAAGCCACGGGCCTGAGGGCCGATCAGGACCCGTTGGCTGGGGCGGTCGTGGCCGACGGGGTGGATATGGCGGCATTGGTGACCGGCTTCGGGAAGTCCTCGACACCGCCGCGGTACGTGGAGCAGGGGGCAGCGTATATCGCGGTGGCGGAGGGGAATCCGGTGACACCGTTCGTGGAGGGCGCGCACCCGGATGCGCTGGGAGTCGGTGGTGTGGTGGTGGCCTACGACTCACCGCAGGCGGCGCGCGCGGCGTTAGGGGCCGCGGGGGCGACGGCTCGGGTGTATCTGGTGCAGGGACACCGGGGAAGGTTCGTGCAAGGCAACGCGCACATGTTCGTGGGTGGGATCGCTGCACGATTCTTCATGGGCCGCTACCAAGACGACGACCTGGATTTGGATGTCCCCGATTTTCAGGACATGCCGGCCGTGCAGGTGTTCGTGCAGAATCCGGGGTTCGACCCCGACCCCAGGCCACGGCCGCGACCGGTGGCACCGGCGCCCACCGAACCGGCACCGACGCAAGAAAGGCCGCATGCGGCGCCGTATACCGCAGATCCGCAACGGCAGCGGCGGGCCGCGGCCGCGCGCCTGGCGAGGCGGGCACAATCGGGCACCGGGGAGACCGGCTCGGGTCTGACCATGGATCAGGTTCTGGCGGAGTCGAAGACAGCGGCGCTGGAGCAGTTCACCGCGGACGCGGCGTTGGGCAGAGCGATTTCCGGGCTGCCGGAGGGGACCGATCCCAGGCCTGCGGCGACGCCGCAGGGCGCGACGGTGGGCGTGGACCGGGTGCTGGCCACGTGGGGCCGGCAGCGGTCCCCGGTGACATGGGTGCCGGGCGGGGTCGAGGCATTTATCCCGGTGTCGGATTTAGCGAAAGTGTTGACCGAGGGGATCACCCCGGCCGGTCGGGGCTACGCATCCGGTTTCACCTCACTCGAGCAAGCGAAAGCGTTCGGCGCGGACTGTGTGGTGGTGGTGAAGGCGCCGGGCTTCATCCGGGCGGGCTCCTCGGGAAATCCGACGATGGCATTGCTCGTGGGCGGTTTCGCGGAGAATTTCGTGGCGGGCTGGCATGAAATCTCCGCAGACATGTCGATATACGTGGAGAATTCCGCTTTCGATCCGCAGCGCAAGCCCCGCGAGCTGCCCGAGCCGCAACCGTCACTGCCCGAGCAAATCGCGGCATTGGTGGCCGATATGCAGGAGGTCCGCGGGCAGCGGCTGACCCAGCGGGCCCAGGCGGCCCGCGCGGCGGCCGCGCGCTGGGCCGATAAGCCACCAGCGCCGACAGCGCAGGAAGTGGCACAGGGCATCGAAGCGACGGGCCTGAGGGTGGATCAGGACCCGTTGGCGGGGGCGGTAGTGAAGAAGGGGGTGGATATCGCGGGTCTGTTGGGGCGGCTCGGGAAATCCTCGACACCGGTGCAGTATGTGGCCGAAGGGGTGGCGTATATAGCGGTGCCGGAGGGAAATACGGTGGCACCGTTCGTGGATGGTGTGCATCCGGATGCGATACCGAACCTGCTGGGAATCGACGGTGTAGTGGTAGCCCACGATTCACCCGAAGCGGCCCGGGCAGCGTTGGGGCCCGCGGGTGCGACAGCCCGAATGTATCTGGTGCAGGGAACACGAGGCAGGTTCGTGTGGGGGCATATGCATGTGTTCGCCGGTGGGATCGCTCCACAGTTCTTCCTGGGGCGGTTCGACAACGACCTTGCTGCGCCAGCTATAGCGGACATGCCGGCTGTTCAGGTGTTTGTCGCGAATCCGGGGTTCGATCCAGATCGGGAACCCCGTCCACATCTGGTATCGGAGCCGGAACCCGAGGTGTCGACGGCAGCAACCGACACCGACACCACTGAGACGGATCCCGCCACCGGCCCGACCGGCTCATGGGGATGGGTCGTGCGCAGCACGCGCCCGACGGCACATGCCACTGTGCCGGTGGCGATCCCGCGTCGGGAGAGCACCGCCGTGACCACACCGGACCCGGCGATGCTGGACACCGCGTTCGAACAGCTGCCGGACCGGTCCGGGACAGCTCCTGATGCGGCCGGAGACAGCCTCGGACACAGCGTGGAGATCATCGACCTCGAGGTGGCTCGTGCCGATCAGCCTGCTGCGGAGGGGAATTCGACGGCTGTCGACGGCTCCACCGGACAACCGGCGGCGGCTGCTACGCCCGCTCGCGCCGCCCGCCGAGCCCGGCTGCGTGCCCAGCGTGAGCAGGCAGTACAGCAAGCCCGCGAGGTGGTCGCCGCGGCACTCGAGCGCGAAGGAATACCACTGGCCGACCTGGTGCCCGGTGCGGGTCGGGTGCGTAACGTGCGGGCCGACGCCTGGGCCCGCGCCCGCCAACTCGCCGCACTCTGGCCACGGTTGACCCCGCCGGAACAGGCGGCATTCATCACAGCATATCCGGAAACGGTGTTGGGCACCGCGGGCCTGCCGAACACCGACCGGATCCGGGCAGCCCACACCGTGATCGACCTGACCAGGATCGAGCTCGGCGACGAGCAAGCGAAAGACAACCCGGATACCGCGCTGGTCACCGCACTGCAGACGCACATCGAGCGGATAGAACAATTGGCCGCCGCCCTCACCGCGGCGCACGAACCACAATCAGACAACACAACCCTCACCGAGGCTGACCACGCTACGGCCGCCCTGCCGGCCGAATCCGACCCGACTCCGATCAGCCCACACCGGCGGCAACCAACCGCTCCAGCCGCCGACCCCGCCGCGCCGGTCATGATCCCAGGACGTGAATCGACCGCACTGACAACACCGGACCCGGTGGCGTTGGCCTGCCTGCAACACCAAACCCCGCCCCGGCCCGCTGCCACCGAACCCGATACCGCTGGCACCGATCAGCCCACGGCGGTGGACGCCCCCGCTGCGGAGTTGCCCGGACGCGCGGCCCGGCGGGCCCGGCTGCGAGCCGAACGGGAACAAGCAGTGCACGACGCCCGCGAAATCGTAGCGACGGCATTGACACGCGAAGGAGTGCGGCTCGCCGACCTGATCCCGGGTGCAGGACGCGTACGGGACGTGTGGTCGGACTTCCGGGCACGGACCCGGTTGCTCATGCAATTATGGGACACCGGCTTCACCCCGCAGGAACGGGAAGCCTTCCTCACCGCATACCCCGAAACCCTCCTCGGCGCGGTCGACATGCCCGACCTCACACGGCTGCGTGCGGCGCGTACTGCACTGGATCTCAAACGGATCGAACTCGGCGAAGTACGCCAAACAGACCCGGATGGTCTGCTGGCCACAACCCTGCAGGCCGAGATCGAAATCCTGGAGAACGCGGTAGCCGCGTTGGACGGTGGGGGTGGCCTGCGGTCGGACAGCACGGTGGTCGACAACGCTCCGACCGCCGAGAAGGCCGCGACGGTTGAAGATCCACTGCCGGGTAAACCAGCGGCCCCCGATGCGGGTTCGCAGCGTCCGACGGCGCCTGCGGTAGCGCCGGTGGCGATACCGGGTCGTGGGTCGACGGCGCTGTCGACACCGGATCCCGCGGCGTTGGCCGGCCTGCCGCCCCCTCCGGCCGGGACCGGCGCTGCCGAACCCGATGCGACTGGCACCGATCGGCCTGCGGCGGTCGGTGCACCCAGTGGTGGGTTGCCCGGTCGCGCGGCTCGACGAGCCCGGATACGGGCCGAGCGCGCGCGTGCGGTACGGCGGGCGCGTGCGGTGGTTGGGAAGGCGTTGGAGCGCGAAGGGGTGCGGCTCGCGGACCTGGTACCCGGGGCGGGCCGGGTACGGGACATCGAGGCAGACCGGCGGGCTCGGGCTCGGGAACTCGGGATACTGTGGCCGAGGCTGACCGAGGACGAACGCGCCGCGTTCATCACCGCCTACCCCGACACCGTACTAGCGGCGGCCGGCTTGCCAGCAGCGGTCCGCATGCTTGCCTCCCGTACCGCGCTGGACCACAAACGGATCGAACTCGGCGACGAACAACAGAAAAACCGGGACAACCAACCCGATCAGCCCGGTGCCGACCCCGCGGTCATCGCAGCCCTGCAGGCCGAGATCCGGACAATCGAGAACCTCACCGTCGAGCTGGCCGAAACGGTCGAGTTCCTCACCCAGCGGGCAGCCCAAGACGGCACCGCCCTGCAAACCGACACCACCGACGGCGATGCGGACGAGCCGCTGTTGGTCGGCGAGTGCGCGACCTTCGCGGACTGGGCGTTCGCATGGGCGAACTGGGACGCCACCGGCCGCGTCGGCCCGGAACCGGTGAAACCACCCCGCGGCAACCGGCTGGCCGGCGATACCGCGATCAATCTCGCGAAAAAAATAGGCGGGAACTTCAACCGCGACCACCACGGTCCACTGACAATGACGCAACTAGTGAAGCTGGTGCGCGACACCCCCGGAATGCGAGCAGCGTTCGTAGTCGAATACCGCGACGGTATCGGACACACCGGATTCATCGCCCACGACCCGGTTCACGGGGTCGTGATCAAGCACAGCTACAGCGGCGGC
>NZ_JBFAAB010000058.1:0-3012 GCF_040639505.1 Nocardia sp. NPDC023852
TCGTGAAGGTTGTTCCGGCGGTGTCCTACTCTCCCACACTCTGTCGAGTGCAGTACCATCGGCGCTGGCAGGCTTAGCTTCCGGGTTCGGAATGGGACCGGGCGTTTCCCTGCCGCTATGGCCGCCGTAACTCTGTGAAACTGTCACGCACTACACCGTTCTCCCTTTGTTTGGGGGTGGGTGGTGTGGTGTTTGTGTGTTGTTTCAGATACTGCACAGTGGACGCGTAGCTTCTTTGTTGGTAAGTCCTCGGCCTATTAGTACCAGTCACCTCCACACGTTGCCGTGCTTCCAGTTCTGGCCTATCAACCCTATGGTCTGTAGGGGGCCTTAACCACTCGATGGTGGTGAGAAACCTCATCTTGGAACAGGCTTCCCGCTTAGATGCTTTCAGCGGTTATCCCTTCCGAACGTAGCTAACCAGCGGTGCCCTTGGCAGGACAACTGGCACACCAGAGGTTCGTCCGTCCCGGTCCTCTCGTACTAGGGACAGCCTTCCTCAAGTTTCTGACGCGCGCGGCGGATAGAGACCGAACTGTCTCACGACGTTCTAAACCCAGCTCGCGTGCCGCTTTAATGGGCGAACAGCCCAACCCTTGGGACCTACTCCAGCCCCAGGATGCGACGAGCCGACATCGAGGTGCCAAACCATCCCGTCGATATGGACTCTTGGGGAAGATCAGCCTGTTATCCCCGGGGTACCTTTTATCCGTTGAGCGACACCGCTTCCACTTGCCGGTGCCGGATCACTAGTCCCGACTTTCGTCCCTGCTCGACATGTCTGTCTCACAGTCAAGCTCCCTTGTGCACTTGCACTCGACACCTGATTGCCAACCAGGCTGAGGGAACCTTTGGGCGCCTCCGTTACATTTTAGGAGGCAACCGCCCCAGTTAAACTACCCACCAGGCACTGTCCCTGAACCAGATCATGGTCCGAGGTTAGAAGTCCAATACGATCAGAGTGGTATTTCAACGATGACTCCACGAACACTGGCGTGCCCGCTTCATAGTCTCCCACCTATCCTACACAAACCGTACCGAACACCAATACCAAGCTATAGTGAAGGTCCCGGGGTCTTTTCGTCCTGCCGCGCGTAACGAGCATCTTTACTCGTAATGCAATTTCGCCGAGTCTGTGGTTGAGACAGCAGAGAAGTCGTTACGCCATTCGTGCAGGTCGGAACTTACCCGACAAGGAATTTCGCTACCTTAGGATGGTTATAGTTACCACCGCCGTTTACCGGGGCTTAAATTCTCAGCTTCGCACCCCGAAGGGCGCTAACCGGTCCTCTTAACCTTCCGGCACCGGGCAGGCGTCAGTCCGTATACATCGTCTTACGACTTCGCACGGACCTGTGTTTTTAGTAAACAGTCGCTTCTCTCTGGTCTCTGCGACCACACCCAGCTCGGACCGCGAGGGTCGTCACCAGACGTGGTCCCCCTTCTCCCGAAGTTACGGGGGCATTTTGCCGAGTTCCTTAACCACAGTTCTCTCGATCGCCTTGGTATTCTCTACCTGACCACCTGTGTCGGTTTGGGGTACGGGCCGTGTATCAACTCACTAGAGGCTTTTCTCGGCAGCATAGGATCACTGAATTCGCCTCAATCGGCTACGCATCACCTCTCAGGCACGTGTTGTGCGGATTTGCCTACACAACGCCCTACAGGCTTACACCAGTACAACCACTGACTGGCCCAGCTACCTTCCTGCGTCACCCCATCGCTTGACTACTACCAGCCGGGGTCGTGTGCAGCCCCTCACTCGAGACCCGAAGGTCTTCTCGGAGGTTTTGGACACTTAGCACAACTGATTCATCATGGGCGCGGATACACGGGTACGGGAATATCAACCCGTTGTCCATCGACTACGCCTGTCGGCCTCGCCTTAGGTCCCGACTCACCCTGGGCGGATTAACCTGGCCCAGGAACCCTTGGTCATTCGGCGGACGAGTTTCTCACTCGTCTTTCGCTACTCATGCCTGCATTCTCACTCCCACACCCTCCACCACTGGATCACTCCGTGGCTTCCCTGGATGCAGGACGCTCCCCTACCCACCCGAACCACTGCACATCCAACCGGAGTCGGATGCGGATGTATTGTTCGAGTGCCGCGGCTTCGGCGGTGTACTTGAGCCCCGCTACATTGTCGGCGCAGGATCACTTGACCAGTGAGCTATTACGCACTCTTTCAAGGGTGGCTGCTTCTAAGCCAACCTCCTGGTTGTCTTCGCGACCCCACATCCTTTTCCACTTAGTACACGCTTAGGGGCCTTAGCCGGCGATCTGGGCTGTTTCCCTCTCGACTACGAAGCTTATCCCCCGCAGTCTCACTGCCACGCTCTCACACACCGGCATTCGGAGTTTGGCTGATTTCGGTAAGCTTGTAGGCCCCCTAGACCATCCAGTAGCTCTACCTCCGGCGTGAAACACGTGACGCTGCACCTAAATGCATTTCGGGGAGAACCAGCTATCACGGAGTTTGATTGGCCTTTCACCCCTACCCACAACTCATCCCCTCAGTTTTCAACCTAAGTGGGTTCGGGCCTCCACGACGTCTTACCGTCGCTTCACCCTGGCCATGGGTAGATCACTCCGCTTCGGGTCTAGAACACGCGACTGGAACGCCCTATTCGGACTCGCTTTCGCTACGGCTACCCCACACGGGTTAACCTCGCCACATGCCACTAACTCGCAGGCTCATTCTTCAAAAGGCACGCCATCACCCCCGGCAGACTCAACTGCCCAAAGGCTTTGACGGATTGTAAGCGCACGGTTTCAGGTACTATTTCACTCCCCTCCCGGGGTACTTTTCACCTTTCCCTCACGGTACTAGTCCGCTATCGGTCACCAGGGAGTATTCAGGCTTACCGGGTGGTCCCGGCAGATTCACAGCAGATTTCACGGGCCCGCTGCTACTCGGGCACCCACTACAACAGGGCACGTGTTTTCGTCTACGGGACTCTCACCCTCTACGACAGGCCGTTCCAGACCACTTCGACTAACACGAACCTT
>NZ_JBFAAB010000058.1:3108-5388 GCF_040639505.1 Nocardia sp. NPDC023852
CTTTCTGACTGTTGCTCGCCACGGCAGTGACAAGAAAGTGAGCCCCACAACACCACACGGACAACCCCTGCCGGGTATCACATCCGCATGGTTTAGCCTCATCCGCTTTCGCTCGCCACTACTCACGGAATCACAATTGTTTTCTCTTCCTGCGGGTACTGAGATGTTTCACTTCCCCGCGTTCCCTCCACACACCCTATATATTCAGGTGCGGGTAACACGACATCACTCGTGCTGGGTTTCCCCATTCGGAAATCCTCGGATCTCAGCTCGGTTGACAGCTCCCCGAGGCTTATCGCAGCCTCCTACGTCCTTCATCGGCTCCTGGTGCCAAGGCATCCACCGTACGCTCTTAAACACTTACTAACAAAGATGCTCGCGTCCACTGTGCAGTTCTCAAACAACACACCCGACTCGAACGAACCCACCACCACGACCACCCCGAAGAGTGCGGTCTGCGTAGCATCCGAACCGGATCATGTATTCGCCTAGAAAGAAACACTCGCGTGTTCTCTCAGGACCCAACAGTGTGTCGATATATCCCACCGCCAACCAGTCATGAAACCAGTTGATACCGCGGAAGAAAGTGTCAGCGTTCCACCCATGAGCATCCGCAGTCCCACAGACGAGGACTCAACGGTCTCTGGCACCAGCGTTTACCATCCCCGACTCTTCGGGGTGCCGTGCAGAAGTGCTCCTTAGAAAGGAGGTGATCCAGCCGCACCTTCCGGTACGGCTACCTTGTTACGACTTCGTCCCAATCGCCAATCCCACCTTCGACGGCTCCCTCCCACAAGGGGTTAGGCCACCGGCTTCGGGTGTTACCGACTTTCATGACGTGACGGGCGGTGTGTACAAGGCCCGGGAACGTATTCACCGCAGCGTTGCTGATCTGCGATTACTAGCGACTCCAACTTCACGGGGTCGAGTTGCAGACCCCGATCCGAACTGAGACCGGCTTTAAGGGATTCGCTCCACCTCACGGTCTCGCAGCCCTCTGTACCGGCCATTGTAGCATGTGTGAAGCCCTGGACATAAGGGGCATGATGACTTGACGTCGTCCCCACCTTCCTCCGAGTTGACCCCGGCAGTCTCTCACGAGTCCCCGCCATTACGCGCTGGCAACATAAGATAAGGGTTGCGCTCGTTGCGGGACTTAACCCAACATCTCACGACACGAGCTGACGACAGCCATGCACCACCTGTACACCGACCACAAGGGGGCCTACATCTCTGCAGGTTTCCGGTGTATGTCAAACCCAGGTAAGGTTCTTCGCGTTGCATCGAATTAATCCACATGCTCCGCCGCTTGTGCGGGCCCCCGTCAATTCCTTTGAGTTTTAGCCTTGCGGCCGTACTCCCCAGGCGGGGTACTTAATGCGTTAGCTACGGCACGGATCCCGTGGAAGGAAACCCACACCTAGTACCCACCGTTTACGGCGTGGACTACCAGGGTATCTAATCCTGTTCGCTACCCACGCTTTCGCTTCTCAGCGTCAGTTACTTCCCAGAGACCCGCCTTCGCCACCGGTGTTCCTCCTGATATCTGCGCATTTCACCGCTACACCAGGAATTCCAGTCTCCCCTGAAGTACTCAAGTCTGCCCGTATCGCCTGCAAGCTCACAGTTGAGCTGTGAGTTTTCACAGACGACGCGACAAACCGCCTACAAGCTCTTTACGCCCAGTAATTCCGGACAACGCTCGCACCCTACGTATTACCGCGGCTGCTGGCACGTAGTTGGCCGGTGCTTCTTCTACAGGTACCGTCAGTTTCCCTTCGTCCCTGTCGAAAGAGGTTTACAACCCGAAGGCCGTCATCCCTCACGCGGCGTCGCTGCATCAGGCTTTCGCCCATTGTGCAATATTCCCCACTGCTGCCTCCCGTAGGAGTCTGGGCCGTGTCTCAGTCCCAGTGTGGCCGGTCACCCTCTCAGGTCGGCTACCCGTCGTCGCCTTGGTGAGCCGTTACCCCACCAACAAGCTGATAGGCCGCGGGCCCATCTCGCACCGATAAATCTTTCCACCCACCAGCATGCACCAGCAGGTCCTATCCGGTATTAGACCCAGTTTCCCAGGCTTATCCCGAAGTACGAGGCAGATCACCCACGTGTTACTCACCCGTTCGCCGCTCGTGTACCCCGAAGGGCCTTACCGCTCGACTTGCATGTGTTAAGCACGCCGCCAGCGTTCGTCCTGAGCCAGGATCAAACTCTCCGTTGAAGACTCACAACCACACCCCTTGAAGAGGTGCAATCAAAAGTATGAACCAGAGTCCGAAA
>NZ_JBFAAB010000059.1:0-5185 GCF_040639505.1 Nocardia sp. NPDC023852
CTCGCGTCCGAGTGGCCGCCGCGTTCGCGACGAAGTCGCCAGCGGCGGTCGCTCGGACGCGAGCCATCAGGGGGCCGCGAACACGCCGCGGCGCAGCCGCGGCAAATAGACACAAGCACTTCCCTGATGGCACATGGGCGCGAACCCGGTAAGACTGGACGGCATGACTTCGCAAGCCATGCGCGCCGACACCGCCGAGGCGGTGGCTCAGAACGATGTCGCCGCCCGCGCAATCGAACTGACCAAGGTCTACGGTTCGGGAGATACCCAGGTCAGGGCATTGGACGGAGTGTCGACCGAGTTCGCGAAGGGGGAGTTCACCGCGATCATGGGCCCGTCCGGTTCGGGTAAGTCGACTCTGATGCATTGCTTGGCCGGGCTCGACAGCCCCAGCTCTGGGGCCGTGCGTATCGGGGACACCGACCTCACCACCCTGTCCGACAAGCAGATGACGCGGCTGCGCAGGGACCGGATCGGGTTCGTTTTCCAGGCTTTCAACCTGGTCCCGACGCTCACGGCGTTGGAGAACATCACGCTGCCGCTGGACATCGCGGGGCGTAAGCCGGACCAGGACTGGCTGGACACCGTCCTGAAACGGCTCGGGCTGACCGATCGGCTCACCCACCGTCCCAGCGAACTGTCCGGCGGGCAGCAGCAGCGGGTGGCGTGCGCGCGGGCACTCGCGGGCAAACCGGAGATCATCTTCGGCGACGAGCCGACCGGCAACCTGGACTCACGTGCCTCGGAGGAGGTGCTGACGATCCTCCGCGCCGCGGTGGACGAGTTCGGGCAGACGGTTGTCATCGTCACGCACGAGCCGCACGCGGCCGGGTTCGCCGATCGAGTGATCTTCCTCGCCGACGGACGCATCGTGGACGAGATGCGCGATCCGACCGCGGACACCGTGCTCGACCGGATGAAGTCGTTGGAGCAGGCGTGATGGTGATGGCCGGTAGTCCGATGCGCAAGGTGGCGCTGCGCAATCTCGCCGCGCATAAAGTCCGCTTGGCCCTGACCCTGTTGTCGGTGGTGCTCGGCACCGCCTTCATCGCCGGCTCGTTCGTGTTCACCGACACGCTGCAGCGCACCTTCGACGGGATCTTCGCCAGCCAGGCCAAGGGCGTAGATGTTCGGGTGAGCCCGAAAGAGCGTCAGGCGCAAGGCATTCCGAACAATGTGGTGGACGAGCTCGCGAAGTACCCCGGTGTCCGCACGGTAGCGCCCAGTGTGAACGGCCCCGTGGTGCTGCTCGATCCCGCGGGCAAGAAGGCGGTGCAGACCGGCGGAGCGCCCAGCATCGGCCAGTCGTACCTGCCACCGGAGAAGGCGGTCGCGGAGCCGGACAAGTTCGTGCAGGGCGTCCCGCCCGCCCGGCCCGGTGAGATCGCGCTGAACACCGGTGGGGCCGAGCGGGCCGGGCTGAAAATCGGTGATCGGACCAAGATCCTCATCCCGTCGCTGCCCGACCCCATCGAGGTGACCCTGACCGGCATCTACGAAGTTCCTTCGGATACCGGCGGTTTCATCGCCGTGCTGTTCGACGACGCGCAGGCGCGCAAGTTGTTCACCGACGGCCTGCACGTCGCCTACGTGGACTTGGCGGCATCCGGGATACCTGGCGACGAGCTGCGCGACAATCTGGCCCAGGCGCTGCCGAACTACAAGGTGCAGAACGGCGAACAGGTCCGCGCGGACCTGAAAAAGGAAGTCTCCAACGCACTCAACTTCATCAACTACTTCCTGCTCGCGTTCGGCGCGATCGCGCTGATCGTCGGCACGTTCATCATCTACAACACCTTCTCGATGATCGTCGCGCAGCGACTGCGTGAGCTGGCACTGTTGCGCGCGGTCGGCGCGAGCCGTCAGCAGGTCGGCAGGTCGGTGGTGGCCGAGGCATTCGTCATCGGGCTGATCGGCAGTACGATCGGTCTCGCGGGTGGCGTCGGATTGGCGTTCGGGTTGTCGGCGCTGCTGAACGCCTTCGACCTCGGTCTGCCGACCGGGTCGATGGCCGTGCTGCCGCGCACCATTCTGGTCGGGTTGCTCGTCGGTCTCGCGGTGACGATGGTCAGCGCCTACGCGCCCGCGCGCCGGGCGTCGAGGATTCCGCCCGTGCAGGCCATGCGCGAGGAGTTCGCATCGGCCGGTGAATCGCTGCGACCGCGGACCGCGATCGGTGCTGTGCTGGCCGTGCTCGGTGCCGGATTCGTCGTGGTGGGTGCGCAATCCGCGGGGGGCACCGCGGCCGCGACCGTCGGAGTCGGCGCGCTGGGCCTGATCTTCGCGGTGTTGCTCGCCGCACCCGCGTTGTCGCGGCCGGTGGTGTCCGTGCTCGGTGCGCTGGTTCGACCGTTCGGGCCGATCGGTCGGATGGCGCGTAACAACGCCGCGCGCAACCCCCGCCGCACCGCCGCGACGGCTTTCGCGCTCACCCTCGGGCTGATGCTGGTGTCGGCGATCGGGATGCTCGGCGCGTCGGCGAAGGCCAGCGTCGGCGTTCTGGTGGACAAGGGCGTGCGGGCCGATTACGTGCTGGCGGGTCCGCAGCTGCTCGGAGTGCCGTTCGGCGCAGCCGACGCCGTCCGCACGTCAGTGCCCGGTGTGGCCGAGGTGGTCGGGGTGCGCGGCGTCGGGTTCAAGATCGATGACGAACAGATCATGGGCACCTCGGCGGACGGACCGCTGGACCGGGTGCTGAGCTACGACATCGTGCGCGGCAGCAACACCGTCGGTGGCCACGACGTGCTGGTCTCGGAGGACGAGGCCGACGATCGTGGGTGGCAGGTCGGCAGGCAAGTCACCGTGACCGGCTTCGACGGCAAGAAGATTCCGCTGACGGTGGTCGGCGTGTACAAGAAGACACCGTTGCTCGGCCCGATGGTGATGTCGAAGACCGTGTTCGAGGAACTGGTGCCGCTCAACTTCCGGACCAACTACCTGGTGCTGATCAAGGCGAAGCCAGGCGCGAACCTCACCGAGATGCGCACCGACCTGGAGAAGGCGACCGAGCAGTACGTCGTAGTGCAGGTGCAGGACCGCGAAGAGTTCAAAGGCGCGCAGGGTCGGCAGATCAACACGCTACTGGCCATCCTCTACGGGCTGCTCGCTCTGGCGGTGGTGATCGCCATCCTCGGCATCGTGAATACACTCGCGCTGTCGGTGGTGGAGCGGCGCCGCGAGATCGGCATGTTGCGCGCCGTCGGCATGCAGCGCGCCCAGGTGCGCAGGACGATCTACCTGGAATCCATGCTGATCGCGATATTCGGCGCCGTCGTCGGCATGGCGCTTGGCCTCGGGCTGGGCGTGGGATTCCTGCGGACGCTGCGCGATCTGGGGCTCGACCAGATCTCCATTCCGTGGGCGCAGCTGGTGCTCGTCCTGATCAGCTCGGCGATCGTCGGTGTGCTCGCCGCACTTTGGCCTGCGGTGCGTGCGGCGAGTACGCCACCACTCGCGGCCATCGCCGACCTCTGAAAACTCGTGCGGCGCATGTCGACTGTGCGCCCGACGGCCTCGGCCAGTAGCCTGTGCCGGTGGGGACGACGGACAATGCACCGAGCAGGGCGGCGCGACCGGGCATTGCACTGGCAGCGGTCACTGCCGTACTGTTCGTGACCTTCCTGGACACCACGGTCGTGAGTGTCGCGCTCGGCGATATCCGGCACGAGCTGAGTACCGACGTGACGTTGCTGCAGTGGGTGGTCAATGCCTACATCGTGGTCTTCGCCGGCCTCATGCTGGCAGGCGGATCACTCGGCGACCGCTGGGGTCGCAAGCGGGTCATGATCGTCGGTTTGGTGATCTTCTGTGCCGGATCGGTGATTGCGGCGCTTGCGGCCAGTGTGTCGGTGCTCATCGCCGGTCGCGCGATCATGGGCTTGGGAGCAGCCGCCTCCGAACCAGGCACCCTGTCGGTACTGCGACACATCTTCCCGGAGGAGCGGGCTCGCGCCAGGGCGCTCGGCGTATGGGCGGCGGTGTCCGGGCTGGCGCTGGCGGCCGGACCGGTACTGGGCGGAGTGCTGGTCCACGCGTACGGGTGGCGCTCGATCTTCTGGTTCAACCTGGTGATCGGGGCGGTGGCGCTCGCTGCCGCGCTATGGTCCGTCCCGGAAAGCTCCGACCCCCGCCAGGGGCCCATCGACTGGGCCGGAGCCCTGCTCGGCGCCGCCTTTCTCGGGTCGGTGATCTACGCCGCGACCACCGGCGAGGATCGGGGCTACACCGCGCCTTTGGTGATCGCGCTGTTCGTGCTGGGGGGTATCGCGTTCGTCGGTTTCGTCGCCGTCGAAGCGCGGGCCCGCGCTCCTATGCTCGACTTTCGATATCTGCGCCTGCCTGCGGTGCGCGGTGCGCTGGTGGTCGCCTTCGCCGTCTACTTCGGCATCTTCTCGATCTTCTTCTTCACCGCACTGTATTTGCAAGTGATGCAGTCTTATTCGGGCGCACGCACGGCCACGGTCTTCGCGCCGATGGCCATCGCGATCATCCTCGGATCGCTGGCCGCGGGCTTCTGGGTGGGGCGTCGTGGAGCGCGCACTCCCATGATCATCGGTTGCGCGGTCGGTGCCGGCGGGATCCTGCTCACCCGCCATGCTCTCGCCGGCCCACTGCACGACCTTCCGCTGGCAGGGGGGATGGCAGTGGCGGGGTTCGGATTCGGGATCGCTGTGGTGCCGTTGACGTCGGCCGTGCTGTCCGGGGTGCCGGCGGAGCACTCGGGCATGGCCGCCGCGGTGACCAACACGATGCGCCAGGTCGGTTCGGCGTTCGGTGTCGCTGTGCTCGGGGCACTGGTGAATTCGTTCCTCACGTCGGATCTGAAGGCGCGGATGAACGAACTGGGATTGCCCACCGCGCTGCAGCCCAGCGCCATCGACGCCGTCGAACGTGGCCGCATACCCGAGGGCGTGGACATCACCCCCTATCTCCAATATCTGTCGAAGGTGTCCGACGTGCTCAATACCGGAAAGGCGGCATTCCACCACGGACTCGATGTGGCATTGCTGGTTTCGGCGGTATTGATCCTGGCCGCGGCGGCATTCACAGCGCTCGATGCGGCATTCCACCGAGCAGACATCACATAATCGGGTGCGGGCTCAGGCGGTCAACGCAACACCTCTTCGAGTGCTTCTGATGGTGTGCGGAATCCGAGAGTTTGTCGAGGGCGCCCGTTGAGTTCGTC
>NZ_JBFAAB010000060.1:0-4791 GCF_040639505.1 Nocardia sp. NPDC023852
CAGTGGTCTGCTCGAAGCCATCGCGCATCACATCCGTTCCTCACCAGGAGATTCCAGTGTTGCGCTGACCCATTGAGACCAAGGGCATGAGCGGACGTTCGGCGAGGCCTGTCAAGGCGGTTGGATGGCATCGGGAGTGCTCACTCGCCCCAGGTCAAGAAACCGCGGGTGCCGATGTGGGCGCCGGTTCAGAAGTGGCTTTTCGCGTTGCCGCCCGTGGGCGTCATTTCGACCTCGACGGTTGAATACGCGATCTCACCAGTCGGCTACCCCGAGAAGGCGGGGTTTCACTCCACGGCAACGTGCACAACGCCACCGAAAGGCCGAGCCGCTCTGCCGGACCACACCCGCGGCCAGGCGTGAGGAACGGGATATCGGCAGGGGTGAGCGTGAAGAACCGGAACAACTCCTCGCGGCTGACATCCGGAAACTCCCGCAGACGCACCAACTCCTCGTCCGCAAACACCTGCATCGCCACGAAACCCGACCTCCAGCACACCGACCAACCTCATCGGCAGCCAAGCCAAGCCAAGCACCAATCACAATGCCCCGCAGCCGAACCGGAATCCCGACATCACCGCTGGTCAAGCCATTGTCGTTGTTTTTCGCAAGATTGCTCCGGGACCCCTACATCTTGGTGTATCGGGCCATGGCGAAGCTGTAGAGGCCATAGGTGATGATGCCCAGGCCGGCCGCGATGAGGAGCGCTGCTCCGTAGGGTTGGGCCCCGAGAGTCTTGAAGGCACCGTCGAGTCCGGCGGCTTTGTCGGGCTCAGATTGGTTGACGGCGAGTATCACCAGTAACCCGATGGCGGCGATGGCCAGCCCCTTCGCGATGTATCCGACAGTGCCCAGCCGTCGTACCAGGTCACTGGTGGTGCCCTCGAGGTCTTGGAGGAAGTTCTGGCTGGCTCCTTTGTAGATGTGGTAGCCGCCGATCGCGATGATGATCAGCGCGCCTGCGATGAGGGCGATCGTGCCAGCGGTGGTTTGCACCATGCGGGCGGTGATTCCTGCGCTCTGGCCGCTGCTGGACTTGCCGCTGCCGCGGGCGAATCCGAACGCGGAGAACGCGAATGCGAAGTAGACCACTGCCAGACAGAACGCCTTGACGCGATCGATCGTTTCGGATTTCTTGTTGTCGGCTTGGGGTTTGGACGCGCTGCCGAGTGCGGCTTCGGCGAGCCGCCACAGCGCCATCAGTACGAACGCGACGACGCCCACCCACAGGGCGAGGACGCCGCCGGGCTTGGAGGCGAGTTCGGTCATGGCCCCGGATTGGTCGGCGGTGCCGGTTGCGCCGCCGAGGGCGATCCGGATGGCGATGTAGCCGATGATCAGGTGCACGATGCCACTGACAACGAAGCCGGCGCGGGCGAAGCGTTCGAAGATGCTGTTCTGGGCCAGTCGGCCCGCCATGGAGGACGAGTTGTCAGACGACGCCGACGGCGATGCGCCGGCCGACGTCGAGGACGGATTGTTGTCAGGCATGGTGCTCGCCCCGTATCCGTGGTGGTGAAAAGCTCCGCCGGGGGTGCGAGGGGCGGTCTGCGGGGTGCGCAGCACGGTCCCGAGGCCGACTACTGCCGGGCCGGGGCCGTTGTCCCGAGGACCCACCCGACGGCGGTTGTCGAAGGGTCGGAAGGGTGTCAGTTGTGCGGCTGTGCCGTGCTGTCAGCCTAGCCCCGCCTGCCCTGCTGGCGGTAGATACGGGTCCGGGTCGGCTCGGGTGTCTGATCGCTCATTTTCCCAGCTCGGGGATGTGTCAGCTTTCGAAGTCGCCTTCAGTGATTCCTCGAAGTCGTGTTCAGTGCATCCCTGCTTCGGTGCTGAGTTGGCGCTGCCGTCGGCGCAAATCGGGCAGCCATAAAGTGCAGCTCTACATTGTTGACTCAGTGGGTTTGCGGTGGTTGAGTGAGCATTACAGCGTAGATCTGGTGGGTAGCACAGTGACCGTCATCATCGGGCTTGTCGTTCTGGTCGCGGCCGTCATGGTCGGGCTCGCGGGGGTGCTGGCCAACGGGGATGTCAACCACGCATTGACCGACAATTTCGCCGTTTTCGGCTACCACGTGACCGGCTCGACCGGCGTGTTGTTTCTCTACGGCATCGTGGTCGGCGCGGCCGGACTGGTCGGGCTGAGCCTGCTGTTGGCCGGTGCCCGGCGAACCGCCCGCCGCGGCCGTACCGCGCGCAGCGAACTCGAGGTATCGCGCCGCGAGACCACCGCGGCGAGCCGGGACCGCGACGACCGCGCCGACCGGCAGCCCCACCTCGACGACACGCGAGATGCCCGCGATACCGGAGCCGACGGTGCTGCGCGTCGCGACCGATTCCGCCTTTTCGGATTCGGCAACCGATCCAGGGACCGCCACGCTGCCGGCAACCCGCACTCGGGCGCGGCTGACGCCACCCGCAATAGATGTCCGCCGCATCCGCGACAACAGCACACGCGAAAGGGACCACCATCATGAGCATCAGTAAGAAGATCGCGCACAAGGCCGAAGCCGCCAAGGGCGTCGCCAAGAAACTGGTCGGCCGGGGCACCGGCAACACTCGCCTGCGGACCGAGGGGCGTATCGATCAGGCCAAGGGCAATACCAAGCAGGCCGGAGCAAAGATGAAGGACGCCTTCAAACACTGACGCTACACGCAACCAACGGGGTGGCCCACCCACACAGCCCGTCACTTCGCCACCGAAACCAGGTATCGACCATGATCATTCTCGGAATCATTCTTCTCGTCGTCGGTTTCCTGCTGAAAATCCAGATCCTCTGGGCCATCGGGATCGTGGTCCTCATCATCGGTCTGGTGCTACTGCTGTTGGGGTCGATGGGGCGCGCTGTCGGCGGGCGACGCCACTACTTCTGACGGCCGGTCTTGGTTCATTCATCGACTCCAGGAGGCCGGTGATGCGGTGGCTGACACTGCTGGTGCTGGTATGGCTGATCATCGGCGCGATCGCCGCCGCGCAGCGCGGATACATCACCCACGCCGAACAGAACTGCGCGGGTGTCGGGACCATCGCGGTGACCGTGTTGGCGGGGCCACTGAACTATGCCGGGGTCAATCCCAAGGTGACCAACTGCCATGTGCCCCAACCCAGCCGCTGACAACATCGGTGCCCGGGCACGCGGTCGCGATCGACCGACCCCATTCCCGACACCGGTGCCAACCACATGGGACCCAACCACATGGGACCACGCTCAACCTTTGAGGAGCCAGCATGACCACCACCACGATCGTCGTCATCGTTGTTGTCGTGATTGCGGCAATTTTGATCGTCGCCGCGCTCACCTGGCTGGTCTTGAACAAACGTAAGGAACACCGCCGCGTCGAAGCCGCGGGCATCCGCGAGAAGGCAACCGAACAGTCCCACGAGGTCGGCCAGCGTGAAGCGCTCGCCGACGAGACCGCGGCCAAGGCCCGAGCGGCTCGGGCCGAGGCCGATGTCAGGGCAGCGCAGGCGGCGGGCCTGCAAGAACGAGCAGCGGCTCACCGCGGCGAAGCCGTCACCTCCCGCGACGAGCTGAAGCAGGAGTTCGAACGCGCGGACAAGATCGACCCGGACTCCCAGACACGCGACACGCGAGAAGAATCCGAACCCCGCCAGACGCCGTCACGCGAAGCATCCACGCGCGACCGAACCGACCATCGATGACCCTTCCCGGTGAAGGGGCGCTTTCACTGTTGCTGTTCCTTCGCGGGCGCAAGGTAGCGGTGCACCAGCCGTGGCGGCCTCGGTTCCTGCTGCAGCCGCTGCAGAACGTGTTGCTGGCGGTCACCTTCGAGTGGGGGATCGCCCTGCACGGCTTGTACTCCGAGCAGGAGCGTGTGGCAACCAGCGCGGAGCGAAGAGCGCAAGCCAAAGCATTGATCGGCAAGATCGCCCGACAAGCTGGGAAGGACTACGTGCTCGCCCCTGCGTTGAATGGTCGACGCTGGCGCCGCACGCTCGTAGCGAATCTGGCAGCCAACACCCTACGCAACCTCTGGGCACATGTGGTGATTTTCTGCGGCCATTTCCCCGACGGCGCCGAGAAATTCACGCACATGGCGGTGGAGCAGGAGACCAAAGCACAATGGTATCTGCGGCAAATGCTCGGCACGGCGAACTTCGATGCGGGGCCGGTGCTGGCCTTCCTGAGCGGGAACCCGACCACGAACCGCTGCGTATAGATAAGTCGACCGTTGATGGTTACCTCTGTCTGCGTCCGGACGAACTTGATGCACGCCTTCGTGTCGGCCAGCCGGATCGTGGGGCCGGTCGTCGCGCTGACCGAGCCCTCGCGCACCGTCTGCAGAACATTGACCTCGGCATTCTCGCGTCGTCCAGTACGGACGTGGATCGAAGCCGACTGACTGCAACAGTTGGCGTGAGTGCTCATTCTCATGCGGACCTGCGTTATCGCGGCAATGGCAATAGCATTCACCGGCTTCTCGGGGGCTACCGGTGCCGCGATCGACACCGGTAGCGCCGGTCCTTCGGAGCCCGGGGCGCCGGGCGCGCAGCCCGGACCGCCTCCGCCGCCTGACGGCCGAAAGGTCGGCGATCCCTGCACTGCCGGTGGCGGCGCTCCGGGACATTGGGATTGGGTACATCTCGATGGAAGCGCTGGCGCGCATTACAGCACCGAGTGGATGTTCACCTGCCAACCGAACTGAACCGCTCGCACCGCCTACTGTCGCGTCCGGCTGAATACTGGATCTGGCACAGACTTCGTGATTGACCCGTTCGGGATGCGAAGGGGCGGTTGATAGTTCATGATGTCGCGGGTGTTCTGATCTTGA
>NZ_JBFAAB010000061.1:0-4592 GCF_040639505.1 Nocardia sp. NPDC023852
CAGCCACGATCCGAAGGGAACTCACTGATGGCGTCCGTGCCCGACAACACCAGATCCCACAGCTCATCCGGCGACTCGACACCGCCGGGATACCGACAGGCCATACCCACGATCGCGATCGGCTCGTCGGTGAGCACCCGGCGCGGGGTGCGCGCCGTCCCGCCTGCGGCGTCGGGGGTTTCCCCGACCAGCGACTTGATGAACGTCGCCACGGCCCGGGTGGTGGGATAGTCGAAGACGAGGGTGGAGGGCAGCCGCAAACCGGTGGTTTTGGCGAGCCGATTACGGAACTCGACAGCGCCCAGCGAATCGAAACCCATGTCGCTGAACGGCTTCTCGACATCGACCAGCTCTCCGGAGACATGACCCAACACCGCGGCAACTTGACTCCGCACGAAATCGAGCACGATCGCGTCGTGCTTATCCGGCGACACCGAAGCCAACCGCCGCGCCAGATCCCCACCACCACGGTCGGCACGACGCACGGACGGCACCAACGACTGCATCAAACCCGGCAACAGACCCGCACGCGCCTGAACCGACAACGATGCCATGTCGAAGTCGACCGCGGCGACGAACGGGACATCCGCGCCACCCACCAGATCGAACAACGCGAGCCCCTCGTCTTCGGCCAACGAGCGGAAGCCCATGCGCGACAGCCGCTCTACCGCGGCCGTACCCAGTTCGGCGGTCATCCCGCCGTCCTGGCTCCACGGACCCCACGCCACCGACACAGCCGGCAGACCCGCGTGGACACGACGACGCGCCAGCGCATCCAACACCGAGTTCGCCGCCGCATAGTTACCCTGACCCGCCGAACCCAGAATCGCCGCAACCGAAGAAAACAGGACGAACGCCGACAACTCACGATCCAAAGTCAGCTCATGCAAGTTCAACGCCGCATCAACCTTCGGCGCGAGCACCCCGTCGACCTGCTCCGGCGTAAGCGTCTCCACAGTGCCATCAGCCAACACCCCCGCCGCATGAATGACAGCCGTCAACGCGGGACCATCGGAAATATCATCGAGCATCGCCTTCACCGCGGCGCGATCGCTCACATCACAAGCCATCACCCGCGTCCGAGCCCCGAGCTCGCTCAACTCGGCCACGAGCTCAGCGACACCCTCGGCCCGCTCACCGCGCCGCGACACCAACACCAGATCACGCACTCCACGCGTCCCGGCCAGATGCCGCGCCACCAACGCACCCAACCCGCCGGTACCACCGGCAATCAACACCGCACCCGAACCGAACTCGATGCTCGACCCGCCCTCAGGTATGTCCCGACGGGTCAGCCGCGGCGCCAGCAGCACGCCCGAGCGCACCGCCAACTGCGCCTCGTCGGCGGCCACGGCCGACGAGATCAGTTCCGGGGTCACCTCACCGTCGCCGTCCAACAAGACAATCCGACCGGCATGCTCCGATTGCGCGCTGCGCAGCAGACCCCAGGTGGCCGCCGCGGCCAGATCGGGATCCTCCCCCGACAAACCCGCGCCATTACGCGTCACCACGACCAGGCGCGCGTCAGCCGCCGCGGCGGGAAGGCGCAACCACGACCGCACCGTCGCCAGCGCCGTGTGCACGCGCCGACGCACGGTGTCCGCCGACATCGATCTGTCGTCGGCGGACACCGAGTCGGCGTCGTCATGGGCGAACCACACCACTACATCCGGACCGTTGTCCCCGACAGCCTCGACCAGCGCGGCCATGTCCGGGTAGCTCTCCTCGAACCCGGACGCCGACGTCGAGCCGACAACGGCGGTCCGCCGGGTGCCGGCATCGACCGTCGAACGGGATTGGACGGCGCTCCACTGGATGTCGTAGAGCCCGTGGCGACCGACAGATCGACCATCGTGCAATGCCTGGCTGTTCACCGGACGCGCCCGCAGTGAATCGACGGTCAACACGAGGCCGCCCGCTTCGTCGCCGAGCTCGAGCCGTACACTGTCGGCTCCGCTTCGCCGGATTCGCGCCTGCACGGCCGTCGCTCCCGGGCGGTACAACCGCACGCCGTTGAACGAGAACGGCAGCGGCGCCTGATCGGCCTGCAGGTCGGCGGCCAACTCCTCCACCGCGGCATGCAGCGTAGAGTCCAGCAGCGCGGGATGGATACCGAACTGGGAGGCGTCCGCACTGACCTCGACGGGCAACCGCACATCGGCCAGGACGTCGACACCGTCACGCCAGACACGACTCACACCTTGGAACGCGGGTCCGTAACCGAGTCCGCGCGCAGCCAACCGGTCGTAGATCATGTCGCCAGGCGTCGCGTCGTCCGGGCCGGGGTCGCTGTCGTACGCCGGAGCATCGATCGCCGCGCCGGGAGCGAGAATGCCGCGCGCGTGCGTGATTCCGCTTGCGTCCGCGGACGGTTGGTCGACTGTCCTGGACGCCACGACGAACCGCCTGCGCCCGTCGCCATCGGGGGCTTCGACACTGATCTGGACGTCGATCTCAGTGTGGTCGTCCAACCGCAGCGGCGCTTCCAGAACCAGCTCGTCGATGATGTCGACACCTAATCGAGCACCGACCGCCAAGGCCAGCTCCACAAAACCGGTCCCCGGCAGCAGTACCGCGCCGAAAACCGTGTGATCGGCGATCCAGGTCTGCGACACCGTCGAAATTCGGCCGGTGAACAGCCACTCGTCTTTACCGGCTATGGCGACCGCCGCACCCAGCACGGGGTGATCGACCGGCATCAGACCGGCACGACCCACGTCGCCGAGGCCGTGGCTGGGGGACAACCAATGCCGCTGACGTTGGAACGCATAGGTCGGCAAGGTAACCCGACGCGTCGACCGGCCTGTGTACAAGCAGCGCCAATCTATCGCGAGTCCCGCAGTGTTAGCGGCAGCCAGGAATGTGGTGAACTGCGTGGCCTCGTCCGCGCCGCGCCGACCGGCGGAGGCCACCACGGACCGCGTCTCGACATCGGGTTCCTCGGCCAGGCACTGGCGTGTCATCGCCGCCAGGATGGCGTCCGGGCCCACCTCCAGGAACCGCCTGACCCCGGCCGCGGTCAGTGCCCGTACGCCTGGAGCGAACCGCACGGCCGCCCGTACCTGACGTACCCAATACGCCGGATCGGTCAGCTCGTCACCGGCCACGACTCCCGAGACGTTCGACACGATCGGGACGGTGGGTCGGTGATAGGTCAATCCTTCGGCCACCCCCCGGAACTCATCGAGCATCGGTTCCATCCGCGCCGAATGGAAGGCATGACTGACCCGCAACCGGTTCGTTTTGCGCCCCTGATCGCCGAGCAGCCGCTCGATCTCCTCGACTGCGTCGGCGTCGCCGGACAGCACCACCGACGACGGACCGTTCACCGCGGCCACCGACAGCCTGTCGGAGTACTCGGCCGCCATGGCGACCGCCTCGCCTTCGGATACGGCTGCCGCCAGCATCGCACCGCCGTGGGGCAGCGCGCCCATCAACCGCCCGCGCGCCGCCACCAGCGCGCACGCGTCCGGCAGCGACCAGACTCCAGCGACATACGCCGCAACCAGCTCACCGATGGAGTGGCCGAGCAGCATATCCGCGGTCAGGCCGAAGGATTCGACGAGCCGGTACAATGCCACCTCGAACGCGAACAACGCGGGCTGGGTGAACTCCGTCCGATCCAACAGCGCCGTGTCGTCCTCGGCGAACATCAGATCCTTCAACGACAGCGCTGAGTTCCCTGAGATGTGGCGGTCGGGTGCCGGGTGGGCTTGCCCGAGCAGCGGATCGAACGCAGCGCACACTTCATCCAGCGCCGCCGCGAATATCGGAAACGCTCGGTACAGCTCCGCGCCCATTCCGACACGCTGCGCGCCCTGACCGGTGAACAGAAACGCCGTGCGCCCCGAGCCGACGATGCCGCGAACCACGCCGGGGCCGGGAGCGGACGCATCATCGGCAAGGGCCGCCAAACCCGCCAACAGCTCCTTCCGGTCGCGCCCGACGACGGCTCCGCGCCAATCCAACTGGGCACGTGACGTCGCCAGGGAGTGCGCGATATCCCACACGTCCGCGTCGGAATCCTCGACCACCCACTGCCGCAGTCGATCCGCCTGCGCCCGCAAACCCGACTCGGAACTCGCCGATACCAGCCACGGCACGGCATCCGACGCAACGCTCGGCTCCGCCGACGCCGTCTGCTCCGAATCGACCCCCGAGGCCTCGGTTTCCCCGACGACCGGATCGGCGGGCGCCTCCTCGAGAATGACGTGGGCGTTGGTGCCGCTGGCCCCGAAGGACGACACGCCCGCGCGCCTGATCCGTTCTCCCACAGGCCATGGCTCGCTCTCCTGGAGAAGCTTCACCGTACCCGCAGACCAATCCACATGCGGCGTCGGCGCATCCACGTGCAGCGTCTTCGGCAATACACCGTGCCGCATAGCCTGGACCATTTTGATCAGGCCCCCGACACCCGCCGCAGCCGAAGTGTGACCGACATTGGACTTGAGCGATCCCAGGCGCAGCGGCCCGCTTTCCCGCCGTGCACCATAGACATTGATCAACGCCCGTGCCTCGATCGGATCCCCGAGCATCGTGCCCGTGCCGTGCGCCTCCACCGCGTCGACATCCGACGGATCCAGACCGGCATT
>NZ_JBFAAB010000062.1:0-1853 GCF_040639505.1 Nocardia sp. NPDC023852
CTACGCAAACTTTGCGTCCCCTGCTGGTCAGGACCCAATTTCGGCCCGTCGGAAACTCCGATACCGCCTCCGACACCTGCTGCGAGAGGTCACCACGGTCGACCGTTGCAAGGGCTGCGGATGGGAACCGATCGCTAACGGAATCGTCATCAAGGCCAGTACCACCGACGGCCGGACCACGGCAGGATTCGGAGGCCTGGAAACCTGTGGTCGCATCTGGTTGTGCCCGGTCTGCTCCGCCAAAGTCCGTGTACGTCGTGGCGACCAGATCGCCGAAGGAGTCGGCCGGCATCTCGACAACGGTGGCGCGGCTTGGTTTATCACGGTGACTCTTCCGCACGAGAAGGGCGACGCACTCAAGGAGAGCTTGACCGCCCTCACTCAGGCTTGGCGCCACGTCAAGACTGGCCGCGCCTACCAGCACGAAAAAAAGAGCTTCGGGATCCTGGGTGACATCAAGGCTGTCGAGATCACCCATGGTGAGAACGGATGGCACCCACACGCCCACGTCCTGGTGCTCACTGCCCGGCCGCTGGCGTTCGACGAAATGTGCGCCTGGGTCGGACGACTCGATGCTCGATGGGCCCAAGGCTTGGCCAAGGTCGGATGGCCAACCGGCAAGGTCGGTGTACGGCTCACTGTCGTACCCGTCGAAAAAGGCAAAGGCCTGGCCGCCTACATCACCAAAGTCCAGGAGAAAGGCCTCGGCAACGAAATCGCCCGCGCGGACATGAAGGACGCGACCAATGGCAACCGGACGCCGTTCGCGATCCTTGCGGACTTCGGCAACCACGCCCTGGCCGACGACCTCGAACTCTGGTGGGAATACGAGGAAGCAACCGCGGGGCGCAGTGCTATCCGCTGGAGCCCCGGTTTGTGGGCAAAGCTCATGCCAGACGAAGACTTCGGCACCGAGGAAGAGATCGCCGCTGAAGAACACGAAGGCGAGACCGTTGCCGTCCTGACGCCATGGACGTGGCGCCGGATCCGAGTCATCCCTGGCGCGGAAATCGCCGTCCTGGAGGCTGTAGAGGCCGAAGGATGGCACGGCCTACTCCAGACCCTCCTGGCCTACAGGATCGGTATCCAGGGCGTCTACACGGCCGAAGAATGGGCCTCTCCCGGTGTGGTCGACATCGCCAGCTGAGATTTGGGATCCCGAGTGATGCAAAAGGTGTCGTGATGGTGCAAGAGGTGTGCCAGACCGGCAGCGGCCCGCACACCTCTTGCACTACGTCCAGACCGGCCTACCCTCTTCCCCGATAAAGGCCATCTCCAAAGCTCTGGAAGGGCAGTCAAGGGCGCTCTTTCCCTTGACTGCCCTGGATGAGCTGGACAATCGAGGCTAGGGGAAGGACCCACCCAGTCACTCGGTCCCACCCACCAAAAAGACCGGCCGGAACCAAAGTCCGACCGGCCGCGTCTCACACCTATGTGGATCCAGACCATCTCTCGCGCTCACTGTTTGTCTGGCCACACCTCCGCCCAGGTCTCCCGAGCCAACCTCGAGGCAGACCGGTTCGCGGCCGCCGTGACGGTCAACCCCATCGCCCGAGCCACTTCGGTCTGCGTCGTCAGCCCATTGCGCAACGCATAGGCACCCAGCAGATGTGCCCCACGCTTGGCGATCTTCTCGGCGTGAGAGAAGTCCTCCAACAACGGAATCAACCACTCCGCAACCGGCTGATCCTTCCGAGCATCCGCCTTCGCGACGATCCGCCGAGCAGTCTTCACCAGAAGCTCGGCACGTTCTTCGACCCATCCCGCCAGCTCAGGCGGGGTCTCCTTCTTCGCCATGTCGTATCTCCTTGCGAATCAACAATTCGTTTCTTAGAGTGTATGCGTAAGGTTTA
>NZ_JBFAAB010000062.1:1947-4376 GCF_040639505.1 Nocardia sp. NPDC023852
CACTGGAGGATCTCGCCCCGAAAGGATCCCGACCATGCCTCAGACCTTTGTCATCGACCAGGCCGCCACCTTCACCGGCGTTGCCTTTCTCAAAGCCATCCCGAAGACCGTGTTCGGAAAGCCCGACGAGCAGGACCGGACCCCGGATGGTCGACTGAAGTGGGATGTTCAGTTGGTTGCGGGCTTTCGTGACCAGTTCGGTGGTGACCAGCACGAGGTCATCAAGGTGAACGTCGCTTCGAACGTCGACCCCGGTCAGGGCCTGGGCCAGTACACCCCGGTTCAGCTGGTCAACTTCGTCGTTGGCGTCGTCCCGCCGGAGGTCCGCAAAGACAACCGTGGCGGCGAAAAGCTCGTCGGAGGAACGACCTGGTACCGCGCCGACGAGGTCCGGCCGCTGAATGCCAAAGCAACCCGTACAAACCCCGAATCCTAAGCAGCACAACATAATTCGAGGCAAGCCCTTCCCGCAGAGGGAAGGGCGCGGCAGCCCCAAAAACCCAGCCACCCGGACGGCTGCAACCCCGTCCGGACAGGCAACCCACTGAATGACCAGGAGACAAACCCGTGCTCACAGCCTTCGAGATCCTCGGATCCCTCTCGACTACAGGCCTCGCCTACGCCGGAATCCAGTCCTACGGACTCGGCGTAAAGTACTGGTGCACAACAGATCCCGACCTCAAGCGCACCCATCGCGATGCTGCCCGTGTCCGGCGCACTTGGAACCGACTCGCTCGCTACCTCAAGCTCTATCTACGCGACGACGTCCCGACCGTGCGACAGGCCATGCTGACCAGCGAGAGCCGAGCCAAGGAAGCCCGGATCCGGACACCCAGACTCGTCCGGATCACCAACGACATCTTCGGCGTCACAGCTGATTTCAAGCTGGTCCCCTCGGTCAAACTGAAGGACTTCGAAGATCACGCCGATGACTTGGCCAATTACTGGGGAATGACCCGTGTCGCCGTGCACCAGCCAGAGGCCAATATCGTCCGCGTCCGAGCAGTCCGAAAAGATCCGCTCACCATCCCGCTTGCGGTCAGCGGCCCCCGGCACCACCCGGACTTGCGCTACTACACCGCCGGAGTCGACGAATTTGGCCAAGGCGCACGAATCCGCTTGCACAACGGCAGTGGCATCGGCGTCTACGGCCTGCCTACTTATGGCAAAACCTCATTCATCCTGGGCTTGATCACCTATCTCGCCATGTCCGACAGCGTCGTGTTCCTCGTCGCCGACGGCAAGGTCGAAACCGGTCACGACGGCGACTACATGGACGTCGCGCCGCGCGCACTCTCAGTCATCGGTGACGACCCGATCCAGTTCAACGGCTGGATCAAGGAGATCCAGAAGTTCCGGCGGATGCGCTCCTCCACCATCCGGCAGACCCTCGGCGTGAAGAACATGTGGGACGTCGGCCCTTCACCGGAATGGCCGCTCGTTGTCGTCGTCATCGACGAGGCACACACCTACTTCGAGCAGATCCGGGCCACCGGCAACAAGGAGCTCACCGCCCGTAACGCGATCGCAGCCGAAAACGCCCACGAGGTAGCCGACTTGGTCAAGAAATGCCGTTCGGTCGGGATCCTCCCAATCATCGCCACCCAGAAAGGCACCGGCGACGCGATCCCGACCATGATCCGCGACAACATGCACGCTGCAGTTTGCTTTGCCGTCAAAACCGACGAAGCCGCGCAGGCCGCACTCGGCAGCGACATCAAGAACTACCCGGACGCTAACCCCACCGGCTACCAAGCTGAGGAGTACATCGGCGTCGCCTCTATGGTCGCTGAACGGCGAAAAGGCTTTACGCGCTTCCGGTCACCGTTGTGCCGAGAATCCATCGCCGCCGCCGTCTGCGACCAGACCGCCGGCCTTGTGCGCTCCGAAGTCTGCCCCGGCCTCACCATCGGCCAGGCCCACCGTGCCCTGCTCCCGGCCAACGCCACCACGGCGTTGCTCAGCCCGATCGAGAAGACCGACAACTAAAGTCACGCCGATGTAATTCGGCTACAAGAGCCCGAAAACGACTCGAGGCCGGACCACTGCAACCTGGTCCGGCCTCACGTCTACCCGGCCACGAACCTGACAAGTCCGCCGGGCGGTGCTCCCACTGAATGGAGACCGATCGATGGTATCAACGGAAACCGCTGCGGAGAACGTGCAGCGTCCCAGCTGTGTCGCGTGCGGCACGGAATTCCTTGAGACGAAGATGGGCCGCCCCAGGCGGTACTGCAATGACGCGTGCCGCAAGGCCGCCAAACGGGGCGTCACTCCTGGTCAATCCACCTCTGGCCTCCCCGGCGGAGGGTCGCACGGAGCCGAACGGGACGGAGTCAAGAGTGAGTGCTCCGGGCGCCCGGCTTTGCCGGGTTTGCCCGGAGGCGGGGAGGCCTTGTCTGACGCCTCCGAGACTTTCCGGACTTGGT
>NZ_JBFAAB010000063.1:0-4172 GCF_040639505.1 Nocardia sp. NPDC023852
ATCCGAACCGGACGCGACCAGATCCCACAACTGCCCCGGCGACTCCACACCACCCGGAAACCGGCAACTCATCCCCACGATCGCAATCGGCTCATCGGTACGGATCCGGCGCGCCGGTCGTGCGACCGCGCGGCCGGCATCCGCATCGGTTTCGCCGATACGAGAGTGGATGAACGCCGCGACCGCCGCGGCGGTGGGGTGGTCGAACACCAGCGTCGACGGCAGTTGCACCCCGATGGCCTTGGCGAGCCGGTTACGGAATTCCAGGCCTGCCAGCGAATCGAAGCCGAGCTCGGTGAACGGTGCGGTGGGATCAATCACGTCACTGGAGATATGTCCCAACACTCCGGCGATCTGCTCCCGAACGACGTCGAGCACGATCGCCGCACGCTCGGCCGCCCGGGCAGCGCCCAGCCGTCGCCCCAACGTTCCGCTCGTGTCCGCGGCTCGGCGTACCGGCACCGCGACAATCGAATGCAATATCCGCGGCAGCGACCCCGCACGCGCCTGAACCGACAGGACCTCGGTGTCGAACTCCGTCCCGATCACCGCCGGTGCTGCCGCGCCGATCGCATGATCGAACAACGCCAAACCGTCCGCCGTCTCCAACGGTCGCACCCCCATCCGGCCCAGCCGCGCCATCGCCGCACCATCTAAACCGCTGGTCATCCCGAGGCCCTGGTTCCACGCACCCCACGCAATCGAGACCGCGGGCAAGCCTGCCGCCCGCCGACGCCACGCCAGTGCGTCCAGGAAGGCGTTCGCTGCCGCATAGTTACCCTGCCCCGGTAAACCCACCACACCCGCGGCCGACGAGAAAAGCACAAACGCCGACAGATCACGATCTTTGGTCAACTCGTGCAGATGCCAGGCGGCATCCACCTTCGGCGCCAGCACCCGATCCACCTGTTCGCCGGTCAAGGTCTCGATTGTGCCGTCGTCGAGTACGCCTGCCGAATGGATCACCGCGCTCGGCGCGAATTCCTTCGGCAACCCCGCCAACAGGGCCGCTACCGCCGCACGATCGCTCACGTCACAGGCCACGACCCGCACCTGCGCGCCCGCGGCCGTCAAGTCACTCACCAGCTCGGCCACACCCTCGCCACGCTCCCCCCGCCGCGACACCAGCACCAACCGCTGAACGCTGTATGTGTCGACGACATGTCGAGCCACCACGGCTCCCAAACCAGTGGACCCACCGGTGATCAACACCGCACCCGTACCCAACGGCGACCGCGCCGCCAACGCCGGACCCAGCTTTTGCCGCCGTAACCGCGGCACCCGCAGCCGGCCACCGCGCACAGCCAGCTGCGGTTCCTCCGAACTCACTACCGCAGCAATAACATCCACTGTCACGTCCTCATCGACGCCCACATCGACGAGGACGAACCGGCCCGGATATTCGGACTGCGCGCTCCGCACCAACCCCCACACCGCCGCACCCGCCGGATCTGACAACTCACCCGGCGCGCCCATCGCCCCCCGCGTCAACACGACCAGTCGCGACCCGCTCGAGCGCTCCTGGGCCTGCCACGTCTGCAACAGTTTCAGCGCTGAGTGCACCCACGCGCGGGTCCGCACCGCCACATCACCGTCGTCGCCGCCGCTCGACCCGTCCCCGCCGGGTGACCACACGACGACCTCCGGCATTACCTCGCTGTCGAGCAACTCGGCTAGGTCGGCACGAACATCCGCCCCCGCGACATGACCGGCATCAAGGACCACCATCGACCCCACCACCCCGGTGTGCCTGGGCGGCGCCGACACCCATTCGATATCCGACAGCGATGCACGACGGCCGAATCCCCTGATGAGCACCTTCGCATCCACCGGGCGGGTGGTAAGCGACTCGAGGCTGAGCACGGGCGCACCCACGTGGTCCAGAGCGACGACATGAACCCGCCCGGCATCCAACCGGACGAGCCGAACCCGGATGGCCGGCACGCCAGCACGGTACAACCGCGCCCCGGTGAACGAGAACGGCAACGGCAGCCGCCCCGAGGGCATGTCCAACGCCAGCCCATCGATCGCCGCGTGAAATGCGGCGTCCAGCAATGCCGGATGGATCCCGAACGACAATGCCTGATCACCAACATCGGCCGGGAGTGATACCTCGGCAAGCAGATCGTCACCATCACGCCACACCGACCCAACCCCCTGGAACGCGGGGCCGTAACCGAACCCCAACTCCGCCAGATGGTCGTAAAGCCCGTCGGTCGGCACCGGATCGGCGCCCGCGGGCGGCCATTCCTCGCTCACCGATCCATGCCGTTCCGACTCGATCCACGCCGGAACAGTCGCAGCGGCCGGAGCCAGCACGCCGCTGGCATGCGACACCCACTCGCCGGCCTCGGAATCCCCGTCGGCAACGACACGAGAGTGGATCACGAACCGGCGTCGGCCCGCCTCATCGGCAGGTTCGACCCCGAACTGAATATCGACCGCGGCGTCGTCGGCGAGCGGCAGCGGCTCTTCGAGCAACAGCTCCTCGACGAACTCGGCGCCCAGCCGCACACCCGCCGTCAGCGCCAGCTCCAAGAAACCGGTCCCGGGCAACAACGCCGAACCGAACACCGCGTGATCGGCCAGCCACGGATGGGTCCGCACCGACACACGTCCGGTGAACAGCCATTCGTCTTTTCCGGCGAGCTGCACCGCATTCGTCAACAACGGATGCCCGAACGAGCCGGTCGCGATCTCGGCGCTCGGCTGCAGCCAGTACCGCTGATGCTGGAAGGCATACGTCGGCAAAGTCACCCGAGCCGCGGTCGGAGCCAACGCAGTTTTCGCCACCGCCACACCGGCACAGTAGGCGCGGGCCAACTCGACGGCGACCTGCTCCGGCCCGCCATGGCCACGCCGCAACGTACCCAGCACAACCACACGATCGGCCACACTGAGCGCTTCCGCCGTCGACTCGACCCCCATTGTCAACACCGGATGCGGACTCACCTCGATAAAAGCATTTACTCCCGCGCCGATCAATGCCTCGATCGACTCGGCGAACCGCACCTGCTCCCGCAGCCCCCGGTACCAGTACCCCGCATCCAATCTCCCGGTATCGACATAGTCCCCGACCACGGTTGAGAAGAACGGCACCGAATCCGTGTGCGGCCGAACCGGAGCCAACTCCGCCAACACCCGATCCCGAATCGACTCTACGGCCGTCGAATGCGACGCGTAATCCACCGGGATCCGCTTCGCCCACACGCCATCGTCAGCGCACCCGGCCAGGAACTCATCCACCGCCGATGCCTCCCCCGACACCACCACCTGCCCTGGACCATTCACCGCCGCCACCGACAACCGATCCCCGAACCCGAGCAGACGCTGCCGGACCGCATCGACATCCGAGCCGACCGACGCCATGCCACCGGAACCAGCGAGTTCCTCTGCCACAGCCCGGGAACGCAGCGCCACCACCCGCGCACCGTCGGACAACGAAAGTCCACCAGCGACAACGGCCGCCGCGATCTCACCCTGCGAATGCCCGATCACCACCGCGGGCTCCACCCCGCTCGAGCGCCATAGCCGGGCCAAGGACACCATCACCGCGAACAACAGTGGTTGAACCACATCTACTCGCTCCAGCGACGGCGCCTCCGGGTCTCCCCGCAGCACAGCGGTCAGCGACCAGTCCACGAACGGCGCCAAAGCCGCGTCACACTCCGCGATCGACTCCGCGAACACCCCACCCCCTGCCAACAACTCGGCACCCATCTCCCCCCACTGACTGCCCTGCCCCGGAAACACGAACGCCACCTGCCGCGCCACAGCACGACCCGACACCACGCCATCGGTGTCCCCGACGGACTCCGCCAACCTCGCCAACCCGGCGTTCAAGTCGGCCAACTCCCGACCCACCACCGCAGCACGCCATTCCAACTGCGAACGATGCCGCAACAACGAATACGCCACATCCGCCGCACCGGCCTCCGGATGATCGACCAACCAGTCCCGCAACCGAACCGCCTGATCCCGCACCCCATCCCGCGTCTTCGCCGACACAGCCCACGCCAGAACGCCCTCCGAAGCCGCTTCCACAACAGGGGATTCCGCTGGAATAGACAGCGGCGATTCCTCCACGATCACGTGTGCGTTGGTGCCGCTGATCCCGAACGACGACACCCCCGCACGGCGTACTCGTTCACCGGCAGGCCACGGCTCCGCCT
>NZ_JBFAAB010000064.1:0-617 GCF_040639505.1 Nocardia sp. NPDC023852
CTTTTCTCCGACAGTGGTCTGCTCGAAGCCATCGCGCATCACATCCGTTCCTCACCAGGAGATTCCAGTGTTGCGCTGACCCATTGAGACCAAGGCCATGAGCGCGCGTCGTCCGAGGCGCCCGGCGCTGGGACACGCCGGAATCGACGTTACTTGTCGCCGACCCGAGCAGCTCTTCGCCCCAGCTCGCCGCTGCCACAGTTCACCGATAAACGACGTCGGAATTCGCCAGCGCAGCCACTTGGGGTTTACCGTCGAGTAGCGCCCCGGATGTCCTGTCTCGTTGAATCCGAGGCAGTCTCGTTGGTCTGAGGCATTTGCTGATTCGTCTCTGAATCCGTCCGCAACTACATCATGGACCAGCGCGGACCCACCCGCCGATCTGCCCCCGATACCCTCGACCCCATGATCATCTGGTTGAACGGGACCTTCGGCGCCGGAAAGTCCACCACCGCAATAGAATTGGCCAGCCTTCTATCGGGATCGCGGATCTTCGACACCGAGCGGGGCTCGTAGTGGGCACTGAGGCAGGACGTGGATCTGAGCTGTTGATGGAGTGACACCCCATGGCTGTGTCTTCCCAGCAGCGCGCAGGGGTCTGGGAGAAACATCCTGGC
>NZ_JBFAAB010000064.1:716-4021 GCF_040639505.1 Nocardia sp. NPDC023852
CGATGCCGCGATGCCGCGATGCCGCGATGCCGCGATGCCGCGATGCCGCGATGCCGCGATGCCGCGATGCCGCGATGCCGCGATGCCGCGATGCCGCGATGCCTCTCCGAGGCCGCCGGGACGATCGGCTGGCCGGTGGTGGAGTGGGCCAGAGCCACCTCACCTCGGCCGTTCGTTGGGGCTCGTGTTTATCTGTCGGGTGTGATGTCGAAGTTGGTTCCGAACGGTGTCGACCTGCTCGCATGGATCGCGACACTGACAGGAGCCGCTGGGGTCGCGTTGCACTTCAGCCAGTCGTGGTGGCGAATGTTGGTCTTGGCGGCTTCGGGTGCGCCGTACCTGATGAGTTCCGCTCTCGTCGGGGTGGTGGCCTTTGTAGCCATGCGGCACTGGAGCGGTGCGGGGGTGGCGATCGTTGTCGTTGCCACCGCGATCTGGACCCAGGCTCCGCTGTACTTCAGCCGTTCAGGTGACGACAACGGATACGCAGTGATAGTGATGCAGGCCAATCTTCTGTTCGACGGAGCTGACCCTCAGGCGCTGGTCGACCAAGTGCGCACGCGGAACATCGCTTTGCTCACCGTCAATGAACTCACACCGGCCACGGTCGAGGATCTCGGCCGGGCGGGGCTCGACCAGTTATTGCCGCACCGGTATCTATCCCCCGGAAGGACTGCGGCCGGGACGGGAATCTGGAGCAGCTACCCGCTCTCGGAAACCGTCGAGTACGACGGGTTCGTGCTGAACCAGCTCTCGGCGACAGCAAGCATCCCGGGTGCCGGACCGGTCACGGTGTACGCCTTCCATCCGGTGCCACCGGTGTTCGGTACGCAGGTGTGGGCCGACGAATTGTCCCGTCTGCGCGAAATTCTCGAGCGGTCGCCATCGGGTCGGCCCGCGATCGTCGGTGGCGACTTCAACGCGACTTACGATCATGCGCAGTACCGCACGATGTTATCCGGGCGTTTCGGCGACGCTGTCGAACAGGCGGGCGCCGGACACCTGGTCACCTATCCGACCGACAAGCGGTGGCCGCCCTTGGTCGGTATCGACCATATCCTTGTCGCTGGGGGCCGCGCGGTCGCGGTGGAGACGGTGGGCTTACCAGGCGCGGACCACCGCGCTCTGGTCGCGCAGGTCCGCCTGGATCGCGAGCGGTAGTAACCCATGGGCGCGGGCGTGCGCGCATGCTGGTCGCCGCCGCTGCGGAATCTTCTCGCCTACGTCCTGCTGGTTCTGGACGACGAGCCGCTGATCGTCCTGCACCGCGAAACGGCCACCCGATGTCAGCTGGTCTTGTACCCACACCAGCCGGGATCGGTCTCGGGCGTACCGAGCCACGAAACCAGTTCTCGATCGGCGGCATTCCAGTTCACAGCGGGTGCGGGTACCCAGCTTCGGCCGCACCTTCTCTACGTGCAGAGCGTCATGTGTTGGAGCATGGCGATCATCTGCTGCGGCTTGGTCGCGAACTCGGTCTCCTCGGGGGTCCTGGCATCGCGGCACCGCTGCCGATCCGATGTCCACGACTGCGGGACGTAAAGTTCCGGTCGATCAGGGCATGCCCGTGCTTGGACGCGTACGCCGGAAACACCCGGATCTGGCAATTCTCCGCGGAGGACTGCCCCAGCGGATTTGGTGCCCCTTCTTCAAGAAACCGGTCTCGTCACCGGCCAGCACGGCATCGGGGCCACCGAGATGTTCGACCACGTAGTAACGCACATCGTCACGAACACCCTCGACGTCCCAGTCGGCCTTGCGCAGCAGCCGCTGCATCCTGTCCGGGCTCCCCTCACCAGCGCGTTCGGACAACGTCCACCCGTTCTTGCGCTCCAGCCTGCAGTCGACCCGGTCACGTACGCCCGCGCCCGAGCCCGCGGCTCCGAACGCGTGAACCGACCCCTAATCCTCGACATCAACGAATGCGAATCGGCCACAAATTATCCAACACCACAGATCACATCTACACCAGCTCACTCGGGTGCCGTTGCAGCATTAATATATTGAATTGTCTACGGAATCCTCAGATAGATTTTTGAAAATATGTCAAGACTTGAAATTTCCGTGCCATGGTTGGTATTCCTGAAAGGTGCGACCGTTGCTGCGTCGCACCGAGGAGGGAGTTCTACAAATGTCCTGGTTCGTAGACGATCGCTGCGTGAACTGCGATGTGGCCCGGCAATTGGCGCCCGGCTTGATCGGCGAGGTCGATGGTCGCTCCGAAATTTTGCGTCAACCGCGCGACGAAGCCGAGGAAAAGGCGCTGGTCGCAGCCGCATTCGCCTGTCAAACCCGATCGGTTCGGCGCAGGAACGTGTCACTCAACGCGGCGTTCGACCCGTTCCCGATGCGCCTGGACGAGGGTGTTTACCTGTGTGGCCACAATTCGTCGCACACTGCGGGAGCCAACTCCTATCTGCTGCGACGCCGCGGCGGCAATCTCATGGTCGATACGCCACGCTGGAGCGAGTCGCTGGCAACGCGATATGAGGCGCTCGGCGTGGTGACGGACGTTCTGCTGACCCACCGTGATCACGCCGCGCATGGCCGGCGCTACGCAGACCGATTCCGGGCTCGACTGTGGATTCACGAGGGTGATCTCGATTCAGCTCCGGATGCCGATCAGATAATACGGGGAGCCGATCCAGTCGAGATCGTCGACGGCGTAATGGCGCATCCGTTTCCGGGCCACACCGAGGGAAGCGTGCTTTATGTAGTCGACGACCGATACTGTTTCAGCGGGGACAGCCTGTACTGGTCCCGCACCACCGGAGACATCGAAATTGCCGAGAGCGTCACCTGGTATTCGGTCGAAGTACTGGCCGAGTCGCTGGCACGGTCGGCCGATCGCCTTGGTTTCGAATGGCTCCTACCCGGTCATGGGGATCGCCGACAGCTTCCGGCAAGCGAGATGGCGCTCCGGATGCGAGGCCTGGCTGAACGTGTCAAAGCCCTTCGCCCCCAGCCGATCGATTTCAGCGCCATTCGGTGGTGATCACGTCTCAGCTCAGCGCCCAGCCGAACCTCGCGAGCCGCGTGCTTGCCACCATACTGCAGCTGCGGCCAGCGTCAGCCATGTTTCGTGCGGCAGGCCAGGCCGATGCGCTGTTCCATTCCGCCAACGACGACACCAAGCCCGGTTCAGCCACTACCGACGACGAGGCCACCCACTCAACTGACCACTGGAGTGCCGTTGCAGCACTAACACTACAGCTGCACTTCGTGATGTAATCGGTGTCGGCGCTGGTAGTGGGCCTTCTTGGCTCTGTATTGGTGGCGTCGGCGCCAGGTTGACCATCGCCAGA
>NZ_JBFAAB010000065.1:0-3662 GCF_040639505.1 Nocardia sp. NPDC023852
ACCCATTTGATGACCGATCGGGCAGGGCTCGACACACTCGACCCGACCGCACTGGAGGACCTACGGGCTGTGGTACTCGACAACGGTGTCGGCGCGGTTCTCGAGGCTCCCTGGACCCAGGTGGATTCGATCGTGGAACTCAGCGAGTTGCTCGACATGGAGTGAGGCTGTTCCCCCGGCATGGGCAAGCCCAGGGTATGTGACTATGGGTACAGTCGGTCCGTTTGTAGTATCAGGTTTCCCGCTGGAAACGTGTCATAGAAGTGTTCTATAGCGGCAGGATGTGCAGAGTTTTTATGATTCGCTTGTCGGGAAATAAGCTACGGGCTCATGGGTGGGGACCCAGGAAGCGGAAAGCGGGGGCCGCGTGACCCGGCCGACGCGGGTGCGGCCCACGCGCACGAGGCGACCTAGGGTCACCACTCTCGCGCAGCTGATGGCAACCGCGGTCGAAGCGAATCCGACCGGCACCGCGGTTGTCTTCGCCGACGCTGTCAGCTCGCGCGGCCATCTCACCTACGCGGAACTGGACGCCAGGTCGACCCGACTGGCGCGACTGCTCATCGATCGCGGCGTCGGGCCGGAGGACCTGGTCGCGGTGGGGATTCCGCGCTCGGTCGAATCCGTGGTCGCGGTCTGGGCAGTGGCCAAGACCGGCGCCGGGTTCGTCCCGGTCGACCCGAACTACCCGCCTGATCGCGTCGAGCACATGGTGAAGGATTCGGGCGCGGTGCTCGGCCTCGCTGTCGCACATGTCGTGGACGAACTGCCCAGCGAAATCGAGTGGCTGGTCATCGACCCCGACACTTCCGCACATCAGCTGGAGAGCTACCCGATCGAACCGGTCACTTACGCGGATCGGCTGCGGCCGCTGCGTGCTGAGCATCCCGCCTACGTCATCTACACCTCGGGTTCGACGGGTATGCCGAAGGGCGTTGTGGTGACCCAGGCCGGGTTGGCGAGTTTTTGTGCGGAGCAGCGCGACCGGTATCGGGTGACCGACGTGTCGCGCACGTTGCATTTCGCTTCGCCGTCGTTCGACGCGTCGGTGCTGGAACTGCTGCTCGCGCTCGGCGGCGCGGCGACCATGGTCGTGGTGGCGCCGACGGTCTACGGCGGCGACGAGCTGGCCGGGCTGTTGCGCAGGGAAGCGGTGACGCACGCGTTCGTCACCCCTGCTGCGTTGGCTTCGGTGGATCCCGTTGGTCTTGACGAGTTGCGGGTTGTCGTTGTGGGCGGGGAAGCATGCCCGTCGGAGTTGGTGCGTCGTTGGGTGCTTCCGATTCCCGATGGTGATCGTGAGTTCTACAACGCTTACGGGCCGACTGAGGCCACGGTCGTGACGAATGCCAGCGCGCCATTGGTGCCTGGTGCATCGGTGACGATCGGTGCGCCGATCCGGGCGATCACCGAGTACGTGTTGGACGAACGCCTGGTGCCGGTCCCGATCGGTGTGGTCGGCGAGTTGTACGTCGCCGGCCCACAACTGGCCCGCGGCTACCAGCAGCGCCCCGGCCTCACGGCCGTGCGTTTCGTGGCGAACCCGTTCGACGCGAACGGTTCCCGGCTCTATCGCACCGGTGACTTGGTGCGCTGGACTGTCGATGGTGAGTTGGAGTATTTAGGCCGCAATGACTTCCAGGTGAAGATCCGCGGTTTCCGAATCGAATTGGGCGAGATCGACGCTGTGCTCACCGGCCACGAGAGCGTGGACTTCGCCGTCACGATCGGGCACGAGCTGGAGAGCGGGGCGACGATCCTCGCGTCCTATGTGCACGCGGCGGGTGGCCACTCGATCGACGTCGGTGAGCTGATCGCGCACGCCGAACGCAGCCTGCCCGCGCACATGGTGCCGACCTCCGTCATGGTGCTGGACGAGGTCCCGCTGACCCCTGCGGGCAAACTGGATCGCAGGGCGCTGCCCACGCCGCGCCTGCAGACCAGGACGTTTCGCGCCCCAGTCGGACCGCTTGAAGAGCTGGTCAGCAAGGTGTTCGGCGAATTGCTCGGCGCAGGTGACCAGGTCGGCGCGGACGACGATTTCTTCGAGCTCGGCGGCAACTCGCTGATCGCGACGCAGATCGCGGCTCGGCTCGGCGCGTCGGTCGGCGCGCGGATACCCGCCCGAACGGTTTTCGGGGCACCGACGGTTGCCTTGCTGGCCACGCGGCTCGCCGAATTCGAAGGTGGCGAAGCACGTCGTGCGTTGGTTCCGGTAGAGCGCCCTGAGCGGGTTCCGTTGTCGTTGGCGCAGCAGCGGATGTGGTTTTTGAATCAGTTCGATACTGATTCCGCGGCGAACAATGTTCCGTTTGCGATTCGGTTGTCGGGTGCGCTGGATGTGGGGGCGTTGCAGGCGGCGGTCGCGGATGTGATCGAGCGTCATGAGTCGTTGCGGACGGTGTATCCGGCAGTGGATGGTACGGGGTACCAGGTGGTTCTGCCTGCCGCCCAGGCTGTTCCGGATCTCACGCCGCACACCCTCGCCGCCGACGAGGTCCCGGAATGGCTGCGCGCCTTCACGGCCGCAGGGTTCGACGTCGCGGCCGAAGTGCCCCTGCGCCTTTCGCTCGCCTGCCTCGATATCGACGACTACGTTCTCGCCGTCGTGGTGCACCACATCGCCGCAGACGGCACCTCCATAGCTCCGCTGGTGCGCGACCTGATGACCGCCTATATCGCGCGCCGCGCTGCCACCGCGCCCGACTGGGCTCCGCTGCCGGTGCAGTACGCGGACTACACGTTGTGGCAGCGTGCGGTGCTCGGCGACGAGAACGACCCCAGCTCCGTGGCGGCCGCGCAGATCGCCTACTGGCGCGATGCCCTCGCGGGAATTTCGGAGCGGCTCGACCTTCCGATGGACCGGCCGCGACCCGCGCTCGCCTCGGGGCGCGGCGCCGTGTTCACCTTCACTCTCGACGCAAGGACCAGGGCAGGGCTCGACCACCTCGCGCAGGCCAGCGGTGCTTCACTGTTCATGGTGGTGCACAGCGCCTTTGCCGCGCTGCTCGCACGACTATCCGGTGCCGACGACATCACCATCGGTACGCCGGTCGCCGGGCGCGGTGAGCCGGAACTCGACGATCTGGTCGGCATGTTCGTCAACATGCTGGCACTGCGGACCGCGGTCGATCCCGCGTTGTCGTTCCGCGACCTGCTCGAGACGACCAAAGAGACGGATCTCGCGGCATTCTCGCATGCCGAGCTGCCGTTCGAGCGATTGGTCGAGGTGCTCGACCCGGTGCGTTCGCAAGCGCATCATCCGCTGTTCCAGGTGGCATTGTTCTTCCAGAACATGGATCAGGCGCAGCTCGAGTTGCCGGGTCTGTCCATGAGCGCGGTCGAATTCGATAGCGCGAGCGCCAAATTCGACCTGCAACTGACAGTGACGCCGCAAGAAGGCCCTGACGCGGGCCTAGCGGCCACGTTCACCTACGCCACCGATCTGTTCGACAAGGAGTCGATCGCCGATCTCGCGGCGCGCTTCGGCCGGCTGCTGCGCGCGGTCACGGCCGATCCGGATCACGCGCTGGGTGATATCGATCTGCTGACCACAGTCGAGCGGCACCGGATCCTGCGGGACTGGAACGACACCAGCTACCCGGTTGATTCCGGGTTGTTGCTGGATGGGTTCCGGCGTGCGGTCGAGGCTGATCCGGGTG
>NZ_JBFAAB010000066.1:0-3527 GCF_040639505.1 Nocardia sp. NPDC023852
CACCACGACACCCATACCCGGCCCCACACCCCGCGCGATCAACACCCGCGCCAACCGCGACGAACGAGCATCCAGATCCTGATAAGAAAGGGCGTTCTCGCCGGAGACCACCGCGGGACCTTCCGGATCGTCTTCCACAGCGACCGCTAACACCTGTGTCAACGCAGTGCCCGCGGTCGCGACCAGCGGTTCGGCAGCCACCGATTCAGCCGCGGCGGCCATCTGCTCTCGTTCGGTGTGGTCGAGGATGTCGATGTCGCCGACGAGCACGTGTGGGTCGGCGGCGACTTTGGTCAGGATCCGTTCCAGTCTGCGGCCGAAGGACTGCACCGTGGTCTCGTCGAAAAGGTCGACCGCGTAGGTGAAGACGGTGTCCAGCTCGCCGAACGAGCCATCCTCGCCATGGCGTGGGTGCACGTTCACCTGCAGATCGAACTTCGCCGAGACCAGACCCGCGTCCAGCGCGGCGACAGTGAGCCCGGGCAATTCCAAGGCCGGCTGCTCGGTGTTCTGGAACGACAGCACCACACCGAACAGCGGGCTCTGCGTAGTCGCCCGACCAGGCGCCACCACCTCCACCACCCGCTCGAACGGAATATCCGCGTTGGCGAACGCCGTGAGATCGGTCTCGCGGACCTGGTCGACCAGAGCAGCGAAGGACGCGGACCGCTCGACCGCTGTGCGTAGTGTCAAAGTGTTCACGAACATCCCGACCAGATCATCGATCGCACGCTCACCGCGACCCGCGATCGGCGTGCCGATAGCCACATCCGAGTCCCCGGACAACCGGGCAAGCAGTACCGCCAGCGCCGCGTGAACAACCATGAACAGGGTCGCATTGTATTCCCGCGCAAGGGTGGCCAGCGCCTGGTGCACTTCCGGCGAAACGGCCAGGCCGGTGTTCGCCCCACGCATCGTCGCTACCGCGGGACGCGGACGATCCAGCGGCAATTCCAACTCACCAGACAACCCCTCGAGCTGGTGACGCCAGTACGCCAACTGCCGAGCGGCTATCGAGTTCTCCTCATCATCGGTGCCGATGACACTGCGCTGCCAGATCGCGAAGTCGCCGTACTGCACCTCCAGCGGCGACCACCGCGGCGAGTTACCACCGATCCTGGCCAGGTAAGCCGTCATCAGATCACGAGCCAGCGGCCCCATCGAAGCACCATCAGCAGCGATATGGTGGGCGACCACAGCCAGCAGATGCTCCTCCGGTCCGGACTCCACAAGCAAGGCACGCACCGGAACCTGCTCGGTCACATCGAACCCGGTGAGCATCAACTCGCTCACCCGACCCATCGGATCGTCGGTGGCCACCACCTCCAACCCGCCAGGCAGCGCCTCGGCCACAGACAAGATCTCCTGAAACGGCAACCCACCCGGCCCGCTCACCGGATACCGCGTCCGTAGCGACTCATGCCGCTCCAACACATCCGCCATGGCATAACGCAACGCCGACACATCCAGCGCACCCGACAGCCTGATCGCCAGCGGAATATTGTACGCAGGCGAAACCGGATCGAACTGATTGAGCACCCACATCCGCTGCTGCGCCAACGACAACGGCACCAGCTCCACCCGCTCGATGCGAGCCAGCCCCGGACGCCCCCCTACACCCCCTGCACCAGGCATAACACGGGCGGCCAACGCGGCAACAGTAGACGCCTCGAACAGCTCGCGCACCACAAGATTCGCGTCCAGCGCCTCATTGATCCGCGCGACCACCCTCGTCGCCAGCAACGAATTACCACCAAGAGCGAAGAAGTCATCATCCAAGCCAACCTCACCGGCACCGAGCACACCGGCGAACACATCAGCCACGGCTTGCTCAACCGGCGATTTCGGCGCACGAAAAGTCACCGAACCGGCGAACTCCGGTGCCGACAACGCCCTGCGATCAAGCTTGCCGTTCGGAGTCAGCGGCAGGGCCTCCAGCACGACGATGACATCAGGAACCGTATAGCTGGGAAGAAACTCGGCAACCTGAGCGCGCAACACCACTGGATCCAATTGAGCACCGGCATCGGGCACCACATAGCCGACGAGCCGATCACCCACCTGCTCATCGACACAGACCAATACGACAGCCTGGCTCACACCAGCACAACCCGACAACACCGACTCGATCTCACCGAGCTCGACACGAGAACCACGCAGCAGTACCTGCTGGTCACCACGGCCCGCGTATTCGAGAGTGGCCTGCCAACCGAGACCGACCCAGCGGCCGATGTCGCCGGTACGGTACATCCGAGATCCCGGTGCGCCGAACGGATTCGCGACGAATCGCGCGGCGGCCAGTCCGAAACGGCCGAGGTAGCCGCGGGAGAGCTGGTCGCCCGCGACGTAGATCTCCCCTGCCACGCCGACCGGCGCCGGATGCAACCTGTCGTCGAGCACGTAGGCGTCCAGGCCGGGCAGCGCACGGCCGATCACGCCGGCCGCGTTGTCCACGATGTGCTCGTCGAGCGACAGGAACGACACGTGCACGGTGGTCTCGGTGATTCCGTACATGTTCACCAGCCATGGCGCGTTCACGGCGTACCGCTCGTACCAGCGCCGAAGCCGGCGCAGATCCAGCGCTTCACCACCGAAGACCACGTAACGCAGCGCGAACTTGCCCTGGTCGATCGGGTCCGCGGCACGGTCGGCCTCGGTGAGCTGATAGAACGCCGAAGGGGTCTGGTTGAGCACCGTGACCTGTTCTCGAATCAGCAACTCGCGGAACTGTTCCGGCGAACACGACGTGAGGTAGTCGACTATCACCACGGTGCCGCCGTTGGCCAGCGCGCACCACAACTCCCACACCGAGAAATCGAACGCGAACGAATGAAAAAGCGTCCACACGTCGGTCTCGTCGAACTCGAACAGCAGCTGAGTGTTCGCGAAAAGCTTCACCACGTTGCGGTGCGCCACACCGACACCCTTGGGCACACCAGTCGAATCCGAAATGTAGATGACATACGCCAGATTGTCCGGACGCAGCGGCGCGACGCGATCGGTGTCACCGACCGGGTCGTCGGCGAAGTACGCCGCCTCCTCGAGCAGAATCACCGGAATATCGCCGGTGGGTACCGCGACGCGCTCGTCCGCCGTGGTCAGGAGGCAGATCGGTGCTGCGTCGGCGAGCATGAACTCCAGCCGCTGCGCCGGATAGGTGGTATCTATCGGCAGATACGCCGCACCCGCTATCAGCACCCCCAACAACGCGACCGGAAGCTCCTCCGACCGCGCAACCGCCACGGCCACCAGCGATTCCGGACCCGCACCATGCGCGATCAAGGCACGAGCCACCTGGTTGGCCTGACGCTGCAACTCACCGAATGTCAGCGTGGTGTCACCGGAACGAATCGCCCGTGCGTTCGGCCGCCTGCGCGCCTGCGCGCCGAGCAGATCCACCAGGGTCACCTCGGGCACCGTCGCACCGGGGCTGTTCCATTCGTGTAGGACCAGGTCTCGTTCGCCTGGGGCGAGGACGTCGATGTCGCCGACGGTCGTGGTGGGTTGGGATGCGACGGTGGTCAGGA
>NZ_JBFAAB010000067.1:0-3510 GCF_040639505.1 Nocardia sp. NPDC023852
AGCTGAAAGGGTTCCGGTAGTCATCGAGGGTCGCAACCGCACCAGTCCTGGCGCCGGTACAGGAGCATTCTGGGCAGCGGCGAGTCACAGAAACCTCAGGTAGCCGGGCGGTCTCGGCTACCTGAGGGTGAGCCGCCTGATCGGCCACCGGTAGGCCCATGGGTTGGCCCCGGATAGGGGTCGAGCCTTCCCTGGGAGCTCGGATGGCCTCTGTAAGCCAGGCGGACTTGCGTCAGGAAATTCAGCGAAGGGCTTTACCTGACGCTGCTCTACCTCGTTTCGGGCGTCGTGTTGGGGTGTACCCCAATCCGACACACAGAAGTCATACGACAACAGGGTAGAACCCGCATGTACTCCATCGGTCACTACGTAGCCAAGTACAGCTCGGACCATGCGCTGATGGTGGGCTGAAGCCTCGCCGGGTAGTACCTCTGCCGGATTGTTCTGCCGTTGGGGCTTTGTGCCTGCGCCTCGAACAAGGCGATGCCGCACTCGGTCATGTTCACTGCGGTGGCAAAGCTGTCCGCGATCAGCGCGAACAGATCACCGTTGTGGAGGTACTCGGTGACCCACTTGTAGCCGTGCATCACGGCGGAGGTCAGCGTGTAGACCCGCTTGGTGCCGATTGCCATCCCGTTCTCACGGATCTCCCCCTCATCGTGGGGCGGTATATGCTGCTCGATCCACTCCGCCGCGAGTTCAGCGGTTTTGCCGAAGGGCCTGACTTTCTCGCGGTTCGGGTTCTGCGTGAACGCCGCTTCGAGTGCGTTGTAGCGATCGAGCAGATCCCTGCTTCCTCGGATAAATTCGCGCTTTTGCTCGGGTGTCGACGCGATATCGCCCTGCCGCAAGCTAGCGACCTCGTTCGAGTTGTAGTTGGTTTGCTCCTTCATCTCGGCCAGCGCGATCGCGGTGCAGCGATCTCTACGCACCTGGCGGTCGTCCGGGGACAGAAGCCAGATCACTCGGCCAGCGGATTCCACGGCGCTGCGGCAGAGCGCGGTCATAGCGGGAGCGTGAAGTTGCCGGGTCTGGGTTCCTTGCACGAAAAGATTGGCCGCGGTGCTGATGCTGTCGGTTGCACTCATAAGCGGCCAGAGCGCGGCGGCTTCAAGTCGACGTTCCCCGAAGTCGGCCATGAGGCCCTCGTTGTCCAACGCCGTGCAACTGTCGGTATCGGACTTCTGGGGGTGTAGGCCCCACTCGAGCAGCTCGTTGGCGCGTACAGCCCGCTCTCTGGTTCTGAGAAGCCGCGCCGTTAAGACCGTGGGGTCACCAAACGGATTGAAGCCGGTCTCGACCACGTGACACTCCCCTGCTCAAAGTTACTTGTCGCTGGTATCGGATTGCAGCGGAAGGTGTTTCACAGGTCTGACTCAGATGTCGGCGAGGCGCTTCATGGTTCGGCCCCGGACAGACGGGCCGGGGAGCAGATCCGTCCTCGCTCGGCCTGCGACACAAGACCCTCGAACGTGGCGGTCAGTTGCCGGATCAGCAGACCGGGGATGGTCGCAAAATCCGACCGTCGGGGATCGCTCGCCCGGATGCAACGGCCCAGTGCAGGATCCCGTATCGGGCGGGATAGAGGCCCCGGTGTGGATCCGGCAGCTGACCAGGGACTCAGGTGGTGGTGAGGCGGACCCAACCGCCCGCTACCTGGCCTTCGCTGATGGCGTCGGCGAACTCCTGCACGAGGTCCTTGATCTCGTGCGCGGGGTGGAAAGCGCTGCTCACTGCCAACGCTATGCCGTCGAGCTCTCGGATGCGGTCGGCGAGTTCGGGGTCACACGGGCTGGACCAGCCTGCACGGAGGTCGCCGAGCAGCACGGTGACCACGTCGGAGTCGTCCAGGGTCGCGATGGCGTTCGGGATGGTGTTGCCGACCCGTAGCATCTCTCCGCCGGCGCCGAGCCCGTACTGGGCGTAGTAGTTGGTCGTGGCGACGCGCCACTGGCCGCCGTGTTCGGCGAGGATGACCTGCTCCAGCCCAGGATTGACGAGCAGGAACGGCCGCCATACCTCCGCACCCGTGCTCTCACCGTAGGTGGGCAACAGCACGGCGCGGGCGACGAAGTTGAGAAGGGCGGCGTCCGGGCTGGTTTGGGCGGCGGGGTTGTCGTCCCAGCGTGCGGCCTGGCAGTCGGGATGATGCAGGGTCGCGGACGCGACGGAGTCTGCAGCCTTCACATGCACGGTAGGTCGGACACCGGCCAGAGACCGCCCGCAGCTCTGGCACTCGTGTGGCCATAGGTTCCCGGCCAGCTCCTCCAACCCCGTAAGGCCAAGAGCCTGCTGGGTGGCATCGTCTACCACCAACGGATACGGTGCTGAACTCTCATCGCTTCTGCCCCAGGCCATCTCGGCGTCCTCCCCTGCTGTCTTGGTAACTCGTCGAGGACAGAATGCCGTGTGACACCGACAGGCCACACCGGCATCGGTGAATCTCGGCAGAACGACGGGGGATGTGGTGTCGGTCCGGCGTGCGACACTTTGCGACGTAGCCGCCCTGGCCAGAGGAGAACGAGATGGCCGCCACCGACGAGGATCGGCCCACGGTGAGGCTGGTCGCGCATTGCCGCCGCTGTCACGGCTGGCTGGTGTCGCCGCAATCGGTCGCGCTAGGGATCGGACCGACCTGCGCGATCCGCGAGCGCACCGAACTGCGCGCTGCGACTGCGCGACATCCCCAGGAGCTGACCCTGTTCGACGTCGCTGCGTGATTCGTCACGGATTCGGGTGTGCCGCAATCTGTTCGGACTGTCGGCGTGTGCGCGGATACTGACGTTCATGACGACGTATTGGAACAGCATGCCGCGGTGTGCTGGATGCGGGCAGTTGGACGACGATGCGAGCAGTGGCCGGGGCTGGTTGCGGCAGCGGGTTCGGCTGTGCGGTCACTGCGCCGACCAGCAACAGCGGTATCCGAACGACTCATCGGCGTTGCCGATTACCGCCTTCCACGCCGACATCGCCGCGCTCGATGATGACGACGATTGGGTGCCCGGATACTCCAGATCCGCACTGGAGAAGGTGCAGTCCGGTGCAACCACCCTCCCGCACCGCAGCCTCACCGAGCTGGCCCGGTTTGTCGCCGGCTTCCACGGCTGGCGTCTGCACGGAGACGAGCTGTGCACGCCGGACGGCTTGATCATCGCCGACCAGCTCGAAATCGCCGCCGCCGCCATGGAGGCCATGGACTGGTTTGCGCCAGACCGTTCCGGCATCTTCTGGCGCGTGTTCACCGGCGGCCGTCCGTCCGAGACGTGCACCTATCCCAATGCCTTCGCCCTGCGCCGCCAGATCGCGAAGAACTGAACTGCGCTGCCCGGCGGGGCGGGGCGGAGCGGTTGTCGGCGCCGGCGTTGGTAACAACCGCTCTACGAACACCGCTAAAGTGTCCAGTTTCCTGAACACTTGGCTGAGGGGTTTTCCTGGTCGTGGACATGGTGGTGTGGCGGCGCAAACGTCGGGTGCTGGCTCGGGTGACCCGGGCGGCGTGGCGGCTGGAGC
>NZ_JBFAAB010000068.1:0-3338 GCF_040639505.1 Nocardia sp. NPDC023852
CTCGCTCATAGACCGTCACCTCCCAGCCAGCCGCTCGCAACGCGATCGCCGCGGTGAGCCCGCCGATTCCGCCGCCGACTATCCCTGCGCGCCTGGAATTTTCAAACAATTTCCCACCTACGACGATGACATGACCGTGGATGCCAGCACCCACCATATTCGACGCTAGCTCGAAAGTCGGGGGTCGAGGAGCGCCGGTCGTAGGTCGCGGCCGTCGTCCTGGGTCCGACGGAGCCATCGGCCGAGGTTACTCGGGAAACTATCTGCTGTACAACGCAATTGGATCGCATCTGAAGCGGTACAAACTGCCAGCTGGATGGCGCTCCATGCCGCTACCGCCCGATTTCTGGCGGATGTTCCCCAACCCGGCTTACGGCGTGGTCGGAGCCGGTTCGGCGGCCGGATAGTAGATCTCGCGGCGCAAGCGTTCCAAGTCCGGCGCTGCGGAAGCGGACGGTTGCGTGTACCGATCGCTCTCACGCCCCCAGAGCCCCACACTCGCCATGTTCACGTACAACTCCGCGTACTCCTGCCCCCGGCCCGACAGGCCGGGAAGCACGCGGAAGAGCGCGGGGACGTAGCGGATTACTGCCTCGAGCTGGGCGCGCTGCTCGGCCACCTGGCGCTGCACCTGCTCGACGGCTTCGCCGCGGGTGCACCCGGTCTCGTGACGGACCGCCCGCACAAGGTTGTAGGGGACATGGTCCGCCTCGTCCTGATCCAACCCCACCAGGTCGTTCTCCACGAAGGTCGCCCAGAAGCCGAGTTCCTCGAGACGGCGGATCACGGGGTGGCTGCGTAGCGTCGGCGGCAGCTCCCGGTCCTGGTACACCTCCACGCAGGCGAGGGCGGTATCGATCCCACTGGTCGACATCCGCAGCGGCAGGTAGTCGGCCGTGGACGGGATGTAGCCGTTGATGCGATGATGCGCTTCGCGTTCGGCCGCTTCACACCAATCCTCGAGAATGTCGAGGAACCGCCTCTGCCAGCGGGCGCTCCGGCCCTCACGCAGGCGCGGCCACAAACTCGCCCACGCTGTCGGGATCGCGCCGCGCATCTTTGGGTCCTGGCGCAGCATTGCCACCATGCCACGCCTCAGCGCAGTCACGGCTTCCGGGTCCCTCAGCTGCGGATCCTCGAACAGGTCGTCACACACAAGGGTGAACACAGCCATGCCGTAGACGGTCTGTTCACGGGCCGCGTCCGCTGCTGGGGCCAAGATTTGTGTCGGGGTCCGGATCGCTCCTATCCACCGGTGGTAGTCGGCCTCGGCCGGGGTGAGGGCAAGGCCGGTGTCCAGCAGCCAGCTCCTCAACCATTGCGCGACCCCCGGCGGGAGCCCATCACTGCGAGCTGCGGGGGCCTGCGTCGACTGCTGGGGAACCGCGGGAGCAGGAGCTCGCCGGTCGAGTATGGACCGGACATAGGCGATCATCGCGTGGCGCGCATTCGGGTCAACAGACACAGCGGTGAGCTGACCGGCGGCCTGGTCGATGAATTCCTCGGCCCTCGCTTGTGCTTCGTCCACGGCGCCGGAGGCGATGACGAGCTCGCGGGCGCGTGCGGCTTGCTCACCCGTCATTGCTCGGCGCAGCAGGCGGGCAAGGCTTTGGTCGTGGGCAGCCGCGCGGATCACGGGAAGGGTGTAAATGCCCTCGGGCAGATCCGCGTTGACCGGCTTGCCCAATTCTTCGGCGGTCGAGGTCAGATCGAGGATGTCGTCATACAGCTGGTAGGCCAACCCGAACTGTCGCCCGAACAGCGCCAACGCCTCTTCCTGCTCATCGGAACAGCCGGCTTGCATTGCGCCTACCCGGCATGCCAGCGACAGCACTGCCGCTGTTTTGCCGTCGATCGTGTCCAGGTAGGCCTGCTCGCTGCGGGAGGCCACATACTGGTCGGCGGCCTCGATCACCATGCCCGCGCACATCTGCTCGCCCGCGATCGTTGCCGCGAGAACTTCGCGCTGGCCGAGTTCGGCCAGCATGCGCATGCCCGAGAACGTCACGGAGTCCCCACCCAATACGGCCATATGCGAACCCCACACCGCGTTGGCACTGGGACGGCCTCGACGCTCGTAGGCGTGGTCGACGACGTCGTCGTGATACAGCGAGCCCACATGCATCAACTCGACAGCGGCGGCGGCGCGCACCGCCCGGTCGTCGGCCGGGACCGCGGGATCGGTGAGCAGGTAGTACGACAGCAACGTCAGAGTGGGACGGACCAAGCGGCGAGAGGTGTCCGGTCCTTCGTCTGTGAGCGCGGTCAGCTCGGGCCTGCCCCGCAACTGCACGGGTCCGAGAACGTCACGGACGCGGTCCAGGTCCGCATCCAGATGCGGGAAGACAGCGGAATCTATTTCACCTGGCATGCGCTCGCTCCTGATTGGGTACATCGGTCATCTATACACCGTCGATCAGTTGAATTCGGTATCACCATCCCACGAAAAATGTTGGTATCGGCTAATTTTGACGTCAGCGTCACAGCGGTAAGGATCGCGCCGCCCTGTCGCAAACCGGGCCGATCACCGTAGGGGCTGGTGGAGAACTCGAGGGGGCCAGCTGCCGGTCATGGCCGTCGCCGACCAGCAGTCACTGAATGCCAGTCCGGGGTACACCCGACACCACGCCCGAAGCGAGGCGGAGCAGGGTCAGGCAAGGCCCTCCGCTGAATTTCCTGACGCAAGTCCGCCTGGCTTACAGAGGCCAGCCGAGCACCCCGGAGAAGGCTCGACTCCTAAACCGAAGCCCGGCAGATGGCTAGCCAACGGTCGGTGGGTTCCTGAGCTGTCCGACCATTGCTTAGCTGGCCTGACAAACTCCTACTGGGCCTGCGTGCGGATCAGATCGATGACACCCTTGGGATCTGGACGCCGACGCAGGTTGCCACAGCGCATGTACCGAGGACTGGATGCTGCGTGCTGGCGATCAGAACGGCGAAGGCACACCCGCCGCCGATCGTGAAAATGCGGTCCATCAACCACTGGGATCCTCCGCATGCAGGTTCAACCTATGCGCCCAGCTCGGGCGGCTTGCGCCCTCTTGCCGAGGCAGAGGCGCTTCACGCGGTACCGCCGGATTTCTGGCGGATGCTATGTCCTGCTCACCCACGCCGAACTCCTCGACCAGAGCGGCCATGGCCGACGGCGGAGTCTGCCGGTGGATAGATCCTCACCGATTTCGCGCCGATCTGAAATAGCTTGTGGCGTTGCTGATTCGCCGCCTTTTGCTGCGCTTCGGCTTCTTCGGATCGGCTACCAGGTTTCGGGGTCGGAGTCTGCTAGGCGTTGGAGGGCTTGGTCGATCCAGGTGGTGAAGTGGGTGGTCAGGTCGGTGGGG
>NZ_JBFAAB010000069.1:0-3216 GCF_040639505.1 Nocardia sp. NPDC023852
GCCGCCGCGATTTCGCCCTGTGAATGCCCTACCACCGCGGCCGGCTCCACTCCACCGGCCTGCCACAACCGCGCCAACGACACCGATACCGCGAACAAAACCGGCTGCAGCACATCCTCCCGGTCCAGCGACGCCGCACCCGCCTCCCCGCGCAGCACCTCTGTCAACGACCAATCCACGAACGGCGCCAACGCCGCCTCGCACTCCGCGATCGACTCCGCGAACACGCCCCCCGACGCCAACAACGCCGCGCCCATCCCCACCCATTGACTTCCATGCCCCGAAAACACGAAAACTACCCGCCGGGACGCGGCACGACCTGTCACCGCCAAGGCAGCACCGGCAGCCGGTGCCGCCGTCGGATCGGCCAACACGGCCAACCCGGCACCCATCGCGTCGACCTCGTGCCCGACCACAGCACCTCGCCACTCCAACGGCATGCGTGAACGCGACAGCGAATACGCCACATCGACGGCACGGGCCTCCGGATGATCGGCCAACCACTCCCGCAACCGAACAGCCTGCCCCCGCAGTGCCTCCGGACTCTGTCCGGACAACACCCACGCCAGGGGCCGCGAGCCGGATGACCGCCCGGCGTGCCCTTCTCCCGCAAAGGGCACGGGAGCTTCCTCCAGAATCACATGGGCGTTCGTGCCGCCCATGCCGAACGACGACACCCCCGCTCGGCGCAGCGCCGCGGCAGACCAGTGGTCCGGCGCGGTTTGCACCCGCAACCCCAGCTCGTCGAGCGGGATCCGCGGGTTCGGGGTGTGAAAGTTCAGGCTGGGCACCAGTTCTCGATGCCGCAGGCACAACGCCGTCTTGATCAGGCCGGCGATCCCCGCGGCACCTTCCAGATGTCCGATGTTGGTCTTGGTCGAACCGACGGCCAACGGCGCGTCCACGGGCCGCCCCACGCCATAGGTCTCGCCAAGGGCCGTCGCCTCCACCGGATCGCCCGCCGGCGTGCCGGTTCCGTGCAGCTCCACATATTGCACCGACGAGCCGTCTACCCCGGCCGCCGTTAGTGCCGCCCGAATAACTGTCTTTTGCGACGCCACACTGGGTGCGCTCAACACCTGACGTTCGTTGCCGCTGTTGACCGCACTACCACGAATCACCGCGTAGACCCGGTCTCCGTCGGCGAGTGCACGCGCCAACAGCTTGAGCACGATGACGCCGCCACCTTCACCGCGCACCGTGCCATCCGCGCGTTCATCGAAGGTATAGCACTTTCCCGAGGGCGAGTGCGCACCGAATTGTTCATAGCGCTCGCCGCTCAACGGCGAGAGAATGAAGTTCAGCCCACCTGCCAGCGCCATGTCGCATTCGCCGCTGCGAACCGATTCGCAGGCCAGGTGCACCGCGACCAGCGACGAGGACTGCCCGCTGTCGACTACGATGCTCGGGCCGGTGAACCCGTAGTAGTTGGAGATTCGGTTGGCGGCCACACCCCTACCGACACCCTGCAATGAATGCCTGCCGATGCCGGATTTGCCTTGCGCGGCCACTATTTCTGCGAAATCGGTTCCGGTGCAGCCCAGGAACACTCCTGCTCGCGCGCCGGTCCGGTCGCCGAAGCCCGCGTCCTCCAACGCCTCCCAACTCAGCTCGAGACCGAGGAGCTGCTGCGGATCGATCGACCGCGCTTCGTTGGGCGGCACGCCGAAGAAGTCGGCGTCGAATTCTGACACCGAATCGAGGAATCCGGCCGTCTCGTCGATTCCAGGACGGTCGGCGGGAGCGGAGCCGATGGCATCGCGACCATCGCGCAGCAGCCGCCAGAAGTTTTCGAGGTCCGAAGCGCCCGGCAGCCGGCACGACATTCCGACAATAGCGATCTCATTCGCCGATTCGACCATGGGAATTCCTGTCTCGCCTTATCCGATACCAAGCATTGTTATTTCGCGCTCATGCGCTCTAGCAGCCACGTCAGACACCGCCACATCAGGGCAGGCGGCTTGTCGGGATGGTTATTTCGAATCGTCATCGTCCCTCGCCTCGAGCCAGCGCCGTATCTCGTCCGCCGCGGCGGCGGAGGCCGCTTCGATGATCGAGAAGTGGTCCGCGTCGATCTCGACCGTGTCGCCCGTGTGCTGCCACGCGGGCACCGGCTCGACGAGGTCCAGGCCGGGCAGCGGCGTCGTAGCCCGCAGGTTGAACGTCGGCGCGGCGATCGATGCGGGTTGCCGCTCGTCGAATATCTGCATGTACTTCGCCATGGCGACCAGGCCGTGATCACTGATCTCAGTCATCTCGTGTTCGAGGTCGAGCACAGAGCCGATCGCACTCACCAGTACCCGACGACGTTGCTCCGCATCGTCGGGCGAATAGGCGTCGAGCAATATCACCGCCGCGGGCCCACGCCCGCTCTTCTCGAGGCGATGCGCCAACGCATGCGCGATCGCGCCGCCTGCCGAATAACCGACAAGAACGATCGGCTGCAGATCATCGACGCCCTCCACGGTCGTCGCCAAACAATCCAGCAACGCATCCCACGACTCGGGCAGGGGTTCCCCGGGCTGAGTTCCCGGAAGGCGCAGCGCGGCTATCGTGCGGTCGGTGCCGAGCTCGCGCGCCAGCCGACCGAACTGGTGCGGTCCGGTACCGACCACGAACGACGGAACACAGATCAGCGAGGGTCGGGACGTCCCTCTGCTCAGCGGTATCGGCGCCGGCTTGACGAGCAACTCGGCGCCGGTGGCGAATGTCTCGGCGAGCTTGGCGCTCTCCAGCAGCATCGGTATCGCGGCTTCGACTCGACCGCGCCGATGTGCGGCCAACACCAGTTCGGTGAGACCACCCCGGATCGCGGATTCCATGGGCGCCGCGGTGGGAGTGTCCACCGTGGTGTGCGTGGTTTCGGTGATCCGGGACCACAGGTAGTCGGCCAGCGCCCGAGCGGTGGGGTGATCGAAGACGACGGTGGAGGGCAGTGGCAGGCCGGTGGCCTTGGCGAGTCGATTGCGGAACTCGACTCCCGCCAGCGAATCGAATCCCAACTCCGGGAATGGGGCGTCCGGATCGATCATGTCCTTGGACTCGTGTCCGAGTATGGCGGCGATGTGTTCCCGGACGACGGTCAGCACGACACCCGAGATTTCGGCTTCGGGTGTGGACGCCAGTCGTTGTGCTAGTGATCGTATGGTGTCGACGTGGCGTGTGGAGGTGGTGACCAGGGAGTTGAGTGTTTTGGGTAGTGTTCCTGCGGTGGCT
>NZ_JBFAAB010000070.1:0-3168 GCF_040639505.1 Nocardia sp. NPDC023852
ACCAATCCAGCGAATCTACCCCGGGTGGTTCGAATCCCCAGGCCAAGGAAATCTATCAGTACCTCATCACAAAATATGGCTTTACGCCGGCGCAAGCCGCAGGAATCGTGGGCAACATGCAGGTTGAATCAGGCTTGAAGACTTCTGCTCTGAATCCGCGCGAAGGTGCCATAGGCTTGTGTCAGTGGCTGGGCGGGCGGCGGCGAAATCTCGAGCGATTTGCCGCCACCCGAGGTCCTGTTACCGACTGGAAGGTCCAAGTGGATTTCATGATGCAGGAATTGCGCGGTAGTGAATCGGGTGCATACAGGTATCTCAAAGCTGCGCAAACGCCCGCCGCTGCCGCAGCGGTCTTCGATCAGTATTATGAAAGAAGCTCTGGCGAGGCTAGGGGGCAGCGCATCGCGAATGCAAATCGAATCGCGGCATCTATGGGAAGCGTCTCCGCTTAGCGCCGATCGTCGCAATTGCCCGCTTGTTGCCGGGAGTTGTAAGGTATCTCGTCGATTGCGCAATATGCCAGGTCACGGCAGTCATCACCGTGCTGGAGCGGGTCTCGCCACAAGGCGTCGTTTGCGTGGAAGCCGGACTCGGCCGGTGCCAGGTCCGCACCGGGGGGACGGTCAGCCCAGTCACCTTGTCGATACTCGTCCCTGCGTGGCTGATCGCCGCAACGCCGTGCCGCAAGGGAATCAGCGTGGGCGACGGTGTATTGCCAGTCGCGGACATCCACTCACAACGCTGTACGCGATGCATTCTCGCTGACGGGAACATGGTGGCGAGATCTGATATAGAGCTAGGTTATGCTGCGGCTACGCTGTCGGGCAGGTGTCGGCGCAAGAAAGTCCTCTGATGGGGTGAGTGAAGCACCGGGGCAGGTGACATGAGGCCAGCGAACCGACGGAGTTGGCCCCCTACTGTCAGAGGCCTGGACCGTCTGCACTGGCATCCACCACCTGATCTGATGGTTGGCAGCGCACGCATCGAGTCGTGTGGCGGAAGGCGAATCATGGCTGCCTCGGTGATGTTGCCCCATCTTGTGATCGCTCCCGTTCTGAACGGCTCCTTCGCACACAAGCAAGCGGTGTTGTGCGGGTTGATGAAGGAGCCCGGATACCAGACCGACAATATCCTCGGGGGAACCGGACACGCCCTCAGTCGGGATGGCTCGGTCAGCAATATTTCGGGTGTCAAGGCTGTTCGCAGCGGTCATGCGTACCTGGGGCACTGATGGCGCCGACGAAGCGGACCCCGTCCGAACCCGACACGGAGGACGGTAATGACCCGAGAGTGGGCGCTACCACGTCTGCCCCTGGCCGCCCTACCAGGACGAAAGCCCGGGGCAGTCCGGCGCGGGTCCCGCCACCGCTGCCCGGAGGCGCGCCGGCATCGGTTGCTCCGGCTCCGGTGGCGAGCACGGCCGCACGCAGCCCAGCGGGCACTCCGGTCGTCGAAACACCTTCTGCTACAAGCGGCGCCGCGTCGGTTGCCCGACCCGATGCGCTGGCCTGGTCCGGGGCGACCACGCCGATGGCGGCGGCCGCGCTCGGTGCCCTCGCATCAATAGCTGCCCACTACGGCGACGGAACTCCTACCGCGAACTCCGGGCAACCCTACGCCCCTCCCGACATCGCGGCAGGCCGGCCGACCGGTCCGGTGGTGTGGGACGGCGAGCTGGGATCGCGGTACGCAGCCAACAATCAGAACACCTCGCGGAATGTAGATGCCACACAGTCTTTGAACGCCGAACTCGGGCGCATCCTGGACGGCGCTGTCGACAGCACGACGCAAGGAAGGGCCGCCATCGACTCGATCATCGCCGAGGTCAATACCGCGTTGACCGCGCTCGGCAAGGTCGAGGACACGGCAGCGGGACGGCACCTCGTTGTTGTCACGCTGGGTAACGCTTTACAGCGTGCCGGAACGGTCTTAGGGCAGGGGCAGGCGGCCGCGACGCTCACCGCCGAACGTGTTGCCGCCCTCGCGGACCGGTACATGCAACAGGCGCGCCCGGCCCGCCCGCGCCGCCCGCGTCGTGCTACGCACCCCGGCATGCGCGGCCCCAGCGGTGGTCCGCCGCGCACCCGTCCCTCTGGTCAGCAGGGGCAATGGATCAACGAGGCACTTCAGGTGCTCCGCCAGCACGGCTATGACACGCGCCAAATCGATCCCGCCGATATCGCGGCGATCATCCAGCATGAATCCGGCGGCAACCCGAACGCGATCAACCTGTGGGACAGCAACGCCGCGGCGGGGATCCCGTCAAAGGGGCTGATGCAGACCATCGATCCGACGTTCAACTCGTATTCCCTTCCGGGACATCGTAATATCTGGAATCCGGTCGACAACATCATCGCGGGCGTGCGGTATTCCATCGAGCGCTACGGTTCGGTCAGCAATGTGCCGGGGATCGTGCAGATGCGTGGTGGCGGCTCATATGTCGGGTACTGACACTCGATTCCGCTCGGCCGCAGAGGGTCACGCGCGCGACCGGCGTCGTCCGTCCGTGGAATTCAACCGACCCAATGGCGCCGATGGGTCGGTTGTTCAATCCCGCGCGACACCATGCACGCTGTGGAGTGGGTGCGTCGGCGTGGTGCTACCACCATCGAGTTCACCGACGGTCCGTTTACACCGCCGGCCCGGATCGCGGATCTGACTTTCTACGCCGACGCCAGGGCGTCACGGATCTGCCTTCGCTCACCACGCTCACTTCGATGGCCAGGCGCTGGTGTGCGCGAGGTACTCGTCCGTCATCCCCGCACTCGGCGCCGACGAAGCCGCAGGGAGGCGGTCAGGTCCATCGTGCCGCGGCGTAACTCTTTGGCAGTGGTACCTTCCCGATAGGTACTCCGCTGCGGGACGCGGCAATACATTCGCCGTTGCCTATGTACATGACGACGTGGCCTGGGCCGCCGTTTCCGAACCTGGTGAAGATCAGGTCGCCCGGCCGGATATCCGACGGATTGACCTTGGGTAGCTGGCGATACTGATCCGCCGCGACTCGTGGAATCTTGACACCCGCCGCCGCCGCCGCGTACTGCATCAGACCCGAGCAGTCGAACGAATTCGGCCCCTCCGCGCCCCACACATAGGGTTTTCCGGTCTGAGAAAGTGCCACCGCGATCGCCTTCGCGGCGGCTCCGGTCGCTCCCGCTCCTGCCCCAG
>NZ_JBFAAB010000071.1:0-2702 GCF_040639505.1 Nocardia sp. NPDC023852
GCCGAACCGACACCGTCACGACCACCACGCAGCAACCGCCAAAAACCCGCGAGATCGACCGCACCCGGCAACCGGCACGACATACCGACAATGGCGATCTCATTCGCTGATTCGACCATGGGATTCCTCTACCGCGCCTTACTCGATGCCAAGAATTGCGATTTCGCGCTTGTGTGTGCGTCAGCCGGGTCGGCCAGGGCCATATCCGGTCTGGCCATCGCCCCCGACCTTCGCCTCGAGCCAGCGTCGTATCTCCTCCGCCACGGCAGCGCTAGCAGCTCCGATAATCGAGAAGTGGTCCGCGTCGATCTCCACCGTCTCGCCGGTATGCAGCCAGGTCGGCACCCGCTCGACGTGATCCAGCCCGGGCAACGGTGTCGCCGCCCGCAGGCTCAACATCGGCGCGGCGATCGACACGGGTTTCTGCTCGTCGAATATCTGCATGTACTTCGCCATGGCGACCAGGCCGTGATCATCGATCTCGGTCATTTCGTGTCCGATGTCGAGCACCGTCTCGATCGCGCTGACGGTCGCACGACGACGTTGCTCCGCATCGTCGGGCGAATAGGGGTCGAGCAATATCACCGCCGCCGGACCGCTCCCGCTCTCCTCCAGGCGATGCGCCAACGCCTGCGCGATCGCGCCACCCGCCGAATAGCCGACGAGAACGATCGGCGCCGAGCCGTCAACGTTATCCACGGTCGTCGCCAAGCAATCCAGCAACGCATCCCATGATCCAGGCAGTAGCTCCCCGGGCCGGGTTCCCGGCAGGCGCAGCGCGGCTATCGCGCGGTCACGGCCGAACGCGCGCGCCAGTCGAGCGAACTGCTGCGGTCCGGTACCGACCACAAACGACGGAACGCAGATCAGCGCGGGTCGGGATGTGCCCCTGTTCAGGGGAATCGGCGTCGGCTGGGCGGGCAGCTCGGCGCCGGTGGTGAAGGTCTCGGCGAGCTTGGCGCTTCCCAGCAGCATTGGTATCGTGGCGCCGACCTGACCGCGCCGGTGCGCAGCCAGAAAAAGGTTGGTAAGGCCACCGCGCAACGCGGATTCCACGGCGCGGGCTTCCGGCATCCGGAAGCGGAGATAGTCCAAGGCCTGAGTCGTCGGGTGATCGAAGGCGAGCGGGGTGGACAGCTCGTCCTCACCTGCCACTCGTACCGCATCCGTCGAGACCGGATGCGCGACACTACCGGCCGCAACCGTCGTATCCGCACTCAGCCAATACCGCTGACGCGCGAATGCGTACGTCGGCAACGACGCCCGCATCGGGGCCCGACCGGCGAACAAGGGCCCCCAGTCCACGTCGATGCCCGCGTTATGGGCGTGCGCGAGGAACGTCAGCAACTGCGTCACCTCATCGGCACCACGCACGCCCGCGGCCGCCACCAACGACGTCGATTCGAGATCCTCGGGCAGGCACTGCCTGGTCATTCCCGCCAACACCGTATCGGGACCCAATTCCAAAAACCGTCGAACACCCAAGTCCAGCAAGGCGTCGACACCGTTCGCGAAACGGACTGTGTCACGCAACTGACCGACCCAATAGACCGGGTCGGCGAAAGCCGCACCACCGACCGTGCCGAACACGTTGGACACCACTGGCAACAGAGCACGGCCGTAACTCAGTGCCGCAACAACGGTCTCGAATTCGGGCAACATGGCATCCATCGCGGCGGAATGGAACGCGTGACTGACCCGCAGCCGTGCGGTCGCGACCTTCTCCGTGGCCAGCATCGTCTCCACCTTCTCGATGGAGTCCTCATCACCGGAAAGCTCGACCGAGGACGGGCCGTTCACCGCTGCGATCGACAGCCGCCTACCGAACCCGGCGACGACCTGCACCGCCCGCTCTTCAGAAATCGCGGCCGCGAGCATCGCACCACCGGCCGGCAACGTACCCACCAACCGACCCCGAGCCACGACCAACGCACACGCGTCGGCCATCGACCACAGCCCCGCCGTGTACGCGGCGACCAGCTCCCCGATCGAATGCCCGATAAGCACATCCGGAGTGATTCCGAACGACTCCACCAGCCGGAACAATGCCACCTCGAACGCGAATAACGCCGGCTGGGCAAACTCCGTCCGATGGATCAGATCCGCACCCGCGACACCGAAGACGATGTCCTTCAACGAGACACCGGGTAGCGAAGATTCCAACAAACGGTCGAACTCGGCACACAGCTCGTCGAACGCCGACGCGAACACCGGGAACGCCGCATACAACCCGGCACCCATACCGACACGCTGCGCCCCCTGGCCTGTGAACAGGAACGCGACCTTCCCCATGACCGGGGTACCCTCGGCAACGCCCCGTGCAGCCGAACCCGCCGCCAAATCAGCCAATCCCGCCAGCATGGCGTCCCGGTCGCCCGCGACGACTGCCCCACGCCAATCCAACCGGGACCGCATTGTCAACAACGAATACGCCACATCCACCGGTTCAGCCTCCGGATGCACCGCCAACCACGCACGCAACCGTGCAGCCTGCGCCCGCAGTCCCACTTCGGATTTCCCGGATACCAGCAACGGCACCATCGGCGAACTCACGGGCGAATCACCTGCCGAGACCGGCTCCACCGCGCGTTCCGGACCGGCCGGTGCTTCCTCCACGATCACGTGTGCGTTGGTGCCGCTGATCCCGAACGACGACACCCCCGCACGGCGTACTCGTTCACCGGCAGGCCACGGCTCCGCCT
>NZ_JBFAAB010000072.1:0-2670 GCF_040639505.1 Nocardia sp. NPDC023852
GTTGGGGTGGGTGTGGATTGGGGGGTGTTGCTGGCGGGGGGTGTGGTTGGTCGGGTTGGGTTGCCGACGTATGCGTTTCAGCATCAGCGGTATTGGTTGGCTGTGGCGGGTTCGGGTGATGTCCGGGCCTCGGGTGTGGAGGGTGTGGAGCATCCGTTGTTGGGTGCGGCGGTGTGGTTGCCGGAGTCCGAGGGTGTGGTGTTGACGGGTCGGTTGTCGTTGTCGAGTCATGCGTGGTTGGCCGATCATGTGATCGGTGGGGTGGTGTTGTTGCCGGGTACGGCGTTTGTGGAGTTGGCGTTGCATGTGGGGGCGATGGTGGGTAGTCCGCGGTTGGCGGAGTTGGTGGTGGCGGCGCCGTTGGTTGTGCCGTCGGTGGGTGCGGTGGAGTTACGGGTGATGGCCGCTGGAGCTGATGAGGCGGGCTCACGAGTGGTGTCGGTGTATTCGCGTCGGCAACGCGAGGGTGAGTCGGAGCAGGCGGACTGGGTTCGTCATGCCACGGGAACGCTTGTCACGGCCTCGTCGGCGTCGGCGTCGTCGGGTCGGGTCGGGTCGATGGAGGCGAGTTGGCCGCCGGTGGCGGCGTTGCCGGTGGAAATCGGTGATCTCTACGGCGAACTCGCCGAGCGTGGTTACGGGTACGGACCCCTGTTCCAGGGGTTGACCGCGTTGTGGCGGCGTGGGGGAGAGGTTTACGCGGAAGTGGATCTGCCCGAGCAGGCGCAGTCCTCGGCGGGCCGGTTCGGAATACATCCGGCGTTGCTGGATGCGGTACTGCACGCGGTGGCGCTGGGCGGGCTGGTCTCCCCGGCCGCTGCGGGAGAGATCCTGGTGCCTTACTCGTGGGAGAACGTGGATCTACACGCTGTGGGGGCGGGGTCGGTGCGGGTGGGGTTGAGCGTGGCCGAGGCTGATTCTTCTTCTGGTGTGGATAGTCGACGGGTCAGGTTGACACTCGCTGACGCCGGGGGCGCGCCGGTGGCCGATGTCGCGGTGTTGACACTGCGCCCGGTCCCGATCCGCGCACTGGGATCTTCTGGTGCTGCGGTGGCCGGTGGCGGTGTCCACCGGCTCGGTTGGATCGCGTTGCCCGTCGCCAAGCCCGGTGATGTCGGTGCCGACCCGCAGTGGACACGCACGCAGCAAGGGGAAACGGTGACCATCGCCGGCAAGCCGGTCGCGGTGCTGCGCCTCGAGCAGGCACCTGCGGGTAGGGATATGCCCAGCGCGGTTCATGACCGACTTGTCGAGGTCGCCGACGCAGTCCGGGAACTGCTGGCACGCCGTGAGCGGATCGTGGTCGTGACCAAGGGCGCGGTCGGGGTGGATCCCGGCGAGGCAGTAGATCCGATCGGCGCGGCGGTGTGGGGTTTGCTGCGTAGCGGCCAGAATGAGAACCCCGGCCGGATCACCCTCATCGACGTGGATCGTTGGGACGGCTACCGCGACGGTGTCGCGGCTGCTTCGGCCCTCGCGGACGAACCCCAGATCGCGTGGCGACACGGCGTGGCGTTCGCGCCGCGATTGACCCGCGGTATCGGTGACACAGTAGGGGCCAGTGAGTTGTCACACGCGCCGGGGTGGGCGTTGACTCAGCTCGGTAAAGGCACTTTGACCGGGGACAACCTTGTTCTGGTCCAGACACCGACCGCATGGCGGGCGTTGGGCCCTGGCGAGGTTCGGGTGGGTTTGCGTGCGGCGGGAGTCAATTTCCGGGATGTGTTGATCGCGTTGGGTATGTATCCGGACACCGATGCCGTGATCGGTGGTGAGGGTGCGGGTGTGGTGTTGGAGGTGGCCTCCGACGTCACCGAATTCGCGGTGGGTGACCGGGTTTTCGGGTTCGTCGCCGATATCGGTTCGGTAGTGGTGACCGACCACAGGATGCTGGCGCGGGTACCGCGGGGATGGTCGTTCGCGCAGGCCGCGGCGGTACCGGTGGTGTTCGTGACGGCGTATTACGGCTTGGTCGATTTAGCGCAGGCCAAACCCGAGGAAACGTTGCTGCTGCATGCCGCGACCGGTGGTGTGGGCACAGCTGCTGTCCAGTTGGCGCGGCATCTGGGTTTACGGCTGTTGGTGACCGCCAGCCAACCCAAATGGGATGTGCTGCGGGGTATGGGATTCCACGATGCGGTGATCGGGGATTCCCGCACCCTGGACTTCGAGGAGAAGTTCCTGAAACTCACCAACGGACGCGGCGTCGATATCGTGTTGGATTCGCTGGCAGGTGAATTCGTGGACGCCTCGCTGCGACTGTTGCCACGCGGTGGACGGTTCCTGGAGATGGGATTGATCGATCGCCGCGATCCCGGCGAGGTCGCCGCGCGGCATCCAGGGGTGGACTATCGAGGTTTCCACCTCAGCGAGATCGATCCCGACCGCACACGGGAGATCCTGAGCGTGCTGGTCGAGCTGTTCGACACCGGGGTGCTGGCCCCACCACCGGTGACGGGCTGGGACGTGCGCCAAGCCCCCGAAGCGTTCCGGTACCTCAGCCAGGCACTGCATATCGGTAAGAACGTGCTCGCCATTCCAGCGCCGCTGCGGCCCGAGGGCACCGTGTTGATCACCGGTGGTACCGGTGGGCTGGGTGCGGTAGCGGCGCGGCATCTCGTCACCGAGCACGGTGTGCGCAGACTGGTATTGGCAGGCAGGCGTGGTTGG
>NZ_JBFAAB010000073.1:0-2175 GCF_040639505.1 Nocardia sp. NPDC023852
GGCATCTCGGGGTGCGTGCGCAGCGCGGTGACATCGTGCTCGCGGCCTCGCATTTCTCGCTCAACTTCACCCTCATGAAACGGAGGATGAGTGTTCGCGCTGGCCGCGTCATCGCCGACACCGACGCCGCGCAGGTCCTTGACGCTGTCTGGCAGGCCGTCAAGGAGTTCGCCGCTAGAGAGCTGCCGCTGCTCGACGCGGACGACGCCGGGCGGACTGACTTGGAGGGCTCTATGGCGAGGTTCTCACGGGCCATCCAGCGGTACGCAGAAGCCGAGTAGGACCCAAGAGCTACTTTCACCGGTATTCTGCGTTCCTTATTGCACACTACAACCACTTTCGACGTGTCACCTGCTCGAGCCGCCTGACCTATCGCCACCCGGAAAGGCTCAGTATGCTCTCGAAGTAACAGCAGTTGTTCGGCGGCCGAAAGCGGGGACGCGCGGATGACCGCGTTCCCAGAACACACGAACATCTGGAGTTTCATTCTTGCGTACATCACAGCCCCGGACGGACACCCAGACCTGTCCAGTCGTTCACGGCTCGCCGATGGCCTCCGAAGGTCCGAGGGTGCCGCTGTACTCGTCGGAATTCGCGGCGGATCCGCACCGTGCTTACGACGAAATGCGAAGACAGTACGGCTCTTTGGCTCCGGTTGAGCTGGCGCCGGGCGTGCCGGCCACGTTGGTGGTCGGGTATGACACCGCGCTGCGGATCCTCAATGATCCCGAGCACTTCCCTGCCGATCCACGCACCTGGCAGCAAAACATCCCGGCCGACTGCCCCATCCGGCCGCTTATGGAGTGGCGTCCCAACGGGACTCGAAACGACGGAGCGGCCCTCCTGCGCTACCGGCAGGCCATCACCATGAGTATCAACGCGGTGGATCTGTACGCTCTCGATGCCACCGTGGAGAAGATCTCCATCCCGCTGGTCAACACCTTTTGCCAGGCCGGTGCCGCCGATCTGATCGGCCAGTACGCGCTCCCGCTTGCATTCGCGGTTATCGATTCCCTGCTCGGCTGCCCGCCGGAGGTCGGACAGCGGGTCGCCGCAGGCATGGCCGCGATGCTCGAGGGGATCGATGCCGAGGACGGCAACAAGATGATCGCCGAGGCGCTACTGGAACTGGTGGCTCTCAAACGGACCCATCCTGGCAACGACATCACCTCGCAACTGCTGCAGCATCCGGCCGAACTCGATGAACTGGAGATGATCCACCAGCTGACCAGCTTTTACGGCGCCGGGATCGAACTGCAACAGAACCTGATCGGCAATACCCTGCTGCTGATCCTCACCGACGAACGCTTCGGCGGAAGTGTCGTCGGCGGGGCCCTGTCCACCCGCGACGCACTGGACGAGGTCTTGTTCGACAACCCGCCGCTGGCGAACCTCCTCACCACCTATCCCCGTCAGCCGATCCTCGTCGACGGGGTCTGGCTGCCCGCGCATCAGCCGGTCGTCATCAGCATGGCCGGCTGCAACAACGACCCCGCGATCCGGACCGAGAATCACACAGGCAATCGCTCGCATCTGGCGTGGGGCATCGGCCCACACGCCTGCCCCGCACAGTCGCTGGCCTACCTGATCGCTCAGGACGCGATCGATCAGCTTCTCGATGCGCTGCCCGAGATCCGGCTGGCCATACCGGCTGACGCACCGGCTTGGCGGCCTGGACCCTTCCACCGTTCTTTGGTGGCTCTACCAGTCACCTTTCCCCCCTCTGCGCCGTTGAACGAGTACTGAGAATCTCGCAATCGCCCACGCGTGTCGGACGCGACTATCGTGAATTTAGAGAGGCCCGGAAAGCCGTTTCCGCGACCTCGGAATGTCATGGAAACGGCTTTCGTAACATTTATTTCAGAGAAATGTGGCGAGGGCCTTGTTGGCACAGCGAGGTGGTAATTCTCCAGCAACTGGAAGCGGAAGTGGCGAAGGACTCCGTGGGCGATCTGCAGGGCAGATACCCGGGCGAATTACTGCTGGCATCGCAGGCACCCGGCGTTCGGCGGCTGCGGGAGAGACTCCGTAACCAGTTGGCATCCAGCGGCTCGGCGGAGTAGTCGGTTCCGGGTGTACCAACACTGGCAGGCATGGGCCAGCTGTCGACCCAGTTGTTCGGGGCCTCGGCCGTTACCTACCGGCGGCGGCCGCCCGTTCGCACCCCGAGATGCT
>NZ_JBFAAB010000074.1:0-2113 GCF_040639505.1 Nocardia sp. NPDC023852
GGCGGAGCCGTCGGCTGCGTCCTCGGCGGTATCGCCGGTGCGACCGTCGCCGCGGCGACCATCGTCGGCCTGTTCGGCGCGTTCATCCCGGCCGCTGTCATCGGCTGCCTCGGCGGCATCATCGCGGTCGGTGCCCTCGGCACCCTCGCCGGCCAGCTGCTGATCACCGCCCCGGTCGCCATCGGCGCCGCGATCCAGTACTTCACGACGATCAACCAGCCGTTCAACCCTGTGAAGTAAAGCCCGCAACTGAACTCGTACAACATAAGAGAAACGAGTCGTGAACTCCGCCCGCGCAGTGCGCGGGCGGAGTTCATTCGCTTCCCGCGCGCTGATCGCGCGGGGTGGCCACATACTGAAAACCGCGGAGACACTTACGGTTACCGTGTATTTGCAGTGCACTCACCCGTCCGGCCTCCGGCGGAATCGAACACCGAATATTCCGATCCAGAAGCAGTCGCAATCGACCAGCCGTCACGGCGGGAGATATGGACCACGAGTGACCTGCATGTGTGCGACTTCATGGCGTAGTCCCGTACGACCACTGCGCGCTGCTGGTGAAAGTCCCGCTCCTCGCGGCGGAGCGATTCGCGGGAAGACACCGAGCGTGGGGTCCTGCCGTCACCGTGATCGTGGCGCAGGGAGCGGTGAAGTACCACATCGCCGTCCGGGGCCGGCCCGCAACGGAATTCGAGCGCAGCGGCGCGGTCGACTCAGTTCAGTCCCGTGCCACTCCGATCGTCTGCTCGCCCGCCGCTAGGTAGGCGCGCTCCGTGCCCGCCTTGTCCGGGCGCCACCAGGATTCGTTGTCCCGGTACCACCGGATGGTCGCGGCCAACCCGGCGCGAAAGTCTCCGTAGCGCGGTTCCCAGCCGAGTTCGGTGCGAAGCAGTGACGCGTCGATCGCGTAGCGCTGATCGTGGCCGGGCCGGTCGGTGACGTGATCGAAATCGTCCGGATCCCGGTCGAACGCTTCCAGGATCATCCGCACCACGGACTTGTTGTCCAGCTCGCCGTCGGCGCCGATCAAGTAGGTCTGACCGATTCGACCGCGCTGCAGGATGGCCCACACGGCGCGGTTGTGGTCGTCGACGTGGATCCAGTCGCGTACCTGGTGCCCCGCGCCGTAGAGCCGCGGCCGGACACCGTCGATCAGGTTGGTGATCTGGCGCGGGATGAACTTCTCCACGTGCTGGTAGGGCCCGTAGTTGTTGCTGCAGTTGGAGATGGTGGCGCGCACGCCGAACGACCTGGTCCACGCGCGAACCAGCAGATCGCTGGCGGCCTTGGTGGCCGAGTACGGGCTCGACGGGTTGTACGGGGTGGTCTCGGTGAACGACGCGGCGTCCGGCGTCAGGTCGCCGTACACCTCGTCGGTGGACACGTGGTGGTAGCGCACGTCGTGGCGGCGCACGGCCTGCAGAAGCGAATAGGTGCCGACGATATTGGTCTGCAGGAACGGCCACGGCTCGGCGAGAGAGTTGTCGTTATGGGATTCGGCGGCGAAATGGACCACCGCGTCGACGCCGCTGACCAGTTCGTCGACCAGGTCGAGGTCGGCGATGTCGCCGTGCACGAAATCGATGCGGCCGGCCACCGGATCCAGGGAGACCCGGTTCCCGGCATAGGTCAACGCGTCGAGGACGGTGACGGTCGTGTCGGGATGGTCGGACACGGTCAGATGAACGAAGTTCGCGCCGATGAATCCGGCGCCGCCGGTGACGAGCAATCGCACCCACACGACTCTACGTGGGGACCGGTCCCGGTGATGACCGACTCGGCAGCCGGTGCCGCGCGGCAGCTGACCCAGAGTTACATGCTGTGACCTCCGTCACATAATCTTCCCAAAGAGAAGAACGCCCAGTTTGGTTAGTGGTGGAAAACCCCGGTCAGCGCCCTCATTTCCAGAAGCCCACCAAGCCATGGGCCGCGGCGGTGAACAAAATTTGAATAAATAGTCACAACCGGTTCACCACGCGTTAGCTGGTCTAGATTTTGCTGGTCCAGTCCCCTCCGAACGCTTCACATCGAGGTTCCAAACAAATGCTGATGAGGAAATTCGCCGCGACGTCGGCCCTGATGATCGCCGCCCTCGGCGTCACCGCAGGCACCG
>NZ_JBFAAB010000075.1:0-1838 GCF_040639505.1 Nocardia sp. NPDC023852
ATACATGGTGCCCGCAGCAGTCGTGGTATTGGACAGCTTCCCGTTGAACACCAGCGGCAAACTGGACCGCAAAGCACTACCGGAACCGGAATTCGCGGCGAAGGTGTTCCGTGCTGCCTCGACACCGATCGAGGAGATCGTGGCGGGTGTGTTCGCTGATGTCCTGGGCATCGACCGGGTCGGTGTGGACGACGACTTCTTCATGTTGGGTGGTAACTCGCTGATCGCGACGCAGGTCACCGCGCGTCTTGGTGAGATGTTGAGCACGCGTGTTCCGGTGCGTGTGTTGTTCGAGGCGTCCACGGTCGCGGCGTTGGCGGTTCGGGTGGAGCAGCAGGCGGGCACTCTCGGGCGTGTGGCGTTGGTGGCTGGTCGGCGCCCGCAGCGGGTTCCGTTGTCGTTGGCGCAGCAGCGGATGTGGTTTTTGAACCAGTTCGACACCGCTTCGACGGCCTACAACTTGCCGATCGTGGTCCGGTTGACCGGCTTATTGGATGTTTCGGCGTTGCGTGCGGCGATCGAGGATCTGGTGGGTCGTCATGAGATCCTGCGCACGGTGTATCCGGTGGTCGAGGGTGAGCCGGTGCAGGTGATCGTGGCGGCGACCCAGGCGAGACTGCCGCTGATGGTGCGGTCGATAGCTGCGGTGGATATCGAAGCCGCGGTGGGACAGTTGGTGTCGACGCAGTTCGATGTCACCGGTGAGGTGCCGGCGCGGGTGGCGTTGTTCGAGATCGAAGACGCCACGGCCACCCCGGAGTATGTGATCGCGATGGTGGTGCACCACATCGCCGCCGACGGCTGGTCGGTGGGGCCGCTGGTGCGGGATCTGATGACCGCCTATGTCGCACGGTCGGCGGAGCAGGCACCGAACTGGGCTCCGCTCGAGGTGCAGTACGCCGACTACAGCATCTGGCAGCGTGAGTTGCTGGGCGGTGAGGACGACCCGGGCTCGATCATGTCGGATCAGGTCGCCTACTGGCGTACCGCGCTGGCGGATTTGCCTGAACAGCTGGACCTGCCGATGGATCGGCCGCGTCCAGCGGTGCAGTCCTTCGCCGGTGCCGCGGTGGCGGTGGGTATCGACGCCGACACCCACCGCGGGCTGGTGCAGGTAGCGCAGTCGCAGAGCGCGACACTGTTCATGGTCGTGCACACGGCGCTGGCGGTGCTGCTGGCCCGGTTGTCGAACACCGAAGACATCGCGATCGGCACGCCGATGGCGGGCCGGGGAGAGGCCGCGCTCAACGATCTGATCGGCACATTCATCAACACGCTGGTCTTCCGCAGCCGAATCGACGCCGGTGAAGCGTTCACCGATCTCCTCGCACGCCAACGCGAAACCGACATCGCGGCCTTCGCGCATGCGGACGTGCCGTTCGAACGACTGGTCGAGGTACTGAACCCGGCGCGCTCCACAGCCCGCCACCCACTGTTCCAAGTGGGTTTGTCGTTCCAGAACCTGGCCGCGACCACACTGGAACTGCCGGGACTGACGGTATCGGGAGTAGACCTCGACACCCACATCTCCCAGTTCGACCTGCACCTGGTCCTCGCCGACCGATACGACCAGTCGGGAGCACCCGCCGGTATCACCGGCATGTTCACCTACGCCACCGATCTGTTCGACCACCACACCGTGCAGGGATTCGCCCAACGATTCACCCGCCTGCTCGCCGAGATCCTCACCGCACCACACACCCCGGTCGGTGATCTGCAATTACTGACCACAGTCGAGCGGCGCCGGATCCTGCGGGACTGGAACGACACCAGCTACCCGGTTGATTCCGGGTTGTTGCTGGATGGGTTCCGGCGTGCGGTCGAGGCTGATCCGGGTG
>NZ_JBFAAB010000076.1:0-1750 GCF_040639505.1 Nocardia sp. NPDC023852
CAGTATTCAGGATCTGGCACAAATTTGGTGATCGCGGATCCCGGGTTATTCACTCGCTCAACAGGATTCGCTTTCGGAGGAGGTCGGTCTTCGCTCGGCCGAACATTTGCCGTTTGAGCATCTTGATGCGGTTGACGTGTCCTTCGACCGTTCCGCTGCTCCATGCCATGGTCAGGCCCGCGGTGACTGCGTCCTGGTCGCGGCGCAGTCCTCGGACGAACGAGTGCAGTGCCGGTTGATCGTCGGAGTCGACGGCGACCATCCACCGCTCGAGATCTCGACCGCGCCGCTCGCCCATGATCTCTGCGAACGCGCGGACGTGCCCGGTGAGAGCGGCAAGTTCCGGACTGATCGCCAGGACCCGATCGAGACTTTCCTGGTGCTCGGTAGCAAGGGCGGCGGGGTTGGTCATGATCCAGCCGACGACCTTCCGGACCGCTGGCGGTTTGCGTGGCGGGGCCGGGATGCGCGCGAGAGCGCGGAAGGGGTGCAGGTAGTTGCGCACCATCCTCTCGCTGCCTCGGTAGCCGAGGGCCTTGATCTCTTCGAACAGCTGGGTCGCGTTGGTGCAGCCCTCGTTCCACCGCTGGTGTAGGTGGGATTTGTGTGCTTCGAGCACGCTGATGCGGTATCCGGTGCGGTCGTTGACCAGCAGTTCGTCGGCCGATTCGGCGCGGGCGAAGCGGCGGGCGGTGCCGCGGGCCAGCCCCAGCTCACGACTGATCGCGCGGATGGTCGTGCCCTGGGCCAGCAACGCATGGACCTCGGCCCAGCGCTGGCGGGTGCGAACTGCGGTGCGATCCTTCCGCTGATCGGGTGTGACGGGCCCGCGATGCATTTCGGCGGCAACGTCGGTGATGTCGGGCCGGTTCTGCGGGTCGGGTTCGGCGATCGCGGCGGCGAGGCTGGCGCGGTGGCGTGCCACGGTGCGTTCGACTGCCTCGCCGAGGTTGTGCCAGATGTGCCAGCGGTCGGCGACCTGCACCGCGTCCGGCGCTCCGGCAGCGGTGCCCTCGGCGTAGGCGCCGGCCCGGTCACGGCAGACGATCTCGACGCCCGGATGGGTTCGTAGCCAGGCTGCGAGGGTGTCGGCGGTTCGGTCGTCGAGGACCTCGACCGGGCGGCGGGTCTGCATGTCGATCAGGATCGTTCCGTAGTTGTGCCCGCGACGCAGGGCGAAGTCGTCGACTCCCAGCACCTGCGGGATCGAGGTCTGAGGGTCGGGCAGCGCCCGGATCTGGCGCAGCAACGTCATCCGACTCACCGTCGCGGCCAACTGCCGGGTCAGCCGCGCCCCAGCGCGGCCACCCAACGCCAGCGCGACCGCGCATAACGCCCGTTCCAGGATCAGCGTGCGGCGGGCGTGGCGGGCCGCCAGCTGAGGCACTTGCTCAGCGAAAGTTGTTTTGCCGCAATCGGAGTTGTCGCAGAACAACCTGCGGACCTGCAACCTGATCACGACCTCCCGGCCGGTGATCGAGGTATCCGACAACCGCCGCTGATACCGGCTGTGGACACGGCCTGACAGCGTCCCGCACTCGGGGCAGCCGACGGGATCGCCGCCGGTGGCGGCCTCGATCCGCACTGTTGAGCCCGCCGCGCGGACCAGCTCGATTCGCAGACCGTCCAGATGCGGAAACAAGACCCCCATCAGTTCAAGATCAGAACACCCGCGACATCATGAACTATCAACCGCCCCTTCGCATCCCGAACGGGTCAATCACGAAGTCTGTGCCAGATCCAGTATTCA
>NZ_JBFAAB010000077.1:0-1726 GCF_040639505.1 Nocardia sp. NPDC023852
CGATGTTGGCGAACCATGATCCGAGACGAAAGACAGGCGGCCCGAACCACACTCACCCGCCATACCGATGCCGCTTGACAAATACAGAGGTATCATGGGTAAGGGACCGGCTTCGGTTTCAAACCAGCACCGGTCGGCGTACAACATCGCGGCACCTTGCTGATTGGGGATCAGCGCAAGCTGTTCGGCGACCTGCAACGGGTCATACAGGCTGCGTAGTGATGCCACCTGGCCGTCACGGAATCGAAGACGTCACAGCCCTCGAAAAACGCCGATGGTCTACTGGACTGCTTCAGGTACTCGGCGTGACCGGAGGCCCCGCGCCACAGCGAGTTGCGATGGAGCTGGAAGGTTATGGGCGGATCAGTTCGGCCACGACGTCGCGGAATCCGATTCCGTGGTTGGCCCAGGAGTTATACGAGCCTGACGCGGGGGTGCGGCGGAGGCCGGGTATCGAATTGAGTTCGTTGAATAGCAGCTCGCCGTTGTTGCGGAGGAAGAAGTCGACTCGGGCCAGGCCGCGGCCGTCGAGGAGGTTGAAGACAGTCCGCGCCTGATGTTGGATGCGGTCGATAGTGGCGGGAGAGAAGTCGGTGTCGATCAGACGCCGGAGGCTGCTCGCGGCTTGGAGTTTCGTTTCGTGGCTGTAGATTTCGCTGTTCGGCACTTTGCCTGCTATGCGGGAGGTCATCATCGTAGTACTGGTTTTGAGCACGTAGCAGTGGACTTCGATCGCGGGGATGTACTGCTCGATGAGGCATTCGGTGCCGAAGGGTCGGGCCTGCGCGATGGCGGTGGGTAGCTCGGATCGGTCTCGGACGAAGCCGACACCGATCGATGAGCCTTGGGTGCGCGGTTTGACGACGTAGGGACCGTCGAAGGGCAACTGCAGCTGGTCGGGGTCGATGGTGTTGATGTCGATCAGCCTGTAGTCGGGCACCGCGATGGCGTGACCACGCACGATCGCTTTGGACGCGGCTTTGTCCAGGCTCAGGGCCGCGCCCAGCACAGTCGGTCCCGCGCAGGGGATGTCGAAGAACTGGCACAGCCCTTGAATGCTTCCGTCTTCACCGACCGATCCGTGGAACACCGGCAGCACGACGTCGATGGTGAGCTGCGCGCCCTCGGGGGAAGTCGGGGCCAGTCGCATGACACCGTGGGACAGCGCCAGATGGTATTCGGGCAGTGTGGTCAGCCGGTCCACGGGCGTGTCCGAGTCGAGGTAGGTGTCGGCGGTGGCGCTGTTGCACACGAGAAGCCGACCGTCCTGGCAGACGTAGATCCACACCACCTCGTCATCGAGGGTCGCGAGGATCGGGATCAGGGCGTTGGCGGTGTCGATCGAGACGCGATGCTCGCTGGAACGGCCACCGAAGAAGACACCTAGCGTGGTCATGTCGGAGTCTCCGGTTGTCCTGGATCGCAACGGATCTGCTCGGTGGGATGGGTTTGCTCAGTCGGTCGCCGACGCGACAGCCTGATCGGTGGTCGGGTCGTGGTCGGCGTCGAGCGCATCGAGGTGGGCAACCACATAAGGGACGGTGACTTTGTCGAATCCGCCCGGCACGTCGAGCACCGGGTGCACATTCACTTCGAAGACCACCCCGCCGTGGTGCGGGACCAGGTCGACACCGCCGAAAGGTAGTCCGACCGCGGCGGTCGCGGTGATCGCCAGATCGAGCAGCTCACGCGGGAGCGCGTCGGCGGGTAGTACGGTCGAGACCGC
>NZ_JBFAAB010000078.1:0-1708 GCF_040639505.1 Nocardia sp. NPDC023852
GTTCCATTCGTGTAGGACCAGGTCTCGTTCGCCTGGGGCGAGGACGTCGATGTCGCCGACGGTCGTGGTGGGTTGGGATGCGACGGTGGTCAGGATTCGGTTGAAGCGGTCGGCGAAGTCTTGCACGGTGGCTTGGTCGAACAGGTCGGTGGCGTAGGTGAATGCCGCTGACATGCCGTGGGGTTCGCCGCGGCGTTCGATGTTTTCCACCAGTGTCAGTTGTAGATCGAACTTGGCCAGCGGCACCGCGAGGTCCACTCCTGATACCGAAAGGCCAGGCAGTTCCAGTTCGGTGTGTGCGAGGTTCTGGAAGGTCAGCATCACCTGGAACAGTGGATGACGCCCTGCCGAACGCACCGGGTCCAGCAACTCCACCAGCCGCTCGAACGGAACATCAGCGTGACCGAACGCCTCGACATCGGCTTCACGCACCGCACGCAACAGCTGATCGAAACGCGTGCCCGAGTCGACCTCGGTGCGCAGCACCAATGTGTTGACGAACATGCCGACCACATCATCCAACGCCGCCTCGCCACGTCCGGCGATCGGAGTTCCCACCGCGATGTCACCGGTGCCCGACAACCGAGCCAACAACACAGCCAGCGCCGCGTGCATCACCATGAACAACGTCGAATTGTGGGTGTGGGCAAGGCGGCTCAACGCCGCGTGCACATCAGCATCTATTTCGAAGCCGACCGTGGCGCCGCGGTGCGAGGCGACCGCGGGACGTGCCCGATCCGCGGGCAACTCCAACTGTTCAGGCAAGCCTGCCAATGTGCTGCGCCAGAACGAGATCTGCTGCGCCAGTACCGAATCCGGGTCGTCTTCGTCACCGAGAACCGCACGCTGCCATATCGCATAGTCGGCGTATTGCACCGGCAACGGTGACCATTGCGGCACGCGACCACGCACCCGGTCCGCGTATGCGCCCATCAGGTCACGAGCCAACGGGCCCATGGAGAACCCGTCACCAGCGATATGGTGCACCACACAGATCAACACATGCTCGGTCTCGCTCAACGCGAGTAGCCGCACCCGTACCGGCGGCCTGCTGGTCACGTCGAAACCGTCTGTCACCACGGCAGCGACGAACGCGGGCACCTCGCTGTGGTGGGCCTGCTCGATCATGAACTCCGGTACCGCGCGCACATCACCGGTCGGCAGCACCAGCTGGTAGCCCTCGCCATCGATCTCCGGGTAGACGGTACGCAGTACCTCGTGCCGTTCGGCGAGGTCGCCCACCGCAGCCCGCAACGCCTCGACATCCAGCCGGCCCGACAAACGCACCGCCACCGGGATGTTGTCTACCGCGCTACCCGGATCGAAACGGTTGAGAAACCACATCCGCTGTTGGGCATACGACAACGGCACCCGCACCGGTCGCGGGCCCGCACGCAACGCTTGGCCCACCACCGAACCCACATGCTGTTCCACACGCGCCGCCAACGCGGCGACAGTTGTCGCCTCGAACAACAACTGCACCGGCACCCGCACACCCAACGCCGAACCGACCCGTGCCGCGGCCTGCGCGGCAAGCAACGAATTACCGCCGAGCTCGAAGAAGTCGTCGTCCGCCCCGACCCGGCCGTCCTCCTCAAACACCAGCAACGCCCCGAACACCTCGGCCACGACCTCCTCAACCGGCGTCGAAGGCGCACGAAACACACGCGCAGCAAAAACAGGCTCCGGCAACACCGCACGATCAAGC
>NZ_JBFAAB010000079.1:0-1419 GCF_040639505.1 Nocardia sp. NPDC023852
TCGATCTGTTGGCCGGGCGCGGGCACGACGTAGGCGACCAACTGTTCGCCCAGGCTCGAGGTGGTGACCACAGCTACGGCTTGGTTGACGCCGGGTTGGGTCAGTAACGCGGTCTCGATCTCGCCGAGTTCGATGCGTTGGCCACGGAATTTGACTTGGAAGTCGGTGCGCCCGATGTACTCCAACCGGTGTGGCAGGTTTTCGGTGGGTGCGCGCCAGACCACGAGGTCACCGGTGCGGTACATGCGTTCACCGGTGGTGAAGGGGTTGGCCACGAACCGGTCGGCGGTCAGGTCCGGGCGTGCTACATAGCCACGCGCGAGCTGGTCACCGGCCAGATACAACTCACCCGCCACCCCCGCGGGGACGGGCTGGAGGCGTGCATCCAGGACATACACGCGGGTGTTCCACTGCGGCACCCCGATCGGCACGCTACGTTCATCACCACCGCGGGCGGGCCAGTAGGTCACCGATACCGCGGCCTCGGTCGGACCGTAGAGGTTGTGTAGTACCGCCTGCGACACCGCATTCCACGCCGTCACCGTTTCCGGTGGCAACGCTTCACCGATCACGAACACATCCCGCAGTGTCGGGACCGACCCCGCCGGCAGGTGCGCGGCGAACACCGTCAACATCGAGGGCACGAAATCGGTCACCGTCACCCGCTGCGCGGTAATGGTTTCCGCGACATACACCGGGTCGCGGTGACCGTCATGGGTCGCGACGACCAGTTTCGCACCAGCCCGCAACGGCAGGAAATAACCCCACAACGACACATCGAACGTGGTCGCGGTCTTCTGCAGATACACATCACCCGGTCCGAGGGGATACTGCGCCAGCATCCACTCGATCTGATTGTTGATCGCCGCATGCGAGACCGCCACACCCTTCGGGCGACCCGTCGACCCGGAAGTGAAAATCACATACGCCGGATTCATCGCCGTCACCGGCGCCGACAACTCCCGCGCACGGATCGGGGAAGCATCGAACCCCGCCACATCCAACATGTCCACAGCCACGACAGCGATGTCGTCGGGTACCGGGACCGTGTCGGTGCTGGTGGTCACCACACACACCGGGCGTGCCGTGTCCAGGATATGAGCGATCCGCTCGGCCGGGTGATCGGGGTCCAACGGCACCCACGCCCCACCCGCCGCCACGATCGCATACATCCCCACCACCAGATCCAGCGAACGCCGAACCGCCAACCCCACCAACGACTCCGCACCCACACCGCGGGAAATCAACAACCGCGCAAGCTGATTCACCCGCGCATCGAACTCACCGTAGGTCAGCTCCACACCCTCGAACACCACCGCCACCGCACCCGGATCAGCCTCGACCGCACGCCGGAACCCATCCAGCAACAACCCGGAATCAACCGGGTAGCTGGTGTCGTTCCAGTCCCGCAGGATCCGG
>NZ_JBFAAB010000080.1:0-1403 GCF_040639505.1 Nocardia sp. NPDC023852
ACAAGACGTTTCGACAACTCGTCGGTCACAAACCGAACATCATGCAGCACAACCGGATCCGATGCAGCGGAACCGAATCACAACCACGTAAGACGACGTCTTAGCCTGCGCCAGCGCTGGATTCGATACTACCGCCTGCTGTAGTGCCGAGCGACAGACAAAAAGGCGTGGCGTACTGGCCGGTAACCCGCCCTGGGCTTATAACAATTCGATCGCAGCAGTGGCGTAGGGACGACCAAGTCGCTTGGTTGCCGCAAGGTCTCGGATACCTCTGGTTGTTGCTGGTAATGGCCCGAGGCCCGCATTGGCCCATGATCTTGATCTGGATTAGAACTGGTACATCCGTTTCGAAATTCTCCGAATTACTTGCGAGTAAGGGTCACTCGCGGCCCGAAATGCTGTCCCCCTCGTCCAGCGCCGCGTCCGACGTCGACTGGTCGCTGTCGGCCGCGCGCTCCTGTCCATCGCCGGCGCGATCATCGGCGCCAATATTCAGTGTTGCCGGGGCCTTACCGGGGGCCCGCCAGACCAGCGGTGAGCGCCACATAATCGGCATGATGGTGCGTTCAGCCGGCCGCGGCCTGGCCGGTCCGAACAGCCTTGTAAGCGGCATTTGCGGACATCTGTGCAGCCGCTCTGGAACCGGATTTCGGCGGCAGTAGACCGAGCAACCTCCCACTGCTCGGCCGCCAGCACCCGATACCGACCACCTCTCAGTGCGGCCACCGCGAACACGATGCACGACCAGTCCTATCGGTGGGCGGGTCGTGCATCCTGTCGGAGTCCTACTGTCCAGCCAGGTTTCGTGCCGCCATCTCCTCCCGCAGACTTGCCTGCACATACCCCATCGCCTCCAGCGCAGCCGGCTCGGCGAACCGCGCGGCCAGCTCTTCCGGCGCAACCTCTTCCACCCCCGCTCCTGTAACCACCACAGGTGTCCCTGCGGAACACGCACCCGAGCAACACGTTCACCGAAAGCCAGCAGCGTCGGCCGAGTGACCACCCGCGCCCCCGCCGCCACCGCCCGGTCGACACTCTCCTCGACACTCGAGACATAGACCCGCAAATGCGACGGTGTCGACGGCCAACCGGGTTTGGCATCGAACAACATGATGACGCTGTCATCCAGCTCGGCTTCGACATGCCCGATATCCCCGTCTGGATCGAGCAGCCGCGACCCGGGCGTTTCGATCGCTGCGAACACCTCGGTCAGAAACCGCACTTCCGCATCGGTATCGGAACTGATGACCCACGCATTGACCCGCGCGTACCGGGCAGGGACCTGAACTTGATCATGATCTGACACCTGAACCGTCGACTTATCTGATGGGAGCGGTTCGTGGTCCGGGGTCAGCTGCCCCGTAGCGTGCCGCAGGAGATCGGGCGGGTTGACTCGTGAACCG
>NZ_JBFAAB010000081.1:0-1309 GCF_040639505.1 Nocardia sp. NPDC023852
CTGTATTGGTGGCGTCGGCGCCAGGTTGACCATCGCCAGATCGCTGCGCGGTCGGGTGAGTGTGTGATCACGTGTGCCAGAAGACGGCGGATTTCGCCGAGGGTGAGCGAGATGAGGCCGCTGCCAACGCTTTTGGGGCGATAGCGGCGGTGACTGCGAGGTAGGTGTGGGCGAGCATGGCCAGGGTGATGTGCCGGTACCAGGCGTCGTAGTGGCGGACCTGGTAGTGGTCGAGGCCGACCTCGGTTTTGGCGGTTTGGAAGCAGTCCTCGACGGCCCATCGGGATCCGGCGACGCGGATCAGTTCCTCGTCGGTGGTGCCTGTGGGTGCGCAACACAGGTAGTAGGCGATCTCCAGTGCGCCCTTGGCGTTCGGAGTCAGTGCCCGCCGCGCCAGCAGCCAGCGGCTCCAGCCCGGGGCTGTGGTCCACTCATAGACCGGCAGAGAGGCCACCGCCCAGTCGAACAGTCGTGGCCCTTTCGCTCCGGCACCGCAACTACGCCGTTTCCATGCTTGCGAAGGTGCTTGCGTGACAAGGTGATCCGCACGCGTGCAGCCTGCGGTGACGGGGATGGTCTGACTGCGTGGAACAGCGACGACGTACCCGATCCGGCGATCATCGAGCCAGGCCCGGAACTTGCCGTCGCCGCCATAGGCCTCATCCGCGGTCACCCACCTGGCCGGCACTCCCGCATCCAGGGCTCGGGCCAGCATGTTCTTCGCCAAGGTCGCCTTGGTCGCGAACGCGACATCCTCGGGCACGCTCGCCTCACGACACCGTTGCCGATCCTCGGTCCACGACTTGGGCAGATACAACTCCCGATCGATCAGCGTGCGCCCCTTGCTACCGGTGTAGGCGCAGAACACACCCAGTTGACAATTCTCGATCCGACCCGCTGTTCCGGAGTACTGCCGTTGCACCCCAGCAGATTTCACACCCTTCTTCAAAAACCCCGTCTCGTCGACAACCAAAACACCGTCCGGTGCCCCCAGATGCTCGACCGCGTAGGCGCGCAGGTCATCACGCACCCCGTCCGCATCCCACGCCGCCGCATGCAACAACCGCTGCATCCCGTCTGGTGTGCGCTCACCGGCCGCTTCCGCCAGCGTCCACCCATTCTTCCCGGCCAGCGGAGCCAGCAGGCCCCGCACATACAACCGTGCCCGCAACCGCGGCTCCGCCCGCTGAAACCGGCCCGCCACCTGTCCGAACAACTCATCCAACCCGGCCACCCACGCAGCCAGATCCTCATCCACCGACACAACGAAAAAGGCTACCCCGCAACATCACGAAGTGCAGCTGGAGTA
>NZ_JBFAAB010000082.1:0-1291 GCF_040639505.1 Nocardia sp. NPDC023852
CCGCGGAGCGGTCCGGGGAATCAGTGTCGGTCTCGGCTTTCTGTACTGGCTTGCCGTCTTCGTCGACCACCCGTGCGGAGATGCCGGGCAGTGGTGTCATGGCGGCGCCGGGTTTGGTGGTGGTGACCCCGGGCAGGGGGGAGATCATGATGGCGCCGGTTTCGGTCTGCCACCAGGTGTCCACGATCGGGGTGCGGTGGGCGCCGATCACCTCGCGGTACCAGCGCCAGGCTTCGGGGTTGATCGGTTCGCCGACCGATCCGAGCAGCCGCAGCGAGGTCAGATCGTGGGCGGCGGGGATGTGTCTTCCCCATTTCATGAAGGTGCGTACCAGGGTGGGTGCGGTGTAGTAGAGGGTGACGCCGTATTTTTCGATGATCTGCCAGTGTCGGTGTTCGTCGGGGAAGTTGGGGGTGCCTTCGTAGACGACTTGGGTGGCGCGGTTGGACAGCGGTCCATAGACGATGTAGCTGTGTCCGGTGATCCAGCCGATGTCGGCGGTGCACCAGTAGATGTCTTGTCCGGGTTTGTGGTCGAAGACGATGTGGTGGGTGTAGGAGGTTTGGGTGAGGTAGCCGCCGGTGGTGTGCAGGATGCCTTTGGGTTTTCCGGTGGTGCCGGAGGTGTAGAGGATGAACAGGGGATGTTCGGCGTCGAAGGGTTGGGCTTCGTGTTCGGGTGTGGCGTGCCCGACCGTGTCGTGCCACCACAGGTCGCGGTGCTGGGTCCAGGGCACCTCGATACCGGTGCGGCGGACCACGAGCACATGCTCGACTGTCGAGGGGTCACCGCTCAACGCCTCGTCGACCGCGGCTTTGAGTGGTGTGGCCGTCCCGCGTCGCCACTGCCCGTCGGTGGTGATGATCAGCCGGGCACCGGCGTCGTCGACTCGTTGTCGTAGGGCGGTGGGGGAGAATCCGGCGAACACGACCGAGTGGGTCAGGCCCAGCCGGGCGCAGGCGAGCATGGCGATGATGGCCTCGGGCACCATCGGCATGTATACCGCCACGCGGTCACCGGCCCGCAGCCCGAGTTCGGTGAGGTAGTTGGCTGCCCGGCAGACCTCGGCGAGCAGTTCTGCGTAGGTGATGGCGCGGGAATCGCCGGGCTCGCCTTCCCAATGAATAGCGATCTGGTCGCCGTGTCCGTCCAGGACGTGCCGGTCCACACAGTTGTAGGCGACGTTGAGAGTGCCGCCGACGAACCATTTCGCCACCGGCGCGGCACTCCAGTCCAGTACCCGGTCGAACGGTCGATGCCACTGCAGCCGATCAGCCTGCTCACCCCAGAA
>NZ_JBFAAB010000083.1:0-1246 GCF_040639505.1 Nocardia sp. NPDC023852
AGCCACCGCAGGAACACTACCCAAAACACTCAACTCCCTGGTCACCACCTCCACACGCCACGTCGACACCATACGATCACTAGCACAACGACTGGACCTGATGCCGGAGGCCGAGTGGCAGCAGGCTCTGCTCAACATCGTCCTGGAACAGGCTGCCGCGGTGCTGGGCCACTCGTCCGTCGGCGACATCAGACCGGAGAAGGGATTCGACGAACTCGGATTCGATTCGCTCGCGGGGGTGGAACTCCGGAACCGGCTCGCCAAAGCCACCGGCTTCGACCTGCCCTCCACGCTGATATTCGACTACCCCAATCCGGTCGACCTGGCCGGCTATCTGCACAAGCAGGCAAAGGTGACGCTGCGGTCGACCGCGCAACCGTCCCCCGTCGCGACCGTGCCCGACGATCTCGCCCACCTGGAGGCGATGGTCGAGCGTGTCGTCACGGCAGGAAAAGACACCGCGACCGTTACGGCGCTGCGTGTTATCAGCGATCGGCTGCGTTCCTATCTCGGCGACAGTCGAGGGGACGACGACTACGACGATCTCGCACTGCATTCCAGTAGCGAGCTCTTGGATCTGATCGATGAGGAGTTCGGTTCAGCATGAGCAACGAGGAACGGCTTACTCGGTACCTGCGCAAGCTCACTGGAGATCTGCGCTCAGCCAACAAACACATTCGCGATCTGGAAGACCGCGCCCGAGAACCGATCGCGGTCGTCGGCATGAGCTGCCGCTACCCCGGTGGCGTCGAATCACCAGCACAGCTGTGGGATCTTGTCGCCTCCGCGACCGACGCGGTCGGCTCGTTCCCGACCGATCGCGACTGGGACCTGGAGCGACTCTTCGACCCGGACCCGGATACGCCGAGCACCATCTACACCCGTGAAGGGGGATTCCTCGACGCCATAGGCGATTTCGACGCTGGCTTCTTCGGAATCAGTCCACGAGAAGCCGCGGCGATGGACCCACAGCAGCGTCTGATGCTGGAGGCGTCTTGGGAGGCGCTGGAGAACGCCGGTATCGATCCGACCACGTTGCGCGGCAGCGACACCGGCGTCTTCGCCGGTGTCATCCATCAGCATTACGGTCCGCGTGTCGGTTCTCCGGCCATCACCGCCGAGACCGAAGGCCATGCCTACCTGGGCGTTTCGAACAGTGTTCTGTCTGGTCGGATCGCGTACACCCTCGGTTTCAAGGGTCCGGCCATCTCGGTGGATACCGCGTGCTCGTCGTCGCTGGTGGCTC
>NZ_JBFAAB010000084.1:0-1241 GCF_040639505.1 Nocardia sp. NPDC023852
CTTGGTCTCAATGGGTCAGCGCAACACTGGAATCTCCTGGTGAGGAACGGATGTGATGCGCGATGGCTTCGAGCAGACCACTGTCGGAGAAAAGAACGCCGTTGACCGAGGCTCAGGTCGAGGAGGTGTGGCGGCGGTGGCGGTCCGGGCAAGCGATCAAGGTCCTGGCCCGGGAGATGCGCCGGCACCCATCGACGGTGCGTGACCTTCTCAAGCGCTGTGGCGGGGTCCGGCCGGCTCCTCGTCACCGTGGCGGGCTTCGCCTGAGTTTGGCTGAACGAGAAGAGATCTCGCGTGGATTGGCGGCCGGGGACTCGCTGCGCAGTATCGCCCGCGGCCTGGGGCGAGCGCCCTCGACGATCTCGCGTGAGGTCGCTGGGCGCGGCGGTCGTTTCGCTTATCGGGCCTTGCCTGCCGACCAGGCGGCGTGGGCTCGGGCGACGCGACCGAAACCGACCAAACTGTCCCGCGATCCGCGATTGGCGGCGGTGGTGGCCGAGAAACTCGCCCTGGCGTGGTCGCCGCAGCAGATCGCGGGCTGGCTGCGCCGAAATCCGCAGTCCAGCATGGGTTATGTGTCGCACGAGACGATCTACCGGGCCTTGTTCATCCAGGCTCGTGGCGAGCTGCGTCACGAGCTGACCCGCTATCTGCGCACTCACCGGGCTATGCGCCGGCCGAAGGTCAAGCGCGAGCCCGACGGCCGCGGTCAGCGCCGCGGCGTGCTCACCATCGCCGAGCGCCCCGCCGAGGCCGCTGATCGAGCCGTTCCGGGGCATTGGGAAGGCGATCTGGTGTTCGGGCGTGGCATGTCTCCGGTCGCCACCCTGGTCGAGCGGTCCACCCGGTTTCTGCTGCTGGTCGCTCTGCCCGAGGGCAAGCGTGCCGATCTGGTCGCCGACGCCCTGGCTGCCCGGATCCTGACCCTGCCCGATGCGTTGCGGCGGACCCTGACCTGGGACCAAGGCTATGAAATGGCCGAACACGCTGCCTTCACCGTCGCCACGGGCGTCCCGGTCTACTTCTGCGACCCGAAAAGTCCCTGGCAGCGCGGCAGTAATGAAAACACCAACGGGCTTCTCCGCCAATATCTTCCCCGGCATATCGACTTCCGCACCTACAGCCAGGCCGACCTGGATGCGATCGCCGACGAACTCAACGGGCGCCCTCGACAAACTCTCGGATTCCGCACACCATCAGAAGCACTCGAAGAGGTGTTGCGTTGACCGCCTGAGCCCGCA
>NZ_JBFAAB010000085.1:0-1153 GCF_040639505.1 Nocardia sp. NPDC023852
TGGCTGAGGGGTTTTCCTGGTCGTGGACATGGTGGTGTGGCGGCGCAAACGTCGGGTGCTGGCTCGGGTGACCCGGGCGGCGTGGCGGCTGGAGCAGGCCGAAAAGGAACGGGCTTGGGCGCTGGCGGCAGCGAAGACCCACGGCGCGTCGATCAGGGAGATCGCCAAAGCGGCAGGACTGTCGTCATCGCGGGTCCACCAACTCGTTGCCGACGCCGATATCGACGCCCTCGACGCCGAGATGGGTGTCTTGCGGGCAACGGGATGGCCCGCGCCGGAGGATCCCGACGTCGATGACGGCGAGCTGGCGGGCCGTGCCGATATCGCTGGGCGTCTGGATGACGAGGTGGAGTGGATCCGCCAATGCGCCGACTGGCTCGAGCATCTGGACCGCGAGCCGTACCCGACGATGGTGAGCCTGCGTCCGGAGTCGGACTGGCCCCGGCGGTTCCACGTCGTCGCGGACGTGCCCCGCGTCGTGGCGATCTTGCGGCGTATCGCCTACGACGTCGGTGAACTGGCCAGAGCCCGCCGCGTCGCCGACCTCGACCGGGCCGCGGTCGAGGTGGATCCGCGCGCGGAGCGGCGTCGGCGGGTGGCCGAGCCCGCCCTGGAATTCATCGCGTTCTGCCGCCGACGCAAGATCCCGCACCAGTCCACCCCACAGCTGGAGCGGGCCTATGACGCCTGGAATACCGAACGCTACGAGCGCGGCGAGACCGACCAAAACTCGTGGGAGGCCTACAACCCTGTTCGCGAAGCCCGGAACCGTCCAGGAAACTGGACACTCTAACGCCGTTCCTGGGGCGGCTGTTACCGCCACCGAAAGAACAGCGGCGGCTCAGGAAAGAAGTAGCAGTCGGATGTAGCAGTGGGGCCCGGAACCACCACCATGGTTCCGGGCCCCACCTGTTCCGGGTCAGAGTTGGCGCAGCTGCGCGACGATGTCTGGGTCGGCGAGCTGGTACACGATCCATCCGTAGGTGATCAGTGCGCCGTTGAGCAGGCTGATCAGCTGGATAGGTTCCATTCCCTCGACGACCTCGTCCAGCCGTGACGGGCGACCGTTGAACTCGTCATCGAGAACCTTCTTGGCCGCGGGCAGCTCGCTGTAGTCGACGGTCCCGACGACCTCCGCGCCGGCGAGCGGGTC
>NZ_JBFAAB010000086.1:0-1128 GCF_040639505.1 Nocardia sp. NPDC023852
TCCCGCCGACCAATCCACATGCGGGGACAAGGTATCCACATGCAGTGTCTTCGGCAGTATCTGGTGCTGCAATGCCTGCACCATTTTGATCACGCCACCCACACCGGAAGCTGCCTGTGTGTGACCGATATTGGACTTGAGCGCGCCGATGCGTAGCGGCTCCGGTCGATCCTGGCCATAGGCGGCGAGCAACGCCTGCGCCTCGATCGGATCACCCAACGTCGTGCCTGTGCCGTGGGCCTCCACGACATCGACATCCACCGGGCGCAGGCCGGCATTGGCCAACGCCGCCGCGATGACCCGTTCCTGCGACGGACCGTTCGGCGCGGTCAAACCATTGCTCGCGCCGTCCTGGTTGATCGCGCTGCCGCGCACCACCGCCAACACGTTGTGTCCTAGACGCTGTGCGTCCGACAGCCGTTCCACCACCAACACCGCGGCACCCTCGGACCAGGCCACCCCGTCGGCCGCTGCCGAAAACGACTTGCACCGCCCGTCCGGGGCCAAACCGCGCTGCCGGGAGAACTCCACGAACACCATCGGTGTCGCCATCACCGTCGCACCACCCACCAACGCCAGCGAGCTTTCCCCCTGACGCAACGCCCGGCACGCCACATGCAACGCCACCAACGACGACGAACACGCCGTATCCACCGTCATCGCGGGCCCTTCCAAACCCAACGCGTAGGCCACTCGTCCGGACACCACGCTTCCCGCGGCACCGGTCGCGACATACCCCTCGACCTCGGACCCACCCTTGCGGGTCACGGCCTCGTAGTCCTGGTACATCACACCGGTGTAGACACCGGTATCGCTGCCCCGCAACGATGTCGGATCGATCCCCGCGTGTTCCAACGCCTCCCACGACACCTCCAGCAGCAACCGTTGCTGCGGATCCATCGCGATCGCCTCACGAGGACCGATCCCGAAGAAGCCCGCGTCGAAATCGCCCGCGTTCGGAAGGAATCCGCCTTCCCGGGCATAGGACGTACCCGAGTTGTCGGGGTCGGGATGGATCAGGCGACGCAGGTCCCAGCCACGATCCGAAGGGAACTCACTGATGGCGTCCGTGCCCGACAACACCAGATCCCACAGCTCATCCGGCGACTCGACACCGCCGGGATACCG
>NZ_JBFAAB010000087.1:0-1053 GCF_040639505.1 Nocardia sp. NPDC023852
TGTCGTGGAGTTTGCTGGCGGGGATCGGACGGATCGAGTCGGGACACGCGGGGGGTGGGCGGACGGACGCGGCGGGGACGACGGTGCGGCCGATCTTCGGCCCGGTGTTGGATGGTCATCTGCCGGGCAACGAGGTGATCGGGTCGGTGGAGAGTGGGTTCGTGCGGGCGATCGGTCCGATGCAGTTTCTGCCGGGTACGTGGAAAACGTATGCCGCTGACGGAAACGCCGATGGGGTGGCTGATCCGAACAATGTGTTCGATGCGGCGTTGGGTGCGGCGAAGTATTTGTGTTCGGAGGGATCGAATTTGCGTGATCCGGTCCAAGAGTTGCGGGCGGTACTGCGGTACAACAATTCGATGGCGTATGCGGGGAATGTGCTGAGTTGGTCGGCGGCCTACCGCACAGGGGGTGCTCCCACCCCGGTGGTGGTGTCACCGGAGCTGGTCGAGCCCGGTGCCCTCGGACCGCTGCCGGATATGACCCCGACCCCGACCCCGGACTCCGCCGAGCAGTCCGGTGTGCAGGTGCCGGCCCCGGTGGCCCCGGCTCCGGCCGAGGTGATGATCACGATCCCGGGGCTGCCGCCGATCCCGTGTGGCATCTTCTGTCCGGCCCCGCCCGTACCGGTGGATCCCTGCATGGCGCGGGTAGTGCCCGCGCCGATGCCGCGCCCCGACATACCCGTTCCCGTCCCGCCGCTGCCCCCCATCCCGCCGGGCCGCAGCTACGGCGCAGGCACCGGCGAACCCTACGACCGCCAGATCCAGTTTCAAAACCCCCGGGTGCAGGATCCCCGCGACCCCCAGGCCGCCACCTGCACCCCACCCGACGGACAACCCCGCACACCATCCGACGGACAACCCAGCACACCATCCGACGGACAACCCGGCGCCGCACCGGCCGAAGGACCCCGCCAAGACGCCCCCGCCGAACCGGCCGAAACACACCAACCCGAACCCGTCGAACCCGCAGAATCCACCCCACCCACACCCACCCCACCACCCGGCATCACCCTCCCCTTCGGCATCGTCATCCCCCTACCCACACCCC